>JAJFFJ010000079.1 GCA_021776685.1 Alphaproteobacteria bacterium
CGTTAAACCCGCTGGGCCCATAACAAACCGTCAAGCAGAATGGTAGCCGCGCCGTCGCGGCATTTACTTTGTTGGAATCCGCTGCAGCAGAGCAGCGGCGCAGCCGGCGGTTTCAGCGTCTGCGATGCCGTCAATCTGGCCGGGCCGGAAGTGGCGCTGGAATGCCGAAACGATCTCGGCGGTGGCGGCATCGGCGATCCCGGATTCCGGACAATCATAGCCAACGTCCCGAAGCTGCCGTTGCAGAGTCAGGATATCTGGGGGCTCTGGAGCCGAGGACGGCCCTGGCCAAAGGCCAACGCCGCGGGCGGCAAAGTCCTGCCAGGGGAACAGCTCGCCTGGGTCCTGCCGCCGGCCCGGCGCCACATCGGAATGACCCAGCACCCGGTGCGGTGGAATGGCATGGCGACCGAGGATGCCGAGGCAGAGATCAGCGACCGCATCGAGTTGTCGGTTCGGAAACAGCCGGTAGCCGAATTCATGGCCGGGATTGACGATCTCCACACCCACGGAAATGCCGTTGATGTCCGTCTCTCCAGCCCAGTAGCTGACGCCCGCATGCCAGGCGCGTTTGTCCTCTGCCACATGGACATAGACCGTGCCGTCTTCGTCCACTGTGTAGTGGGCACTGACCCCGGCGGCCGGGTCGCAGAGCCGTTCCAGCGCCGCTGCCGCAGTTTTCATGCCGGTATAGTGCAGCAGCAGAATGCTTACCGGCTTGTCCGCCGGACGGTCATTGAAGTTAGGTGAGGGCCGGTCCACCAGATTCATAGTTTGCGCTCACGCCTTCATATCAGGCTTTGAGGGGCGCCTGGCCGGTGCGCGGCCGCCGCAGAATGATGATCGCCACGCCGGCCAGGGTCAGCGCCGCACCCAGCCACATCAGCCAGGTCATGGTCTCGCCCAGGATCCACGCGCCGGACGCCACGCCGGACAGGGGCACCAGAAGGGTAATGGGCATCACCTGGTTCACGTCATATTGGCGAAGGGTCGTGTACCAGACACCATAGCCGAAGACGCTGACGACGAGGGTCATGTAAACCACGGCTCCCCAGCCATACCATGCGGCGTTGGTGATCTGCCCCCATTGATCGTCCTCCAGCAGCAGGGACAGACCGAATAGCTGCGGCGCGGCGAAAATGCTGCTCCAGGCCAGCACCGAAAAAGGCGGCGCCTCGCCCATCAACTTCACCTGCACCGTCGAGACCGCCCAGACCATGGAGGCGAGAATCACCATGCCGAGGGAGAGCAGGCTGGTTTCCATGCGCGGCTCCCCCGCGATCAGCACCATCCCGGAAAAGGCGAGGATCATGCCCAGCGCTCGCCGCCAGCCGAGATAATCCTTGAACACGAGGGCGGCCAGCAGGGCGGCGAAGGGCACCTGGGTCTGGATCGCAATGGCCGCAACCCCTGCGTCGACTTCCTTGATGCCCGTGAACATGAGGCCGAAATGCACGGTGCCGAGCACGAAGCTGAGCCCCAGAATGTGCAGCATCTTGCCCCGTGGGTAGGTGCAGAAGGGGAGCAGAATAAGCCCGACAAACAGGAAGCGAAGGGCGAGCAGCAACATCGGCTCGAAGTCGGCATAGCCCCATTTGGCGGCGACAAAGTTGAGCCCCCAGCCGACGGTCACCAGGCTCAGCAACAGGAGGCGCCCAATCGGCATCAGGCGGCGCCCCCGGCCCCGGACGAGATGCGCCGCGCTTCGATCTCTTCCCGCTGGGACTCCAGCTCAAGCCAGCGGTTTTCCGCTTCCACAAGTTCCACCTGCGTCTCTTCCAGCCGGCGGGCCTTGGTGTTGAAGGCTTCTCCGTCGCGCTCGAACAGTTTTGGATCTGCAAGCGCGGCTTCCAGCGCCTCGATCTCAGCTTCCAGTCCGGCGATCACGTCAGGCAGGCCGTCCAGTTCCCGCTGGTCCTTGTAGGTCAGTTGGGAGCGTTGTTTTGGTTTCGCCGGCGCCGGTTTCCCCGGGTCCATTTTGGTTTGGGCCGAATTGGATTTCTCGGATGGCGCGGCCTGCTGCTTCCGCTGGGACAGGTAGTCCTTGTAGCCGCCGGGATACTCGGTGGCGCCGCCATTGCCTTCCATGGCGATGGTGCTGCTGACGGTCTTGTCCAGAAAGTCACGGTCATGGCTGACCAGCAGCAGGGTGCCGGTATAGTCCGACAGCAGGTCGAGCAGCAGGTCGAGGGTGTCCATGTCCAGGTCGTTGGTGGGCTCATCCAGGATCAGCAGGTCGCTCGGCCGGGTCAGGATCTGCGCCAGCAACAGCCGGTTGCGCTCGCCGCCCGAAAGCGAGCCGACATTCTGATCGGCCTTTCTCGGATCGAACAGGAAGTCCTTCAGATAGGCCCGCACGTGGCGCATGTGGCCGAGCACGTTGACGACGTCGGAGCCGGGGCCACAGAGGGTGCTTTGCAAGGTCGCCTTGGGATCGAGCTGGGCGCGCTGCTGGTCGAAATAGGCTTTGCGCAACTGTTTGCCGATGCGCACATGGCCATGGTCCGGCGCCATGTCGCCAATCAGCATGCGCAGGAGCGTCGTCTTGCCGGCGCCGTTCGGCCCCAGAATGCCGATGCGGTCGCCGCGGAGGATCCGGGTGGAGAAGTCCTCGATGATCAGGAGGCCATCGCTATTGCGGTCATCTCCACCTGCGGGCGCGAAGCGCTTGGTAATCGACTTCGCCTCGATCACCAGCCGGGAACGGATTTCGCCATCCTCGATCTTGGCCTTGACCCGGCCGGTAGTTTGCAGGAGCGACGCCCGCTGGGCGCGCATGTCCTCGAGCTTACGCAGCCGGCCCTGGTTGCGTTTCCGCCGGGCCGTGACACCGCGCAGCAGCCAACGCGCCTCGTCGACCAGCTTGGAGTCCAGTTTGCGGGCTGCAGCTTCCTCGATTTCGAGGGTTTCCTGCACCCAGTCGTCGAAATGGCCGAAGCCCTTGTCCGCGCTCCGCACCGTTCCGCGCTCCAGCCAGAAGATGCGGTTGGTCACGTTGGTCAGGAAGGTCCGGTCGTGGCTGACCACCAGCAGAGCACCCTTGAAGTCGTTCAAGGTCCGCTCGAGCCATTCGATGGTGGCGAGATCCAGGTGGTTGGTGGGCTCGTCCAGCAACAACACATCGGGCGGGCGGATGAAGGTGCGGGCCAGCGCCGCGCGCCGCTTCTCGCCGCCGGAGAGCGTCGCGCAGTCCCGCGCGCCGTCCAGATCCATGCGGTTGAGCGCGGCTTCTACCTCGTAGGTCTCGCCGCCGGACATGGCAATAAAGTCGAAGACCGTCTGCCCGCCCTCATAGACCGGGTCCTGCTCCAGCCAGGCGATCTCGACGCCCGGTTCGCAATAGCGCTCGCCGCCATCCTGCTCCAGCGCGCCGACGATGCATTTCATCAGGGTGGATTTGCCGCTGCCGTTGCGCCCCACAAGCGCCGCACGCTCACCACGCGCCAGATGCAGCTCGACGCCGTCGAACAACGGGTCGCCGCCAAAGGTCACGCGGGCATCGCGCAGGGAGATCAGGGGGGGCTGGGCCATGGCTTTTACAGATGCAGCCTCAGGGGCAGGGTGAGTGCCGCCGGGCCGGATTGAAGTGACAGGATGGAGTGGCAGGCTGAAGTGGAAATCAGATTTGCGAGGGGCACCATAACCAAGTTTGCCGCCGCCTCATACCCGCGCGGCAATTGTCCCGCCTGGCCCCGGCCTACCGCGAGGTCGCGGCTGGTATGCGGGGCTGGTGCGGCGGGCTGGCGTGACGGGCAGGGGTCGGTTATCACCCGGCCCATGGAGCTGTGGAGTACAGAACTGTTGCTGAGCGTCGTCGGCTGCTTTTTGCTGGCCGGGTTGGTGAAGGGCGTGGTCGGCCTGGGCCTGCCGACAATCTCGCTGCTGATTATGTCGACGGTGACCGACTTTCGCGCGGCGGTGGCGATCATCCTGCTGCCGGCGATCCTGACCAACGTATGGCAGGCGCTGGCCGGCCCCCATTTCTGGCACATCCTGCGCCGCACCTGGCCGTTGCTGCTGGTGTCGCTCGGGGGCATCTGGCTGGGGGTCGACATCCTCTCCCGCACGGACGGCGAAATCCTGAAGGGCATCCTCGGCATCCTCGTGGTGCTCTATGGCGTGATCAGCCTGGCGACGCCGCAGATCCCGTCCCCCGGCCGCTGGCATCCGGTTCTCGCGCCAGCGGTGGGCGCGGTGAACGGCTTTGTCACCGGATTGACAGGCACCTTCGGCATCCCGGGCATGTTCTATCTGCAGGCCCTCGGCTTCACCCGGGACGCCTTCGTCCAGGCCATGGGCGTCCTGTTCATGGTCTCCGCCCTCGGCTTCGGCGCGGGTCTGGCCCTGGTGGGGGTGCTGAACACGGACCTGGGCGGCGTCTCCGCCCTGGCGCTGATTCCCGCCTTCGCCGGCATGGCCGTGGGCCTGGCCGTGCGCCGCCGCATCTCCGAGACCGCCTTCCGCCGCGCCTTCTTCACCGCGGTGATCCTGCTCGGCCTGTTCCTGATCTGGCGGTCGTTCCTGTAGGCGGCGATGGTCCTCTCATGCCCATCACGTCATTCCCGCGAAAGCGGGAATCCAGAAGGCCGTGCATTCCGCTCTAGATCCCCGCTTTCGTGGGGATGACGAAAAATGGATACACCACGACCCTGAACACCACCCCGGATGGCGAAGCCGATCCGGGGACCAGGGACGAGCGCGGGCAATTTCTGGTCCCCGGCTCTCCCTACGGTCGGCCGGGGTGGTGTGAAAGAGAGGACTGGCGCCGCAACACCAAAAAAGCCCGTCAGTCCAGCCCGCGGTCCTTGGCCACCGCATCCCAGGCGGCGTTGATCTTGGCCATGCGGGTGTTGGCCTGCTCGACGAATTCCTCGGGCAGGCCCTGGGCCATGAGCGTGTCCGGGTGATGCTCGCGCACCAGGGTCAGATAGGCCGCGCGCACCTCCTCGTCAGGCGCATAGGCGGCGACGCCCAGCACGCGATAAGGATCGTCCGCGCCCGCCACCGTGTGCTTGGCCTCGATGCGCAAAAAGGTGCGCCGGTCGAAGCCGAAAATCTCGCCGACCTTCTCCAGAAACGCCTTCTCGCCGGGGTGATACTGGTTGTCCGCCTTGGCGATGTGGAAGAGCGCGTCGATGAGCTGCTCGAGCACGGCCGGCTGCTCCCGGAACAGCCGCGCCACCTGCCGGGCATAGGGCTCAAAGCCGTGGGCATCCTTCTTGGCGATGTTGAACACCCGCGCGACCCCCTTGGCCGCTGCCGCCTCCACCTGAAACACCTGTTTGAACGCGTCCACCTCGTCCCGCGTCACCACGCCATCGGCCTTGGCCATCTTCGCGCCCAGCACGATCACGGCGGTGGTAAAGGCGATCTGCTTCGTCGCATCCTTCCGCGCGGACATGCGCTCGGAGACGGCCTCCGATATCTCGTCCACCTTCTTCTGCGCAGCATTCAGCACCGCACCCAAAGGCCCGTCGAGCACGTCTTTCTTGAGCTTGTTCCAGATGGACATGTTTTTCCGCGCTACCGCTTCGCTGCTTGAGCGCGCACCTTTTTACGCTACTGCTGTGCTGCTTCAGCGCCCGCCATCTTATACCAGAGCGATAGGGCAACAAAAACGCGCGTTACAGCTTCCCCAGCTTCTGATCGGCCCCGTGATACAGCACTTCGCTAATCTTGCTGCTGGCCATGGTGTGATAGGCGACGAGGTCGGGGTCGAGGTCTGCGGGGACGCGGGGGGTGTGCTCGAAATGGCCGTGGGTGTCCTGGCCGCGGACGAGGGCGGCGCAGTCCCAGTCGCCGACGACCTGGGCGACCGACGGTGGGATGAAGTGGAGCGAGACGCCGATGCGGCGATCCTGGCTCATGTTGGCGCCGGATTCGTGGGCGGTCTTGATGTTGTGGAAGGAGACCTCGCCGGCGCGCAGCGGCATGTAGACGGTGTCGGCGTCGTTGATCGTCTCCGAGATCTCCTGCCCGCGGGTCAGCATGTTGTCGTCGTTGTAGCGGTCCTCATGCTCGAGCGCCTCTCGCCGGTGGCTGCCGGGCAACACGCGCATGCAGCCCGCCTCCACGGAGGCCTCGGAGAGCGCGACCCAGGCCGTGACCAGCTTGTCCTCGGTCAGGCCCCAGTAGCGGCTGTCCTGGTGCCAGCCCACATAGCTTTTGGCGCCGGGCTCCTTGATCCAGAAGAGGGTGTTCCAACAGAGGATGTTGGGGCCGATCAGGTCCTCGATGCAGTCCAGCATCTCGTCGTTGCGGATCAGGTCGTCCAGCCACTTGAAGAGCAGGTGGCTCTTGTTGCGCTTTTGCCCGGCGATCTTGCCGTCATTCTCGGCCTCATAGGCCTCGATCTGACGGCGGATGTCGGCCACCTGGTCGGCATCCAGCACGCGGTGGGGAAAGCAGTAGCCCTCATCGTGATATTGCGCCACCTGGGCGTCGCTCAGTGCTTTTGGCATCGGGATACTCCGGTATTCCGCTCGATTTCAGCAAAGCTAGTGGATGACGCGCCACAGACGCAAGAGGGGGAGGCAAGCGGGGATGCGTGGGGGCCACAGAAGAGGTCCGGCAAGAGAGCAATGGAACGAGGGATAGGCGTGGATTTTGCCATTTTCTGTTAACCCGGCTTTGGCTAGGCTTCGACCAAGGAGTCGCCGCATGACAGCAAAAAGCTATACCGTCGACATACCGGGCCCGGACCCGGCGCCCCATGCCCCCGCCTTCCAGATGCCGGATGGCGCCTGGGACACCCATTTCCACGTGATCGACACCCGCTATGGCTTTGTGGAGGACCGCAGCTATACGCCGCCGGACGCGCCCCTCGACAGTCTGATGGCGCTGCACGCGACCCTCGGCATCCAGCGGGGCACCTTTGTGCAGGTCAGCGTCCACGGCACCCACAACCAGGCGATGCTCGAGGCGTTGCGGGCGACGCCCCACTATCGCGGTATCGCTGTGGTCGACGACCAGGTGACCGATGTGGAGCTCAGCTTCCTGCACCAGTCGGGCGTGCGCGGCGTGCGAGTGAATGTGCTGTTCGGCGGTGGAGTCGGCTTTCGCTACATGAAGTTTCTGGCGAAGAAGGTGGCGCGGCAGGGGTGGCACATGCAGCTGCTGATCGACGTCTCCGACCCCGACACACCCTGGGACGAGATCGAGAACATGCCCTGCGACCTGGTGGTTGACCATATGGGCCACTGGGATGTTGGGCAGGATGGAATCGACAATCCCGGCTTTCAGCGTTTGCTCAAGCTGGTCAACGACGGCAAGAGCTGGGTCAAGCTCTCCGGCGCGGAGCGGATCAGCCGGCAATCCACGCCGCCCTTCGACGATGTGACGCCCATCGCCCGGGCGCTGATCGACGCGGCGCCCGACCGCTGCGTCTGGGGCTCGGACTGGCCCCACGTGAAGCTACCGGTGGACATGCCCAATGACGGCGACCTGCTCGACCTGCTGGCCGCCTGGGCCCCTGACGAAGAACAGCGCCGCAAGATCCTGGTGGACAACCCGGCACGGCTCTACACGGCGGGGGATTGAGATTAATACCAAAGTTTGGTATATTTTGACTATGGCCAAGAACACATCATTTGCGCTCGGCGACCGATTTGAGCGCTTCGTGAAAGATCAGGTGGCGGATGGCAGATACGCCAATGCCAGCGATGTTTTGCGGGCGGGCCTGCGTCTGCTTGAAGAACATGAGGCGAAGGTCGAAGCACTTCGCGCCGCGATCATCGCTGGAGAAGAAAGCGGACCGTCCCGTGCTTTCGATTTCGATGCCTTCATCGACAGGAAAATGGCTGAATCTGCACAATGACCACCTACTTCCTTTCGCCAAGAGCGGAAGAGGATCTTGGCGGCATCTGGGACTACACGGTTGAGACATGGGGCCTGCACCAGGCCCGCGGCTATACCGAAGAAATACGCCGCAGCCTGGAGCTTCTGGCAGCACATCCCGAACGGGGCAAAACCATCGACTATGTAAGAGCGGGATATCGGCGCTATCCAACCGGCGCGCACATCGTTTTCTACAAAGTGATCGAGGGCGGAATCGATGTTGTTCGTGTCTTACATCGCAGCATGGATATCGAGCGCCACGTCTAGCGGACCTACGTCACATAGCGGGTGAAGTTGGCGGTGGCCGCGCGGGCCGTGCCGTCGGTTTCCACGTTGACGAGGGCCACGCGCCCTTTATCCACCTCCGCCTGGGCGCGGGCGAGCGCCGGGGCGATGGCTTCCGGGTCAGTGACGTGTTCGGCGTAACAGCCGAGCGCCTCGGCCAGCTTGTCATAGCGGGTGTAGCCGAGATCGCGTCCCGGCTTATCGCCGTCCGGGTCCGCGGTCCAGCCGCCGTTGTTGGAGAGCACCACCAGTAGCGGCAGGCCGTGGCGTACGCAGGTGTCCAGCTCCATGGCGTTCATGCCGAAGGAGCCGTCGCCGTGCAGGGCGATGACCTGGGCCTCGGGCTTCGCCACCTTCGCGCCCATGGCTGCCGGCAGGCCCACGCCCATGGTGCCGAAGACACCGGAGTTGATGCGGTGGCGCGCCGTGTGGGTGGGGATCGACTGGCGGCCGTAGTTGAGGATTTCCTGGCCGTCCACCACGAGCACGGCGTCCCGCTGCATGAAGTCCCGTATCTCCCGGCACAGGCGGAGGGGATGGATGGGCGTGTCGCCTGAGTTGAGTTGCGCCTCCCGCTCCGGCGCGCGCTGGTCGTTGCGGCCGCGCAGCCGGTCGCGCCAGGCGGCGAAGCTGTCCGGCGTCACACGCCCCTGGGCGGCGGCGGTGAGTTGTTCGAGCACCGCGCGGGCGTCGCCGGTGATGCCCAGGTCGGTGCGGCCGCCGCCGGCAATTTCCGCTGGTTCGATATCGACGCGGATGAGTGTGGCGTCTGCGTTGAAACGGGGCGGTGCGGCGTGGCCGACCACATAGTTCAAGCGAGTGCCGACCACCAGGATCAGATCCGCCTCCCGGAAGGCGGTGCCCCGGGCGGTGAGATAGCTGTGGTCGTGGTCTTCCGGGATCACGCCGCGGCTCTGGGGCGTTGTGTAGAAGGGCAGACCGGTGACGTCGACAAAGGCGCGGAGCGCGGCCTCCGCCTCTGACCAGAGAATGCCGCTGCCGGTCAGCAGCACCGGCGCTTTCGCGTCGGCCAGCAGGTCGATGGCCCGGGCAATCTGGGCAGGGTCACCGGCGGGACGGCTGCGTTTCGCCGGGTCCCAGGGCTCGGGCCAGTCAACACGGGCCTCGTCGATTTCGTCGTAAAGTACGTCGCCGGGCAGATCCAGATAGACCGGTCCCACCTGGCCGGCCATGGCCTCGCGGATTGCGCGGTCGATCATCTCGGGTATCCGGTGTGCGTCCAGCACCCGGTCGGCCCACTTGGTGCAGGGCTGCATCATCGCCAGTTGGTCGATCTCCTGAAAGACGCCGCGCCCGCGGGTGGCGTTGGGGCTGGCGCCGCCGAGTGCAACCATAGGCGTCCGGTCGGCCCATGCGTGGGCGACGCCGGTAATCAGGTTGGTCATGCCCGGGCCGGACGCGCCCATGGCCACGCCTGGCCGGTTCAGGAGCCGGGCATAGGCATGGGCGGCCATGGCGCCGGCCTGCTCGTGGCGCACGTCGATGCCGCGCAGGCCTGCATCCAGGCAGGCACTCTCCACGGCCAGCATGGGCCCGCCCATGATGAAGAAGAAATCGCGCACGCCCTGCTGCTTGAGGGCACGGGCGACGAGGTCGGAGCCTATGGTCATGTCTCAGATCACTCCGTCATTCTTCAAGGCTGCCAGTTCTTCACCGGAGAGGCCGAGCCAACCGCCGTAGACATCGCCGTTGTCTGCGCCGAGGAGAGGGGCAGGCTGCACAGGCACGTGGCTCTCCGACAGCTTCACCGGCCAGCCGGGCATGGTGAAGCGGCCCCGTTCCGGATGGTCAAGTTCGACGATCATTTCCCGCTGGCGCATGCCGGGATCGTCGGTGATCTCCTGGGTGTCGAGCACTGCGCCGGCCGGCACGCCAGCTTCGCCGAGGATGCGCATGGCGTCATATTTATCATGGTCTTTCATCCAGTCCGCGATCAGGGCGTTGACGTCGTCCACATGATCGCGGCGCGCCTCCGGCGTTGCAAAACGCGGGTC
Source organism: Alphaproteobacteria bacterium (assembly GCA_021776685.1). GTDB lineage: Bacteria > Pseudomonadota > Alphaproteobacteria > Bin65 > Bin65 > JAJFFJ01. Next base: position 10,137 of record JAJFFJ010000079.1, read on the forward strand.
GTCTTTCAGGTCGGGCCGGCCGATCACATCCAGCAGACGGTGCCAGTGTACGGAGCTGGCCCGCGAGCCATAGACGTAGACATAGTCGTTCGGTCCGTCGCCGTTGGCCTTGTAGACCTCGCTCGGCGCCGTGGTGCCGATATTAACCTGGTTGCCGGACCGCTCTGCCGGCTTCTTGTGGATCAGTTGGGCGGCAAAGGCGATGCGCGAAAGGTTGACCGTGGAGTCCTGCATGGCGACGAACACTTTCTGGCCTTCGCCGGTCGCCTGCCGTTGGTAAAGCGCGCCCAGGATGCCAATGGCGCAGTGCAGGCCCGCGCCGGTGTCCCCGATGGTTGGCCCCGGCTTCAAGGGTCGGCCGCCGGGCTCGCCGGTGATGCTCATGGCGCCGCCGGTTGCCTGTCCGATCATGTCGAAGGAAAGGTAGTTCTCGTAGGCGCTTCCCGGCCCGAAACCCTTGACCTGGGCATAGATGATGCGGGGGTTGAGCGCTCTGACGGCATCGTAGCTGAAGCCCAGGCGGTCGATAACACCCGGCGCGAAGTTCTCGATGAAGATGTCGGCCTGGCCGATCATCTCCCGCAGCATGGCCTTGCCGCGTTCCTCCTTCAGGTTGAGGGTGATGCTGCGCTTGTTGGCGTTGAGCACCATGAAATACCAGGAGTCCTGATCCGGCCGGTCGGCAGATGACCGCCGCCCCTGTTCGCCGCCAGCAGGGTTTTCCACCTTGATGACATCGGCGCCCAGCCAGGCCAGCGCCTCGGTGCAGGACGTGCCGGCCTCAAACTGGGTCAGATCCAGCACCTTGACGCCGTGGAGCGCGGTGGTGCCTGCAGCACCGGTTTGGCCATTACCCTCGCTCATTCTCCGTCTCCAACTCTTCTTGCGCCTGGAATATCCGTGCCGCCAATACCCTCTGGCATTACGCACCGGCTTTCGGAGCGACGCCGGGCGGCGTCGGCTCGAAGGGGCTATGATCTGCCTGATCGTGGGCGGCATAGACCAGCAGATCGCCCGCGGCGAAGCTGATATCCGATGGCGGCTTGTGTTGATAGGTGCCATCTGCCCGGCGCAGGCCTACCAGGCAGGCGTCCGGCCCCAGCAACTCGCCGATGGTTTGGCCAATCGCGGGGTCGTTCAACACCACATGGTGGCTGTCGAGACTATAGCCGACGGCAAGCTGTAGAAGGCGCTGTGTGCGGCTTTCCCCCAACCGGGTGGTGCGCCGAAGGAGCCAACCCATGATCCGGCACATGACAGCGTCGACCCAAGGGTTCAGCGCCACGAACCACAGCACGACGACCATGCCGGCCAGCCACAGGATTTGCTCGACCACTGCGGTGGTGTCCGCCTTTGTGCGGAGAAAGGTGACAACGATGGTGCCGAGGATGGACACCAGTCCGAGATTGCCGAGCACCATCAGGAAGCCAATGATCTTGCGGCGTATCGGGTAATTCACCACTGACTCTGACTCAGACGTGGTGAAGCCCGCGCCGGTGAAGGCGGAGCGCGCCTGAAACCGAGCAACGACGTCCGGCACGCCGGTAAGCCGCAGGGCGACAGCAGCGGTCCGGATAATCATGACCGACAGCGTCAGGATGACGAGTAGCGAAATGGCGGCGGACATGGACTGGCCTCAACGGTGAGCGAATTTGCGCTATTGGAAGTCAGCGGGCGGCGATCTGCAACCGTCGCCTGCATGGGACGCTCAAATGCGCTATACTGTGGGTCTGTTCTGACGATGCAGGGGGACACGGCGATGGCGCGTGAGAAAACCACCAGCGAAAAGCAATTCCGGGTTTATGCGCCAGGGATTCGCGCCCGGATGGGGCGGGACCTGTTCGTCGCGGGCTACATCTGGCGGATCTTCTGGCTGTGGCTGACCGTGGGCCGCAAGCTGCGCCGCGCCAAACGGCAGGCGGCGCGCGAGGGCCGAACGTTGCATATCGACCGGATAATGGGCGGAGGCGACCTGTGAGCAAGCTCAAGCAGACGCCGCCGCCGGCAGACTATCCCTTCGGCTACCAGACGCCGCCGAAACGGTCGGGTAATGATATCAACGGGCTGGGCCGGGAAGACTGGTTCCAGCCCGATCAAGTGTTCCACAATACCGGCCGCGGCTCTGGCCGGGACGACATCGATTGGGCCGCCATGGACATGTTCTTCAACATGACCAACCCGTGGTCCATGTTTTGGGAGAACATGAAAGCGCTGTGGCACCGGCGGAACGCGGCCGGGCCTGTAACCCGGGAGCCGGTGAAGGTCGAAGACCCCGCCTCCATGGCCGCGCAGGTCAAGGCCAAGGCAATGGACATCGGTATCCACTTGGTCGGCATTTCCGAATATTCGGACAAGGACCAGCTCAAGGGCATCACCTTCCCTTACAAATACGCCATCACTTGCGGCCATGTGATGAACCGGGAGGAGGCGCTGCACGTGCCCTTCAAGCGGGGGGCGACGGAGGTGATGCGCACCTATCGCGTCGGCAACCAACAGGCCAACAAGCTCGCGAAATACATCCGCTCTCTCGGCTGGCAGGCGGAGGCCTACGGCATCGGTGAGGACCTGATGCAGATTCCCCAGGCAATCCGAGCCGGCGTCGGCCACCTGGGCAAACACGGCTCAATGATCTCGAAGGAGCATGGCTCCAACTTCCGGATCACCTGCGTGATGACGGACTTGCCGATGCAGATCGATCAGCCGGTGGACATTGGCGTCGATGACCTCTGCGCCACCTGTCAGCGCTGCGTCCAGGACTGCCCGCCCGGCGCGATTTTCGACGAGAAGCAATGGGTGCGCGGTGCGAAGAAATGGTACGTGAATTTCGACAAGTGCATCCCGTATTTCACCCACACCCACGGCTGCGCCATCTGTATCGAGGTCTGCCCCTGGAGCGAACCGGGCCGCGGGCCGATCCTTTCGGAGAAGCTGCTGGCGAAGCGTGAAACGGCGACGGCGGAGTAGCTGCTACTCCTTCTCCAGTCCCGCCCTCAGCTCGTTCTTCGCGATCTTCTCGATGGTGGAGCGGGGGAATTCGTCGACCAGACGGACCTCCCGCGGCACCTTGAAATCCGCGAGCTGCTCCTGGCAAGCGGTCAGCACCTGGTCGGCATAGTCCGGCGGAGCGTTGGCGACGCCGCCGTCCACCAACACGAAAGCGACAGGCACTTCGTCGAGCATCTTGTCCGGTTTGGAGACGACGGCCACCTCGCGGGCGAGCGGCACGCCCATGATCACGCGCTCCACCTCTGAGGCGGCCACATTCTCGCCGCCGACCTTGAGCATGTCCTTGTCGCGGTCTGAGAAGGTCAGGCAGCCGTCTTCGTTGACGGTGATTTTATCGCCGGTGACGAAGTAGCCGTTCTCGTCAATGCTGCTGGCGGTGGCCTCCGGGTTGCCCTGATACTCCACGAACATGGACAGGCCGCGGACGCCCTTGATCAGCAGGTTGCCGGTATTGCCGGGCACTGTCTTGCGCCCATCGTCGTCCACCACTTTGATCTCGTAGGCAGGCGAGGGGCGTCCGAGCGACATCTCCCGGTTTTCCAATTGCGGACTGCCAACAATTCCCTGGGTGATTGTCTCGGTCATACCCCACCAGCCGATGGTTTTGACGCCGAAATGCGCATCGTCGGGCGGCGCGCAATAGGCGTTGCCCCACAGACGATAGTGGTGCTCGGACGGCACTTCCACATCCAACAGGGCGCGAGAGCAGAAGGGTACCAGCGATGTCCAGGTGCACTTGTTGCGCAGGGAA
>JAJFFJ010000080.1 GCA_021776685.1 Alphaproteobacteria bacterium
TCGCGCAGGGGCATGGCGCAGGAGGCAACAGGCTTGCGCTCTTTTTCTACCTCCACCAGACACATGCGGCAGTTACCCGCGATGGACAGCCGTTCGTGGAAGCAGAAATGCGGCACTTCCTTGCCAATCGACTGCAACGCCTGCAGCAGGGTCAAACGGCCGTCGACTTCGACTTCCTGATCGTCAACGATGATGGTGACTGTGCTCATCGCCGCCTCCTCACGCCGCCTGCTTGCGTTCATTGATGCGGCGTTCCAGCTCCGGCCGGAAATGCCGGATCAGGCCTTGAATCGGCCAGGCCGCCGCGTCACCCAGGGCACAGATTGTGTGTCCTTCCACCTGTTTGGAGACGTCTTCCAGCAGGTCGATCTCACCAATCTCCGCGTCGCCGGTGACCAGCCGTTCCATCACCCGCCACATCCAGCCGGTGCCTTCGCGGCACGGCGTGCACTGACCGCAGCTCTCGTGCATGTAGAATTTCGAGATCCGGGAGATCGCCTTCACAATATCTGTCGACTTGTCCATGACGATGACGGCGGCTGTACCCAGGCCGGACTTCAGGCCCATCAGGCTGTCGAAATCCATCGGCAGGTCGTGGCAGACGTCCGCCGGCAAACAGGGCACCGAGGATCCGCCTGGAATCACCGCCAGCAGGTTGTCCCAACCACCGCGCACGCCGCCCGCATGGGTATCGATCAGTTCCCGGAGAGAGATGCCCATCTCCTCTTCCACGTTACAGGGATTGTTTACGTGGCCGGAGATGCAGAAAACCTTGGTGCCGGTATTCTTGTCGTCGCGCCCGATACCGGCGAACCATTCAGGCCCCCGGCGCAGGATTGTCGGCACCACCGCAATGGTCTCGACATTGTTGACCGTGGTCGGACAGCCATAAAGTCCGGCGTTGGCCGGGAACGGTGGCTTCAGACGTGGCTGGCCCTTCTTGCCTTCCAAACTCTCCAGTAGCGCCGTTTCTTCGCCGCAGATATAGGCGCCGGCGCCACGGTGGACGTAGAGGTCAAAGTCCCAGCCGGAGCCGGCGGCATTCTTACCCAACAGTCCAGCGTCATAGGCCTCAGCGATGGCGTCATTCAGCCGTTCAGCCTCGAGAATGAACTCACCGCGGATATAGATGTAACCGACGTGCGCACCCATGGCGGCGCCCGCAATCAGCGAGCCTTCGACCAACTTGTGGGGGTCGTGGCGCATGATATCCCGGTCTTTGCAGGTGCCCGGTTCGGATTCGTCGGCATTGACCACCAAATAGTGCGGGCGCCCGTCACGCCGGTCTTCCGGCGGCATGAAAGTCCACTTCAGGCCGGTCGGGAACCCCGCGCCACCGCGGCCGCGCAAGCCGGATGCCTTGACCTGGTCGCAGATCCATTCGCGGCCCTGTTTGATGAAGTCGCCGGTTTGGTCCCAGTCACCGCGGTCGCGCGCGCCCTCCAGCTTCCAGTCATGGAATCCGTAGAGGTTGGTGAAGATGCGGTCGCGGTCATGCAGCATCAGGCGTCTCCGGCAAGCTTGTTCGCCTGCTCAATCCAGTCTTCCCGGTCAATGCGGCCCTTGAATTTCAGGTAACCGTCGACCCAGGCCACCTGTTCTGGCGTCCAGGCGGCCACCTGATCGTAGTGATAGACGCCCAGGTCGTTCAGAATTTCCTCGATTTTGGGTCCGACGCCATTGATCTTCTTCAAGTCATCGGCCTGATTTTCCCGCGCGCCGTCGAGGGCAGGCGGCCTTGCCGGGTCGTCGAGCGCAGGTTGTTGATCTTCTTCAGGCGCCGACGAGGGGGCTGCCTGTTCCGGAACGGACGGCTCCGATGCATTCCCGTTCAACTTGCGGCTATGGCGGACAGAAAAGTCCACTTCCGTCAGCGCGGTAGCGCCGCCCGCCGCTTCCGACGACTGCCTGCCGGTCTGAGAATTGGTCTTTGGATCTTCGCCATTCCTGAGAGCCCGGAGCAACCCCTTGAAATTGTCCTTGTCCAGATCCTCGTAATAGTCGTCGTTGATCTGAACCATCGGCGCGTTCACACAGGCACCCAGGCACTCCACTTCGGTGACCGTGAACAGGCCGTCTTCGCTGGTCTGACCATTGCCGATGCCACATTCTTCCTTGAGTGCGGCGTAGACTTGATCGACCCCGCGCAGCCAGCAAGGCGTGGTTCCGCACACCTGCACGTGATATTTCCCGATCGGCGCAAGATTGAACATCGTATAGAAGCTCGCCACTTCCATAACCCGGATCGGCGCCATGTCGAGTTGGTCTGCGATCACCTCAATGGCGGCACGACTGACCCAACCTTCCTGCCGCTGGGCCAAATCGAGCATGGGGATTACCGCACTGGCGGCGCGATTGTCCGGGTACTTGGAAAGTGTGTCCGTGACGACCGCTTGGTTTTCAGCTGACCAGGCAAAATTCTCCGGCTGCTCGCTTTCCGGGGCGAAATGACGACCGCTCATCGGTCAACCTCCCCAAACACAATGTCCATGGAACCGACAATGGCGACCACGTCCGCCAGCAAGTGGCCTTTTGACAGATAATCGGTCGCCTGCATGAACGCGAAGCCCGGCGCGCGGATCTTGCAGCGGTAGGGCTTGTTGCTGCCGTCTGACACCACATAGACGCCAAATTCACCCTTGGGCGCTTCTACTGCCGCATACACCTCGCCGGCCGGCACGTGATAGCCCTCGGTATACAGTTTGAAATGATGGATCAGCGCTTCCATCGACTGCTTCATCTCGCCCCGTTTCGGTGGCGTGATCTTTTTGTCGTCCGCTTTTACAGGACCGTCCGGCATGGTCTCGATCGCCTGGCGCATGATGCGCAGGCTTTGACGCATCTCTTCCATGCGCACCATGTAACGATCGTAACAGTCGCCGTTGGTGCCGACGGGAATGTCGAAATCGTAGTTTTCGTAGCCGTCATAGGGCTGCGACTTGCGTAGATCCCAGGCGGCCCCGGAGCCGCGTATCATCGGCCCACTGAAGCCCCAGTCGAGCGCCTCTTCAACATTGAACTTGCCGATGTCGACAGTGCGCTGCTTGAAAATGCGGTTGTCGTTCAGAAGCGTCTCGATATCCGCGATCACCTTCGGATAGGTTTCTGTCCAGGCGAGGATGTCGTCCGCCAGTCCCGGCGGCAGGTCCTGATGGACACCGCCCGGGCGGAAATAGGCCGCGTGCAGGCGTGCGCCCGATACCCGCTCGTAGAATTCCATGAGCTTTTCGCGTTCTTCAAAGCCCCACAGGAACGGGGTCATCGCCCCCACATCGAGCGCGAAAGTCGTGATGTTCAGGATGTGGTTGAGGATACGGCCGATTTCAGCATAGAGAACACGAATCGCCTGTCCCCGGGCCGGCACTTCCAGCCCCAGCAGCCGTTCGACGGCCAGCGCGAATGCATGCTCCTGATTCATCGGCGCGACATAGTCGAGCCGGTCGAAATAGGGCACCGCCTGGAGGTAGGTCTTGTACTCGATCAGCTTCTCGGTGCCGCGATGCAGCAGGCCAATGTGCGGATCGGCCCGCTCCACAACCTCACCATCCATCTCCAGCACCAAACGCAGCACGCCATGGGCCGCCGGGTGCTGCGGACCGAAGTTCAGATTGAGATTTTTGATCTCCACATCGCCGGGTTTGGTGGCGCCATCGACCATCAGGCGCCCTCCCCGGCTTGATCTCCGGCATCTTCGTCGGTCGTCGCTTTTTCATCACCGGGCAGCACCCCGCGGGTCATGCCTTCCCATGGCGACATAAAGTCGAAGGAGCGAAATTCCTGGGTCAGGTTGACCGGTTCGTAGACTACCCGCCCCTGTTCGTCGTCATAGCGCACTTCCACATAGCCAGTGAGCGGGAAGTCCTTACGCAGCGGATGGCCGTCGAAGCCATAGTCCGTGAGGATGCGCCGCAGATCCGGGTGATTGGAAAAGAACACGCCGTAAAGGTCCCATGCCTCCCGCTCGAACCAGTTGGCCGAGTTGAAAACCGAGACGACCGAGGGAACTGGTGTATCTTCGTCGGTCTGGACTTTTACCCGCACGCGCCTGTTCTGCTTGACGCTCAGCAGGTGATAGACGACATCGAACCGCTTTTCGCGTTCGGGGTAATCAGCGCCGCACACATCCATCAGGGCCGTGAACTGGCATTGGGGATCGTCGCGCAGATGGGTCAGCACCCGGGCAATCGACGGCGCAGCGGCATTCACCGTCAGCTCGCCGCGATCCACGACAAAGTCGATGATGTCCTGCGGCAACTGCGCGGCAATGATATCGCCGAGTTCCTGGAGGGCGTCGTCCATCTTCCCGTCGTCCCGCCGCCTAGCGCATGAACTTGCTGGTTCGGCGAATCTTCTTCTGCAGCATCAGGATGCCGTACAGAAGCGCCTCCGCCGTGGGCGGGCAGCCCGGGACATATACGTCCACAGGCACGATGCGGTCGCACCCACGCACCACAGAATAAGAATAGTGGTAATAGCCGCCGCCATTTGCGCAGGAGCCCATGGACAGGACCCAGCGGGGCTCGGCCATCTGGTCGTAGACCTTGCGCAGGGCCGGCGCCATTTTGTTGGTCAGGGTGCCGGCGACAATCATTACATCAGACTGACGCGGGCTGGGCCGGAAGACAGTGCCAAACCGGTCAAGATCATAGCGGCTGGCCGCCGAATGCATCATCTCCACCGCACAGCAGGCTAGCCCAAAGGTCATCGGCCACAGCGACCCTGAGCGGGCCCAGCCAACCAGGGAATCGAGCTTGGAAATCACGAAGCCGCGTTGCTGGAACTCTTCCTGCAGGAAACGGTCAAGGTCGTTGGTGGCGCCGGCCTGCTCTACTCCCATTCCAGGGCCCCCTTCTTCCACTCGTAGATGAACCCAATGGTCAGGATGCCGAGGAAGATCACCATCGACCAGAAGCCGAAGAGCTGCGTATCGCCCAACGTGATCGCCCACGGGAACAGGAATGCCACTTCAAGATCGAAGATGATGAACAGAATGGCCACGAGATAGAAGCGCACGTCGAACTGGCCGCGTGCATCGTCGAAGGCCTCAAAACCACACTCATAAGCAGACAGCTTTTCCGAGTAGGGCTTTTGCTTGGCGACGATAAAGCTCGCAATGGTCAATGCCAGCGTCAGCCCAACGGCGACGCCGATAAAGATCAAGATCGGTAGATATTCCTTTAGAAGCGCTTCCATACCGTCTGAATTTCGCAGAGGTTCATTTTGGAGCCGGCGACCGGAACGTGCCGGCCAACTGTTCGGTTATAAGCTCGCCTTCCAGCGATTGAAACCCCCGCACATCGCGACCGTTTGACCTGAGCCCAACGGTGGAAAACCTTGGGCGCAAGCAGGATCAGTGGTCCTAGAAAAGTCCTTCCACATTGCCCTCTGCGTTGATGTGGATGCCATTGGCTGCAGGCACCCGAGGGAGCCCGGGCATGGTCATGAGATCGCCGCAGATCACGACCAGGAACTCCGCACCGTTTGAGAGACGCACCTCACGGATCGGCACAACATGGTTGCTGGGCGCACCTTTCAGGTTGGGATCGGTGGAAAAGCTGTACTGGGTTTTGGCCATGCAGACCGGGTAGTCGCCGGCCCCAGCGGCCTCAAACGCTGCAAACTGATCCCGCACCTTTTTGTCGGCAATGATGTCGTCAGCGCCGTAGATCGAGCGGGCAACCGTCCGCGCCTTTTCCCAGAGGGACATGCTATCGTCATAGAGCGGCCGGAACTGGCTGGCCCCGGAATCCGCGAGATCGGCCACTGCGGTCGCGAGGGCTTCGGTGCCCGCGCCACCATCCGCCCAATGGGTGCATTCAAATGCCTGGACACCAAACTGCTCACAGAAAGATGTGACCGCAGCCACCTCTGCGTCGCTGTCCGAGGTGAAGCGATTGATCGCGACCACCGCGGGCACACCGAACTGGCCCACATTGCGGATATGACGGCCCAGATTTTCGAGCCCCCCCTTAACCGCCTCGACATTTTCGGCGCCCAGGTCGTCCTTGGCCACGCCACCATGCATCTTCAACGCACGGATGGTCGCGACGATCACCGCCGCATCCGGGGAAAGTCCGGCCTTGCGGCACTTGATATCGAAAAACTTCTCCGCGCCCAGGTCCGCGCCAAAGCCTGCTTCGGTCACCACATAGTCGGCCATTTTCAATGCCGTCTTTGTGGCGACAACAGAATTGCAGCCATGGGCGATGTTGGCGAACGGACCACCATGGATCAGCGCCGGATTGTTCTCCAGCGTCTGCACCAGATTGGGCTGGACCGCATCTTTCAGCAGCACCGCCATTGCGCCGTCCGCGGAGATGTCCCGCGCATAGACCGGCTCGCGGTCGCGTGTCTGGCCAATGATGATTTTGCCGAGTCTGCGTTGCAGGTCCGCCATATCCTCAGCGATACAGAAGATCGCCATGATCTCAGAGGCGACCGTGATGTCAAAACCTGTCTGACGGGCAAAGCCATTGGTGACGCCGCCCAGAGAGACGACCACATCGCGCAGGGCGCGGTCATTCATATCGACGACGCGGCCCCAGGTGACCCGGCGGGAATCAATGCCCTGCTCGTTGCCCCAGTAGATGTGGTTGTCGATCATCGCCGACAGCAGATTGTGGGCCGACGTGATGGCGTGGAAGTCGCCGGTGAAATGGAGGTTGATGTCCTCCATGGGCACCACCTGGGCATAGCCACCGCCTGCGGCACCGCCCTTGATGCCAAAGCACGGACCGAGGCTCGGCTCGCGCAGGCAAATCATGGCGTTTTTGCCGATTCGGTTGAGGCCGTCACCCAGGCCCACGGTGGTGGTTGTCTTCCCCTCGCCGGCGGGCGTTGGCGTCATCGCCGTGACCAGAATCAGCTTGCCGTCCGGCTTGTCCTTCAGGGTGTCCCGAAATTCTGCGCTGATCTTCGCCTTGAAGCGGCCATAGGGCATCAGCGCCTCTTCAGGGATATTCATCCTGGCGCCAAGGTCCCAGATGGGCTGCATCGTGGCGGCGCGGGCAATCTCGATGTCGCTCGGCACAGCGGCCATGGTTTTCTCCCCCGAAGGAATTGCAAGTGTTCCGGTCAGTTAGAGGGCTTCCTAGCGTGGCGATGCCTGAAATGCGACCTCTACTGTTGCAACCCCGGTATGGCCGCCGATCCCATCAACGCCAATTGCGCATTTTGGCTCGGGAGACGCGTATCTGCGGCTAGTCACCCAAATGGCGCCCGCGGCCTGTTCGTGGCGCGCCGGCCTGTGCCGTCAGGCGCCGTGCTGCCAGGATTCCAGACTCCTCAACAATGGAGGCCACAAGTTCTTCCTGCCGGTAGGCCATGATGTGAACGCCGGCAATGCCGTCCATCTCCCGGATCTGCTGGATCAGCTCCACGCAGATGCGTTTGCCCTCGGCCTTTTGGTCTTCGGCACCTTCCAGCCGGGTGATGACCGGATCGGGAATATGGATGCCGGGCACGTTGCTCCGTATCCACCGCGCCGCACGGGCTGAGGCGAGCGGTCCGACGCCGACCAGAATGAAGCATTTCTCGTGCAGCCCCATTTCGCGGACCCGCGCCATATATTCACCCAGACGTGGCAGGTCGAAGCAATAGTTGGTCTGAATGAATTGCGCACCGGCGGTGATCTTTTTCGCCAGGCGGACAGGCCGGAAGTCGTACGGCGGCGCAAAAGGATTTGCGGCCGCCCCCAGGAACATCTCCGGTGGCGTGGTGATCTTGCGCCCGGAGAGAAACTCACCGTCGTCGCGCATGCGGCGAACGGTGGCGAGGAGAGATATGCTGTCCAGGTCGAAGACCGGTTTGGCGTCGGGCTGGTCCCCCACCTGCACCCCGTCCCCAGTGAGGCACAGTAGGTTCGACACACCCATGGCCGCCGCGCCCAGAATATCGCCCTGGATGGCAATGCGATTGCGGTCGCGGCAGCTGACCTGCATGACACAGGCATAGCCCGCGCGGGCCAGAAGGGCGCTGATACCCACGCTGGACATATGGACGTTGGCGCCGGATGCGTCCGTGGCGTTGATCGCATCGCAGACCTGCGCCAGCACGAGGGCGCGGTCATACACGTCCTGCGGATTTGCCGAATCCGGGGGGTTCAGCTCCGCCGTAACGGCAAAGCGGCCGCTGCGCAGAACCCGTTCGAGCCGCCCTCTGGAAGAGTGATTGTCTCGCGGGGTTGGCGTCCAGGCGCCGGACAGGTCATCGTTTGGCATCACCCGCCTGCTTCTTTTCCGTCCGTTCGCGGGCGACAGCCAGCCACGAAGACCGCCCCCACAGCCGATGATCGACCGGCGGCTCGATGCCTGCGATGGTTTCCAGGTCCCCCATCCGCGCAGCACCCCGCCAGGCCTCGACCCAGACACAGCGCATTCCCGGCTTCACTTCACAATTCCCATCGGGTCGAACGCCGCCACAGGGGCCATTGCGCATTTCCTTGGGACAGTTCATGGGGCAGGACAGGCCCGTCCGGGTGAGCGCGCACTGCCCGCACATCCGGCAGTCGAACAGCAGTCCCTTGGCGCCGCGCTCTATAAACCGGGTCGGCCGTTCCAGTCGGGAAAATCCAGTGAGCTTCAGGAGCGGCGTGCTGAGAAAAAGCAGGGCTTCAAACACACGATAGACCCGGCTCAATTTTCCGGCATGCCGTACGGACCATCGCCTGACGAAATACATCACTCAGTCCTGTAAAACCTGAACCCCATATTCTAGGCCGGCATCGAGCATCCATCGCCACAGGTAGACTGCAAAACTGCGCGAGACAAAGACACTGAATGTGGGCGCAGCATCAACCTGATGGAGCGTGACCTGTGCCTTGGCCAGCAGCGTGTTTGCGCAATGGCCTGGCCTGAACGTCCGGGGATGCAGGTCGAGGGTGCAACCTTTGGCCAGCAAATCCCGCGCCCGCGGCCCGCCGACGCTGATAATTGCCAGAGCATCGCCCACGTCAACGACGGCCGTGCGATCATCGCCAAGCCGATCGCGCAACCGCTGCCTCAGGTCCGTCCCCGCTTCCGGCGGCGCCACGACCAGCCATTCGTCCGGCCCCATCCACAACACCGCATGATCGGTGGTCATAGCGGCTCGGCAGGGATCGGTCGGAATATCGCAGCCGGTAATCTCCCGCACGCCAGAAAGGAACACCGGATCACCTGCGTTACCCCGCAGAGTTACCATGGCGTGCAAGGGCGCCTGCCGCATAACGATGCCAGCCTCCACCGCTGCAACGTGGGCGGGCTCGTCTGCGAGGGAACTAAGGCGTCGCGGTTCAGCCATTGAGGCGGCTTCCGTCAGGGTCAATGAAAACGGTCTCCGTCACTGTCGCGCTCAGGGTCGGGCCACCAAGCGGTTGGGGAATATGGAGGGTGTCGCCCATTCTCTGCCGTCCGTCCTTGATCAGCGCCAAGGCAATAGAGCGGCCGAGATTGGCGCTGTAGTAGCTGGATGTCACATGACCGATCATCGTCATCGGCGGCCGGTCCTGCAGTTCTTCGACGACCTGCCCGCCTTCCGGCAACACGGCTTGCGGGTCGTCTGTCAGGAGCCCCACAAGCTGTTTCCGGTCGGTGCGCGCCGTGTCTTCACGGGTCAAGGAACGTTTGCCGAGGAAGTCTTTGTTTTTGCTAACGATCCAGTCCATGCCCAGATCCAGGGGCGTCACGGTTCCGTCCGTATCCTGACCGACAATGATGTAGCCCTTCTCCGCGCGCAGAACATGCATCGCCTCAGTGCCGTAGGGCGTAATACCGTGCTTTTCGCCAGTTTCCATCAAAGCGCCCCAGAGCGCGGCGCCATGATTGGCCGGCACGTTGATCTCATAGGACAGTTCACCCGAGAAGCTGATGCGGAAAACCCGGGCGGGGATGCCGGCGACAGTCCCTTCCCGCCAGCTCATGAAGGGGAACTCGTCAGCACTGAGGTCGAGGTCCGTAACCTCGCCCAACAGGTCGCGCGCCTTGGGGCCAGCAATCACAGCCACTGCATATTGCTCCGTGACCGAATTTGCATAGACCTTCAATTCCGGCCATTCAGTTTGCAGCCATTCCTCAAGCCACCCAAGGATGCGGGCCGCATTGCCGGTCGTGGTGGTCATCAGGAAGTGATTCTCGCCGAGGCGGGAGGTGACGCCGTCATCGATCACCATGCCATCCTCGCCCAGCATGAGGCCGTAGCGGCTCCGGCCCACCTCCAGCTTTGACCAGGCGTTGGTGTAGATGCGGTTGAGCAGAGCGGGCACATCCGGACCCTGCAGATCAATCTTGCCGAGGGTCGTGGCGTCCAGCATGCCAACGGCATTCCGCACGGCACGACACTCCCTGTTGACCGCCTCGTCTTTTCCCTCGCCCGGTTGCGGGTAGTAGAAGGGTCGTTTCCATTGGCCCACGTCTTCAAATACTGCACCAGCTTCATCATGCAGATCGTGCATGGGCGTCCGCCGCGCGGGGTCCATGAATTCGCCCACATCACGCCCCGCCATGGCGCCGAAGTTGAGCGGCGTGAAGGGGGCACGGAAGGTCGTGGTACCCACCTCAGGGACGGTCACGCCCTGCATCTCCGCCAACAATGCCAATCCAGGCACATTGCCCAGCTTGCCCTGATCCGTGCCCATGCCAAGGGTGGTATAGCGCTTCAGGTGCTCGACGGACCTGTATCCTTCCCGATTGGCCAGCCGCACATCACCCACAGTGACGTCGTTTTGGAAATCGACGAAATGTTTGCGCTCGGATTTCGGTTTTGCCGGCACGGACCAGAATGGCTGCAATGGTGCCTGCTCTGGCTGATCTGACTCCAGCGTAGGTGCATCACCGCTGCCGCTGAACCCGGCATCTTTTGCAGCATCTGCGCCCGCTGCATGTGCTTCCGCCATGAGAGCGCTCAGACCAATGGTGCCATTGGCGCGGCCCACCACCCGGGTCGTTTGAGCGGGCACGCCGGGAATGAAGCAGGCATCGGCGGCACGCCAGGCAAGCTTGCCGCCGGACTGGGAGAACAGATGCACCGCCGGGCTCCATCCACCCGACATGCCGACCAGATCGCATCTGAGGTAGCGGGGATCACCCACCTGCCCCTCCGCGCCCAGGCTTGCCACCATAACGCCCCGCACCTTGCGGTGGCCGGCCGCGGAAACCACCGCATGGCCGGGCAGCACCTCGATGCCAACCGCCCGCGCGCGATCAGCCACGGCGCCGGGCTCGGTCCGGACATCAGCGACCTTGACCCGCGCACCACCGGCGGCCATCGCCATTGCCGGTGCGTAGGCAGTGTCATTATTCGTGAAAAACACGGCCTCCCGGCCCGGCGTCACGGCATAGCGGGCGTGATAGGTGCCGATCGCCCCCGCGAGCATGACCCCTGGTAAATCGTTGCCCTTGAAGCCAATTGCCCGCTCGAAGGCGCCTGTCGCCAATACCACCTGGCCGGCTCGAATACGCCAGAGCTTCAGTCGCGGCAGATGCGGCTGAGCGCCTGTGTGCCCCAGATGGTCCGTAACGCTCTCGCAGGCGATAAGAAAGTTGTGGTCGAAATAGCCTGTGACGACTGTGCGGGTCAGGCAGGTGACCTCATCCATTGCCGCGAGCTCGGCAACGGCGCTCTGCCGCCACGCTTCACCTGTACCGGCGGATTCATCAAGCAGGCTGCCGCCGAGTTCCGGCAACTGATCCACGAGCACCACCCGCGCGCCCGTTCGGCCGGCCGCCAACGCGGTGGCCAGGCCCGCGGGACCACCGCCCACCACAAGCACATCGCAATGGATGTTCTGGCGTTCATAGCGGTCAGGGTCCGCCGCTTCCGGCGCCCGCCCCAGACCGGCGGCGCGGCGGATGGCCTTTTCATAGGTCATCCACCAGGACCGCGGCCACATGAAGGTCTTGTAGTAGAACCCCGCCGGCAACAGCCGGCCCAGCCGGTTGTTCACGGCCATCAGGTCCCATTTGACGTTCGGCCAGGCGTTGATGCTGGTGGCGGTCAGGCCGTCATACAGCTCGATCTGCGTTGCCCGGATGTTGGGTTGGGAATGCGCGCCGGTCTCCAGCTGAACCAGCGCATTGGGCTCCTCGACCCCGGCCGTCAGAATGCCTCTTGGCCGGTGGTATTTGAAGCTGCGCCCAACCAGATGGACACCGTTGGCCAGCAGGGCCGAGGCGAGCGTGTCCCCTGCGTAGCCCTGGTAGCGCTTGCCGTTGAACGTAAAGCCGAGTGCGCGCGCGCGGTCTATCCGCCCGCCGCCTTCCAGACGGAAGGATTGCCGGCTCATCGCCCTGGTCCGTCTGGCGGTTCGGGAGATTTAGGCAGCGCCGGCAAATCCGGCTTCTCGCCCGGTTTGTAAATCAGCAAAAATTCATGGCTGACCGTATCGCGGACCACGTTGAACCAGCGCCGGCACCCGTGACTGTGAACCCAGCGTTCCCGGTGCAGGCCCTTTGGATTTGTGCGGTGGAATACATAGTGCCCCCATTCGGCATTCGTCATGTCATGGCCGCCCCCTACAGGCCGGGCGATATGCGCCTCACCGCCATAGCTGAATTCGGTCTCGTCGCGTGGGCCGCACCAGGGGCACTCGATCAGAAACATCAGCCGTCCCCTAGTGCGCCACGGCCGCCGCACCGTGCTCATCGATCAGCACACCGGTGGAGAAGCGGTCGAGGGAAAATGGCGCGTTGATCGGATGAGGCTCATCGCGCGCAATTGTGTGGGCGAAGGCCCAGCCCGAGCCTGGCGTTGCCTTGAAGCCGCCGGTCCCCCAGCCACAGTTGAAATAGAGGTGGTCGACCGGCGTCTTGCTGATGATCGGGCTCGCGTCGGGGCAGGTATCAACAATACCGCCCCACTGGCGGAGCTGCCGTAGCCGCGAGAAGATCGGAAACAGCTCCGTGATTGCGCCGATCTGCCCTTCAATCGTGTGGAAACTGCCGCGCTGGCCATAGGATGTGTAGGCGTCGATACCGGCGCCAATCACCAATTCTCCCTTGTCCGACTGGCTGACATAGACATGGACCGCGTTGGACATGACCACACAGTCGAGCACGGGCTTGATCGGCTCTGACACAAGCGCCTGCAACGGGTGGCTCTCCACGGGCATGCGAAACCCGGCCTTGGCGGCCATCACGCTGGCATGGCCGGCAACGACGACGCCGACCTTGCCGGCTCGGATGGCGCCTTGGGTGGTTTCCACGCCCTGGACCTGGCCGTCCTCGACCAGGAAATCGGTCACTTCGCAGTTCTGGATGATATCTACGCCATGGGCATCTGCGGCACGGGCATATCCCCAGGCGACCGCATCGTGCCGCGCCACACCGCCCCGCCGCTGTAACGACGCGCCCAGGATGGGATAGCGCAGGTCCGGCGACACATTGATGATCGGCACCAGTTTCTTGATTTCAGTCGGGGTCAGGATTTCCGAATCTATGCCATTCAGCCGGATGGCGTTCACCCGACGTGACAACTCTTTGAGGTCATGCTCGTTGTGGGCAAGGTTCAGCACGCCGCGCTGGCTCAGCATGATGTTGTAATTCAGGTCCTGGCTGAGTCCCTCGTAGAGCTTCAGCGATTTTTCATAGATTGCGGCGCTTTCATCCCAGAGATAGTTGGAGCGGATGATCGTGGTATTTCGCCCCGTATTGCCGCCGCCCAGCCAGCCTTTCTCGATCACTGCCACATTGGTGATGCCGTGCTCTTTGGCGAGATAGTAGGCGGTTGCCAGTCCATGCCCGCCGCCGCCGACGATGACCACATCATAGGCAGGCTTCGGCGCCGGGCTGCGCCAGGCTTCCGGCCACTTCTCGTGGTAGGACAAGGCGTTTCGCGCCAGGCTGAAAATGGAATAGCGCATATCTTTGCGCCTCGATAACTGCGGACGGTGAGGATTACCTTAGATTGCCCGCAATGCCAGCCAGAACAAAAGGGCTCTGTTTTTCCCGCGACCCCAGCTGTTCTGGCCGCGACTCCAAAGAGCCGCCGTGAGCCGATTGCTCTCAGTCGCCGGATAGATCCAATCAATCATGTCAACTAGGTCGGGGGAATGGCGGGAGTGACGGGACTCGAACCCGCGGCCTCCGGCGTGACAGGCCGGCGCTCTAACCAACTGAGCTACACCCCCACAGGGCAATTCCTGTGCGGAACGCATGAAGGCTGCGATGTAGTTGATGCCACCAGACCTGTCAAGCAGCGCCGGATTCCCGAGCCGTATCCGCGACCTTATTTCTCCGAAGGGCCGGCCTGAACGCCCGTGAGCCTTTACCTGATTTTGGCGAGGTGCCCGTAGTTTACGGTCCAAAGAAGCGATTCCACCTGTGCAGGCTTAACCCATTTTCCGGCGAAAAGAACGGTGATCCGCCGATCCACGTGGGTGACATAGGTGACGTTCTCGCCCTTTTTCCGGACCAGGAAGATGCGGCCCTTGAGACCAATGATGGCAAAGCCGTTCTTTTTGGCCAGTGCCGGGTCTTTCTCCATCTTCAGCCGCCATGGCGGTTTTTTCCAACCGGGCGACGCGCCAATGATAATCTGTACTTGAGGGCCCATGCCGCTGCCTGCACCCTCGGGGCGATAGGTCCGCTTGGCGTAGATTTCCTTCTGGAATGCAGAACGAATCACCTGAGCCGTAACTTTTGTCGCCATCCAACCCTGCGGCACCGCTGGCAGGGAGGCTGCAAATCGCTCTTTCACGCCGTTCCAGGCCTTCATATCCGCAATCGCCATTGCCGGCGTTGCAGCGACGACCAGGAGCGCGATGAAAGTTCGAAGGAACGCTTTCATTTTCGGCGCCTGGGCTTGGGGCCGAAATGCACCCGGCTGATTTCCTTGAATTTGACAATCTTCAGGTGCGATTCGATTTCTTCGAGCTTCGCAGACCCCACGGCCATCACCAGTATGTATTTGTTAGGCCAAATGCGGATCTCGCGCTTGTGGCCCAGGTCGCGCACAAGCGCCAGCATCCCGTCGAACTTCTTGATCGTATATCCACGCCGTTTTGCGCGTTTAGGGTCCTGAAGCAGCTCATATTTGTAGAGCAGACTGCGGGAATGGGTCTCGTAGCGAATTGTGAAGCTGTCAAAGCCCTCGGTCGCGCGATAGCGCCGGGTTGCCTCGATTCGGCTACGGCGCCACGAAGTGCGCGGACGTCCGGTCTTCCAGCCAGCGCGCGCCTCCGGAAGAAGCGATGCCAGCCGTTGAGAGGCCGCCAGCCGCTGGCCAGGCTTGAGTTCTTTCAGATCTTCAGCTTGCGCCGGCCCTGCAGCCAAAAGAACCACTGCAGCAAAAACCAACCGCCAAACCTGGATTGCCGTCTTGGCCATGCCTCGCTCCTGCGATTCCAACATTCCCAGTGCATATACGCACGCTGCCCCGGCGGCAACCACCGGAGCGGGAAATTGTATTGAGCCGGGGAACTGGTGGGCGGTGACGGGCTCGAACCGCCGACCCCCTCGGTGTAAACGAGGTGCTCTACCAACTGAGCTAACCGCCCGAATTGCCACAGGCAGAAATCGCCGCGACGTGGATTTGGCCTGAAATGCCGAACCCCCGCGCCATCAAGCGCGGGGGTCCAGTTTAGCCAGCAGCAGTTGCCAGCCGTCAACGAGGCAGATGGGCGCGCTAGTTCAGCGAGTCCTTGAGCCCCTTGCCGGCTTTGAACTTGGCCTGCTTGGATGCCGGAATCTGGATTGGTTCCTGGGTGGCCGGGTTGCGGCCCATCATTGCGGCACGTTGTGCCACATGAAATGTGCCGAAGCCGAAGATGCGCACTTCTTGTCCGCCCTTCAAGCTAGCCGTAATGCAATCGAACACAGCGTCCACCGCACGGCCTGCATCGGCCTTGGAGATACCAGCAGCATCCGCGACCTTGGCGGCGAGATCGTTTTTGTTCAAGACACCCTCCTTATTGATTGATCGGAGTTCGATCCGGGTATTGATCGGGTTTGATCTGTTTAAAGGCACGTCACGACATGCCGAAAGGTGGGCTGAGGTGGATCCACGAGGCGCCTCCCCGCATTGCCCGAGCATGCGATATGATCACTATAGGCACGAAAAAACCGGGCCATATAGCGGAATTTGCGCACTTTGTGCGGTTTTCTGGGGATTATTCCGGCAAATCTGGGGGTGATTTCGCCCCGCCGACGGGACCGGGCGAAATCACATGCCAGATTTATGCTCAGTGGCGAAAAACGCCTTCGCGCTCGTCCTCGTCTGTGTTGGCCGCCACCTCGACTACAGACTCGGTCTTTTCATCCCATTCGATAGGTATCGGCTGAGAAACAAGTGCGTGCTCCAGCACCTGGTCGACATTGGATACCGGGATGATCTCAAGGCCCTTTTTGACATTGTTCGGAATGTCTTCGAGGTCTTTTTCGTTGTCCTCGGGGATCAACACGCGTTTCAGGCCACCACGAAGCGCAGCCAGCAACTTCTCCTTGAGGCCACCGATTGGCAAGACCCGTCCCCGCAGGGTGATCTCCCCGGTCATGGCTACATCCTTGCGCACTTCAATACCGGTCAGGACCGAGACAATCGACGTGATCATCGCGACACCGGCGGACGGGCCGTCTTTCGGTGTTGCGCCCTCTGGGACATGGACGTGAATGTCACTCTTGTTGAAGATCGTTGGCTTGATGCCAAAGCTGGCCGCCCTTGACCGGACGAAACTTTCGGCGGCCTGGACCGATTCTTTCATCACGTCACCCAGCTTGCCGGTAGCCGTTACCTTGCCTTTGCCAGGCAGGGTCACCGATTCGATGGTCAGCAACTCACCACCAACCTCGGTCCAGGCTAGGCCGGTGACAATGCCGATCATGTCTTCATGTTCGGTTTGGCCAAACCGGTATTTGCGGATGCCAGCGAATTTACCCAGATTCTTGGTGGTGAAATTCAGCTTGGTGACCCGGCCGGCAACGATTTCCTTGACCGTTTTCCGCGCCAGATTGGCAATTTCGCGTTCCAGATTCCGGACGCCCGCCTCACGGGAATAGTACCGGATGAGGTCGCGGAGCGCCGTGTCGGAGACCGACCACTCATCGTCCACAAGACCGTGCTGTTCCCGCTGCTTGGGAATCAGATGGCGCTTTGCGATCTCAACCTTTTCATCTTCGGTATATCCGGGGATCCGGATGATCTCCATGCGGTCGAGCAGCGGCTGCGGCATACGCAATGTATTCGCCGTCGTCAGGAACATGACCTCCGAAAGATCGTAGTCGATCTCGAGATAGTGATCGTTGAAGGTACTGTTCTGCTCGGGATCAAGAACTTCGAGCAGGGCGGCCGATGGATCGCCCCGCCAGTCAGCGCCGAGCTTGTCCACCTCGTCGAGAAGGAACAGCGGGTTCGACGTCTTGGCCTTTTTCATCGACTGGACAATCTTGCCCGGCATCGAGCCGATATATGTGCGCCGGTGGCCACGGATTTCCGCTTCGTCACGAACACCGCCCAGGGACAGGCGTACGAAGTTACGGCCAGTGGCGCGGGCAACCGATTTGCCGAGCGACGTCTTGCCGACACCGGGAGGGCCTACCAGGCACAGGATCGGTCCGCGGATTTTCTTCACCCGCTGCTGCACGGCGAGATACTCGATGATCCGTTCCTTGACCTTTTCCAGGCCATAGTGGTCGTCGTCGAGGATTTGCTCGGCATTGTCGATGTCGTGCTTCAGCTTGGTGCGCTTCTTCCACGGAATGCCGATCAGCCAGTCGAGGTAGTTGCGGACCACCGTCGCCTCGGCGGACATCGGGCTCATGGTCTTGAGCTTTTTCATCTCCGCGTTGGCTTTTTCCCGCGCTTCCTTGGTCAGGCGGGTCTTTTTGATCTTCTCTTCCAGTTCCGCGACTTCGTCCCGGCCGTCTTCCGAATCGCCGAGTTCCTTCTGAATCGCCTTCATCTGTTCGTTCAGATAATACTCGCGCTGGGTCTTCTCCATCTGGCGCTTGACACGATTACGGATGCGCTTTTCCACCTGCATCACGCCGATCTCGCCTTCCATATAGGAGTAGATCTTCTCCAGGCGTTCACGGGTGTTGTGGATTTCCAGAAGCTCCTGCTTTTCCGGGATCTTCAGATTCAGATGCGAAGCAATGGTGTCCGCGAGTTTGGAGGCCTCGTCGATCTGGTTGATCGAGACCAGTACCTCCGGCGGAATTTTGCGGTTGAGCTTGATATACTGCTCGAACTGGGACACGGCGGTGCGTGACAGCGCTTCGACCTCGCGGTCGTCGCCGCCCTCTTCTTCCACCACTTCGGCATAGGCCTGGAAGAAATCCTCGTTGTCGTTGTAGCGCAGGACACGGGAGCGCTGACCGCCTTCCACAAGGACCTTGACCGTGCCGTCAGGCAGCTTCAGCAACTGCAGGACCGTGCCGATCGTGCCCATGGAGAATATGTCAGCAGGTGTTGGATCGTCCTGGGCCGCGTTTTTCTGGGCGACCAGCAGGATCTGCTTGTCGTCCTGCATCACGTCCTCAAGCGCGCGCACTGATTTGTCCCGGCCAACGAACAGCGGAACAATCATGTGCGGGAAGACGACGATGTCGCGAAGGGGCAAGACGGGATAAAGGGTGCCGCCAGAGCTCTGAATTTCGAACATGCTTCAAGCTTTCACGTTGTGGGACCGCCGGATGCGCATCCCGGACCGCACGCCGCCTCCTTCAGAGGCCGGCATACGTAGTTAAATTTGGTCCTCCCAACGGTCCGGATCAAGGTGGGCCCGAATTATTCAGCGTCAATCGCAGCTTTTCCGCCATTCCCCCAGCGGTTGGCTGCAGCCATGTGATGGCGACGCAAGGCCTGTGGGTGCGCTTAGGCGCTTGATTCCACGTCTTCTTGGATCTCGGCATAGATATGTAGCGGCTTCGCTCGCCCTTCAATGACCTCTGCGCCGACGGCGATTTCCTCAACACCGTCAAGGCTCGGCAGGTCAAACATGGAATCGAGCAGAATATTCTCAAGAATGGAACGCAGCCCACGGGCGCCGGTTTTGCGCGAGATCGCTTTTTTGGCAATCGACCCCAGCGCATCATCGGTCAGGCTCAGTTTGACGCCTTCCATGTCGAACAGCCGCTGGTACTGCTTGACCAGAGCGTTTTTCGGCTCCACCAGAATCTTGACCAGAGAATCTTGATCCAGATCTTCCAGGGTCGCCAGCACCGGCAGGCGACCGATGAACTCCGGAATAAGGCCGAACTTGAGCAGATCTTCCGGTTCCACGTCGCGCAGCACTTCGCCGGTGCGCCGGTCGTCCGGATCGCTCACGTCGGCGCCAAAGCCGATGGAACTACCCTGCCCGCGCGAGCTGATGATCTTCTCGAGTCCCGAGAAGGCGCCGCCGCAGATGAAAAGAATGTTGGTCGTGTCCACCTGCAGGAATTCCTGCTGCGGATGCTTGCGCCCACCCTGGGGCGGCACGGAGGCGACGGTGCCTTCCATGATTTTCAGCAGCGCCTGCTGCACGCCCTCACCCGAGACGTCCCGGGTGATCGACGGGTTGTCGGATTTGCGGCTGATTTTGTCGACTTCGTCGATATAGACGATGCCGCGCTGCGCCCGCTCGACATTATAGTCCGAGGCCTGGAGCAGCTTGAGAATGATATTCTCCACGTCCTCGCCCACATAACCCGCTTCGGTCAGGGTCGTGGCGTCAGCCATGGTGAAGGGCACATCCAGAATACGGGCCAGCGTCTGGGCCAGCAGGGTCTTGCCACAGCCTGTGGGTCCGATCAGCAGGATGTTCGACTTCGCCAGTTCAACGCCGTTCGATTTGGCGCCGTGCGCGAGCCGCTTGTAGTGGTTATGGACTGCAACCGACAGGACACGTTTGGCGTGCTCCTGGCCGATCACATAGTCATCAAGGACCTGACTGATTTCGAGCGGTGTCGGCACACCGTCGCGGGACTTCACCAGCGTCGACTTGTGCTCTTCCCGGATGATGTCCATGCAGAGTTCGACGCACTCGTCACAGATAAAGACCGTGGGTCCCGCAATCAGCTTGCGGACCTCGTGCTGACTCTTGCCGCAGAAGGAGCAGTAGAGGGTGTTTTTTGAGTCGCCGCCCGACTTGCTCATGAAATCTCGCTTCCCAGATTGCCTGAACCGGTACCCCGGCTTCGTGCGCGATTGGCCGGCATGTTAGCTGTTCCCACGCGGGCACGACAAACACAATATCCGGCATACCCCGCAGAAATTAACAAATTGGTAACGATATCGGCCAAGGCAACCCCATCGGCATTCCGAACAGGGGTATTACGGAAACTTTTCACCTAGCCGCCATCATTTGCGCCATCCGGTGGCGCCGGAGACGTGCCATCTTCGTCTCCTTCCGGAACCGGACGCTTGTCCACGATCTCATCGATCAAGCCAAATTCCTTGGCCTCACCAGGTGTCAAGAACCGGTCGCGCTCCATGGCGTCCTCAACGACCTTCAGATCCTGGCCGGTATGCTGCACATATATCTCGTTCAGCCTTGCACGGACTGCCAGAATTTCACGGGCATGAATTTCGATATCTGTCGCCTGCCCCTGAAACCCACCGGACGGCTGATGGATCATGATCCGCGAATTGGGCAGCGTGTAGCGCTGGCCGGGCGCGCCCGCAGTCAGTAGCAGCGACCCCATGGAAGCTGCCTGACCGATGCAGACTGTTGCGATCTCCGGCCGGATATATTGCATGGTGTCGTATATCGCGAGGCCCGACGTGACGACGCCGCCCGGCGAGTTGATATAGATGGAGATATCCTTGGTGGGGTTCTCCGCTTCCAGAAACAGCAGCTGGGCGCAGGCCAGCGTCGCCACATGATCCTCGATCCCGCCGGTGATGAAGATAATCCGTTCCTTCAGCAGCCGGGAGTAGATGTCATAGGCGCGCTCGCCCCGGTTGGTTTGTTCAACCACCATGGGCACCAGCGTGTTCATGTAAGTATCGACGGGATCGCGCATTCGCTTGTTATTCCTCATACCGGCTGGCGCCCGGGACGCCTGCCCTTCGTGTTTATGTGGTCCCTACTTAGGGTGCCGGCGGCCGGGATCAAACCCCTGCCGCGCCTGAACGGTCAGTCTTTCACCGCCGAAGTCTCTTCCTGGCTCAATTTGAGCAGTTCCTCCGCGGACACTTCTTTGTCCGTGATGTCTGCCAGCTCCAGGATGTAGTCCACCACTTTTTCTTCGTAGATTGGCGCGCGGACACCGGCGAGGGCATCCTCGTTTTTTTGGAAATACTCGAACACCTCGTTTTCGCGGCCCGGGAAGCGCTGGGCCTCCGCCATGATCGCACGGGTGACTTCTTCCTGGGTGACGTCAATCTCGTTTTGCTGGCCTATCTCCGACAGCACCAGGCCCAGACGAACGCGACGGAGGGCGATTTCCCCATATTCGGTCTTCAGCTCGTCATCGGACTTTTCCTTGTCCTCGTCGTCCAACTCGTCCGGATTGTTCTTCCTGCGCTCATCGAACTGTTTCCAGATCTGGTCGAACTCGGATTCGACCATGCCCTCAGGCACGTCGAAGGTATGACCATCCGACAGGGCGTCCAGCATATGCCGCTTGATGCGCATGCGGGCAACGCCGTTGTAGTCGTTCTCGATTTCAGCACGGATGCCGCTGCGGAAGGCATCGACCGAGTCGTGGCCAAAGGACTTCGCAAGCTCTTCGTCCAGCACTGCCGGAACCGCGGTCCGAATCTCCTGGACCTTGACGTCAAAGACGGCCTCTTTACCCGCCAGATCGGTTGCCCGATAATCCTCAGGGAAAGTAACCGAGACCTGTTTTTCGTCGCCGGCTGAAACACCTCCAAGCTGCTCTTCGAATCCGGGAATGAAGGTGCCGGATCCAAGTTCCAGATGGTGGCCGTCGGCCGCGCCGCCATCAAAGGCGACGCCGTCTACCTTGCCAACAAAATCGATTACCACAATGTCGCCAGTGTCAGCGGCTTTGCCTTCGGCCGGTTCGCTGTTCTTGCGGCTTTCCAGAACGCGTTCGACCGCTTCGTCCACTTCCGTATCGCCGATCTTCACCTTCAGCCGCTCAAGCGAGAGCGTCTTCAGATCCATCAGTTCAATCTCGGGCAGGAGTTCCACCTCCATGGTGAACTCAAGGTCCTTGCCCTCGTCAAAGCTGTCGATCTCGATCTTCGGCTGCAACGCCGGCTTCAATTCCTTGTCGGAGATCGTCTTGGTGGCGGTTTCGGAAACCATCTCCTCCACGACCTCGCCCATGACCGCCTGGCCGTAGCGTTGCTTGAGCACGCTCGTCGGCACCTTGCCGGGCCGGAAGCCGGGGATGTTTACCTCATTTCCGATCTTGGCCAGCTTCGCCTGGGTTTTGGCTTCGATCTCATCGGCGCCAACAATCACTTTGAAGGCCCGTTTCAGCCCCTCAGTGCTGGTCTCTGTAACCTGCATGCCTGTCTCTCAATTCCTGGCGCCGCCTGGGCCGCCTGGCCGGATGCGCCCTTGGCGGCTCCGGCGTTCGTGTTTCGGGTCCATCCCAAAGGTGATAGCCAATGGAAGATGATGGTGCGGGCGGAGGGACTTGAACCCCCACGACTTTCGTCACTGGTACCTAAAACCAGCGCGTCTACCAATTCCGCC
Organism: Alphaproteobacteria bacterium; assembly: GCA_021776685.1. Taxonomy (GTDB): domain Bacteria; phylum Pseudomonadota; class Alphaproteobacteria; order Bin65; family Bin65; genus JAJFFJ01. The sequence goes on from JAJFFJ010000080.1 coordinate 22,565, forward strand.
ACGCCCGCGCCCAAGCCAGTGCCCGGCCAACATCCACAGTCACAAAACCAGGACCGTCAATGACCGGCGCGACCGGGGATGTATAAGCGGCGCCCGGTGCGGGTTCAAGCATCCGCCACGGGCAGAGCGTCGCGGGCAAGCATAGACATCGCATCGCGCTAAGGACCAGAAACGGCCACGCCCGACCAGCCGCCGCGCAACTTGAATTATTTCACCGGAGTGATCGGGAGGAACCTACGTCATTTTGAGCAGCCGGATGGGATTGAGCGCCTGCTTGGCGAGGCGGCAATTAGGCCGACGTAGCGGCTTTGCGTCCCCCTATGCGAATGGCAGATGTGAGTGGCCTAGAATGCTCGGACCAGGCGCGTCGGCCGGGCCGGCAGAATCAATCCATCCTGCCGTCCCGAGCCGATATGTCTTGCCCCAACCGGCAAAGCCGGAGGGGCGATGTCGCCTAGATCAACTTCCAGACCGCGTCTTCAGAATCTGTCATTACAGCTGCGGCGCCTTCAGTCAGTTTCAGATAGGCCTCGTCGGAACGCGCCTTATCGATCCAGGATTCAAGTGACGCCATGTCATCGAATTGGGCGCGAATGCCACAACGCCCTGCCGGTCCTCCGACCCTGACAGCAGAGGTACAGGGGACCCCGTGATTCTTGGTGATGTATTCGGAGATTTCCTGGACATATTTGCTGGCTCCCATGCGTTTTCCCGGAAGCGCTGTGCCCATGCGATAAAATGAGATCATTTTTCCACCCATATGTTTTTGGTTTTGATTAACAGGGTGGCGGTAGCACACTCATTATTAGCTGCCCTTGACCGCCATCAAGAAAACCGGCGATTTTTCCGTGCCCAAATGGCTCTGGGCATTGGCATTTTATGCATGGCAATAGACGCCGCCTAGCCGCGGTCCTCGCCCTGGGTCACCAGCACCAGGGTATCTTCGACAGCGATCTCCACATGGGTCTCGCCATCGCCGACAAAATAGCAGCTGCCCGCGGGGACTTCCCGCCCCGGCTCGCCATCTTGCTCAATGCGCATACGACCCTCGAGCACCATTACCTGCACCCACTTTGAATGGTCATGGGGCGGCACGGCACAGCCTGCCGGCATGCGAAAAAAAGCCGAACGCACATCATAGTCGCCCTCGAACACCACGGCCTTCGACATGGTAGCGCCGCGCACATCCACGTCGGTCCACTCGAGTTTTGCCGGATCAATATAATCAGTCATGCCGCCTCCCGTTCCTGACGAGGCCAGTCTAGCACGCGGCAGGCCGGGAAACGACGGGATTGAAGGGTTGGCTTACCCAGCCTTGGCGCGCTTCAGTTCTTCAGCGGCTTTCTCGCCATCAACAAGCCCCTGCTTGCGGTCCAGCGGCACTGGCTCGCGCGCCTTGATGTCGGGCCAGGTTTCCGGTGGATAGACCGCATTGGGCCGATGCTCTTTCTGCTTCTTGCGCTCGAGGGTCAGATCGCGCTCGTTGGTTTTCTCCGCGCGCACCACAGGTCCGTCCTTTTCAAGGGTTTCCACGTCCCACCACCATTTCTTGAGCATGTTGCGCTTGCCATAGCCCATCTTGTCGTCGAGCCAAATCAGCATGCGATGGGTCCATTTCCATTTGATCGCCATCCACATGGTCAGGCGATGGGCCATCAGCCCCTCCTTGTTCCACGGACACATTTTCATGCAGCGGCCGCAGGCGGAGCCCTTGAGATTGGTCACACGATATGTGGTGCATTTGCCGATGTCCGGCTTCCAGATCTCGTAGCCGTTATACATGACCTTATCGCCGTACGGGATCGCCTGTGCCGGACATTCCCTCGCGCATTTCTGGCATTTATCGCAGAAATCCTGCAGGCCGAAATCAATCGGCTTGTCGGGGATGAGGGGCAGGTCCGTCGTAATCACCGCCGTCTTGTGGCGCGGACCGATAAACGGATTGAGGATCACCTCGCCGATCCGGCTGAGCTCCCCCAACCCGGCCAGCAGCATCAGCGGCACCTGCTGGACATCGCCGTCGGCATTGGAATGGGACTGGGCCGGCACGCCCAGGCGCCGAATATAGTCGGCCACGATGGTCGTGACCGTCGAGCCTTTGAGATATGCGCGGAAGCTCTGACCGCCTGAAATCCAGTCATCCCCGGTCGAGCCTTCGAACGTATCCCAGCCCTGATCGATGACCACGACAATGGCGTATTTGTGCCGGGTCGTGATCGGCTCGCCATTGATGTTGTGGGAGTACCAGGCGTAATCCGGCATCTCGCAAATGCCGACCATGTCGGCATCCAGGAAATAGCACATGGATTTGATGTGCTTGGTGATCTCTTCAGCATCGTTCGGCAGCGGCGCTTTTACCGGGTTCTCCTCGCCGCGGTGGATCGGCACCTGCTTCCAGTGCAGATGGCCGATAGCGGCATTGAACGGATTCTTGGTGACGAAGCGCTTGATCTCCTTCGCCGCCTTCGGCCCAAGGTCGCCAAAAAAGGCGCGGACGAATCCGTCCGCCCGCTTGGGCACACTCCGGACCTGATCGGTGATCAAGGTTGTCGGTTTGTCCACCCGCTTGATCTTTTCCATGGGGAACGGCCCCAGATGCATGGGGCGGTTCTTGCGTGAGCGGAGGCGCAGCATGGTTTGACCTGATCGATTGGGAGACATCTGCTTTATTCGTATCATATGATATGAATAAGACAAGCTGCATCGGCATCAATCTTGTTCTAGACGGAAGGGGACTGATGCCAGCCTAGATGCGCCCGAAATTCTTGGCCGCCTTGTCCGACCGGGCCATACGCCGTTGAGACAGGTTCAAAATCCATGACGCGATGTTTGCCTTGGTGAACGGCGCTGGCAGGCGTCGGATCATCGATGGCAGGCTGTAAAACCGGCCATAGGTGTCGCGGATTCGCTGCTCCATTTCCGCCGGCGTACCGTATGGCGGATCGATATCGCACTTTATGCCGGGTGCCCGCCCCAGGGCTGCGTCGTCGAGCACCTGGCCCGCAGCCATCATACGGTCATAGAGCGGCGTGCCCTTATGCGGCCCCAGAATATAGAAATAGGCCACCGGCACATTGTGATGGTTCAGAAACTTGAGCGTCTGTTCGGTTGCATCAGGCGTCTCGCCCTCGAAGCCAAAAACGAAATTGAGGGAATAGCTGATCCCGCGCCGCCTAAGTCCGCCAAGGATCGCTTCGTAGTCATCGACCTTGTTGAAACGCTTGTTCATAGCGGCAAGTGTTTCTTCGTTGATGCTCTCCATGCCCATATTCACGTGCAGGAGACCGCTCCGTTTGGCCATATCCATAAATTCGTCGTCGAGACACAGATATGTGGTCCACAAGGTGGACCATCGGATCTTTAGCGGGATCAACGCTTCCATCAGTTCCAGAGCACGCTCCTTCTTGCCGGCGAACATGCTGTCGGCGAAGAAGATGTTGCGCGCGCCGGTGTGGCGGATTTCCTCGACGACATTTTCTGCCGGGCGGTAACGGTATCGCTCGCCCATAAAAAACCGTTCCGAGCAGAATTCACATTTGAAGGGACACCCGCGGGAATTCTGGACTGAATAGGTGCGCAGCAATTTCGGCGCACGAATATCTGAAAGATCGTAACGGGGCATCGGGAGATCGTGGAGTGGATGATTCTCCTCGGCGCGATAGACCGGCTTCAAGCGGCCAGACGCCGCGTCCTCCAGCATCTGCGGCCAGATATCTTCGCCTTCCCCAATACCCACCGCATCGCAATGTTGCGCCGCCTCATCCGCGTGGAAAAACGTATGCGGACCACCCATGATGACCGGAATCTGACGGGCCCGGAAAGCGGCGGCAATTTCATAGGCGCGCAACGAGGTGATGGTCCAGGTGGTGATTGCCACCACATCCACTGGCGCATTCAGATCCAGCTCCTGCACCTGTTCGTCGACAAGCTCCACGTCCCAGTCGGCCGGCGTCAGCGCGGCCAGATAAGGCAATGTGAGGCCGATCAATTGCCGGCGCTTGGTCTTATGGAGGGGGCCGTCTGGACTCACCCGATAGGTCGGCTGGATTATGAGTATTCGGGGCCGGCCGTATCGGCGGGAACGTGGGGACGGTATGCCAGATGCTTCGGTCCCAGCACCCGTGGCACCTCGGATACTTGTCGGTATATGGGAATTATCGTGGTCAATCATGTCGCCATTCCTCCCGCCGGGCCGCCTGAAGATCTAATGGCTCTCGTTCAGGTGGCCGTAGCAAAAAAGTCGGGTCCGCAACCTTCCGCACCGATATCTGGTGGACCGCTCAGGCCCGCTCCAGCAATGATAAATTTAATCGATTTCAGATACCTTATGCAACGAAAACGGGAATAAGCAGCACACCAATATCCCGCCAAGATTATGTTAACTGGCCGGTTCTGCTGACCAATTTGGTAAGTATCTTGCCCAACGTGGCTTTTTCATGATCCGAGAGGCCCTCGGTAATCTCCCGATAGCGCTCAGTGGCGGCGGGTTCAATCCGGGCATAAAGCGCTCGGCCTTTCCGGGTCAGCCTGAGAATATGGCGCCGTTTATCCACCGGATCGAGCCGGCTCGACACGTGTCCCGCCTCTTCCAGCCGGTGTACGGCCCGATTGACCGCCATCTTCTCCATCCCCCACGCCTTTGTAATTTCACGCGCGGTCCGGTCGGGCCGGGTGTGCAACGACATCACCACCCGCCATTCGGCAATCGACAGGCCGAATTTCGCCGTTACCTCCGCCGCAAACGCGCGACCGATGCGGTTGGAGACGACATGGATGTCTGCAAGCAGATTTTCGGGGGTGCTGGCGGATTTCCCGGCCATCAGCCTATTGGGTCTTTGGCTGGATTTGTTTCCGGCACTGCAGCGCAGCGGCGATCAGCTTGGCGGTCGGCGCTGGTCATGTCTTTCGGGCTGCTCATGGATTTGAGGCGCGCCTCACCAACATTCTTGATGAAGCTATCCGTCACGCAGACGCACATGCGCTTGCAAGCCTTGGCCTGACGGGTACGCTCGACACACCGGTTTGTGCATCCCCGCTCCATGCCAGCGCGGACCTGGGCGATGGTGCTACCCTTTTGAAAGCGGTCAACGTTTGTGAACAGGCCGACGGCGAGCAGCAAGATGAACGTTACCGCTGCAATCAGCCCGAACCATTTGCGCATCGAAGCACGCGCCGATGGCTCCCTGCGGCGCGACATGAAATGGCCCACGAGGTAGATGCCCAACGGCACGATCAGCACGAACAGCAACGTGCCGACGATATACCCGAGTTGCTCTGGGCCCATGGTCAGGTTCCTTATGCCCGCACAGCCCGGCCGACCAAGGCGGCCGCGGCGGCATCAAGTATCGCCTCAGCGTCGATGCGATGTTCACGATAGAGGTCATCGATATCGCCCGACTGGCCGAACTGCTCAACGCCCAGCGACTGCACCCGATGGCCGCGAACCGCGCCGAGCCAGGACAGGGTTGCCGGATGGCCGTCCAGAACCGTGACCAGCCCGGCATCCGGCGCCAGCGGCGCCAGGAGTTCTTCAATTGCTGCCGGCGCAGATGATTGCCCCCGCTGGCGCGCGCTTTGTGCAGCGGCCCAGCCGGCATTGAGTCTGTCGGCGGACGTAACGGCCAGCAGCCCCGCCCCCGGCACATCTTCGGCGATCGCTTCCCATGCGGACATAGCTTCCGGCGCAACTGCGCCGGTATAGACGATCGCCAGCTCTGACCCCGGCGCCGGCTCCTTTAGCCAATAGCCGCCGGCGACAACGTTGTCGCGCAAGGAGTTCGTCATCTCACGTGCGGGCTGCGCCAGATTGCGGGTCGAAAGGCGCAGATAGACCGAGCCGCCCTCCGCGTCCCGCTGCCACACACCGTCGCCGCTGCCGCCGCCGTCCCGCTGCATATAGTCGAAGCTCCAGGCCATCAGCACGGCCAGTTCATCGGCAAAGGCCGGCTCGAACGCCGCGAGGCCATCCTGGCTCATGCCGATCAGCGGCGTGCCAACCGACTGGTGGGCGCCACCCTCCGGCGCAAGGGTAATCCCTGAAGGCGTGGCCACGGTGATGAAGCGCGCGCCCTGGTAGCAGGCATAGTTGAGGGCATCGAGGCCGCGGGCGATGAAGGGGTCGTAGAGCGTGCCGATGGGAATCAGGCGGCTGCCGAACAGGTGATGGCTCAGCCCCATCGCCGCCAGCAGCAGGAACAGATTGTTCTCCGCGATACCGAGCTCGATATGCTGACCGTCGCTGGCCATACGCCACTGCTGTGCGCTGACGACCTTTTCGTCCTTAAAGAGATCACCGCGGTCGCGCCGGTCAAACACGCCGCGTCGGTTCACCCAGGGTCCCAGATTGGTCGACACTGCCACATCGGGCGCAGTGGTGACGATCCGATCCGCCAGTTCGCTGTCGCCCCGGGCCAGCTCCTGCAATATCTGGCCGAAGGCTGCCTGGGTGGACTGCGTATCACCACGCGGCGTCTCAATCGGCGGCACGGCAAGGATCGGCGCACTGGTCTGCCGGGGGAACTGGCCCGCAAAGGGCGTGGTGTCCAGAAAGCCTTGCAGCGCCGCCTCGTCCATTTCCAGGCCGGCGAAGGGTGACCATTCCTGACCCTCGTCCACATCCATACTGGCGCGGAAACCCGCCATCTGGGTTTCATTCATGATGCCGGAGTGGTTGTCCTTGTGGCCGGCAAAAGGCAGGCCATGGCCCTTGATCGTATAGGCGAGGATGCAGGTAGGCCTGTCGTCGCTGATGCTCTCGAAGGCTTCCAGCAGGGTTTCCAGATCGTGGCCACCTAGGTTGGTCATCAACCGGTGCAGGGCCGCATCGTCGTGCATGGCCAGCAGGTCGCGCACCTCGGGGTCGTCGCCGTGGACCTCCAGGATATGTGTGCGCCACCCACGCAGATCAGCCTCGCTGCCCTCACCGCGTGCGATGGCCCCACCTTTGTAGGTGAGAGCGGAATAGAGCGAGTTCGGGCACTGGTCGATCCAGTCACGGAGCTTGTCGCCGCCGGGTTTCTCGAATGCTACCTGCTGAAGCTTGCCGTATTTGACGTTCAGCACCCGCCAGCCAAAGGACTCGAACAGGTCATCGAAATGGCCGTAATGGAAATCAGTGACCGTGCTGTCCAGGCTCTGGCGGTTGTAGTCGATGATCCACCAGACATTGCGGATATCGTGCTTCCAGCCTTCCAGCAGACATTCGTAAATGTTGCCCTCGTCCAGCTCTGCATCGCCGGCGATCGCCACCATGCGGCCACGGGCCTGACCCTCGGGAAGCAAATCGTGGACCCGGAGGTAATCCTGCACCAGAGCGGCAAAGCTGGTGACCGCGACCCCCAAGCCGACGGAACCCGTGGAGAAATCCACGTCGTCCTTATCCTTGGTGCGTGACGGGTAGGATTGGGCGCCGCCGAAGCTGCGGAACTTCTCCAGCTGGTCCTGGCTCTGGTTGCCAAAGAGATACTGGATGGCATGGAAGGCAGGGCTGGCGTGCGGCTTGACCGCAATCCGGTCTTCCGGTCGCAGAATGTGAAAATACAGCGCAGCCAGCACCGTCGCCACCGACGCGGATGAGGCCTGGTGTCCACCAACCTTGAGGCCGTCACGCGCTTCGCGGATGTTGTTGGCGTTGTGGATCATCCAGGTGGACAGCCACAGCACCTTGCGTTCCAACTCGCGGATATAGGGCAGCGGATCGTTAGGCCGCTGCGAATGCGCTGGTGTGGCGGGTGTGTCGGAAAATTGTGCCTGGGTCACCTGTACCGTCCCCGGGAAATGCTGGATGAACAGCGCGGATACTATACATCCCGGGTGCGAGGCAACAGCAGACGATTGGCAGATGGTCCCATTAGGCTGGGGAGTATTTCCCGGCGCGCCTCAGAGGGCAGAATTCAGGCGGCAGCCCGGGGTTCCGGCACTGACCCCGCCGATGCAAGAGTGGCGACCGAAGCAGATTGAGTACGTGCAGGCGCTTCGTGGATGACCCGCTCGGGAAACTGTTTGAAGAATTCCTTCACCGACAGCACCCGTGGACCATCTTTCACCGGCGCACGAAAGGGCTTTTCGAACACCATGTAATAGCGGATGTGGGGAATGTTGTGAGCGTCGGTGTAGAGCGCCGAGACCAATGCGGTCTCCACATCACCGCTTCGTCTCGACCGGCGGAAAGATGAACCGCGGCGCAGATATTCGATCTGTTTGCCCCGTTTGAAAAACATGCTTGGCAGCATACGACCGTGGTCATCCATCTCGTGCAACTCGCAACAAAAGTTAATCTGATCCACGGCCCGTATACCAGAAGCACTAATGGAATAATATAGGATTTACTTTGTTTATCAATACTTTATGCAAGTTTATTCGCCTGTTGTCTAGCTGTTCTCAAATTAACGATAAAGGTTACCCATAAGTCGCCACGAGGTTCGCCATAACATCGGGAATATGTGCCGCGAGGTCGTCGGCAATAAGATATTCTGCCGCCCTGTTTGCAGCTTCTCCATGGATCCAGGCGCCCGCGCAAGCGGCATCAAGAGCGGTCATGCCCTGTGCCAGCAACGCCCCAGTGACCCCCGCCAGCACATCACCTGCACCGGCAGAGGCGAGCCAGGCGGGCGCATTGCCGTTGATTACAGCCTCCCCGTCAGGCGCCGCGATCACGGTATCTCCGCCTTTCAGGACAACCACCGCACCGGATTGCGCCGCAGCGGCCCGAACAGAGGTCAGCTTGTCCTCGCCCACGGCGCCAAATAACCGCTCGAACTCGCCGGCGTGAGGTGTCAGCACGCAAGGGCCCTGAATTGCATCGAACATATTGCCCGGCCCTTGGGCCATCACCGTCAGGGCATCCGCATCCAGCACGACCGGTTTCCCACTGGCCAGCGCGGCAGCGGTCGCGTCCCGGCAAGCCTCATCAACGCCGTTGCCCGGGCCCAGCACGGCCGCCGCCACCTTGCGGTCCGCCAATGCCTCGCCAAAGGCGGCCGCGGGCACTTTGCGATGAATCACTGAATTGGGCGTACCAGGAGAGCTGTCATCGGCCGCGGCCGCCGCCAGCGTCACCATGCCGGGGCCTGAGCGGGCCGCAGCCGCGGCCGCCAACCGCCCTGCCCCCGCCATGACGCCCCCGCGTACCAGCAGATGGCCGCGGCTGTATTTGTGGTCCGCAAGCGTCGGCACAGGGAGCCGGCCCGCCCACAGGTCGGGATGATTGAGCCATTGGGTGGGCGCGATATCCGCAAGAACGCCATTCCGGATGCCAATGTCGGCGACCACGGTCTCGCCGCACCAGAGCCGGTTGGGCACCAACAGGTGACCGGGCTTGCGCCTGAAAAAGGTCACTGTCAGGTCGGCCTTCAGCGCCGCCGGGTCCACCGCGGCCACGTCGCCCGAAACGCCAGAAGGCACATCCACCGCAACGCACCACCGCGGTCGGCAGGCGGCCAGTGTCTCAGCGACAGCACCGTCCAACGGCCGGCTCAGACCTGCACCGAACAGCGCATCAACAATTAGCTCTGCGCCGTCAACCACCGCCGGACCCAAGGTCTCCACTGGCCCGGTCCACTCACCGGCGGCCCAGGCTGCATCCCCTTTCAGGTCGGAAATGCTCCCCAACAAGGCCAGACGCACGGGCCAGCCCGCGCCGGCCAGGTGGCGGGCGACGACAAAGCCGTCACCACCATTGTTGCCGGGACCACACAGGATCGCAGCGGGGCATGGCTTCCAGCGCCGGCGGATCTGACGTGCAATGGCCCGCCCGGCATTTTCCATCAGCTCGGCGCCCGGTGTGCCACCGGCGATGGCGGCGCGGTCGGCGGCGTACATCTGATCAACGGACAACAGCGCGTGTCGTTGCCGCGCGTGCTCTGCGTGCCTGTCTTCGAAACGGTCCATGGTCATGTCATACTCCGAATCACCGCCGAAATCCCTGTTGGCCGCGATGACGTTCTGCCGCTCCATCATGCTCCTGTTTCTGCCCCTATTCGCGGCGGCAGGTTGCGCCGGCCCCCGTCATGGCCCGATGACTCCCCTGAACACCGCCCGCAGCTTCGGCTATCAGGAGTCCCGCATCGGCCCGGACCAATGGGAAGTGACCTATTTCGGCATCGTCCGCCGGCTCTCCACCGATGCCGAGCAGGAGCCTCAGGTCCAGAGTGCCATCCAACGGAGCCGCGAGCTCGCCCTGTGGCGTGCGGCGCAAATCGCCCTCGCCCGCGGCAGGCCAAGTTTTGATGTCGAGCAGGAACGGGTAGATACGCGGGTCCACCGCCAACCAGGCAGCTATAGGTACCCCCTACACCACTATCCGCATCATTATCGTCATCGCCATTTGGGAGGCTACCCCTGGGGTTATCCCTATCCGTGGGGGTACACCTACGATCCACCCACAGCCCATGGGCGCGCCTGGGTGACCTTGCGCGTCAGGTTACGGCGTGACAGTGGCGGGCGGGTCAATGCCAGAACGTGGCAGGCCCGCATGAGATCCCGTTACGGACATGAAATCCCGCCACCAACAAAAGCCAAAACCCAATAGCAGCGCTGGCCGCCAGTCGATCCTGGCAGGCTTCGTGCAGATGCGTTGCATCCTTCCGGCCCGCGCGGCTACAACTGGGCCGCGCTCGCCCCCGCCCGAACCAACCGGACCCGCCTGATGAAATTGCTTTTTTCTGTCGCCGCCATGGCCCTGCTGCTGCTCGGATGTTCCTCGGACAGCGACGAGAAGCCATCTACAAAAGCTGTCACAAGCATGGGCGACGTGGGCGACCCTTGCCGGTATGGCAAACGGTCAAAGAATGTGTTTGTGGCGGTCAAACATTATAGCGGCCCGGCCTACCGCGGCGATTTTGAGGCAGGTGACCTTGAAAAAGTCCGGCCAAAGTGGGGCGGCGCCACCCCGCGGCGGCTGGCAACGGCAACTGCCGCACCGTCGGTGAATGTCTGGCGGGTGCGCGTGTCCGACAACTGCTACGATCCGAAACGCAAGATCTACTACAACTGTACTAAGACCCTGCGGGCCAACCTGAGCCCCATTCGCGCCATGGTGCGGGCGGCTCGCCATGAAGATGCACGCCGGCTCGCGGTCCATTTTTGCCAACAGCGCGTCATCCAGGCGGTCGCCAAGCAGATCGGCCCCAGCCACTACCGCAGCAGCCTGGGGTGCCGGATCATCGATGACCGCTGGTGCAAAATTCCACGCGCGCTGCGCGGGAAGAAAGCCGCCAAAAAGGCCAACTGAGCTTCACTGCACCACCTGCCGCGGCGAATTCCCGCCTTCCACCTTCACTGCAATTGCTGCAGGGAATCCGCACGCATGAATTCACGATATTTTCTGGAGGAGAGCCCATGTCTGACTATTCGAACTACGAACGCCTGATCACCGACCGCCCGGCGGACGGTGTCCTGCGCGTCACAATGCACAATCCCAATAACCCGATGAATACGGCGGACAGCAAACTGCACCGGGAGCTCGCCTACATCTGGAATGACATTGACCATGACGAAAGCGTCGGCGCCGTCATCCTGCGTGGTCAGGACAAGGTCTACTCGGCTGGCGGCGACTTTGAGCTGGTTCAGCAGCTGATGGACAGCAACGAAGACCGGCTGCGCGGCTGGAAAGAAGCCCGCGACATCGTTTACAACGTGATCAATTGCGGCAAGCCAACCATCGCCGCCATGAGTGGTCCGGCTGTCGGCGCTGGCCTGGCCGCCGCCATGTGCTGCGACATCACCATCGCCACCAAGACCGCCCGCATCGTCGACGGTCACACCCGTCTGGGCGTTGCTGCTGGCGATCACGCCGTAATCGTCTGGCCACTGCTCTGCGGCATGGCCAAAGCGAAATATTATCTGCTGACCTGCGATGCGCTGTCCGGCGAAGAGGCCGAACGCATCGGGCTGATTTCGCTCTGTTGCGAAGATGACGAACTGGAAGCCAAGAGCATGGAAGTTGCGACAAAGATCGCCAACGGCGCCCGCACCGCCATGAGCCACACCAAATACGCGCTCAACAACTGGCTGCGCATGATGGGTCCCAGTTTCGATGCATCGCTGGCGCTGGAATTCATGGCCTTCACGGGCGATGAGGTGCCGGAAGGACTCGCCAGCTTCGCCGAACGGCGTGCGCCCAACTTCCCGAAAAAGACGGTGGTCTGACCCCGGCCGCTATCAACTCTCTCTGGTATCCCGGACGGCCAAAGGCTGATCCGGGAGCCGGAGGCGGCGCCCACTTTCAGCCTGGCAAGCTAACGCCAAGGCCTACGGCGCGATGCCGGAACTTGAGAATCGGGATAATGAGGTAGAGACCCAGCTCCGGACTATTGCTGTGCCGTGCGACCGCCTGGGCAGATGGTAATGCCGGCCTCGGTCACCCGGCAGCCCATGCTCAGGTTATTCTGGTAATAGTTGACACCGCCGGCGCCGCCGGTGACGCAGCCACTGGTCGCAAGCGCCGCAATCAAGGCGGCGGTGGCCAGGCTCAGGCGCACGGCTGCGCGCCGTTTGGGCCTCGCAGCCAGTATGGTCGTGAGCAAGCGCATTTTCCGGACCCCCACAGTTTCCCCCAACGACGGTCCGGTATTCATGGCGCTCAACCCCTGTGGTGTCAGATATCGCTGCATGACTTGCAGGCTGACGGCTGATTGGGGCTTGAACGGACCGAATCCCTGTCCGCAATAAGGTAACTTTGCGGCAAAGGGGTTTAAGCGTGTCGGAAAGGTTATGGATAATTTGGTTTAAGGAATGCGTGACCCAGCGCTGCGACGGGAGGAAAGAGCGGCGATCTTCTGCGCCGACCCTGCCTGTGGGGTGACGAGTGGCCGCCTCGGACATATGTCCCCCACTTCAATGTCGAACTGGAAAAAGGCGACGCGCCCTAGCATGTGTTCTGAATGCTATAGAGGGCCTCTGAAACGGCTCCTTCAGCCTTACCCCCGGACCGCCCTGCCGGCGTCCGAGTCAACCATCAGGGATGCGCCCATCGGCAATGGTTAAACATCGTGCGATCAAGTTTGAGTCCCGGTTCGATCAGCCCATAGAGGCCGTGTGGTCGATTTTTGGCGATACCGAGCGGCTGAACCAGGCAACCGGAACGCCTTGGACCCCTTATACCGCGGAAGATGTACTGCAGGCCGACGGCACCGTAATCCGCCATGCACAGGGGCGTGCCGGGCCGTTCCTGTTTCGCTGGCGCGAGGGCTTCGGCGAATGGGTGGAAGGCCGGCATCTGCGGCAGGAGCGCCATTTCGAGAATGGCCCGTTCAAAGAACTCTCCCTGGACATCCGTTTGTCGGCTGACGGTGAGGGTACGCGCGCCGATTATGTGTTCGACGCCAGGTGGACTTCCCTGCTCGGCCATTTTCTGTCCGCGGTCGGATTGCTGCGGCCGTTCACCAGACCCATTGTCAAAAACCTGGAAAAATTTGTTGCTGAACTGGATCAGCCAGCGGACGGTGCGGAAGCAGTCGTCATCAAGAAGCTGCTGGACGCCCAGCCCGAGAATGTGCGTACCCGCCTCGACGCTGCAGTCGCACGCATCGAAAAGAGTGACCATGGGCACGGCCTGATCCGGCGTTTGGCCGACCATCTCTCCACCGCCAACGTTCTTGACCTCAGACGGATCCGTCCACTGGCACTCGCGGTTGAATGGAATGTGCCGCCACGACACGCGATAGAGATGTGTCTTGCCGCGCACACCGCGGGGATTTTGCAGATGCGCTGGGAGATCATGTGCCCGCGCTGCCGGGGCGGAAAATCCAAGAGCGGCAGCTTGGCCGAACTCGAAGACACCATCCATTGCGATGCCTGCAACATCGACTACGAACGCGACTTCTCCAACAATGTGGAACTTGTTTTCAGCCCGGAAGCCTGGCTGCGAGACATGCCCAAGGGCGATTTCTGCATGATGGGGCCGGTGAGTACGCCCCATGTGAAGGTGCAGTGCGATGTAGCTGCCGCCGGCAACCGCATTGAAGAAACGACCCTGCCGGCCGGCCGCTATCGTTTGCGGACCCTTGAGACCGGCGGCGAGGCGGTCCTCGATCATGACGGTGGCGCGTTTCCGGAAGTCATCGTGCGTGCTGATTCGGTCGAGATCGGCGCCCCTGCTCCGGCCGGCCAGATTGCGATGCGCAACGAAGATGACCACCGCCGCTGCGTGGTCGTCGAAACCACTGCATGGAGCGATCTGGCCCTGTCCGGCCCGAAGGTGATCGCGAACCAGGCATTCCGGCAGCTGTGCCCGGAGCAACTCCTGCGGCCAGGGGATGAGATTTCGATCGGGCGGGTCGCGATCCTGTTTTCCGATCTGAAGGGCTCAACCGCGCTCTACGAGGAGATCGGGGACAGCCGCGCCTATGTCCTGGTGCGGGAGCATTTCGAATTCCTGCAGCAGCATGTCCAGGCGCGAGACGGCGCTGTGGTCAAGACCATCGGTGACGCGGTGATGGCCGCTTTCCCGGAAGGCTCCCACGCGCTCGCGGCGGCGCTGGATATCCAGAATGACGTGGCGTCCTTTAACGCCGGGCGCGGCGATGCCGGCATCTCGCTCAAGATCGGCCTGCACGAAGGGCCCTGTATTTCCGTGACAACAAACGGCGTCCTCGACTATTTCGGGTCGAGCATCAACCTCGCAGCGCGTCTGCAGGGGCAAAGCCAGGGCGGTGAAATCATCATCTCCGAAACCGTCTTCAGTGACCCTAACGTACAGACAATGCTTTCCGGCCGCGTGCCGGTGAGAGAGCTTGTCGACCTCTCGGGCTTCGCCGAACCGATTGGCTGCTATCGGTTGATGCCCGGCTGAAGATGCCAGTCCAGTTGCGCATTTTTGCCAATCGAAGGCTCGCCATCGGCAGGCTACGGTCGACGGCAGGAGAAGATGAAATGGCAAACCCGCTTACAGGGCCCAACCCGTCGCTGCGGACAATCCCAAGCGGGCAACCACCAACAAAGACACTGGAGAACAAGACATGCGCGGACTAGACGGCAAGGCAGTGGTGATTACCGGGGCGGCAGGAGGCTTTGGCTCGGCTCTTGCCCGGCGCTTCGGCGAGGAAGGCTGCGCTGTAGGACTGATGGATATGAATGCTGACGGTGTGGCGGCCCTGGCGGAGGAACTATCCGGTGCAGGCGTTACCGCTCATTCCTACGTCACCGATATCACCGACTATGAGGCCGTGGTTGCCGCCGTGGCGGACTTCCATGGCAAGGCGGGCTCGGTCGATGTGCTGGTCAACAACGCCGGCTTCGACCAGTTCTCGATCTTCCTCGAGAGCGAACCGGCGCTCTGGGACAAGATCATCTCGATCAACCTGAAAGGCGCGATCAATCTTCATCATGCGTGCCTGAAGATCATGGCCGAGCAGAAGAGCGGCCGGGTGATCAACATCGCCTCCGACGCCGGGCGCGTCGGCTCCACCGGCGAGGGCGTCTATTCCGCCTGCAAGGGCGGTCTGATCGCCTTCTCAAAAACCATGGCGCGGGAAATGGCGCGGTCTGGCGTGCTGGTGAACTGCGTCGCGCCCGGACCGGCAGACACGGCCCTCTTCCACAACTTCATCGGTGACGATGAGGCGGGGCAGAAGGTCCGCGTGTCCCTGGAACGCGCAATTCCGCTCCGGCGCATCGCCCAGCCCGACGACCTGCCCGGTATCGTCGCCTTCCTGGCGTCAGAGGACGCCAGCTACATCACCGGCCAGGTGATCAGCGTTTCCGGTGGCCTGACGATGGCGGGGTGAAATCGCGCGACCTAGCTTTTGATCTAGCTTTTCTGGCCACTTTGGGCCGGAACTTCGTCGCGGGCGCGGCGGCGTAGATGATTGAGCAGGTCGCTGCGGGTGACCAGGCCAAAATAGGTATCGCCGTCCGCCACCAGCGCCACCAACCCCCGGCCCAGCAGATCCTGCACCGCCTTGAGCGGCGCGGTCGGCGGCAAGGTTTCGAGATTGGCGCTCATGGCGTCTGCGACCGGCCGGTTGAAATTGCTGCTGTCGTCGTAGACCGCGAGCAGGATGTCGTTCTCGTCAATCACCCCGACAACCTGACCCGCATCCGTCCCGACACCCATCACCGGCAGCTGGCTGATATTTTCCCGGCGCATGGCCGTCAGCGCTTCCGCCAACGCCGCATCCGCAGGAATAGTAACGTCGTCACCCTCTTCATGGGGGCGGGCGATCAGATCGCGCAGATCGCCATGACGTTCCCGGGGCAGGAAGCCCTGATCGGCCATCCAGCGATCATTGTACATCTTGCTGAGATACCGGTCGCCGGTGTCGCAGACGAACATGACAACGCGCTTGGGCTCGGTCTGCTCCTGACACCAGCGCAGTGCCGTCGCCAAGATTGTGCCGGTGGAACTGCCCGCCAAAATACCTTCGCGGCGGGCAAGTTCGCGTGCCATGGTCAGGCTTTCCTCGTCGGAGACCAGCCAGGCGCGGTTGAGCCGGTGCATGTCGCCGATAGGCGGAATTTCGTCTTCGCCGATGCCTTCCACCAGCCAGGCGCCGGGCTCAATCTCTTCGCCGGTCCAGACAAAGTCTGCGAGCATTGAGCCTTCCGGATCCGCCAGCACCATCTGCACATGGGGCGCTACATCGTTGAAGAAACGGCCGAGGCCCGTGAGCGTGCCAGCAGTACCCATGCCGCCGACGATGGCGTCCAGGTCATGGTCCATCTGCTCCCAGATTTCAGGCGCGGTGGTCTGCACATGCGCCACCGGATTGTCCGGGTTGTAATGCTGGCCGATATAGAGCGCGCCGTCGATCTCCTCAGCGAATTTCCGCGCCATTGTCTGATAATTCTGCGGATGCGGCGGCAGCACGTCCGAGCGGGTAACGTAGGTCTCGGCGCCATAGGCGCGCAGTGCCTGGATCTTCTCCTGGCTCATCTTGTCCGGGATGATGATGATACAGCGATAGCCTTTGAGCGCGGCCACCAGCGCCAGGCCAAGGCCGGTATTGCCGGAGGTCGCCTCAACGATGGTGCCGCCAGGTTTGAGATCGCCCCTTGCCTCCGCTGCCTCGACCATATGGAGCGCAATCCGGTCCTTGACCGAGCCGGCGGGATTGAAATTCTCCATCTTGGCGAACAGGCGGCAGGGACCGGTGTCAAATCGCGTGATCTCCACCATCGGCGTATTGCCGATGCGGTCCAGTTCGTTGCCGTATTTTGCTTGGTCTGCGCCCACTGGGCCGAAATCCCTTCATGCCATCAGAATGGGAGTGGGTAGCGCGACATAATCATCAGCGCAAGCCGCCATTCGACCCCATGTTGCGCAACCGGAAACGCCGCCAAAGGAAAGGGCCGGACATTGCTGCCCGGCCCTTCTCAATCTGGGGCGAATGACGGGATTTGAACCCGCGACCCCCTGGACCACAACCAGGTGCTCTAACCAACTGAGCTACATCCGCCACACGTGGCGCTTCATGACACTGCACTTCGAAAACGTACGGTGGGCTGAACTCAATATCACCCACGACACCGCGCAGCGAGGGCGGCTTCATACGATCTTCGGGGCCGGGTGGTCAAGCGCAGCCCGGTCGCGGCCTAGTTGATCCCGACCGCGCCGCCGAGCACCGCGCCGATGCCATGGTTCAACACCAGGTCCGCATAAGGATCCACCGGCGTCTCCTCCCGGTTCAGGATCACCAGCGCCGCGCCGCTTTGCTTGGCGATCACAGGTAAGCCAGCTGCCGGATGCACCACCAGCGAAGATCCAATCGCCAGGAACAGGTCACACGCCTCGCACTCCCGCTGGGCGCGGATCATCTTGTCCTCGGGCATGGCCTGGCCGAAGGAGATGGTCGCCGTCTTGACCATGCCCTCACACTTCTCACACTCA
>JAJFFJ010000009.1 GCA_021776685.1 Alphaproteobacteria bacterium
CCAAACAGCACCGCGAAGACGAGCAACAGCGACCAGTCGCCGGTGATGTGCATGAGGATGATGAACGACCCTGCGCGCACGAAGAACATGCTAGCGAGCAACAGTCGCGGCGATGTCCGATCCGCCAGCCAGCCGAACAGAATCACACCGACCATATTGGCGACCCCCAAGATGCCATACGCGGTCGTGCTCTCCAGCGGCGGGAACCCGCATGCGGCGGCATAGGGCAGGAAATGCACGTCAATCACGCCAGCGGTGGTAAAGCCGCAAAGCGAGAAGGCACCGAACATCAGGAGAAAGGTCCGGTTGGTGAAAAGGAAGCCAATGCGGCGGGCAATCTGGCCAAAGCCGTGGCCTTCAGACGAACCTTGCGTGGCCTGACCGTGCTGTGATGGCAGGTGTCGAAACAAAACAGCGGCGCCGATCGCCAGAATGACCATTGCGGCGGCGATGATCATGTAGGTGGACCGCCAGCCCATCGCACCGATCAACAGCGCCAGTAGAGGCATCAGGAGCAATTGGCCGCCCGACGCGCCGGCCAGCGCGATCCCGGTCACCAGACCCTGCCGCCGCGTGAACAAAAGCGCCATGGTGGCCGACGCCGTCGGCAGATTAAGCGCGCCACTGCCGAGTCCTACGATGACGCAGAAAAAGACCACGAATGCCCAGCCAGCACTGATCTGTGACGCGATCAGCGCGCCGCAGGCTACCAACAAAAGGCCGCCTACATAGACTGGGCGCGGCCCCCATCGGTCCAGCAGATTTCCACCAATCGGCCCGCCGAATGCCATGAGGATCAGGATCACTGCACCACCGCTCGATACCAGGGTTCGGGACCAGCCCGGGGCAACTTCCCACTCCGGCATCAGGAGTCCCAGAGTCCCGCGCAATGCGAAAATCAGGCCCAGCGCTATGAAGGTCAGTCCGACCGCTACCCATGCAGCGCGCATCGAATGTGTATCGTCTGAAGACATGCAGCGAAGGTGCAGGCTGGCGCGCCCTGTGTCACCGTCGAATCCGACCGCGCAGGCAACATCTGCACGACGCGCATGAGGCTTGCGCCACGGGCAACCAGGCGTTGGTAGAGTATTCGGAAACGCTCGACGGGGGCAGGCTCTGCTTCGGTTCAGATGACCGTGGCAGCCAGGTGGAGGTCATGCACCGGTTCAAAAAGCGCGCGTCGCGCAAGCACATCGCCGTTCGCGCGTCTGGACGCACCCGTCTCTCGTCGACCCGGTGCCGCAGAAGGCACCGGTCCGCCGCTTACTCGTCCCCGTCGTAGATGACCGCACCCCCGCCCGGCGGCGCGCTGACATTGTCCTTCAGCTGATTTGGCAGCCACTGTGCGATCTCGGGTACGACGATCAGGAAGGCCAGGATCAACACCTTGATCCCCACAAATGGCAGGGCCGATCTCACCACCTGGCCAAGGGTCGTTCCCTCGGGCGCCACCCCCTTCATGACATAGAGCAACAGCCCGAACGGCGGGGTCAGCAGGCTGACCTCCATCACAATCAACATCAGCACCAGGAGATAGATCGGGTCGATGCCCAGCTTCTCCGCCAGCGGCATGAAGAAGGGAAGCGTCAGCAGCACCATGCTGACCTGGTCCATGAACGCACCCAGAAACAGCAGCACGCCCATCATCAGGAACAGCGCGGTCAGAACCGTCAGGTCCCAGGCCGTCAACGCGTCGAGCAGCCCCCTGGCCGCGCCCGATGTCTCCAGAGACTGGGTGAAGACCAGCGATCCCGCGATGATCAGCAGGATCATGACGGTGATCTTCGCCGTCTCCTTCAGCGCCTTGTGCATCTCACGCCAGCCGAAGTCGGCCCCGTCAACGCCCGAGATCTTGATCTTGTTATTGAACAGCTTGAACAGGTAGCAGGCCGCTGTCGCCGAGATACAGCCCAGGGCAGCTGCTTCCGTGGGCGACGCCCACTTGAAGAAGATGCTGCCGACAACGACCACGAAGATCATCATCAGCGGCAGAATATATGCCCAGAAAGGCAGCCACCGGTTGACGAACCGCTTGACGCCCCGCCGCTTGTCGTAGGTGAAGGTCTTCGACCCACCGAACATGTTGAGCTGGATGACGATCGGGTTATCCAGGTGGCTGGTATCCGGGTCGTAGGCCGGCGCCAGGTTCGGATTGATCGAGCAGCGGATGATCACATAGGCGAAGAACATCGTCGCCATCATCACGCCCGGTACGATGCCGGCGATCAACAGCTGCGAGATCGACTTCTCCGTGATGCTCGCCAGGAGCACCGCCAAGGCGGACGGCGGTATCAGCACGGCGATGCCGCCCACCGCCATGATTGGCCCCATGGAGAAGGTCGGGTGGTAGCCGCGCTTGACCATGTCCGGCAGCAGCACGCTGCCCAGGATCGCCGTGTTGGCGATGCTTGAGCCCGAAAGCGAGGAAAAGACCGTTCCGCCCGCGATCGTCACGATGGAAAGCCGCCCGGGCACCCGTGCAATCAGCCGGTCGATGGCGCCAATGGCCTTAAACGCGACCCCGGTATGTAAAAGGATCTCGCCCATTAACAAAAACAGCGCGATGGGCGTGAACAGGAACTTGGTGATCGCCTTCTGGATCTCGGCCGGCATGTCGATCAGACCGAGATCGTCCTGATTGAACAGGAATGCGCCGACAATCGTCGCCGTGAAAAAGGCGAAGGCCACGGGCAGGCCCAGAAACATGAAAAAGCAGACAGAGCCCAGCAGCAGCAGAAGTGCGCCGTACCAGACCAGTTCAAGGGGTTCGCCGGCCAACATGCTCTAGAATCCCGCCTCTTCGCCCGGATCGACCGGCGCTTTTTCATCAAACGCGTGCCGCGCGCGAATCAAAAATTCGACCGCCAGCATGGCAAACGCCACGATATAGACCATCAGAAGCTGCCAACCCGGAAGGGGTACGTATTTGTCATTCACTTCGCCCAATTGGAAATCGTCGAGCGCAGACATCACCCCATAAGTCACAAGAACCGTGCAGAGCAGTGCGCCAAACAGATCGATAATTAACTCCATACGCCGCCCGGCACGGTCAGACAGCCCGCCGATCAGCACGTCGACCCGCACATGGCCGCTGACCTGAAGCACCCAGGGTGCGCCAAGGAAGACGCCGGCATAAAGGGAATACTCGATGATCGCGATCAGCCAGGGCATGTTGCCCCATTCCATTCGCACGAGCAGCAGATTGAGCGGGATAAAGATCGCCCAAAGGCCGATCGCAATACCGATCAATGTCGCAATCGCACTGTTCAGCCGGTGGAAACCGGCTTCAAATCCGTCTAGGGCAGAACTCATGGGGCACCATCGCGCAGGCGGTTCCGGTGAAATCGAGCATCAAGAATCGTGAATACAGGAAAGGGCGACCGAAGCCGGAAATCCGGCTCGGCCGCCCAAAAATCCTGTCGTACCCGACTATTTGGTCATCATCTTCTTGAGAATCGGACCATGCTTCGGGCTGCGCTTGAGGACTTCAGCCCAAGCAGCGTTGGTCGCTGTCGAGGACCATTTTTTCGCATCCGCACCGGTGAACTTGATGATCTTCATACCATTCTTCACCATCCAGGCTTTTTGCTTGCCCATGCGGCTCGGCCACTTTTCGGTGGTCTTCTCATGCGCAAGAACGATCTCGTTCAGCTTGGCTCTCTGTGCTTTGGTCATGCGACGCCATTTGCGCAGATTCATGATGGTCTGGATGCCGGCCCGATAGAAGCCTGGCTCGACAACGTAGCGGGTGACCTTGATCCAACCCGGATTCCAACCCAGCGCCGGCCAACCAAAGCCCTGCACCGTGCCATTCTCCATATAGGTGTAGACTTGGGAGAAGTTGGACCTCTGCGTGGTTGCGCCCAGCGCGCGGAAGAACGCCGTGTAAACTGGCGCCACGCGCAAATGCAGGCCCTTCAGATTCGGCTTGGTGATCGGCACCGCAAGGAACAGATGGAAGGGTCCGAAATTGTGAGTCTGCCCTAAAAGCAGCAGATTCTTCGGCCCCAGGATGTTTTTGTTGATGTACGCCCAACTGCCGTTTTTGCGGTTCTGGCCAGGACCGAAGTCGGTCAAGCGGATGGCGCCCGCTTCCGGCATCACGTTGCCGTAATAGGCGTCCGGGCAGCCGACGATGTCAAACGCACCGCGGGACACGCGGCGGACCAGCGTGAACGGACTGCCAATGGCCGGCGCGCCGCCCAACAGCTTGATCTGCACCACGCCCTTGCCAAGCTTGTTGACCTTGCGGACAAACGCCTCAAATGGGCGTCCTGGAGGGCTCTTGATCGGAAAGCAGCTCGCGCCGCGAAGGGTGATTTCCTTGGCCTGGGCGCCGCCGACGAGCAAGCCCGTCGCAGCTACAGCGCCCGCAAGGACTGCTAGTTTCTGTGTACTCATGGGTATTCAACCTCCCTGGGATAATCCGGTTGCCCGGGTTAGAGACATGCGCTTCCCCGCCCAAATTAGGCGTTTCTCGCTCTTTGGCGACTCCGCACGCTCTGCGATGCGGTCGAACCTACAGAATTTGACCTTTATCGATAAGCCTTTTTTTCCTGTATTGGATTCGTGACTTGCCGGGGCCTGCGTGCCCCTTGATTACGAACATTTGAATAGGCTTGAAATTTCGCTACCGTCTACGAACGATTGAACTTAGGCAGGCAGGAATTCCCGCTGTCTAAGATCCTCACCTAATCGCACATTGAGGCTTATGTACGCGCCACCGTATAGCGTTTCGTGAAATCCAGACAGGCACCATCGGGAACACCGCGCGATGACCAACGCTTCATTCGACGACTACAGCACCATCCGCTTCGAACGGCAGGACCGGGTGCTGCGCATCATCCTGGACAGCGGCGCACCCCTGAACGGCGTCAACGACCCCATGCACCATGAGCTGGCGCGGGTCTTCACCGACGCCGCCCGCGACCCGGACAGCGACTTGATCATCCTTACCGGCGAGGGCCGCGCCTTCTGTGCCGGCGGCGATATGGACTGGTTCCAGGACATGATCGACGACCCCACAGGATTTCGCGCAATTGCGCCGGACGCCAAACGCATTGTCTTCAGCCTGCTGGATTGCGAAAAGCCCGTGATCTGCCGGCTGAATGGCGCGGCCGCGGGCCTCGGCGCCTCCATCGCGTTGCTGTGCGATGTCATCATCGCCGATGAAACCGCATTGATCGGCGATCCGCATGTGAAGGTGGGGCTGGTCGCCGGCGACGGCGGCGCGGTAATCTGGCCGCAACTGATCGGCTTCGCCCGCGCCAAGGAATATTTGATGACCGGCGACATGATCCCTGCCGGGGACGCCGCAGCAATGGGGCTGATCAATTATGCCGTGCCCGGTGATCAGCTGGACGCCAAGGTTGACGAGATGGCGGCCAAGATTCTGGGCAACCCGCGCTGGGCCGTGCGCTGGAGCAAGACAGCCGTTAACATCACCCTCAAAGAGATCGCCGCAAAGGTCATGGATGCCTCCATCGCCTATGAGATGATCAGCAACATGACCCGGGACCGGCAGGAAGCCGTGACCGCGTTCCGCGAAAAGCGCAAACCCAACTATACGGGAGAGTAAGCCATGGACCGACTGATGCCGTTGGCCAACCGAATCGCCGAGCAGCTGAAGGCGCGGGGCGACACCATCGCAATTTCTGAATCCTCGACTGGCGGCCTGGTCTCTGCAGCGCTTCTGGCAGTCCCAGGGGCCTCCGCCTACTTCATGGGCGCAGGCGTGATCTATACCCGCGAGGCCCGGCGCATTCTCCTTGGCCTGCCGGACGAGCAGGTAAAGATGCGGGGCGCAACGGAGGAATATGCCTCACTCGCCGCCGAGACCATCCGCGTCCGTCTCGGCACCACCTGGGGTCTGAGCGAATCGGGCGCGGCCGGCCCCACGGGCAGCCGCTATGGCCATGCCGCGGGACACACCTGTGTCGCAGTCGACGGACCTGTCACCCGCGCTCTGACGCTTGAGACCGAAGACGATGACCGCCCCGCGAACATGTGGCGCTTCTCCGTCGCGATGTTGGAGCTGTTCGACGTTGTGCTCGCCGACGCCTAGGCCCGCCCACGGCCAAAGATTGAAGTCCTTGGAAAGACCGTTTTCCATTTCCCTCCCCTGGCTCATGGCCGGCCTGCTCAATCCACAACCTCGAAGAGGAACTTTATGTCCGCACCCCAACCTGCCCCTGTCGATCTGACCATGGAAATCGTCGACGCCGTTGGCGACGCCTTCAACCGCAACGACACCAACGCCGTGATGGCCTGCTTCACCGAGGATGCAATCTTCGACAACGTTGCCGGCCCAGATGTTCACGGCCAACGATTTGCCGGCAAGGACGCCATCCGGGCGGCCTTTCAGGGGCTGTTCGACCGAGTCGAGGTGATCCATTGGGCGCCGCGCGACATCCGCATCGTGGGCGACAAGGCCTATTGTGAATTCCAGCGCACGGCGACCCTGAAGACCGGTGAAAAGCAGGACTGGTATGCGTTCGACATTCTGACATTCCGGGATGGTCTGATCGTCCACAAGGACAGCTACTACAAGATCCGGTCCTAGCCCTGGCATCGGTGCGCGAAAGCCGCCAATTCGCGGTTAAAGCGGGCCGGGTCTTCATAGAAGGGCGCGTGACCGACACCTTTGAAGACCGAGAGCGCGGCATCTGGGATTAGGGCGGCATGGTGCTCCGCCATGGCCAGCAACACGGAACTGTCTGCATCACCATGGGTCACCAGCGCCGGCACCGACAGTGCGCCCAGCACGTCGTCATTTTCCATCGACCGATTGAGCAGGGCGCCACACACATGAGGCGGTGTCGCCAGGTTGTAGGCGAGCATCTCCTGATAGTCGGCGGGGTCGATCTCGCTCGCCGTCAGATTATCGAGGAACCGGCGCACCGCCGCGTCACGAGCCACAGGATCGGAGTCCCGAAATCCAGGCGCCAGTTCCAGAAACAGCTTGCCGGACATACCGCGCGCCCGATCGGTTCCCACCATGGTTCGGGCGCTGACAAGGTTGATACCCGCCAGTTCCGTATCACCATGTTGGCGGAGATAGTCGCAGAGGATCAGTCCGGCGAAAGACCAGGCGGCCACGACCGGCTGCGTCAGGTCTGCACCTGCGATCACAGCTGCGATGTCTTCTGCCCAGGCTTCCCCATCGGCGTAGGCCCGGTCGTCAGCGGGCTTGTCCGATTGACCATGACCGCGCAGATCCACCGCCACCAGGCGGAAGTAGGCCAGGTCGTCTGCTTTGAGCTGCCGCTTCCAGCATTGGTGCGTCTGCGCATAGCCATGCAGCAGCAGGATCGGCGGACCGGCGGGATCGCCAAACTCCGCCACATGCAACTGGGCGCCCCCGGCGCCGGTCACGCGGTATTCACTCGATGACTGAACCATTCATTGGCCCTGTGTTACGGTCACAAGGAAAGGCTGACCTTTCCGCCGTCCTTAGCTATGTAAAGGTCACGCGGCAACCTTGGAGAGACCCGCATGACGGTACGCAATGGCCGTGAGTTCCTGGCCCTGCCCGGCCCGACCACGGTACCGGATGAAGTGTTGCAGGCGATGCACCGGCCGGCCATCGACATCTATGCCGGCGACGCCATCGCGCTGACCGCCAGCCTGCAGGATGACCTGCGCCGGATCTTCAACACCCGGGGCCGCACCTACATCTATGCCGCCAACGGGCACGGCGCCTGGGAGGCGGCAGCCACCAACACGCTGTCCGCCGGGGACAAGGTGCTGGCGCTTGAAAGCGGCCGCTTCGCCGTCAACTGGGCGGAGATGGCCCGGATGCGCGGCGCGAAAACCGAGATCCTGGTGGGCGACCTGCGCCGCGCCGTCGACCCCGCCGCTGTCGAAGCCCGCCTGAAGGCTGACGCCGGCGGCGAGATCAAGGCCGTGATGGTCGTCCAGGTCGACACCGCCACCGGCGTGGTCAACGACATCCCGGCCATCCGCGCCGCCATGGATGCCGCCGGCCATGACGCGCTTCTGATGGTCGACGCCATCGCCTCTCTCGGCACCATGCCGTTTGACATGGACGACTGGCGCGTGGACGTCGCCGTCTGCGGCTCCCAGAAGGGCCTGATGACCCCACCGGGGTTGAGCTTCGTCGCCGCCGGGCCCCGGGCGATTGAGGCCCACCAGACCGCCGATCTGCGCAGCCAGTACTGGGACTGGACCTTTCGCGAGGGCGACCTGCATTACGAAAAATACTGCGGCACCCCGCCGGAGCATCTTCTGTTTGGCCTGCGCCGGGCCCTCGACATGATATTCGAGGAAGGCCTCGACGGGGTCTTTAAGCGCCACCACATCCTGGCCCGGGCTGTCCGCGCCGCCGTGGACCAATGGTCCAAAGGGCAGGTGCTGTCCTACAACATCGTCGAAGCCGCAGAACGCGCCGACAGTGTGACCACCGTGCGCATCGATTCAGGTCACAGCCCGACGCCGCTGGTGGACTGGTGCCGCGAACACTGCGGCGTTGTTCTGGGCATCGGCATCGGCGCCCTGGACGGCAAGGCCTTCCGGATCGCCCATATGGGCCATGTGAATGCGCCCATGATCCTCGGCACCCTGGGCGTCGTCGAGGCGGGCCTGCAGGCGCTCGACATCCCCCACGGATCCGGCGGCGTGCAGGCGGCAACTCAAGTGATTGCCGGTGCGGCAGACGCCTGACGGACCACTGCCGCCAAATCAGTCCCGGGCCCAGAGTAGGTGGCTGAGCACACCAGTACGAGTTTCGATGGCCTGCGCCGCATCAAGACACTGGTCCTCCCGGAACCGTTGGCCGATGATCTGCACCCCAAGCGGCGCGCCTTCGTGGACATGGGTCGGCACGGCCGCCGCCGGCAGACCGAGAAGGTTTATCCCATAGAGCAGGCTCTGCGCTTCCAGCATCTCTGCCACCCGCGCCGCGCCCTTCAGATCCTCCCCCTGAGGGAATGGGGTTTCCTGTGAGACTGGCGCCAACACCAGGGGATAGCGTTCCATGAAGAGGGCCCAATCCCGCTGCAACCGGGTCCGGTCCGCCAAGGTTTCGAGGTAGGCTTTCAGGTCTATCTCCGGAACAGTGCTGCCATAGCCATCGAGCACCGCCTGGATGTCCGCCGACCCTTTCTCCCGCATTACGCCTTCCATCATAACCCGCGATTCCGTCACGAGGAGGATGCGCCACGCTTCCGCCATCGCCCGGACATGGGGCGGATCCGCCTCTTCGACGTCATAGCCCGCGTCCGTCAGATGGGCGGCTGCCTGGTCGACTGCCTGAGCAACCGCCGGGTCGATCGGCAGACCTTCGGGCGCCTTGGTGACCGCCACTCGGACGGGCGCATCCCGGCGCAAGCCACCGAGTGGCGCCGGCGCCCACATGGGGTCATGCGGGTCGCGGCCGCTCATAACCGCAAGCGCCAACCGCAGGTCCCGCACCTCGCGGGCAAGCGGGCCCTGCACGCTCATCTGCTGTATTGCCGGCGGCCGCTCGACCGCCGCGCTGGGGTTATAGGCCGGTACCCGGCCATATCCCGGCTTGATAGTAGCGACGCCACAGGCGTATGCGGGATAGCGCAAAGAGCCGCCCAGGTCGCTGCCGTGGGCCACACCCCCGATACCGAGAGCGATAGTGGCCGCAGCCCCACCAGATGAGCCGCCCGGTGTGAGGGAGTCGTCCCAGGGGTTGCTGGTCAGGCCAAAGACTGGATTGTCGGTGAACCAACGCAGGCTGAATTCCGGCGTGTTTGTGCGGCCGATAATGATCGCACCCGCCCTCTCCAGCGCCGTAACCACAGGAGAATCGGCAGGTGCGATGACCTCCTCGAAGCCGGCCACGCCATTGACGTTGGCAAGGCCCTCCTGGTCAACATTGTCTTTCACGGTCACGGGGACGCCCGCCATGGGCCCAAGGTCGAGCCCTGCTCCGAGTGCCGCATCAATCTCTACTGCCCGGCTTAGGGCGGGTTCAGAAAGGTCAACGTTGATCCCGTTGACCCGGTCGTTGACGGCGGCCATGCGATCGACGGCAGCCTGCACCGCCTCAACAGCACTTATTCTACGCGAACGGACCCCAGCGGCAGTTGTACGTGCGCTCCATTGCCAAATCTCGCTGCTCACGGTCGCTATCCCCTGGGTTCACGATTGGGCGGCTATTCCTCGTCCTTGGGTGCGGTAGCTGGAGCGGCCGCAACCGGAGGGGTTTCAGGTGGAGGCGCTGGTCTTTCAGGCCGCCCACCGACAGGGAGCCCGGTGGCCGGATCGATTTCGACGATCGGCGGTCCGCTCTCGTCATCCTCTTTGCGGGCTTCTGCCCGTTCGGCGCGGGCCTTGGCCCGGGCTTCCTTCTTCGCAACTTTCTGGCGGTCGCGCTCGTGTCGCTCGAATCGATAGTTGGGTTTTCTTGCCATTGCTTTCTTTCTTCCAAGTGGCGGCCTACTGCGGACCCGCCAACGTGATCGTCATAGGGCTCAGCTTGCGCCCTTAGCCGCCACCTTAGCCCATGTGTCCCGCAAACCCACCGTGCGAATAAACACAGGGCTCGCGGGCGACCCGTCAGGGTCGGCGGTGAAATAGCCAAGCCGTTCGAACTGCACGGTCTCGCCACCGGATGCGGCCGGCGTTGCGTCCGCCAATGCCGGTTCCAGCCAGCAGCCAGTCAAGACCTCCAGTGCGGCAGGATTGAGGTCGTCCAACGGATCGGCGCCACCGGCGCCTGGCTGCTCACTGGTAAAGAGATGGTCGATGAGGCGCACTTCCGCCGCCACACCATGTTCTGCGGAAACCCAGTGGATGGTCCCGCGCACCTTACGGCCGTCCGGTGCGTTGCCGCCGCGCGAATCAGGGTCGTGGGTGGCGTGCACCTCGATGACGTTGCCGTCGGCATCCTTCACCACATCCGTGCAGGTCACCAGGTAGCCATAGCGCAGGCGCACCTCCTGCCCGGGTGTCAGCCTGAAATACTTGCGCGGCGCGTCCTCCATGAAGTCGTCCTGCTCGATCCACAATTCCCGTCCGAATGGCACCTTGCGGCTGCCGGCCGTATCGTCTTGGGGATTATTGATTGCGTCGAGCCAGTCCACCTCCCCTTCCGGCCAGGTATCGATGACCAGCTTCAACGGCCGCAACACGCCCATGCGCCGGGATGCAACCCGGTTGAGATGCTCGCGCAGTGCGGCATTCAGCATGGCCAGGTCCACCACACTGTCCACCTTGGACACACCGATCTGGCGGATGAAGGCGCGCAACCCCTCCGGCGGCACGCCGCGGCGGCGCAGGCCCGCCAGGGTTGGCAAGCGTGGGTCATCCCACCCGGTCACATGGCCGTCTTCCACAAGCTGGATCAGCTTTCGCTTGGAGAGCACCGTGTGGCTGAGATTGAGCCGTGCGAACTCATACTGCTTCGGCGCAGACGGAACCGGCAGGTTCTCGATCAGCCATTCGTAGAGCGGCCGATGGTCCTCGAACTCCAGGGTGCAAAGTGAGTGGGTAATCCCCTCCAGTGCGTCCGACTGGCCGTGGGCGAAATCGTAGGTGGGATAGATGGACCAGGCATCGCCGGTACGCGGGTGCGGCGCGTGGATAATGCGATAGAGCACCGGGTCGCGCAGGTTGATATTGGGCGCGGCCATGTCGATCTTTGCCCGCAGCACCCGGGCGCCATCGGGGAAATCGCCCGCGCGCATGGCCTGGAAAAGCTCGAGATTTTCCTCAGGCGTCCGGTCGCGGAAGGGGCTGTTCGTGCCCGGCGCGGTCAGCGTGCCGCGGCTTTCCCGCATCGCCTCGGCGCTCTGGTCGTCCACATACGCAAGCCCCTGGCCAATCAGATGCTCCGCCCACTGAAAGAGCTGCTCGAAATAGTCCGATGCATGAAACAGATGTTCGCCCCAGTCGAAGCCCAGCCAGCGCACGTCCTCCTGGATGGCGTCGATATAACGCTGCTCTTCTTTCGCCGGGTTGGTGTCGTCAAAGCGCAAGTGGCAGCGGCCGCCGGTTTCCTCGGCAATACCGAAATTCAGGCAGATCGATTTGGCGTGGCCGATATGCAGATAGCCGTTGGGCTCCGGCGGGAAGCGCGTCACGACGCCCGCATGCTTGCCCGCCTCGAGGTCGCCATGGACGATGTCGCGGATGAAATCCCGCGGCGCATCGCCAGTGTCATCGGCAGGGTCGGCAGTGGTCGAAGCGTCGGTCATCAGGTCTCGAGGCCGTGAATGGTTTTCATTGGTTAGCAATGGTTATCAGAGGCGCGGGCGGACGGCATTCTCTGCCAGACTTCCGTACCGCCGTCGAGGCCACGCCGCGACGCAGGCGCGCCGCCGTCCGAGTTTTGGGCGATGTTACCCGGATGTGGGGAAATGTGGGGGAATGTGGGGGAGCCATTTTTTCAAACGTTGCGAAATGTTGCCTATTGTTGCGGTCTGTTCCGATTCGCGGGCCACGTGGGAGTCTATTTCGGTCGATTCACCGAAGCACAAATATAGTTTGATATAGGTTATTTTTCTTATTCTTCAACGACTCCTGACGCCCGGCGCTTCTGACTCACATCAATGCGCGGGAAGGGCGAATCGGCGACTCTGATGCCAACAGCAAAGGAGTGTTGCCATGTTTTCCAAGCCGTCCCTGATGACCCGTATTGCCGTCGGCAAGCTTGTGGGATTCATCTTCGGTCTTCTGGGCTTTCTCTATCTGATCCTGTTTCTGCCGGCCACCGACCCGCTGCTCGGCTGGGGGGTGCTGTTCTGGTACACCACCGTAGGCGCCGTGATTGGCGTCTATGGGGTCTACTCTCGACACCCGATCCTCGATCTGCCCATGCCCTGGTGGATGCGGGCGCCGGTGATCGGCGCGTGGATGAATTTCGTTCTGGTCTTCTTCGCCTACGACAAACTCCAGGCGCTGATGATCGACATGTTCGGCGCCCCGACTGGAACGACCAGCAGCCTGACCTCGCCCTGGTGGTTCGTGCTGGAGGGCGCCATCGTCGGCTTGGTCATCGGCTGGCTGGCAACCCGCTTTGGCGGCGAGGGGCCGGAAACGGTGGAAGCCAACGCCGGCTAAAGGTCCAGGGTCATCAGGATGGACGGGAACAAGAGCGTGCCCATGTGGACGTCCATCGGCCTGACCGCGGCAAAGCCGAAGGCGGCGTAAAAGCCTTCGGCATTCAGGCTCGAATAGCATTCCAGGCGCCGGACGCCGGCGGCGGGCGCGTGGACAACGCATCGGTCGAGCAGGGACTTGGCGATGCCCCGGCCCGTCCAGTCGGGGTGGGTCGCGAAATGACGAATATGACCGAGCCCGGCCTCCACCTCGCCGGTTCCCGGCCGCTCCCGGGTCCAGCCTCCGCAGCCGGCAACCACCGGCTCCGGCGCGGCCAGGCCGGTCGCCAGATAGAAGCTGCCAGAATTCAGCAACGCCGGATTGGCCCGGGTCATCAGCGGCAGCCCACGGGCAAGGACTACCGGGTCGTAGGCGCCCTGCATCAGCACCGGATAGACAGCTTCGAGGAGGGCCGTCGTGTCGGCGGCATCTGAGGGCGTGGCAACCTTGATGGAGACATCTGTCATGGCGGTGAACCCTAACATGCCCGTCCTGCCGGACCATTGGCTCGGTTCCGGCCAGACGCTATCATGAGGCATTCCAGACCACGGCGGGAGATGCACCATGTGGGACGCAGCAGCCTTGGGGGGGCTGGTGGGCGACGGGCGCACCAGCCGGCTGATCTATACGGATCCCGAGATCTTCGAGCTCGAACTGTCGCGCATCTTCGGCACGGCCTGGATCTATGTGGGCCACGAGAGCCAGCTGCGCACGCCGGGGGACTTCTTCACCACCCGCATCGGCCGGGAACGGGTGATTGTCGCCCGCCACACCGATGGCGAGGTGTACGCCTTCATGAATCGCTGCAGTCATCGCGGCGCCGAGGTGTGCCCGGCGGCGGAGGGCAATGCGAAGCATTTCATGTGTCCCTATCACGCCTGGACGTTTCGCACCGATGGCGCGCTCGAGTCCGTGCCGTTGCCGGGCGGCTACACGGACATCGGCGGCCGCACCGAAGAGCTGGGGCTGGAGCGGGTTCCCCGCATCGACCATTATCAGGGATTCTGGTTTGCCAGCCTTGCGACGGCGGGCCCGTCGCTGCAGGACTTTCTCGGTCAGGAGGTACGCGAGGCCTTCGACAATTTCGTCGCCCGTGCGCCGGGTGGGCGGCTTGAGCGCACCGGCGGGCGCATGGTGCAGACCTACCGCGGAAACTGGAAACTGCAGATTGAGAATTCTATCGACCTGCTGCATCCGCTGATCCTGCACCACAATGCGGTGACCGCCGCCGATGCGCTGAAAGCAGAACTGGGCGCAGCGGCCGCCGGCAATGTGGAACTGGAGGCAACCCGGGCCAACGGCCTCAGTTTCGGCGAGTGGGACAACATGCGGATATCCGCGCTCGACCGCGGCCATTGCTGGATGGGCGGGTTCCTGAAAGAGGCGATGGAGGGTGAGGAGACGCGGAAAGAAAAGCCGCCACTGCTGCCCTGGCAGATTGCCTATCGGGAAGCGCTCAACACGGCCCATGGGCCGGAGAGGGCGGAGGAGGTGCTGGGCTTCAGCCGCCACAACACCATCGTCTATCCCAACCTGTTCGTGAATCCCGGCCTGCAGCAGATCCGCATCCTGCAGCCGATCGCACCCGACCATACGGAGCAGCACGGTTTTATCTTCAAGTTTGAAGGTGCGCCGGACCAGCTGTTCCACACGGCGGTGCGCGCGATCAACGCCATCAACGCGCCGTCGTCCATCGTCACCACCGACGACCATGAAGTTTTCGAGCGCATTCAGGAGGCCCTGGCCAGCGGCGCCCGGGACTGGCTGGACTGGAGCCGCGGCATCGACAGCGAACGTCCCTCCGGCAACAGCGGCCGTACCGGCGCGGGCACAAACGAAGTGCTGATGCGCAACCAGCACCGGGCCTGGGGCGACTACATGACCGCCGGCGGAGCAGCCTGACATGGCCGCGGGGACGCTGGATCATTCCGACCCGGACCTGACCCGGCGGGTGGAGCAGTTTCTGTTTCGGGAGGCCCGTCTGCTCGACACCTGGCAGTTCGACGCCTGGCTCGATCTGTTTCATCCCGACGCGCGCTATTGGGTGCCGCGGGCCTGGCAACAGGACGACCCGGTCAACCATATGTCCCTCTACTGGGAGGACATGCCGCTTCTGAAGATGCGCATGGAGCGGCTGAAGCACGACCGCACGGCCAGCCAGATGCCCCGCTCGCGCACCGCCCACCAAATCACCAATGTGCTGGTCGAGCCCGCCGATAGAGGCACGGGCGAGGGGGCGGATGTGGCAGCCACGGCGACATTCACCATGGCCGAATACCGCCGCGGGGAAACCCGCTGGTTCGCCGGCCACACCCGCCATGAACTGGTGGCGGACGGCGACAGCTTCCTGATCAGACTAAAGCGCGTCGACCTGCTCGACTGCGACAGCGACGCGGGGCACCTGCGCTTTTCGGTACCGTTTTAAAGGGCGAGGCGCACGTTTGGGAGAGATTGACGCCGCCATGCCTGAAAACGATGCGAGGATCGATCACGGGCCGGTTGAACCTTTCCTGTTTCAGGCCGCGCTTGGCGATGTCTGGAAGGACCTGCCCACTTCCCTCCTTCGCCTTCATGAAGTGAGCGACGTCCATCGGGCCGCAGGTGGCGCCCGTGTAGATCGGGGTCGGGGGCTGACCGCGCGTCTTGTGGCACTCCTCTTTCGGTTTCCAAAGTCCGGGACGGATATTCCCGTGACCGTGACCATGACCCGGAGGCGAGGGAAACAGTCGCCTGGCGGCGAGATTTGGATACGGGATTTCGGCGGACGGCGGTTCCGGTCGCATCTCTCACCCGCGGGACCGGGACGGGTGCAGGAGCGGTTTGGGGCGTTCAGCTTTGAGATCGCCTTACTTCATAGCGACAGTGGATTGCAGTTCGACGTAAAGCGCGGCTGGTGCCTTGGCATACCGATGCCCCGATTCCTGCTGCCAGGTGTCGACACTCGAGAGCATGAGGAGGGCGGTCGATTTCATTTCGATGTTCGACTTGCCAGCCCATTCACCCGCGCCCTGATCGTGCGCTACCGTGGCTGGCTTGAGCCCAAAGGTGAGGGTGAAGCGATTAGGCCTCCCCCACGGCGATATCGCTGACGAAGGGGTTGCTTTGGCGTTCAATGCCGAAGGTGGATGTGGGGCCGTGGCCGGGGATGAAGGTGATGTCGTCGCCCAGCGGGAACAGCTTCCTCCGGATGCTGTCGATCAGCTGTTCATGATTGCCCCGGGGGAAATCCGTCCGGCCGATGGATCCCTGGAAGATCACGTCGCCGACGATGGCGAGGCCTGCCTCCCGGTGGAAGAACACCACATGGCCCGGCGTGTGGCCGGGGCAGTGGATCACCTCGAGGGTCTGCTCGCCCACGGTCACGGTATCGCCGTCGTCAAGCCAGCGATCCGGCGTGCAGTCGCGGCAGCCGGGCAGGCCCCAGGTGTCGCCTTGCTCCTGTAACTGCTCGAGCCAGAAGATTTCTTCCTTTTGCGGACCTTCGATCCGGAGGCCAGTGCGTTCTTTCAGCTCCGTCGCGGCGCCGGCATGGTCCAGATGGCCATGGGTCAGGAGAATCTTCTCCAGCTCGATGCCCTGCTTCTCCACCGCGCCCATGATCGTGTCGAGATCGCCGCCGGGGTCGACCACCGCGCCTTTCTTGGTCTTGGTGCACCAGATGACGGAGCAGTTCTGTTGAAACGCCGTCACCGGCACCACGCCCGCGCGGATCGGCGGTTCGGCCTCAGGGCGGTCGGCGTCTTGCTCTGGCATATCGGTCGTGTCGGTCATATCGGCCACTTCTGTCATGTCCGGTCGGGGACGCGAAAGATAGGTTCAGGCAGCCGGATCGGCGAGGGGGCGGCCTGTCGCGCCCGGCTTCAGCATATTGCATTGCCGGGATCGTATCGCCACTCTGATTGCCATGGCCCGCCCTGCCTCAACCCCTACGCCCAAATCGATCCGCCGCCGGGACGACATCCTGCGGCGGGCGGCTGAGCTGTTCGACCGGCAGGGCTATCCCAACACGTCGCTCGACGATATCGCCCGGGCCGTCGGCATCCGGCGGGAGGGCATCTACTATTATTTCAAGAACCGCGCGGAAATCCTGCTCAACATCATCCAGCCGCAAAGTGAGGCGCTGATCTCCGGCCTGGAGGCTATTCTGGCCGACGACTCCGTCGATCCAACGGTCAAGCTGCGCCAAGCGGTACGCAACCATCTGGAACGTTTTGACCGCTATTGCCTGGAGATGACCGTCAGCCTGCGCGACGGCCATATTGAGGAAACCGGCGATGTGCGCGCCTCCATGGACCGCATCTGGAAGGATTATGAGCAGATGTGGACCGGGCTGATTGCCGAAGGCCAGGCCGCCGGCGCCTTTCGGGATGGCGCCGACCCGAAAATGCTCGCCTTCGGCATCCTCGGCATGTGCAACTGGCTGGCCCGCTGGTATGACCCGGACGGCGGCACCTCCATCGACGAGCTGGTCGACAGCTATGCGGACTTGGTTGGACATGGCCTGATCGCCCGAAATACCTGACGGAAATCATTTTTTACATTTGTGTAAAAAATACCACTTGACCTGTTTTTTACGTCGATGTAAAAAACCTCCATGGACATGTCGAAAAAAGACCTGCGATGGCCTCCCTACCGCCTGACGCCGGACCGTGATCTGGCGGCGCGTTACCTGCGTGGCCAGGGTGTGGACCTGGACGCCCCTGGCGCATTGGACAGTGTGCCCGCCACCTACATGATTTTCCTGCGGGGGGAGGACCATGGGGTGCGGCTGTTTCAGGACCTGGACATCAGCTATGTGAAGGCGTTGCACGGCGGCCAGAAATACGAGTGGTTCGGCCCCATCGGCTGGGACGACGAGATCGAGGTGCAGGCCGCCGTCGTCAGCATGACGGAGAAAGACGGCCGCAACGGCAAGATCTGGTTCGCCGACGTTTCCTATGACTATTCCAACGCGGCCACTGGCGAGCTGGTGCTGCGCGAACTCACCCGCATGGTGGAGTTGGGCTGATGGCCTGGACCAATGGCGAGACAATCTTCGAAGTCACCCTGCCCGGCTCGGACGCGGCGCAGCTGGTGGAATTTTCCGCCGGCACCCAGGACCCGAATCCAGTGCATTTGGACGACGCGTTTGCGAAGGGCGCCGGCTATCCCGGCATTCTGCAGCAAGGGCCCATGACCACCGGCCACTTCAACCGGCTGCTGGAAGAAAAGATCGGCCCAGGCAAGCTGACTTTTCTTGATGTCTATTTCACGGCACCAGTCTTCACCGCAGAGCCGCTCACCCTGACCGCGACAGTGACGGAAACGCTGGACACCGGCGAGGTGAGTTGCGCCCTGCTGTGCACCAAGGAAGACGGCACCAAAACGGCCCATGGCGAAGCGCGCTTCCGCGCCTGATCCTGAAAGCCTGAGACGAGAACGACCGATGACAGACACACAGACCTATGGCGAAGCCGAAATCGGCAATGTCACGCCGGACAATTTCTGGGACCAGCCGGAAGAGTTCCGCGAGATCATGCTGAACCTGATCAAGATCCATGTGGTCAGCGAAGACCATGGTGCGGATGTCTTCGAACGCAGCATTCTGATGGGGCCAACACCCGACAAGAAAATGCGCATGGCCAAGACGGTGATGGAGGAGTACGGCCATCACGTGCGCTTCCGCTCTCTGCTGGAACCGCTGGGCATCGACTGGCAGGAATTCGCCGAGGACAAGGGTCACCTGAGCACCTTCGATGTGCCGATTCACAGCTGGTGCGATCAGATGGTGTTCCTGGCGTTGGTGGACCGGGCTGCGGCTCACCAGTTCCGTCACTTCGTCAAATGCGCCTACGAGCCCTTCCGCACGGCGTGCCAGGACACCCTGAATGAAGAGTATGGCCATGTGGGCTTCGGCATGGACGGCGTGAAAGACCTGCTGGAGACCGAAGACGGCCGTACGGATGTGGAAGCGGCGGTCTGGAAATGGATGCCGGTCGCGCTGGCCTCATTCGGCGGCGACAATTCCAAGACCAACGCGCGCTATCGCCACTGGGGATTCAAGAGCGACAGCAACGAGAACATGCGCCAGACCTTTTTCGATCAGGTCTATGCCTTCATCACCAAGGACTGGGGCA
Organism: Alphaproteobacteria bacterium; assembly: GCA_021776685.1. Lineage (GTDB taxonomy): Bacteria > Pseudomonadota > Alphaproteobacteria > Bin65 > Bin65 > JAJFFJ01. The sequence goes on from JAJFFJ010000009.1 coordinate 19,209, forward strand.
TCGATATCCCGAACGATATCGCGCCCTTCATGGAAAAGATGCCGGACCAGGTGATCTACGCCGGCTGACCCGGCGCGCGCACCTCCGGCCTCCGGGCGATCAATGACCCGACACAC
>JAJFFJ010000081.1 GCA_021776685.1 Alphaproteobacteria bacterium
CTTCGCAACGCTATGACTGCACTCCCACGCCGATAAAGCCCCGCCGCAGGTTAACAATCTGTAACTCCAACTAAGCATACGCGTAAAAAGGGCGGTTATGAAGACATTCCCCCCATTTTTTCTGTACTTTGGTTAACTCCGTAATGCCCGCAAAACTGCGGAATTCTTCACCCGCGCCAGTCCAGCGAACACAAAGGCGAGGTGCGACCAGCCCGACCTTTCACCGGAATACATGCGCACTATAGTGCCCGACACGTAGCTGTCCGCCAGAGGATGGCGCCCTTGAGGGAGGAGTTCCACCATGGCCGGAGAGATATCCGCAGCCGACACACACCCACGAAAATCCGTCGCTGTTCTCGATTCTGAAATGTCCTATGTGGACACAGGAGAAGGACCCACAGTGGTGCTGCTGCACGGCAACCCCACGTCGTCCTACCTGTGGCGCAATATTATTCCCTACCTTTCAGGCAGCTTTCGGTGCCTGGCGCCGGACCTGATCGGCATGGGACAGTCTGGAAAGAACCCTTCCGGCAACTACAATTTCAGCGATCATTCCCGCTATCTCGACGCCTGGTTCGACGCCGTGGCGCCGGAAGGCAAAGTGGCCCTGGTGGTTCACGACTGGGGTGGCGGGCTGGGATTCCACTGGGCCCACCGCAACCCCGACCGGGTCGCGGCCATCACTTACATGGAAACCATTGTCGCGCCGGTGAGTTGGGATGACTGGCCCGACGCCGCGCGTAGCATCTTCCAGGGGTTTCGGTCGGAAAAAGGCGAAGACCTGATTCTGGAGCGCAATCTGTTCATCGAAGCGGTCCTGCCGAATTCCATCCTGCGTGATCTGACCGACGAGGAGCATGACCGCTATCGCGCCCCCTTCACCGAGGCCGGCGAATCACGCCGCCCAACCTTGACCTGGCCGCGCAACATTCCGATTGAAGGAGAGCCGGCGGACGTGGTCGCGATTGTTGACGCCTATGGCGCCTGGCTGAAGTCCGCGCCTGTGCCGAAGTTGTTCGTCAACGCCGAGCCCGGTTCGATCCAGATAGGTCGGCCGCGCGAGTTCTGCCGTTCCTGGGCGAATCAGGAGGAAATCACGGTGCGAGGCCTGCATTTCATCCAGGAGGACTCGCCCCATGAGATTGGCGAAGCCTGCGCTGCCTTTTTCGGCAAGCACCATACGAGCTAGGGGAGGCATTTATGAGCGACGTTATCCAGACAGAGATCAAGGACGGTGTCGCCACCGTCACCATGAACCGGCCGGAAGCGCTGAATGCGCTGAACGGAGCCATGACCGACGGCCTGTGCGCCGCCATCCTGCCGCTGGAATATGACGACAGCATTCGCTGTGTGGTCATTCGCGGCGGCGATCACTTCATGGCCGGCGGCGATGTCAAATGGTTCGCAGAATCTGTCGGCCGCCCGAAAGAAGAGATTGCCATCGAGTTTGAAAAACTCATCCACACGGTTCACGGCCTGATCATCGCCATCCGCCGGATGCCCAAGCCGGTGATCACCAGCATCAATGGCGCGGCGGCAGGGTTCGGTCTCAGCTTCGCACTTGCCGGCGACCTGACCATCGCGTCCGACAGCGCCTTCTTCACACTCGCCTACGCCAGCATAGGGGCGACGCCTGACGGCGGCTCGACCTATTCGCTATCGCGGCTGGTAGGCCTGAAAAAGGCGATGGAGATTGCGCTGTTGGCGGACCGCTTTGACGCTGCAACCGCGAAAGACTGGGGCCTGATCAACTGGGTGGTGCCGACAGCAGAGCTGGACGCCAAGACCCAGGAGGTCGCCGCGCGACTCGCCCAGGGCCCGACAAAGGTCTATGGCCGCACCAAGGCGATGCTGCAGCGAGCCATGGACAATCCTTTGGAAGCACAGTTGCAGCGGGAGGCGGAAGCCTTCACCACCAGCGCCACCGAGCCCGACTTTGCTGAAGGCGTCAAAGCCTTCGTCGAAAAACGCACGCCCAACTTCACTGGCTAACCCACTCCGGGAGACAACCCATGACCTCACTCGCAGGCAAGACCCTTTTCATTACCGGCGCCACACGCGGAATCGGCCACGCCATCGGCATGCGCGCGGCACAGGACGGCGCCAACATCGTGATTGCCGCAAAGTCGGTGGAACCCCATCCCAAGCTGCCGGGCACGATCTTCACGGCAGCAGAAGATATGGAGAAGGCCGGCGGCCAGGCGCTGGCGGTGCAATGCGACATCCGCGAGGAGGCACAAATCCTCGCCGCTGTAGATCAGACAATCGACAAGTTCGGCGGTATCGACATCTGCATCAACAACGCCAGCGCGATCAGCATGACGGACACGCCGAACACGCCCATGAAGCGGTATGACCTGATGCACGGGGTCAACGCCCGCGGGACGTTTGCCACCACACAGGCCTGCCTGCCGCATTTGCAAAAAGCAGAGAACCCGCACGTGATGACCCTGGCCTCGCCCATCAACCTGGACCCGAAATGGTTTCAGGGGCACACCGCCTACACGATGGCGAAATACGGCATGAGCATGTGCGTGCTCGGCCACGCCGCCGAATTCAAGCAATATGGCATCGGCGTAAACGGCCTGTGGCCGGCGACATTGATCGCCACGGCAGCGCTTCAGATGATCCCGGGCGTCGATCCGGGCATGGGCCGCAAACCCGAAATCATGGCCGACGCCGCCTATGCGGTGCTGACCCGGGACGCCAAGACCTGCACCGGCAACTTCTTCATCGACGAACAGGTGTTGGCTGAGGAGGGCGTGACCGATCTGGACCAGTACGCCATGGACCCGTCCAAGACGCTGCTGCCGGATTTATTCTTGTAGAGACCTGTCTTGAAGACGCTCCGCCGGGAGCTAGTCGTCCCGCGCGATCAGCGAATAGCGCGGGTGTTTGCCTTTCTCGGCGCCGAACAGGAAGCTGTCGTAGCCAGAATAAGACGGTGCCGGCACATCACGCGGGCCACGGTCAACCAGACCGGAAAGAAACTCTATGTCGGTGTCGAAGACGTCATCCAGGGACAACGTCGGGCCTCCGGTTGCAGCGTCTGACTGGCCGCGCACCCAAACGCCTTCTGGTAGCCGATAGCCCTGCGCCGCCAGCAATGCTGTGACCGACACGTCACTGGGCAGCGACCGGCCTAGGTCGACGACATCCTGTCTTGACGGTTTTGCCGCGTTGGCCATTAACGATTTCCTCTGGGTCTATTACCTGAATAGGTAAGGAGGGAGTGGCAAACCGTCAATCTTCTTCGCGTTTTGCTAACCCTGACCGTTAACCATGACGCTCGGGGCCTACCCAGCGAAGACGCCTACCGGTGCGCCGGAGATGCCCGGATTCAGGGCGAAAACGCTGCCTGAGAGCGGCTCGGCCCCCAGTTCCGATTCGTCGAGCCCGATGGAGGCGCTGGTGACGAACAGGGTCCCGAGTCCTGGCCCGCCAAAGGCGCAGCTGGTGACCCGCGACACCGGCAACTCGACCGTTCGGTCCACCCGCCCGTCCGGTGCGAACCGCACCAGGCAGCCGCCGGTCCAGCGCGCGCTCCATAGACATCCCTCCGCATCCATGGCCGCCCCGTCAGGATAGCCGGGCGCAGCATCCCGGTCCGCGAACAGGTTGCGCGCGCCCACCACGCCATCGGCGAACGGAAAATCCCAGGTCACCCCACGCACCGAATCGCTGAAATAGAAGCGGTCACCGGCGGGACTCCACGCTGGACCATTAGAGACGTAAATATCACCGAACGCAGCCGAACACTGACCATCCGAACCAAGCCGCCAAAGCGTGCCGCTCGGATTCTTGTAGTCGCGGCTGAGTGAGCCGGCCCAGAAGGCGCCATCTGGCCCCGCCTTGCCGTCGTTGAAGCGATTGCCCAGCAGGTCCGCTTCCGGATCAGCGATTGCGGCGCGCATGCCGGTGTCGGGATCAAGCCGCCAGAATCCGTCCTCGAAGGCGGCAACAAGATCGCCCGCTGTGGTTAGCGCCAGACTGCCCGGCTCGGCCTCAAGCTCGTGGGAGATCGCGTTGCCGCTGTCCGGGTTCAGCCGGTGGTAGCGGTTGGCCGCCAGATCGAGCCAATGGAGACAGCCCCGCGCCACGTCCCAGACTGGGGACTCGCCCAGCACGGACCGCACCTGCTGCACCACCTCGATATTCATGGGTCCCTCCCTGAATTACCTTCCCGGTTTGCCGCAAATAGCGCATCAGGTCTATGCTCGCCCCATGACAGACGCCCCGGACGGCATTGATCTGAAGAAAATGAAAGCGGCGCTGCTGGCCCGCCAGGCAGAGCTGCTCGCGCTTAAAGATACCAGCGCAGAAGCCGGCTCCACCGTCGAACTCGACCAAAGCAAGGTGGGGCGACTCAGCCGCATGGACGCGCTGCAGGGCCAGCAGATGGCGCTGGCAACAGAAAGACGGCGCGACGCGGAGTTGCAGCGCATCGACGCCGCGCTCAAGCGCGCCGATAACGGCGACTTTGGCTGGTGCCTGAAATGCGACGAGCCAATCGCGCCCAAACGCCTGGCCCTCGACCCCGCCGCCACCTGGTGTATTGGCTGCGCCAGCTAGGCACAGGATGCGCCCGATGGCGGCAGATGACAGATGTCGCGACCATGCGGCGCTTGGCGGCGTCGGCGCAGGGGCGTATCTGACCCTCCATGGGTTACATCCGTTTCATCCTCGAAAACCCGCGGTTCCTCGCGTACGGCTGGCTGCTGTCCTTCGGCTCCAGCTTCGGGCAGACCTATTTCGTGGGCCTGTTCGGCGACCATATCCGGGCGGATTTCAGCCTGAGCCACGCGGATTATGGCCTCTATTACTCGCTCTCCACTGTCATCGCGGGTCTGGCGATTGCCTGGATCGGCAAGCGCGTGGACGAGGTGGATCTGCGCCCCTACACCTTGGGCGTCCTTGCGGGCCTGGCCGCCGCCTGCGTGATGATGGCCGTGGCTGAAGGGCTGGTGCTGCTGTTCTTCTGCTTCCTCATGCTGCGCCTGTTCGGCCAGGGGCTGATGAGCCATACGGCAATCACCTCCATGGCGCGCTATTTCGGTCCACACCGGGGTAAGGCCATGAGCTTTTCCTCCCTCGGCATGACGGCCGGCGAGGCGGTGATGCCGCTGATTATCGTCGCGGCCATCGTCTGGATTGGCTGGCGCGAGACCTGGTGGGTAAGCGCCGCAATCGTTGTTTTTGTCTACATGCCGTTGATTTTGTGGCTGCTGAAAGGGCACAGCGCGCGGGACGAGCGGCTGCAGGCCGACTTGGCCGCACAGGAAGCCAGCGGCACAGGCGATGCCGCGGGCAAGCAGTGGACTAGGGGCGAGGTCATGCGCCACCCGCGTTTCTACCTGCAGCTCCCCGGCGTGATTGCAGCACCCATGCTGCTGACGGGACTATTTTTCCACCAGGTCCATATTATCGACGCCAAGGGCTGGTCGCACGAATGGTTCGCCACCTGCTTCCTCGGCTTTGCGATCACCAAAGTCATTGGCGCGCTTGGGATCGGGCCCATGATTGACCGCTATGGCACCATCCGCCTACTGCCCTGGTTCATGCCGCCCATGGCCGTGGGCATGTTGGTGATGGGCCTCTCTGATCATCCCATGGCGGCCATGATCTACATGACGCTCAGCGGCGTTGCTGTGGGCAGCGGCATCGGCATTATCGGCGCCATGTGGGCGGAGATCTACGGCGTGCGCCACGTAGGTGCGATCCGCGCCATGGTCTCCGCGATCATGATGTTCTCGACGTCGCTCGCGCCGCTCGGCTTTGGCCTGATGTTCGACTGGGGCGTCAGCGTCGACGCCATCGTAATCGGCTGCGCCGCCTATACGCTGGCCGGCACAGTCCTGCTGTACCTGACTGCCGGGCCACGGCCCGTGCGCGCGGCCACATAATTCCGAATTGTCAGCGTGACATTTCCTGGTTTGCGCCCGGCGCGGGCGACCTGTTAAGCCACGGGACCAAAAACCAACCGCCAGTGATTTACCGCCATGTCCCAGAACTTGCTGGAGTCGATTCGCACCGACATCGCCGACCTGCCCGAGAGCGGCATTGTCGAGATTATGAATTACGGCCGCTCGCTCGACCGGGACGTGATCGGCCTGTGGGCAGGCGAAGGCGACCTGCCAACGCCGAAGTTCATCTGCGACGCGGCGGCGGACGCACTGCATGGCGGCGACACCTTCTATACCTGGCAGCGGGGTGTTCCACCCCTGCGCGCGGCCATCGCCAGCTATCTCTCTAATCTTTATGGCGTCGACATCAGTGCCGAGCGGCCCATTGTCACCGTCGGCGGCATGCAAGCCATTGTTGCGACTGTCCAGATGTTGTGCGGGCCCGGGGACGAAATCATCTTCCCTGCGCCGGTGTGGCCCAACATCTTCCACGCCGCCCACATCACCGGCGCCATCCGTACCCCGGTCACCTTCACGTTCGGCAACCAGGGCTGGAAGCTCGATCTTGACAAATTGTTTGATGCGGTGGGCGAGAACACCCGGGCCATCTTCATCAACTCACCGGGCAATCCCACGGGCTGGATGGCGACCCGGGAAGAGCTGATCGCTATCCGCGATTTTGCCCGCGAGCGCGGCCTCTGGATCATTGCCGACGAGGTCTATGGCCGCTTCACCTATGACCGCGACCACGCACCCTCATTCTTCGAGATCTGCGAGCCGGACGAAAAGCTGATCGTCGTCAACACCTTCTCGAAGAACTGGGCGATGACCGGCTGGCGCATCGGCTGGGTGACCGTCCCGGAGGCGCTCGGCCAGGTTTATGAGAATCTGGTGCAGTACAACACGTCCGGTGTTGCCGGGTTCCTGCAGCAGGGCGCACTTGCCGCCATCACCCAGGGCGAGGATTTCTTCAAGAACGAGATGCTGGCACGCTGCAAGACCGCCCGGGACATTGTCATCGACACGCTCGAGCGTCTGCCCCGTGTGCGCCTGGCGCCGCCGGATGGCGCCTTCTATGCCTTCTTCTCCGTGGACGGCGAGGAGAACTCACGCGATCTCTGCCTGCGCCTGCTCGACGAAGTGGGCGTCGGCCTCGCTCCCGGCACCGCCTTCGGCCCGGGCGCAGAGCAGTTCGTGCGCCTATGCTACTGCACCAGCGAAGCGCAGATCAGGCCCGCCATGGAACGGCTGGCCGAGGCGTTGGCATAACGGGAACGGGGCGCCCGAAGGACCCCCCGCTTACATTCAGTATCTTCGGTGCGCGCTAGCTGATTTTACGGTAGGCGACCCATTGGCCCGCCTGATCGCGGCCCTGCATGATCGCGGCGCGCAGACTTTCCGTCAGCATCAGCCGGTCGGTGGCGAAGCGGTGCACACCATTCTGGGAATATTGCACGATCACCATGTTGCCGCGCCGGATCATCCGGACGCGCACGGTTCCAGAGCGCGGTTTGCGGAAGAAACATCCCCGCGCCAGGCGTGAGGTATCCCAACGGAAGCGGTTGATGCCGACCCAGGCATTCGGGCCGACCTGCCGGGTCACCGTAATGGTGCTGAAATACCGGACACCCCCACAATTGTGGCGATTGACGATGTAGATACCGCTCATCAGCCGCCAGGTGCCGAGCAGGCTGGACAGGCGGTTCGGGTTGGTCCGGCAGAAGACACCGCTTTGGACGATGATGCGGCTGTCACCGGTCAATTGCTGGCAGGCCTCGGCAGCACCGTAATGCACCGGGCCGCCATTGAACCCGGTCGACCCCGGCACCTGGCAGGTAACCCGTGGGCCGCGCGGGCCATAGGTGATGCGGCCGACGGAGTTGTTGTGGCGAGATGAGCAGAATTGCTGCGCATTGAGCGCGACTTGCGCCAAGCTCGGGCTGGCGGCAGCCGTGACCGTGATCGCGGTCGCGATGCAAATGGCGGAATAGATAAGGTTCAGGGACGAAAAGCGCAGGCGAGTCATGAATAGGGCTCCCTTGGAAAATGCTTTTTCAAGATGGGAGCCTAGCTGCGTGACGCCGCGCACGCTGTGACGGCGATCACACCCGGACAATTTTCAAATGGCAGGCAAGGGACCATGGAATTACTTGCCGACGGTGTTGCACAATTTTCTACCTTTTGGATGTAGTCAGCCCCTCGGCCGGTCCACTACACTTCAGCCCGCGGTGGGGACCGCGGCTTTTCTGGAGGGAACAAGATGAAATATCTGCTGATTGCAGCCGGATTTACCGTCGCCGCAATGACGGCTCATGCGGAAACGCCGGTTGAACGTGGCCGCTATCTGGTCGAGTCGATTGGTGGCTGCGGCAACTGCCATACACCCAAGGGTCGGCGCGGTCAGCCGATTGCCGCGAAGAAATTCGCTGGCGGGTTCGTCATCAAGGAAAAGCCGTTCGACGCGGTCGCCTCCAACATCACCCCGGATAAGGAAACCGGCATCGGCAACTGGACCGACGCCCAGATCATCCGCGCCATCCGCGAGGGCAAGCGTCCGGACGGCAGCATCATCGGCCCGCCCATGCCGATTGAACTTTATCGCAAATTGTCAGACACGGATGTGAAGGCCATTGTCGCCTATCTGCGGACGATCAAGCCGGTACACAACAAGGTGAAAAAATCTGTCTACCGCATGCCGCTGCCCAAATCCTACGGGCCGCCCGTGGGCAAGGTCGCCGACGTGCCGCGGTCCAACAAGGTCGCCTATGGCGCCTATCTGGCGGGGCCGGTGGGCCATTGCATCGAATGCCATACCCCAATGGTGCGCGGGCGGCGCAACTGGTCGAAAACCGGCGCGGGCGGCCAGGCGTTTCATGGCCCCTGGGGTGTGGTGGTGGCGCGCAACATCACCCCGCATCCAGACGAGGGTATCGGCAAGTGGACGGCGGCCCAGATCAGCCGCGCGGTCCGCAAAGGCATCTCCGCCGACGGCAGCCGCCTGAAGCCGCCCATGGCCTACAGCTGGTACAACCGCATCAAGGATGACGACATGAACGCCATTGTCGCCTACCTCAAAAGCCTGAAGCCGCAACAGACGCCTCGGAAATAGCCGCTCCACCGATGCCGATTCCGGACCTCAGCCACTGGCAGGCGCGCAATACACCCGCGCCGGCCCCTGACTCCCAGAAGGTGCAGGACCATCTGGTGGCGGCGGAGGGCGCCAGCCTGGGCGACAAGTCGCCCGAGTTTGCGCGTCGATGGTTCCAGGACCATTTTGGCCGTTTCGACATGGCGGAGAAGCCGCCGGTAGGCCAGGTGGAAGATACCGTCATTACGGTTCGCCATTCCGGCGGCGAGGCCGAGCTTGGGATGCGTCTCTACCGGCCGAAGGGCGCCGGGGCGGAGCCCCTGCCCGCCTATCTCCACTGCCATGCCGGCGCATATGTGGCGGGCGATCTCGACCTGCTCGACAGCTTCTGCCGCATCATGTGCGAAGGCGCCCGCTGCCTGGTCGCCGCCGTCGACTACCGCCGTGCGCCGGAGGCGAAATTTCCCCTGCCGTTGGAGGATTGCTACAGCGCGCTGACCTGGCTGGCGGACAATGCGGCGACACTGGGCATCGACCCGGCGCGGCTCGCCATCGGCGGCGACTCATCCGGCGGCACCCTCGCGACGGCCACCTGCCAGCTGGTGCGGGACCGCGGCGCGCCAGATCTCTGCCATCAACTCCTCTGGTATCCGGGCGTCGGCTCGCTCGGTCCAACCGAATCAGAAACCGCGTTTGGCGCTGACTATTTTCCTCAGACCAAGTTGGGCAAATGGTCGATGATGAATTATCTGCCCGCGGGCGCCGATCCCACCAATCCTCTGGTGCAGCCAATCCTGCTGGATGACATGGCCGGCCTGCCGCCTGCCTTCATCATGACCGCCGGTTTCGACGGCCGCCGGGACGCCAACCTGCAATATGCAGAACGGTTGCGGGACGCTGGCGTACCCACTGAATTTTATTGCCTGGACAGCACCCTGCACGGTTTCCTGTTCCTGCTGGGCGGCATCTCGGTGGCACGGCAGGCGGCAGATTTTTCGGCGGCCTACCTGGCAAAGGTCTTCGGGACCTAGACGGCGGTCGCCGTCACAATCCAGGCACTGCCTTCCATGCTGACCCCGGCATCATTCTGAAACTGCGAGATTTCGGCACGCAGGTCGCCGGCAATCGCTGCCTTCGTGTCATCGGATGCGTCGCGCAAAAGGCGGCCGGTGGGGCCCAACTCGACCAGCCG
>JAJFFJ010000082.1 GCA_021776685.1 Alphaproteobacteria bacterium
TGGCGAGATTGGCACGCCTTCCAGGCACAGGCCCACCAGCCGCCGTTCCGGTGGATCACCTCCCAGCCGGCGCAACGCCGCTTTGCCAACGAAATCGGCGTCCTGATCCAGGTCCAGAGCCCAGTCGAGGCCGATTTCAAAGGGATTGACCGTCAGGTCCATATCCGCGCCATAGGACAGCAGGGCGCCTTCGATCCGGCGGATCTGGTTGGGAGCTGCCGGCGCAATGCCAAAGGGCGCACCGGCGGCCATGATCGCTTCCCACAGATCGTCTGCCTTGTGGGTGTCCAGGAGGAAGAATTCGTAGCCACGCTCGCCGCTCCACCCTGTGCGGGACACAATCACCCGTGCACCATCAATGGTTGCCTCGCACCATCGGAAGTAGCGCAGGTCTTCGACGCACTCGATGCCCAGCGCCGCGGCAACCTGGGGCGCGAGCGGCCCTTGAAGCTGCAGTGTGGCCACGTCGGCTTCGCGGATCGAGACGTTGTAGCCCCGGCCATGGGCAATGCCCCGGGCCCAGAGCTCCACGTCGCTGTCCGCGGCGGAAAACCAGTAGCGGTCGCGGTCCACACAGATCATCACCGGGTCATTGACGATACCGCCGTCGTCTGCGGTCATCACCACATACCGGCAATGACCGGGCTCGACTTTGGCGAGGCTCCGGGGGCTGAGATATTGAGCCAGCCGGCGGGCGTCCGGGCCGGCAATCTCCACCTGACGCTGCGCGGCCACATCCCACAAGGTGACAGCCTGGGTCAGCGCCCGGTATTCGCCTGCCGGGTCGCCATAATGGGCGGGCAGCAACCAGTGATTATAGACCGTCCACGCGACTGCCCCCCAACGCATCGTGGCGTCAAAGAAGGGCGAGCGTTTCAGCCGCGGCGCGAAGGCGAGTTCGCGGGGCTGGACAAGCGCGGGGCCTGTCAAGGCACGTCGCCCTAGCCGATTTCCTGGCGAACCATCGCCGTACCGTCGACCATCGCCTGCATCTTGCCGAAGGCAACGTCCCGCGGCAGATATTTCATGCCACAATCAGGCGCGATGATGACCCGTTCCTTGTCCACATGGGGCAGGGCCTTGCGGATGCGGTCGGCCACGATTTCCGGCGTTTCCACCGTCATATCTTCGAGGTCGATGACGCCCAGGATGATGGTTTTGTTGGGAAGTGAGGTTAGCACGCTGGTGTCGAGTTCAGACTGGGCGGTCTCAATCGAGACCTGGGTGCAGCTGCACTGCTCGAACTCAGGCAGGAACGAGTAACCTTCGGGCCGTTCGTGGATGATCGCGGCATAACCGAAGCAGATATGCACGGCGGTCGTGCCCGTCACGCCATCCAGCGCCACGTTCAGCGCATCCACGCCATATTCGCGCGCCGCGTCCGGCCGGGCCTGCATATAGGGCTCGTCGATCTGCACCACATCGGCGCCGGCTGCGAACAGATCCTTGATCTCCTCATTCACAGCAGCGGCATAGTCCATCGCGGCCTCGGCCAGATGCTCGTAATGATCGTTCTGCGCCTGCTGGCTCATGGTGAAGGGGCCGGGCACGGTCATCTTGACCAGCTTTCCGGGCGAGACATTTGCCTTCAGAAATTCCACGTCGCGCACCTCCACCGGATGCATACGGCGGATTTTGCCAGCGATACGGGGCACAGGGTTGGGATGGCCGGAGCGGTCCAGCGCCGTGCCGTGGTTGTCGATGTCGATGCCTTCCAGCGCTGTCGCGAAGCGGTTGGAATAGCTCTCCCGCCGGGTTTCGCCGTCGGTGATGATATCAAGACCCGCGCGCTCCTGATCGTGGATGGCAAGGAGAGTTGCGTCATCCTGCGCTTCATCAAGCCATTTGGGGTCGACGCGCCACATCTCCAGCGCCCGCACCCGCGGCGGAAAACGGCCGCGCAAGTTGTCCCGGTCTACCAGCCAGTCAGGCTGCGGATAGCTGCCGACCAGGCTGGTCGGCAAAAGCGTGTTGGTCATGTAGTTGTTCCTCCCTGTTTGCAGGGAAGATGGCCTGTCATCGGTGGCAGTGCAATACACGGATTGCGCCGCCGCAAAGTTAGGCGCGCGGTTCGCCAGACACCGGCAGCCTGTTCGGCGGAGGAGCTGTCAGTCCCGTTTCTTTGCCTTGGTGGCGCGGCCGGGCGCTTTCACGAAAACCATGGTCATGCGTTGGCCCTTGTCGACTACCACGCTGTGGGGCAGGTCCGCGGGCGCGAAGATCATATCGCCTTTGGTGACCGGGCGGCTCTCGCCGTCCACCATGATTGTGCCGGCGCCATCCATGATGATGAAGATTTCGTCCTGACCCACATGGTGGTGTTCGACCGTATTCTGCCCAGGCTCGTAGCAGACCAGTTCCGCCTCGATCCGCTCCTTCATGAACAGACGTTTGCGGACCCGCCGCTCGGGTCCGTAGTCGGTCATCTCGTCGATGTTCAGCACTTCCATAGGCGGGCTCCTTCAACAAGGGTGCGCCAGCATGCCGTCTGCCCGCCACGCTGGCAATTGAGATTGCTGTGAACGCTCACTCGCAGACTAGGCGGGTCACACCCCGCGCCGGCCCTTTGCCCTGATTTTATCCAGCCAGGCCTGGGCTTTGGCCTCATTCAACTGGCCGATCATGCCGACGATATTATTGCGCACAGGTTTGATGCCGACGAAATGCAGGATATTTCGTTCCAGATTCTTCAAGCCGTGAGCACGATAGAACAGGCGATAGGCCAGGGCCGGCATGCCCATAGTCACGATCACCCGGGCCGAGCGATGGGTCAGAACCTTTCGCGGCCAGCCGTCCGTGGTGCGTTCAAAGGCAAAGCCGGGGCGGATGGTCTGTTCCAGAAAGCCTTTGAGGAGTGCAGGCATGGTGCCAAGCCACAAGGGATAGATGATGATCAGATGGTCGGCCCACAGGATATCCGTCTGGACCGCGCGGATCGCTACCGGTGGTTCGCCGGTTTCAAAATCCTCACCGCTGCG
>JAJFFJ010000083.1 GCA_021776685.1 Alphaproteobacteria bacterium
TGACCGGGTGGCCCGGCTGGTGGACGCCCGCTGGCTGGAAGCCAGCTTCCAGGTCAGTGACGAGCAGTATGGCCGCCTGATCGCGGCGGGCGTCGTGCGCGGCAAGAAAGCGGATATCGTCTGGCGCACCCGGGCCAAGACCTTCAAATATGTCGCCGTGATTGAGCGTATTTCCGGCCAGGTGGCCAGCGGCAGCGGCGGCGTCGTGCTCTATGCACGGATCAAGAACACCAGTCTCAATACAATTCTGCGCCCTGGGGTTTTCGTCGAGGTGGCGATTCGTGATCGGGTCTACAACAACGTCTACCGCCTGCCGGACGAGGCGCTGGTCGGCACGGCGACGATCTATGTTGCGGTGAAACAACCCGCTGGCGCGGACGACAAGGGCCCCGTCTGGAGGCTTGAACGGCGGGTCGTCAAGGTTGTGGGCCGGCAAGGCAACGACATTCTGGTTCAGGGTGCGCTCAAGCCTGGTGACCGTGTGGTTGCGTCCACCTTCCCCGAGATTGGGCCCGGCGCGAAGGTGACTCCCAGATGACCAGCCCGCCGGAGGCGCCGGAAGGGCAGGGTAGAGGGAGCGGGGACAAGCCCCCGCCAACCGTACGCAGAACCGGTGTCATCCCGATGTTTGCGCGGCACCGCACGGCCGCGAACCTTTTGATGGCCCTGATGATCGTCGCCGGCCTGTTCGCACTGTTGCGGATGAACACCCAGTTCTTCCCTGATTTCGGCATCGACATCGTTTCCGTGAGCATCGACTGGCCGGGCGCCAGTGCGTCTGATGTGAACCAGAACATCATCCAGGCGGTGGAGCCCGAAGTGCGCTTCATCGATGGCGTCAAGGAGGTCACCTCGACCGCCTTTGAAGGGCGGGCCTCCGTGGTGATCCAGTTCGAGCCCGGCTCCAATATGCAGCGGGCGCTGTCCGAGGTGGATACGGCGGTCTCGCAGATCACAACCTTGCCGGAAGATTCAGAAAAGCCGGTTATCCGCCAGATTGCCAGATTCGATTCCCTCAGCCGCATCGTCCTCGCCGGGCCCTATTCAGAATCGGCGTTCAAGGCGATCGCCAAGCGCATTCGCGACGACCTGCTGGCCCGCGGACTCGACAAGGTCACCATCATTGGCGCCCGCAAGGAAGAGATCTGGGTCAATGTCCGGCCGGAATTGCTGCGCCAGCTGAACCTGACCCTCGGTGACATTGCGGCCACCATCCGGGCCCAGTCCCAGGATGTCCCGTCCGGGGACCTGCGGGGGCGCTCCCGCCGGCAGATCCGTAGCCTGGGCAAGCTGACCACGGCCCGGGAAGTCAGCCAGGTGGAGATCAAATCCCTGGGTGACGGCCGCAAGGTGGTGCTGCGCGACGTGGCCCGGGTGTCTGAACGGTTCGAGGACCGTGGTGTGACCGTGCGCATGGATGGCAAGCGCGGCATCGAGCTGTTCGTTCAGCGCTCGCCTTCCGCGGATGCCTTGTCGCTTGCCGACAAGATCGACGCCTACGTGAAGGAGCTGCGCAAAACGCTGCCGGCCAACATTCAGGTCGTCCAGTATGACAAGCAGTCGGACCTGATTCGCAGCCGGATTGCGCTGCTGATCGAAAATGGCATCACCGGGCTGATCCTGGTGCTGGTGGTGCTGTTCATCTTCCTGAATTTCGGTGTCGCCTTCTGGGTGGCCATGGGCATACCGGTGTCCCTGCTGGCGACCATGATGGTGATGTATGCCAGCGACCAGACCATCAACATGGTCAGCCTGTTCGGCATCATCATGGCGCTCGGCATCATCGTCGACGACGCCATTGTTGTGGGCGAACATTCGGAAGCCCTGCACCGCAAGGGCATGAGCGCCCAGATGGCGGCGGAAGGCGGGGGACAGCGCATGGCGCCGCCCGTGTTCAGCGCGTCACTGACCACCATTGCGGCCTTCCTGCCGCTATTCATGATCACCGACATCATCGGGCAGATAATCCAGGCAATACCGCTGGTGGTGGTGGCTGTGCTCGTGGCCAGTCTGATCGAGTGTTTTCTGGTGCTGCCGGGGCATATGCGCGAGGCGCTGAAACCGGCGGTCGGGGTCTGGCGGATACCATTCGCGCCGTTCCGCCGCTGGCGCGCTATCTTCGATCCACGCTTCGACCGATTCCGCGACGGACCCTTCCGCTCATCCGTGGGCTTCGCCCTGCGCTGGCGTTACGCCACCCTGGCCGTGACGGGAGCAAGCTTCATCATGGCTGCCGGTTTGGTTGCCGGCGGGCGTTTGTCCTTCGTCTTTTTTCCAAGTCCCGAGGTGGACAATATCCTCGTCAATGTGGAGTTCACCGCCGGCACGCCCCGCGCGCGCACGGTCAAGATGATCGACGAGCTGGAACGGGCCATGCGGGCGGCGGAAATGAAGCTGGCCGGCAAACGCGGCGCGCTGGTGAAGGCCGCTGTCGCACGGGTGGGCTCGTCCATCGGACGGGCCTTCGGCTCATCGATCAACGGAGATCATGCAGGGTCCATCATTGTCCAGCTGATCCCGACTGAGAATCGGAACATCAAGGCGTCTGAATTCGCCAAGGCCTGGCGGCAGGAGCTCCGGCGCCTGCCGGGCATCGAATTGTTGACCATTGCGCCCGTGCGGGGTGGCCCGCCAGGTCGCGACATCGATGTTCGTCTTACCGGCGATGATCCCACCAAGCTCAAGGCGGCATCGACCGCCGTCAAACGCCTGATCCGCTCCATTTCCGGCACCCGCGATGTGGAGGATGACCTGCCCTGGGGCAAGCAGGAGGTGATCCTTGAAATGACACCGCGGGGCAGGGCGCTCGGGTTCAACACAGAAACGGTTGGCCGTCAGGTGCGCCATGCCTTTGAAGGCGCCATCGCGATGCGCTTTGCACGGGGCGACGAGGAAGTCGTGGTGCGGGTGCAGTTCCCTCGATCCTCGGTAGACAGCAATGCGCTGAACAACCTGTATCTCAAGTCACCGGGCGGCGCCTATGTGCCCCTGGAGTCCATCGTCAAAATGCGGACCAAGATCGGCTTTTCACGGATCAAACGTCAGGCGGGCAAGCTGCAGGTGTTGATCGTTGGGGACCTGGATAAAGGCGTCATCACCACGCCGGCACTGAACGCGAAACTGCTTGAGGGTGGTTTGCCCGCCATCGCCACCAAACATGGGGTCAACTATTCCTTCAAAGGCAAGGCGGAGGAACAGCAACGCACCCTCGACGACATGGCCGTGGGCGGTATCCTGGCGCTGGCCTTAATCTACATTATCCTCGCCTGGGTCTTTTCCAGCTATTTCCGGCCGATTGTGGTCATGATCATCATTCCCATCGGGCTGGTCGGCACGGTACTCGGCCACTACCTGCTGGACTATGACCTGACGATTCTCAGCCTGATTGCGTTGTTCGGCCTCTCGGGCATCCTGGTCAACGACTCGATCATCCTTGTGACCACCATCAAGGAGCGGCTGGATCAGGGAGAACCGGTTTTCGACGCCATCATCGACGGCAGTTGCGACCGCCTGCGGGCGGTCATTCTGACATCGCTGACCACCATCGGCGGGCTGACGCCGCTCTTGTTCGAGACCGACCTGCAGGCGCAATTTCTGATTCCGATGGCAATTACCATGGTCTTCGGCCTGGCCTTCGCCACCTTGCTGGTGCTGTTTGTGGTGCCCTGTCTGATGGGTGTTCTCCATGACTTCGAGCGCATGGTGCGCGGCTTCTTTGGCATGGAACCGCCACGGGCGGCGACGGAGTAGGCGGTCAATGATCCGCGCCGCTTGCCTGTATCAAGGCGGCGCCTATCCCGACCGCAGCAGGCGGGCCGCTTCATCCCGTTCGAACAGATACAGCAGTGTGCGGATAGCCTGGCCCCGCTCGCTTTCCAGCCCCGGGTCCTTGTCCAGCAGCAGGCGGGCGTCCTGGTGAGCGAGCGTCAGAAGTTCGGAGTGATGGGCCAGATCAGCCACGCGGAAACGGGGCAGGCCGCTTTGCCGGGTGCCCAATATTTCTCCGCCGCCACGTAGCCGAAGATCTTCCTCGGCGATCCGGAATCCATCTTCAGTCTCGCGCATGATGTCGATGCGCGCGCGCGCCACGTCGCCAAGCGGTCCCTGATACAGCAGCAAGCAGGTGGATGCCCGGTCGCCACGGCCGATGCGGCCCCGCAGCTGATGTAATTGCGCCAGCCCAAAGCGCTCAGCATGTTCGATAACCATCACAGACGCGTTGGGCACATCCACGCCAACTTCGATAACCGTCGTAGAGACCAGAAGGTCCAGCTCGCCGGCGGCGAACCGGCTCATGACGGCGTCTTTTTCTTTGGCCGCCAACTGCCCGTGCATCAGGCCTACACGCTCGCCAAAGCGCCGCTGCAACCAGCCGAACCGTTCCGTCGCGGCGGCCAGGTCCAGCTCGGCGCTCTCCTCCACCAAGGGACAGACCCAAAAGACCTGTGCGCCCTGGCCAATCGCCCGTTCCAGCGCTGGCACCACGTCCTGAAGTTTGTCGTTGGGCAGGGCGCGGGTATCCACCGGCTTGCGTCCCGCTGGCTTCTCCGTCAGGCGTGAACTGTCAAGATCGCCATAAGCTGCGAGCATCAGGGTTCGCGGGATGGGTGTTGCTGTCATCACCAGCACGTCGGCGGCAGAGCCCTTGTTCGACAGAGCCATCCGTTGATGGACCCCAAAGCGGTGCTGTTCGTCGATCACGATCATCCCCAGATCGTCGAACACCACGTCATCGGAGAAGAGCGCATGGGTGCCGATGGCGATCTGAATCTCGCCGACGGACAACTCCGAGACAATCTGCTCCCGCACACGCCCTTTATCCCGGCCGGTCAAGAGCACGGCGCGTACGCCGGTTTCTTCGGCAAAGCCGCGAATGGTCTGGAAGTGCTGCCGTGCGAGCACTTCCGTGGGCGCCATCAATGCCGCCTGGGCGCCGCCGCCCACCGCATTGAGCATCGCCAGCCAGGCGACCACCGTCTTGCCGCTGCCCACATCACCTTGCAGCAGCCGGAGCATGCGCGCGGGCGAGGCCATGTCTTCTTCGATCTCGCGCAGGGCTTGATTCTGCGCAGACGTAAGCGTGAAGGGAAGGGTGGTCCCGGCGCGCTGGCGCAGTTCGGTGTTGGTGTCGAAACTCCGGCCTTTTTGTTTCCGCGTGCGGGCGCGCAGGAGCTGCAGGGCAACCTGGGTCGCCAGCAACTCGTCATAGGCCAGGCGCAGGCGATGACGTGTGTCGTGGGCAAAGTCAGTGGCGCTCTCCGGCGTATGGACCTGCTTGATCGCAGTTTGCCACGCGGGCCAGTCTTGTTTGCTCAGGAGCGCCGCATCGGTCCATTCCACCAGATCCGGCGCTCGCCCGACTGCGGCGGCCACAGCTTTGCGCAGGACCCGGCCCGACAGGCCCGCAGTCAGGGGATAGACCGGTTCCACCCGCCGGATCGTGTCTGCGTCGTCCGGCGTGCCGATTTCATCCGGATGAACCATCTGTTTGCTGCCGCGAAAATCCTCAACCTGGCCGCTGACCAGGCGGGTTTCACCGATGGGAAACTGCTTCTCCAGCCAATCCGCCTTCGCGTTGAAATAGACCAGTGTCAGCTCGCCGGAGTCGTCGAAGCAGCGAATGCGCCAGGGCAAACCGCGGCGCCCGGGCTTCTCATGGCTGCCCACAACTACCGTCAGGGTCAGGATTTGCCCGGCTTCCGCATCGGCGACCGGGCTGCTGGCCCGCCGGTCCACAAAACCGGCGGGCAGATGCCAGAGCAGGTCGACAATCTTGTCCCCCGCCACCCGCGCAATAAGCTCGCCCAACCGTGGACCAATGCCGGCGAGCTTGGTTATCGGCTCAAAAAGGGGAAAAAGAACTTGCGGACGCACAATCGTGCTCGTTTTCTGTCGTCATGGACAATCCGGCACATTCATGGGGCGTCGCCGGAGTGGTTTATCCTAAGCGCCCGTTCCCGCCGCACAACAGGCCACTTCGATGCCCTCTGAGTTGTCCACGGATATTGACCGGCAACGCCGCCGGCTCCATTTCCGCTCCTGGCACCGGGGCACAAAAGAAATGGACCATTTGCTTGGCAGGTTTTCAGACGCTCATTTGGAGACCCTGAGCGCGGATCACCTGGCGGCATATGATGCATTGCTCGAGGAAAGCGACCCGGACCTCTACAACTGGATTACCGGCCGGGAATCGGCACCCGACCACATCTCCGATGCTCTGATTGAATTGATGAAAACATTTCATAATGCCAAGTAACTCTTTGAATTTACAGGATCTGACTCAAGGATCAGGCCAAGTGACTGTGGCCGGTGCTCCGGAAGGTGCGGACGCCGCGCTCCTGGCCGATCTGGCCGTTTCCGGGCAGCCGGTCCTGCATGTGGCGCTCGACGATGCCCGTGTGGATCGCCTGCTGGATCTGTTGAGGTTCTACAACCCGGACATTTCGGTGGCCGCCTTTCCTGCATGGGACTGTCTGCCCTACGACCGGGTGTCCCCCAATGGTGAGATCGCCTCCGAGCGGGCAAGCGTCCTGGCGGGGCTGGCATCGGGCGATCTGCCACCGATCGTGCTCACCACAGTATCCGCCATCCTGCAGCGGATTCCGGGTCGGGACGTATTCGAGAGCCGGCTATTCACCCTGGAACGGGGCGGCCGCCTGGATCAGGACGCGTTGACCAGCTTCCTGGCGCAAAACGGCTATGCCCGTGTGGGCACGGTGCGCGAGCCTGGGGAATTCGCGATCCGGGGCGGCATCATCGATCTTTACCCGCCGGGCCTTGGCAATCCCCTCAGGCTGGATCTCTTCGGCGATGTTATCGAAGACCTCCGTGCCTTCGACGCTGCTACCCAGCGAAGCGATGAGGCGCTTGCATCTGCGCGCCTGTCACCGGTTCGCGAGCTGGTCCTCAATGAGGACGCCATCGAGCGGTTTCGCACCGGTTATCGTGGGCTCGTAGACGGCGGCGGCCTCACCGATGATCCGCTCTATGAAGCGGTGAGCGCGGGCCAGGCCTTTCCCGGTATGGAGCACTGGCTACCGCTTTTCCATGACTCCATGGCGACCTTGCCCGCATGGCTGCCAGACAGCCTGATAACCCTGGATCCCCAGGCGGATCAGGCGATCCGTGCGCGTCTGGACCAGATTGTCGATTATTTCACGGCCCGCGCCGACCATG
The DNA here is from genome assembly GCA_021776685.1 of Alphaproteobacteria bacterium. Lineage (GTDB taxonomy): Bacteria > Pseudomonadota > Alphaproteobacteria > Bin65 > Bin65 > JAJFFJ01. Next base: position 7,177 of record JAJFFJ010000083.1, read on the forward strand.
CCGGCAGCGCCAAAATGGCGGATATGTCTGGTGGCGGTCGGTACTGGCCATTAGCACCCGAGCAGCTGTATCTCGGCGATACCGAGTGGGACTCCCTGCTGGCTGGCCGCCCGTCACTCGCGCTCTCATCTTTTGCAGCAGAGGACGGGGCAGGGACAGTAGATCTTGGTGGACGGCAGGGGGTCGGCTTTGCCGATGCCCGACAGGACCCCAACCGGGAGCTTTTCGACGAGGTTGCCGCCCGTATTCAGGGGCACAAGAGCGACGGCGACAAGGTTCTCGTCACCGCCACATCAGCGGGTGCGGCGGACCGATTGGGCCAACTACTGGACGAACAGGATATCCCCACATCCCTGCTGGACAACCGGAAGGCCATAGACCACCTCGCGTCGGACGTCGCCGGAATTGCCGTGTTACCGCTCGAGCATGGCATCCTGATGCCAGGTCTCGCTCTCGTCACGGAGCAGGATATCTTCGGCGAGAAACTGGTCCGCCGGGCCCGCAAGCGCGCCCGCGGCGCCGACGAATTCCTCACCGAGCTCTCCGCCATCTCCGAAGGCGACTATGTGGTCCATATGGATCACGGCATCGGCCAGTATGACGGACTGGAGACCCTGGAAGTTACCGGTGCGCCTCATGATTGCCTGATGGTGCATTATCACGGCGGCGACAAGCTTTATGTCCCGGTCGAAAACATGGATGTGCTGGCGCGCTATGGCGCCGAGGACAGCGGTGCGCAGCTCGACCGGCTGGGCGGCGCTGGCTGGCAGGCGCGGAAGGCCCGGGTCAAGGCGCGCATCAAGGAGATTGCCGACAAATTGCTGGCTGTGGCGGCGGAACGCGAACTCAGCGACGGCGAGGTGATTCACACCGAAACCGGCCACTATGAGGAATTCGCGGCGCGCTTTCCCTATGATGAGACCGAGGACCAACTGAGTGCCATTGGCGACGTGCTTGCCGATCTGGAATCGGGCCGGCCCATGGACCGGTTGGTTTGCGGAGACGTCGGCTTCGGCAAGACAGAGGTGGCGATCCGCGCGGCCTACAATGCCGTCATGGCGGGGCACCAGACGGCGGTCGTGGTGCCAACGACCCTGCTGGCCCGACAGCATTACGAAACCTTCCGCCAGCGTTTCGCCGGGCAGCCCGTGCGCATCGGCCGTCTCTCACGTCTGGTGACGCAGAAAGAAGCCAGCCTCACCCGTAAGGCGCTGGAAACCGGTGAAATGGATATTGTCATCGGCACCCACGCGCTGCTGGGTAAGACCGTCCGGTTCAAGAATTTGGGCCTTCTTGTGGTGGACGAGGAACAGCATTTTGGTGTGGGCCAGAAGGAGCGGCTGAAAGAGCTGCGCGCCAACGTCCATATCTTGACCCTGACCGCAACGCCGATCCCCCGAACTCTGCAGATGGCCCTGGCCGGCGTGAGAGACATGAGCCTGATCGCCACGCCGCCGGTCGACCGCCTGGCCGTGCGCACCTTCGTGCTGCCGTTCGACCCCGTGGTGCTGCGCGAGGCGATGCAGCGGGAGATTTTCCGCGGCGGGCAGATCTTCTACGTCTGCCCGCGCATCAAGGACCTGGTGACGGTCGAGGAAACCATCCGTGAATTGATGCCGGATGCGCGGATCGCCATGGCCCACGGTCAGATGGCGCCCGCCGATCTGGAAGAAGTCATGACCCGCTTCTACGACGGCGAATACCAGGTGCTGATCTCGACCAACATCATCGAGTCGGGGCTCGACATCCCCAGTGTCAACACCATCATCATCCACCGGGCGGACATGTTCGGGCTGTCGCAGCTCTATCAATTACGGGGCCGGGTGGGGCGGTCGAAAACCCGCGCCTATGCCTATCTGACCGTGCCATCCGACAAGATGCTGACCAAGACCGCCCAGAAGCGGCTGGAAGTGATGCAGACCCTCGATACGTTGGGCGCAGGTTTCAGTCTCGCCAGTCACGACATGGATATTCGCGGCGCGGGCAACCTGCTGGGTGAAGAACAGTCCGGCCATGTGCGCGAGGTGGGGATTGAACTCTACCAGCACATGCTGGAAGAGGCAGTGGCCACAGCGCGGGATAAATCCGGTACCGGGGCCGCCGACGACGCGGACGATTCGTCGGCCGACTGGACACCGCAGATCACCATCGGCATGCCGGTGATGATCCCCGAGGCCTATGTGGCAGATCTCACCGCACGGCTCGGGCTCTACCGCCGGTCAGCTTCGCTGGTGGACCGGGAGGAGATCGATGGCTTCGCGGCGGAACTGGCTGACCGTTTTGGCCCGCTGCCTGAAGAAGTGCAGAACCTGCTCGACCTCATCGGCATCAAACAGCTCTGCCGCCTGACCAACGTCGCGAAAGTTGACGCAGGCCCCAAAGGCGCCGTGCTGACTTTCCACAATAATTATTTTTCCGACCCTGCAGGCCTCGTCACCTTGATCGCGCAGGAATCCGGGACCATGAAGCTCCGCCCGGATCAAAAACTTGTCTATCGCCGCAACTGGACCAACCCGGAAGCCCGGGTGAAAGGCATCAAGTACCTGATGCGGAAACTGTCTGATCTGGTGGTCCACGGGCAGGTCGCCCCCTGACCATTGGCGCCGGTGCTGCTGGCGTCAGGGAGGCAGGTCCAACGTAGAGAATTTATCACGCCAGGGCGCGGCCCTCTGCGACGACCTTTTCACCACCGATGAAAACCGTGTCCACAAGGTTTGTGCCGAAGCGATGGATCACCATGCCATGTTCGGGCACCCGCCAGATGACAATGTCAGCGCGCTTGCCCGGCTCGAGGCTGCCGCGGTCGTGGCCGCGGCCGAGGGAGGCCGCTGCATTCAGCGTCGACATATGCCAGATCTCCGCATAGCCGAGACGGAAAAGCCGCGCTGCGGTTTGCATGGTCGCCTGCATTGAAAGGGTTGGGCAGCTGCCCGGATTGTAGTCCGTCGACAGGGCGACCACGCAGCCGGCATCTAGGGCGCGCCGGGCGACCTCCGGCATGAAAGGTTTCTCCGCGGGCGCCAACCCACCTTCTGTAAAGGCAGGAACCATTTCCATCATATGATAGGTGACGCCGGGAAACAGGATCGCCGCCGTGCCGGCAGCCGCCATGGCCTGAAAGCCCGCTTCGGTGGTGTAGTCCGCATGATCGGCGCTGGCTGCGCCCAACTCCGCTGATAGGAATCCACCCTCGGCATCGCCTGTCTGGTCCGAATGAACCCGGATGCCCAGGCCCAGCGCTTTCGCCTGTTCCCCGATCCGCCGGCACTGGTCGCGGGAGAAGCCAATGGGGTCGCAGCAGACATCGCAATATTCCGCGAGTTCAGCCGCCGCCGGCAGCATGTCGATTACCAGATCCACATAGGCGTCCGTGTCGTCTAGAAATTCCCGTGGCGGTACATGGGCGCCCAGGAAGGTGGGAATGATCTCGATCGGGTGCTCCAGGCTCGCTGTCAGGCGCAGCAGCCGCAACTCCGTTTCGCGCTCAAGCCCATAGCCGGTCTTCGCTTCCAGGGTGGTGGTGCCGTGCGCCGCCATTTCGTCCAGGTCGGCCAGCGCCTGTGCCCGCATGTCGTCGTCTGCCGCGGCCCGTGTCCAACCCACCGAGCGGTGGATGCCACCCTGTAGATCCGCCCCACCTTCGCGCCCGGTAACCTTGAATTCCCATTCATCGTGGCGGGAGCCCGCGTAGACCAGGTGGGAGTGGGGGTCCACCAAGCCCGGCGTTACAAGATTTCCGCCGGCGTCGACCCGTTCGCGCGCGTCAAATCCATTGCTGATTTCCTCACCTGTACCAACAGCGGCAATCACACCACCGGTGACAGCAAGGGCGCCGCCGGTAAAAGTTTCCAGGGTGCGGATCGCATCGCCGCAAATGCCATCGGCCGGGCCAGCACAGGTGACCAGCTCACCAATATTCTCGATCACAAGATCTGCTGTTTGCCGTGCCACCCTTGCCTCCCCACGCTGTGTCGCTTGACCGGTATTCCCATTTTACGGTATATCATACCGCAGAGTGGTAATTGTCAATTCCCCCGCACCGGCGCTCATGGACCAGATCAAAGCCAACGATTCGCTTCCGGAAGGGCAATCACCCGGCGACACGGGCGATGCACCCGGTGGCGTCCGCTCCGTCCAGCGTGCCTTTTCCCTGCTGCAGTGCCTGACGCCGGATCGGCCCGCCGCAACCCTTACCGACTTCGCCCAGCGTAGCGGCCTTGCGATCAGCACGGTGCAGCGGTTGCTGAATACCCTTGAGGCCAGCGCCGTCCTCCGCCGCCGGGCAGACGGCGCCTATACCTTCGGCAACGTCATGTTGCAGATCGGCGCGATTGCCCTCAATGCACTGGACCTACACCGTCTCGTAGAGCCGCATCTTGAGCGGCTCTCCCGTGACACCGGCGAGACGGCAAATTTTGGCATTCTGGATACCGCGGGCAACGTCATCTATCTGCGCCAGACCCAGAGCGAACGGGCGTTGCGTCATGCGGGTTGGCTCGGCCGCTCATTCCCGGCCAAAGGCACCGCCATCGGCAATGCGCTTCAGGGGCAGGTGGACAGCGAAGGCCTGGTCATCTCCCGCGACACGCTTGAGCCCGATGTGACTGCCGTGGCGGCGCCAATCTATGGCCCGGCATCGACAGGCGAGACAGGCATCGCGGGGGGCATCAGCATCACCGGTCCCAGCTTTCGCATTGACGACACCCATCTGGCGGTCTGCCGGGCGCACGTTGCTGCAGAAGCACGGGCCCTGAGCGCCAGCATTGCCGGGCACTGGCCGCACGCGGCACCTGATTCGGGAGAAGACGAGGCATGAACGACACACCACTCGCGGGACCACAGACGCGTCCTAACGAAGTGCGCGCGGCCGAAGGCACCGAACTTCGCTGCCTTGGCTGGCGGCAGGAGGGCATCCTGCGCATGCTCGAAAACACCATCGCCAACGGCGAGCGCCCGGAAGACCTGATCATCTACGGCAGCACCGGCCAGGCCGCCCGTAACTGGGAGAGCTATCACGCGATTGTCCACCAGCTGAAGAACCTCAAGGATGACGAAACCCTGGTGATGCAGTCCGGCAAACCCGTCGCGGTGTTCCGGTCCCATACTGGCGCGCCCCGGGTGATGGCCGCCACCAGCAATCTGGTCCCGCGCCATGCCAACCGGGAGGAATTCGACCGCCTGCGTGAGGAAGGTCTGACAATTCACGGGCAATATACGGCAGCGTCCTGGGCCTATATCGGCAGCCAGGGCATCATGCAGGGCACTTACGAAACCTTTGGCGCCTGCGCCCAGAAGTTCCTGGACGGTGATTTCACCGGCAAGATTGCGCTTACCGGCGGCCTTGGCGGCATGGGATCGGCCCAGCCCCCCGCGGTCTCGATGAATGGCGGCGTTGCTCTGGTGGCGGAAATCGATCCGGCGCGCATCGCCCGGCGCCTCGACACCGGCCATCTGGACGCCGCCTTCGACACTCTGGAAGAAGCCTGGGCGCAATGCCGGGCGCAGGCGGATCGCGGCGAACCCGGCGCTTACGCCATCTGCGCCAATGCGGCCGACGTTTGCGAGCATTTCGCTGAATCTGATGACAAGCCGGCCTGTGTCACTGACCAGACCTCCGCGCACAATCTGTTGTTTGGCTACGTGCCCTCGGGCCTGACCATTGAAGAGGCCCGGGCCCTGCGGGAGTCCGACCCCGATACCTATCTCGAGCGGTCGAAAGACACCGTCTGCCGCCACGTGCGGGCTATGTTGAAGCTCCAATCCCAGGGCGTTCCGGTGTTTGAATATGGCAACGACCTGCGGGGCGCTGCCTTCGACAGCGGCGTCACAGACGCGTTCGATGTGCCGAGTTTCATGCCCCTGTTCATCCGTCCCAGTTTTGCCAGGGGCAGGGGGCCAGTGCGCTGGGTGCTGCTCTCCGGAGACGTGAAAGATCAGCAAGTTGCGGATCAGGCGGCGATGGAGCTGTTTCCGGACGACGTTCTCCTGAATACATGGCTGAAGCTGGCACCCGAACGGGTGCCCATTGAGGGTTTGCCGGCGCGAACCTGCTGGCTGGAATATGGCGCCCGCCGCAAGATGATGCGCAGGCTGAACGATCTGGTTGCCTCCGGCGAGATATCGGCGCCCATCGCCGTAACCCGCGATCATCTCGATTCCGGCGCCACCGCCTTTCCCCGGCGCGAGACCGAAGGCATGCCCGACGGTTCGGACGCAATTGGCGACTGGCCCTACCTCAATGCCATGCTCAATGTGGCCGGTGGCGCGGATATGGTTGCAATTCATCAGAATGGCGGCGACATCGGCGGATCGATCTCCGCAGGTATGACCGTGATCCTGGACGGCAAGCCGGAAACCGCTGACCGTATCGACCGGGTGTTCACCACCGACCCCGGCATCGGTGTCATCCGTCATGCTGACGCCGGCGTGCCGGAGGCTGAAGCCTTTCTCAAGCAATCGGACATTCGCGGAGGACTGGTGTGATGACCCCGCCTGAAGGCAGCACGCCTAATGCTGATGCGGCGCAGGTCACGGGCCCGCTGACCCACCTGCCGTCAGATCCCTTCGCGAGTTTCATGGGCCAGCCGGTGGAAACCGACCTGAGCCGCCTGGAGGCGGACTTTGCCATTGTGGGCGCGCCGTTCGGGTCGCCCTATCACATGCAGGGTGTGGCGTCAGATGCCGCGAACGCGCCGGGGGCGGTACGTGACCGCTCGCACCGCTTCGGCCGCATGATCGACCACCATGACTTTGATTTTGATGACCGCCTGTTTGCCGGCCAGGCATCGCCTGTGGTCGACTGCGGCGACGTTATTGGCGATCCCCGTGATCTGGAAGGCAACAAAGCCCGGGTGACGGCAGCGGTGCGCGCGATCCTCGACCGAGGCGCCGTGCCGATCGTGCTGGGCGGCGACGATTCTGTTCCGCCCCTTGCCATTCGCGCCTATGAGGGCAGGGGGCCGGTCACGGTTCTTCAGTTTGATGCCCATCTTGACTATCGCGACGAGGTCAACGGGATCAGCGACGGCTATTCCAGCCCCATGCGCCGGGCAGCTGAAATGTCCTGGGTAGACAAGATCGTGCACGTGGGGCTGCGCGGCTTGGGCAGCGCCCGCACACAGGATGTGGAGGACTCCCGCGCCCGGGGAAATGTGCTTATCCCGGCGCGGCAGGTCCGGACAGAAGGCGTGGGGTGTGTGCTCGATGCCTTCGAACCCGGAGCAAAGGTCTTCATTACGCTGGATTGCGATGGCTTTGACCCGGCAGTGATGCCAGGCACCAGCTGCCCGATGCCTGGGGGACTGGACTATTGGGAAGGCGCGGATATCATTTCCGGCGTGGCGCAGAAGTGCGACGTGGTCGGCATGGATTATGCAGAACACTTTCCATCGCTGGATTTTCAGGGCATCACGAGCCTGACATTGGCCCGCCTGATTGCGACGCTGATCGGCACCATTATCAGGAAGCCGTGAGCAGCACGGAACAACAAATCGAGGGAATTAGCTTCACTTGTATATACAACTGATCCGAGGTAAATCAGTGAGGCGCAAATGCCGGTCCGGTACAAGAGCCGTGCCACAATCCGGTAGAAGTCTCGGGTCGAAACAACGCTCTTAGGGAGAGGAATGATGAGGACTAAACTTCTTTTCGCCGGTGTCCTGTCTGCCGGTATTTTTGCGGCAGGCATGGCCCAGGCGCAGAACATCAAGATCGGGTTTCACGCCCCGCTGACCGGCTTCGCCGCTGCGGATGGCAAATCTGCTGTGCTCGGCGCCCAGTTGGCGGTTGAACAGATCAACGCCAAGGGCGGCGTCAACGGCAAGAAGCTTCAATTGGTTATCTATGATGATCAGGCTTCACCCAAAAACTCCGCACCGATCGCCAACAAGCTGATTAGCCAGGATAAAGTGGCGCTTGCCATCTCCGGCAGCTATTCCGGCGCCACCCGGGCGGCAGCCGGCGTATTCCAAAAGGCGAAGGTCCCGTATATCGCAGCATATGCCGTGCATCCGTCGATCACAAAGGCGGGGCCGTATGTTTTCCGCACCTCCTTCGTGGGCGAAGTGCAGGGCCGTGCCGGCGCAAAGCTGGTGGGCGATATCCTGAAGAAGCGTCGGGTTGTGCTGATCACGCTGAAGAATGATTTCGGCCGGTCACTGGTGCGTGGCTTCAAGGAAAAGGCTGCTGCATATGGTGTCAAGATCGTCTCTGAATATGAGTATTCGATCAAAAACCGTCAGTTTGGCCCGATCATCGCCAAAGTGAAAGCCGACAAGCCCGACGCCATTTACGCCACCGGCTACTTCTTCACCGCCGGTCCCCTGGTGCGTCAGCTGCGCGCCGCGGGCGTCAAAGCCGTGGTCATTGGCCAGGAAGGCTATGACTCGCAGAAGTTCATCAAGATCGCCGGCAAAGCGGCGGAAGGCGTTGTGATCACCACATCGTTGAACCGCGATTCCAAGCGCGCCGTGACCCTGGGCTTCATCAAGGCGTTCGAGAAAAAGGCCGGTTACAAGGCTGACATGGTGGCCGCCACGACCCATACGGCCATCTATGTGGCAGCAGCCGCGCTGAAGGCCGCCGGCAGCATGGACCCGGCCGCAATTCGAGCGGCAATCGCCAAGACAACGGTCAATGCCGCGACGGGCCAGATCTCGTTCAACAGCCTCGGTGAAGTGCAAAAGTCGGTTCTGGTGCAGGTTGTCCGCAATGGCAACTGGCACTTCCACTCGAAGATCGACGACAAGATGCTGCTGGCGCCGCCGACCAAATAGGTCAGGCGTCAAACGCAGTATTAAGGCGCAAGCGCGCAAGCGGCAGCCGCCGGAAGGGTGACCCCCTCCCAGCGGCTGCCACTCCCTTCAGGCGGCTACGGGGAAGCTGACCTTTGACCGAACTCGCTCTCCTTGTGCAGGGCCTGCTGGACGGCAGTATCTATGCGCTGATTGCCGTGGGTCTGACGCTGGTCTACGGGCTATTGCGAATCCTGCATGTGGCGCATGCCGCCCTGTTCACGCTGGGCGGCTATGTGGGCGTCGTCGTTACCAACGAGACCGGCAGTTTTATCCTCGCGCTGGTCGCGGCGATGATCGTGGCCGGCATTGCCGGCATGATTATCTATCGGCTGGTCTACCAGCCGATCCTGCATCTGCCGCCTTATGTTGCGCTGATTGCCTCCATTGGCCTGTTCATCGCCATGCAGGAAGGCTTTCGGTTCTATGACGAGCAGGGCGTGTCTTATGTGAATCCGCCGGTCCAGGGCACCCTGGAACTTGCCGGCCAGACGCTCCAGCTGGCAAAAATAGTGACCTTTTTTGTGGCCATTATTCTGATCGGCGGGCTCGGCCTGTTGGCGGCGAAAACCCGGACCGGTGTGGCGTGGCGCGCCACGGTGACCATGCCTGCAATGGCAGAATCGTTCGGCATTAACATCATTCAGGTGCGGTATATCAATTTCTTCATCGGCTCGGCGCTCGCCGCCGTCGCGGGCGTGATGGTGTCGCTGACCACCAATTTGGTCGAACCAACGAGCGGTGACGTCTGGAGCTACAAGGCGCTTGCCATCATTGTGCTCGGCGGGCTGGGCAGCATGCGGGGGACGTTGATCGCCTGTTTTGCCTTAGGTGTTCTTGAAGCATTTGCCACAACAACCTGCGTGCCGCTGGGCAATATTCAAATCTGCCTCGGCGAAATCATGAACCGGGACGCCATTGCCTTCGCCTTCCTGGTGATCGTTCTTATGATCCGCCCTCAGGGCCTGTTCGTGAGGGCCTGAGACCATGGAAGATCTGCTCAACGCCTATGACATGAGCCTGATCCGCACTGCCGCGGTGATGGTCATCATGGCGCTCAGCCTGAACCTGATCACCGGCTTCTGCGGGCAAATCAGCCTGGGCCACGCCGCCTTCATGGGCGTAGGCGCCTATACCTCGGTGGTGCTGTCGATCAATGGCGTCGACTTCATCCTCGGCACGCTTGCGGGGATGGCGCTGGCGGGAATATTGGGGATTTTGGTGGGCCTTACGTCGCTCAGGGTGCGGCACGATTTTCTGGCGATCACCACAATGGGAATTGTGTTTCTGTTCAGTGGCATCGTCGAACAGTCGTCCTTTCTGGGCGACACTGACGGCCTCTCCGGCTATCCCCATCCGGCCTATGGCGATTTCGCCTATATGGTGATGACTATTTTACTCGCCATCGCGGTGATGCTGCTCAGCATCTACATCCGCCGGTCATGGATGGGCGCGACCTTCAAGTCGATCGGCGATGACGAGGACACCGCCCGAATTCTGGGCATCGACGTGTCGCTCTACAAGCTGGCCGCTTTTGTGATGGGGACCTCCCTGGCCGGGCTGGCCGGTTCCCTCTACGCACACCAAACCACCATCATCCAAGCAGAGAATTTTGGCTTTATCGAATCCATCACCGTGCTGTCCATGGTGGTCTTTGGGGGTGTCGGCTCGATCGCCGGCGTGACTGTCGCGGCCATCGTACTGACGCTTCTGCCGCTGTGGTCGCAGTTCATCGGTGACTACAAGCTGCTCTTCTATGGCGGGTTGCTGTTTTTGATGATGCGCTTCGCCCCCTATGGGTTGGCCGGCATTGTCGTGCGCTTGCAAAGACTCGTGTTCCGCCGGACGGGGGATACGGGATGACCACGGTTCTGGAGGTCCGCGACCTGCGTGTGGTCTTCGGTGGCGTGACGGCCGTGGACGGAGTTTCCTTCAGCGTCGACGATGGCCAGCTGCTGGGACTGATCGGCCCCAATGGTGCCGGCAAGACAACGGTCATGCGCTCAATCACCGGCATTGTCCGGCCCACCAGCGGCAACATTCTCCTCGACGGCCAGCGGGTGACGGGGCTGCCCATCCACCGCCGGATGCGCCGCGGTCTGGCCCTGTCGCAGCAACTGGTCCGGCCCTTCCGCGAAATGTCGGTGATCGAAAATGTCGCCTTCGCTGCCGGCTATCGGAAGACCGGCAATCCCCTGAAATCACTGGTGACCTTCGATTGGACGCAGGAACGGGCCAGGGCGACTGAACTTCTGGCAATGGTCGAAATCAGTTCCTACGCAGATGCGGATACCGGCTCGGTGCCGCTTGGCGTGCTGAAGCGCCTGGAAGTGGCCCGCGCGCTGGCCCTGGACCCGAAGGTACTCCTGCTGGATGAGCCGCTCGCCGGCCTCAACAGCAATGAGGCGGTCACCCTCGGCGATACCATCAAACGACTGAATGGTGACGGCCTGACCGTGGTGCTGATCGAGCATAACCTGGGAGAGGTGATGCGCATCTGCCCGCGCCTTGTTGTGCTGGATAACGGCCGCAAAATTGGCGACGGGCCAGCCCAGGAGGTCATGGCGGATCCGGACGTGCGCGCTGCCTATCTGGGTACCGGCGCAGGAGGCAGTCATGCTGCGGCTTGACGGCATGAGCTGCGGCTACGGCGACTTCCGCGCCGTGACGGACCTCTCGCTCGAGGTGCGGGAAGGCAGCATCTTCGCCCTGATCGGCGCCAACGGTGCCGGGAAGTCGTCGACAATCCTGGCGATCGCCGGCCACGTGGCGTTGCAGGGCGGTGGGATCACATTCGAAAATCAGGAAATCTCAACGCTCCCCGCCCGGCGGCGGGTGCATCTGGGCATCGCAATAGCGCCGGAGGGCCGGCAGCTGTTTCCCGACCTGACCGTGCGCGAAAACCTGATCGTCGGCGGGATGATCCACGACCGCAAGGCCGAGGCCGAAAATATCGAACGCGTCCTGGGCCTGTTCCCGCGGTTGGGCGAACGTCTTACCCAGCTCGCCGGCTCCCTGTCGGGCGGTGAGCAGCAGATGCTCGCCATCGGCCGCGCGCTGATGGCCCAGCCAAAGTTCCTGATGATCGACGAAGTCTCTCTCGGCCTGATGCCGGCCATGGTCGACGTCTGCTACAACGCCATTGCCGCCCTCAGGCAGGAGGGCATTACCGTCTTGCTGGTGGAGCAAAGCACCCAGCGGGCGCTCGACATTGCCGACGATGTCTGTGTGCTCGAATCAGGCCGCACGGTCTGGCAGGGGACCGCTGCGGAGGCCCGCGATGACCCCAGCCTTACCGCCGCCTATCTGGGCCTCAGCGACTGACCGGGCAGGATCGATGATTCTTGCCGGCGGATCATTCAGGGTAGACCGCACCAGCCTGGCCGTTCAGGGTGGCCCACTGCAGACAGGAACCTAGCCCCGTGCCCCAGGATCAATCCCCAGCTTCACCTGCCACCGCATCAAGTGCCGAAGCGCCGCCGTCGATCAATCCCTACAATCTGATCTGGTCGATCGGCGCCATCGTCATCATGATCTGGGCGATCCTTTCCGGTGATCGCTGGTTCCTGCAGTTCATCCACGTGATCAGCGCGCTTTTGTGGACAGGGGCGGATCTGTTCATGGGCTTTGTGGTCGGGCCGATCATGCGCAAGATGCCGCCGCCGGCGCGCGCCGCCTTCACCATGCGCCTGGTGCCGCGGATGCTGTTTCTGATGACCACGCTGTCAATTGTCGGCGGTACGTCCGGTTGGTTTCTGGCCGAACAATTGGGTTATTTCGACCTGGATTACCCGCAGCTCTGGTGGGTTATTGCTGCCGTCACCATTCTGATCGTGCTCACCGTTCAGGGCACCGGCATCCTCTTGCCAACAAATCTGATCGTCTATTTTGAGCTCCGCAAACCGCAGCCGGACTACGACCGCATCGGGCGGCTGATGCGGTTCTATATTTTCCTGGTGGCGTCCCAGGGTGTTATGCAAATCGCCATGATCGTGATCATGACGCGCTTTTCGTCGGGGGTTTAAGCCCGAACCCGGCTACTCCGCTGCTGGGGCAGCTTCGCCTTCGGCCATTTCCTTTTGGATCTGCTCCCAGGCTTGCAGAAAGACGGCGGGGTCCTGGGCGCCCGAAATGGCGTATTTGCGGTTGATGATGAAGCAGGGCACGCCCTGGACCCCCATTTGGCGGGCGGTGGCGTCTTCCTCGCGGATGCGCTCCACATCTTCGTCGGACTCCAGATAGGTCCGCGTTGCCGCCTCGTCGAGACCGGCGGCCGTGGCGATCGCAACCAGCTCATCCACATCGCCAATGTCACGGGCGTCGATGAAATAGGCCTGGAAGAGCGCTTCCACCACCGTGTCCTGATCTCCGGTCTTGCCCGCGAAATCGATCAGCCGGTGGGAATTTACCGTATTGGGTTGCCGCGCCATCTGGCTGAAGTCGAAGGCTAGATCTTCGCCCTTTCCCGCGTCCTCGATGGCGGAATAAACCTTTTTGGCGCCTTCCTTGCCGCCAAACTTGGCCTCCAGATAGTCGCGCCGGTCCATACCCTCGTCGGGCATTTCCGGGTTCAGCTGGAAAGGCCGCCAGCCGACCATAACCTTGATGTCGTCTGGCTTCTCGGCAAGCGCACGCTCCAGCCGGCGTTTGCCCACATAGCACCATGGGCAGACGGTGTCGGAAACAATGTCGATGGTAATGGTGGTCGGTTCGCTCATATCAGGCTCCTTTTGGCGACAAACATAAGACGCCCTCGCAGGAAAGGCGAGGGGAGTGGCCCATGAGAATGAGGCTGGTCCGTTAGGGGCTGGGGCTGGTAAGACTCCCCTCAAAGCCGGTCGGACACTGCCACGAGGCCATTGTGATCTACGAAACTGCCCAACTTTGGGACGCAATTACAGGAATCTGGGACGCCAGCGACCCGGCGGCTCTGCAAAACCAGCTGCGCATCTATATCTGGCTGTTTGCGACCGGATTCACTGGAACCGCCTGCTGGCGGGCCAAACACCGCTGGATGCGTCTCTCTATGCTGATTGCCAACCAGGCGATCCAGCTGGCGATGATGACCACCGGATTTCAGAAAATCGTGACGATCCTGGAAGTCCCCTATACCAGCCTGGGGATATTCATCGGGTCGATCATAATTTCCGCCTGGATGTTCCGGTTTCGCAAGCCGCGCGCCTACCGTGACCTGGAGCGCAAGCGCAAACGGGAGGAAGCGGAAGCCGCGGCCCGCGAGTCCGATGCGCTTTCTCAGGAAGAGGTGCAGCACCTCAGCAATCAATGGATGGAGCCGCAACTCGTTCAGCCAAGCCAACCCGGCCAGCCTGCGACACCGGGAGGTCTGCCACCCGGCCAACGCGGCAGCTAGAACGGCTGCATGACAGTTTCCTTCGACGTTTCCGGCAAAGTGGCTCTGGTCACTGGCGCCTCTGGTGGGCTGGGCGCCCAATTCGCCCGGTGCCTGGCCGAAGCCGGCGCAAAAGTGGCGTTGACCGCCCGGCGTCTGGACGCTCTCCAGTCACTCTCCGACGAATTGAATACGGCCGGCGCGACCACAATGCCGGTGGCCATGGATGTGACGAAGCGGGATCAGATTCTGGCGGCGCTGGACTTGGTCGAGGCTGAATGGGGCCTGGTGGACGTGCTGGTGAACAATTCCGGCATCGTCGTCAGCAAGCCGATCTTCGAACATACCGAAGATGATTGGGACTCAATCCTGGACGTGAACCTGAAAGGCGCGTGGCTGACGGGGCAGGAAGTGGCCCGCCGCCTGGTCGAGGCGGGCAAGCCCGGAAGCATCATCAACATCAGCTCCGCCCTCGGCTATGGTCGGGTATCAAGCCAGATCCACGAATATTGCGCGTCCAAGGCCGGACTGATCCACCTGACCAAGTCCATGGCGACGGAGCTGGCGCCCATGGGCGTACGCGTCAATGCGCTGGCGCCGGGCTATGTGATCACCGATCTCAACCGCGACTGGCTGACCGGCTCATCCACGGGCGAACGCCTGCGCCAGCGAATTCCGCAGCAACGCTTTGCCGAGGCGGACGAGCTTGATGGCGTCATACTGCTACTCGCCTCCGATGCCGCAGCCTACATGACCGGCAGCGTCGTCGAGATCGATGGCGGGCTCTCGGTGGTGAGCGTTTAGAGCACTTTGGCGCGCCGGCCGATCTAGTGAGCCAGTGCCACCATCGAATTGGCGCCCTGTCCCTATGCGGGATGCCCCAAAACCCAAGACTTTAGAGGCCCCAGATGGATTTCACTCTTCCCCCGGAAATCGAAGACTACCGCCAGCGTGTGCGGGCGTTCGTGGACCAGCACATTATGCCCGTGGAATCCGATCCGGATGCCTGGGATGACTATGAAAACATCAACGAAGCGGCTCTCGAAAAGCTGCGGGAAAAGGCGAAGGCGGAAGGCCTCTGGGCTTTTGGCATGCCGAAGGAGCGGGGCGGCCAGGGCCTGTCCATCGTCGCCATGGCGGCGCTTTACGAGGAGGCCAACCGGTCGATCTTCGGCCCTTGCACCTTCAATTGCGCCGCGCCCGATGATGGCAACATGATCCTGCTCAACCGTGTCGCCACCGACGCCCAGAAGGAGCGGTGGTTGCAGCCGATCATCGACGGCAAGGTGCACAGCTCCTTCGTAATGACCGAACCGCACCCGGGCTCCGGCTCCGACCCCGCCGGCATGATGATGACCAAGGCGGAGAAGAAGGGCGACAAGTGGGTCATCAACGGCGACAAGTGGTTCATCACCGGCGCGGGGGCCGCGGAACATTTCATCGTCATCGCGCGCACGTCAGACGACCCGCGCCGCGGCCTCTCGGCCTTCCTGCACCATCGCGACGACCCGGGTTTTGATCTCCTGCGCCGGATACCGATCATGGGGCCGGAGGAGCATGGCGGCCATTGGGAGGTGCGCTACACCGACTTCGAGGTGCCTGAAGAGAATATGCTGATGGCCGAGGGCGAGGGGCTCAAGGCCACCCAGATCCGCCTTGGCACGGCGCGTCTGACCCATTGCATGCGCTGGACCGGCCTCGCCAAACGCTGCCTGGAAATTTGCGCACCCTATGTGAAGGAGCGGAAAAGCTTCGGCATGACGCTTGCCCAACACGAGGGCGTGCAATGGATGCTGGGCGAGGCGGCCATGGAGATCAATATTGGCCGCCTGCTGACCATGCATGCGGCCTGGAAGCTCGACCAGGGCGACTTCGCCCGAAAAGAAGTGAGCATGGCCAAGGTTGCGGTGTCGGAAGTGCTGCACAAGGCCGCCGACACTGGCATCCAGCTCCTCGGCGCCAAGGGCTACTCAAAAGACACCCTGCTCGACTGGATCTACCGCTACTGCCGCCAGGGCCGCCTCGTCGACGGCGCCAGCGAAGTGCACAAGATGGTGCTGTCGAACTACCTGCTCGCGGAGGGCGACGACTTCTGGCGGTGGGGCGTGTAGAGACGGTATCGGTAAATTAAGCGGATTAGGTATCTCAATAGGCTGCGATTGAATATTTTTCCGTCTGGCTCCCCTCTCTCGGTCTAACCCCCAAACAACCTTAGCTTGTTGATCCTGCATCTCCACCAAATCAGTAAGTGGCGCGTTCTTTACACCAATCTCAAGTTGAGTCATGATTAATATTGCAATTACCTAGTTGGGTGAGGGCGGGTGAGGCGAATTGCTGGCAGAAGAGTGGGCCACCTTTTGGTTCTTGGGCTATGCATCGGGGCGAGTAGCTGCGCTGTCCGCTATCATGACAAGAAAACCGGAGAAACCCACATCATCGGCTTTGGTCACATGGTGATGAAGGCAGCGCCTGCTGGGCAAGACAAGGTCGCGGTAGTTAGCGGCGTCGACATCTGGGGATTTGGATTTTCTGCGTTAAAGGGTGATGGCGTCATACTCACGATCGGTTACAGCAGCGAGAGGCAGGTACAGATTGTCAAGAAGGACGCGAGGCTGGGCCTGAAGTGGCCGGCGCGTGGATTGCTGAAAATGCTGGTCTTCGATCGACCGCAGGCGGAGACCAAAAAATAGGGAGGCAGGTATGATGCAAAGTGGATTTTATCGTGGGATTGGCATTTCTGCTGCTGCGTTCCTGGTTGTCGGCTGTGTCGGCCAGGATACGATTCTATTTGCGACCAAGACAAATGTCGGCATCGATATCGACACCAAGCCCCCAACTGCTGAAATCACCATTGCTCGCCGTGAGATCGTAATCTCGCCGACCTACGAAAAAGGGAAAAAACCCAGCGTCCTTGGAAGTTTTCGTTTCGGATCCGAGAAACCTTTTAACAATGGAATTTCCGGGACATTTGCCGGCGGCGCAGCGGCGATTGCGCTTGCAAAGAAAGATCCAGCATCCGGGATTACCGACAAGACCGAGCCTGGTGTGGTAGAAGGAATTGAAAAGGATGCTCAACTCTGTTTGGCCAAAAAACCGAAGGGACGGTATTGGAATCTCCGGATCGAGCCTGATAGCGGCATCGTCCGGCCGTTTGTGTTCGGTACAGATACCTCTTTAGGTTTGAAGATCGCTTGGTCCGGCCTGGCAGCAGCGCTGCCCGACTCCCTCAAGCTTGGATACAATCGCAAAGAGATGGTCGTGGCCGGGCTTAGCGTCGTAAAGAATCATGAAACAAACAAACCGAACTGCAAATATATAGTTCGCATGACGCCCTTTATCGCAACAATCGACCACAGCAGCAGTACAGCTAAGCCGCTAGATACCAAGTTACGATTGGTCCAATATTTCG
The DNA here is from genome assembly GCA_021776685.1 of Alphaproteobacteria bacterium. GTDB lineage: Bacteria > Pseudomonadota > Alphaproteobacteria > Bin65 > Bin65 > JAJFFJ01. The sequence continues at coordinate 24,728 of JAJFFJ010000083.1, forward strand.
CGACTGGCAAGGCGGCCGTTTATCTTGCACTCAGGAAGGAAATAAGAGATGTCCTAATCAAGAAAATTATCCCTGACGCTAAAGTCAAAGATATTAAAGTAGATAATAAATCTACGAGCCGGAAAACAATATTATGCTGGCTCAAGACGGACAACGCAAATAAAACAAAACAATTAAAAGAATATGCAAAGAATAATACCGGCCGAGATATCGATGTGCTGGATATAGTTCACGAAAAAGGGAAGGACCGCGAACAACTGCGCCAAGATTTTATCAAAGAAAAAGATATCAAATGCCCAAGTGGAGGATAGAGAATGGCGACGAAAAGATATCCGGGTATCGAGAAACAGCATGTCGGTACTACCGTCCAAACCGCAGTGAACGATGGCGCTACGAAAGTCGTTTGTACCAAGGATGATGACGGAGACACTTGGACGATCGAAGTCACCAAACCTGACTAGCTTGAAATGGTATTTACCACGAGTCCGGCCCTATTTTGAGACTAATGGGTCGACACTAAGCACCGACTTTACAGTTGCCAATGCCCCCTCATCCAGCGCGGCGTACTGCTCCCGGATAATTCGCCAGCACTTGGCCTGATATTTGAATACATCCTGGCTGTAGCTGTGGCCGAGCGCTTCATAGCTGAAGGTTGTATCGCCTGCGTCGATGGCGGCGGCGTTGGCCGCGAGGAAGGGCAGGTAGACGTCGCCGGCAAGCGAGAGCAGGTCGCCAACCGGGTGGCCGTCAAGTGCGGCACCGTCCAGCCAATTGCCTTCTACGCCAGAGGCATCTTCCAGCACCTGCAGCCATTGGAAGGTCGCGGGTCCATGTTCGGCCATGACCGCGCGGGATGTGGGATCGGTGGCCAGGGATTCGAGCTGCCCGTACCAACCCATGTCGGCGAGCGACGCGCGGCTGCCGAACAGGAACAGGCTTTTAGCCTGAAGCGCCTGCATGATTGTGAGCAGGCGGCGATAGACCTCTTCGATCAGGGGCGCATTTTCCGGCGTGCAGCCGACCAGGGCCATGCGGCTCTGCTGGCGCCGGGCGAAATGCAAGCCGGCGTCGCGCTGGATATCCTCGCTATAGCCGCCGCCCAGCAGTTCCGTCGCCACAATGCGGCTCTTGAACAGCGCGTCCGTTTCATGGCCCCAGCGGTAGTGGAAGGCGATCTTGACGCCCCATTCGTCGGCCATGTCCTCAAGAAGATGGGAGAGAAAGGCGAGCGCGGGATCGTCCGGCATCACTGAGCGGTCGGCGCGGCGTGCCTCCAATTCGTAGGCCAACGGTGTGGTATCGTTGCGATAGCTGTCATCCTCCGGAAACCACATGATCGGCACCACCGGCGGCCTGATATGCTGGATCTCCTCATAAGCCGGTTTCGACACCGGGTCGTGCGGCAGTCCCTCGGGCACCCAGTCCAGCGACGCCGGAACCCAGTCGAATGGAATGCGCCGGTAGCGGAGGAGCGCCCGCATCTTCAGCGCATAGGGAGAGCCGATGGAGCCGAACAGGCGGTGGCGGCTGGTCATGCGGCCAGTCATGAGGTTTGTCCTCCCGAATATTCCGCAAGCCAGGCGTCGCGCAGGTCCGGCTTCACCACCTTGCCGGCGGCATTGCGGGGAAAGCTCTCCATCAGGGTCACATGGCTTAAGCGCTGGAATTTAGCCGACACCCGCTCGTTGACCCAGCTGCGGAGATCATCTGGCGAGATTGTGCCATCGGCAATGACAGCGGCAACGCCGGTCTCGCCCCACTTCGCGTCTGGCACCGCGAAGACCACCGCTTCCAAGACGGCGGGATGCTGGGTCACCACATCCTCGATGTCCCGCGGATAGACACTGACGCCGCCGGACTTGAACATGTCCTTCTTGCGGTCGACCAGAAAGAGGTAGCCGTCCTCGTCCACATAGCCGAGGTCGCCGGAGTACAGCCAGCCGTCGCGAATGGCGCCAGCGGTCAGATCGGGCCGGTTGTAGTAGCCAGACATGAGGATCGGCCCGCGACCCACGATCTCGCCGATTTCGCCGGCAGGCAGATCGCACCCGTCCTCGCCGACAATGCGCAGGTCGAATCCCGGCGGCGGTGCGCCGACCGAGCCGAGCTTCTCCGCCAGTTCCGTGCAGTCGAGCAACGTCTGGAACCCTTCCGCCAGACCGTAGAGTTCGTGCAGCCGGCCTGGTAGAGCAGCTTCTACCTGTTGCTTGTGCTCCAGATGCAGGGGCGCGCCGATGGTCACGAGGCATTTCAGGGTGTCGAACGCTGATGGATCGAAGCTCGGGTGGTTGAGCAGCGCCACGATCTGGGTCGGCACCATCATCATGTGCGTGACGGCCTCCGTCCGAACCGTCTCTATCACCGCCGCAGGATCGAACGCCCGGTGCAGGATGTAGCGCGCGCCCAGGTAGGCTGCCGGAAGGAAAGTCATGAAAGCGCCGTTGAAAACCAGCGCACCGGTGTGCAGCAGCACGGACTCTGGCGCCATGCGCCAGGCGAGCGGATAGAGGGTGCTGTAGTGCCACCGCGCCCGGTGGCTCAAGGTGATGCCCTTGGGCTCGCCTGTAGTGCCACTGGAATAGATGATGTTGTAGGGATCTTCGGGTTCTACGCCGGTCGGGGCGGGGGCGTCGCCCGGCGCATCGTTCACCAGGTCGGCATAGGTTCGGTACCCCGGCCGGCTTCCAGGCCCGACCCAAACATAACGGTCGTCCGCAATCTTCAGTTCGGCGCGCGCATCGTCGAGCGCATCACCGGTCTCCGGTGCGGCGAAGACGATCGCGGCCTCGGATTGGTTGAGGAGATTGATGATCGCCTGGCGCTGCAGCAACGGGCTCAATGGGACCGCGACAGCGCCTGTCTTCGCGCAAGCCCAGTAGATGCACAGCAATTCGAGGCAGTTCGGTAGCAAGGTCGCCACCTTGTCGCCTTTGGTTACGTCCGCCTGTATCAGGCCGTTGGCGAGCTGGTTTACGCGGGTGTCAAATTCGGCATAGCTCAGGCAGCTGCCTTCGAAGACGACAGCTTCGTGACCGCCGCGGAAGCGGGCCTGGCGATCCAGAATACGTGTCAGGTCCAAGCTATACCTGCGGCGGCGGGAGGTTCTTCGGGCCTGAGGTATCCGCCATGCCTGCGGCGATCATCTCCCTGTAATAGTCCATGTAGCGGCCGGACATTTTCTCGGGTGCGCCGCGGGCGCGGAAAAGGTCCTCGTCCCACTTCTTGTCGATGCCGTGGCCTTCGATCATGCGGTTGAACCAGTTCCAGCTGGCACAGACGGTGATCGCCAGCGTCAAATCTTCCTCGTTCCAGCCGGCCTTGTAACAGGCGATGGCGTCATCGTCGGTCATCTGGCTGGGGGTCAGGGTCAGCTTGCGGACATATTTCAGAACCGGCTTGAAGCGATCCTCCACGGGCGCGGTGTCGATGTCGTCCACGAGCTTCTGGAACAGGTCCTCGTCGATACCGAGCGCCATGCAGACATTCTTGTGGGCGCCGAAGCAGAAGTCGCAGGCGTTCAGGAGCGATGTGAAGGCGGCGATGATCTCTTTCTCATTTTGCGTCGGCCCCGCGGGGTAGCTCATCAGCCGGTCGATGAAGTCCATATAGGGCTCGAACAGATCCCATTTGGACATCTGCAGCTGGGACATCGAGATGATGCCGTCATGGCTCGGGAAATAGGTCATGGCTGGGTCCTCAGGGTGTCTGGTCCGCCGCCTCAAGCCGCCTCAAGCTTCCGGGCCATCTTCACCAGCAGATTGTCGGCGATGCCGGGGCGGCTCCACGGGCACACGGCAAGGCAGATTCCACAGGTCATGTTGTCGACGAAATATGGAATGCATTTGTCGAAATTCACGTACCATTTGCGTTCGCCGCGAACCATTTGCTTCTCACTGCTAATGGCGTCGGGCGGGCAGGCCTTGGTGCAGACCTGGCAGCTGGCGCAAAACATGTCGGCGCCAAAGACGTCCGGTGCATCGGCTTCGAGCGGCAGGTCGGTCAGCACCAGGGAGAGGCGAAAATTGGCGCCAAACTTCCGGTGGATCAGCGAGCCATGCTTGCCCAACTCGCCCATGCCCGCCTCGATGGCGGCCGGGATCATCAGCACATCCTCGGTCATCGGCCCGGTCTTGGGCGCGCCGTACCAGCCCTGGCTGCGGACCCAGTTGGCAAGATGTTTGGACGTGTTGCCCGCCCGCTCATACTGGATCATGACCTCGATATAAGCGCTCTCCCCAGGCGCCGCGATCATGGCGTCGAAGTCCTGATCGAAGGCCATGACAACGGCATACTTGCCCTGCGGCGACGGCCTGTCGGGGTAGGCCCAATCGTCCCGCCACGCGGCGATGCCCACATCGTCCGCGCCAAGCTCCAGCGCCTTGGCTTTCAGGGCGGCGGTCCATCCACCGGCAGGCGTGTCCGCCGCCTCGGAAGCTACATCCAAAACCTCGATTTCGGCAGTGCGCTGGCGGTACTTCCGTGCCTCGGCAATGGCCGCGTTGTCTTTGTCTTTTTCATAGAAGTAGTACATGACCGGCGCATGGGGCGTGGAGTCATCCTGCCGCCAGAACACCGGGTTCGGCTGCCGCTTTTCAGTCTCGCCCAGTCCATTGATCTCGTTGCCCGAAATATCCGGCCACAGCTCCAGGACTTCCGGGTTGGGCTCCCACATATCGGTGCCGGCATGGTCTTTCGGGGGCATATCTTTCTCCGCTTGGCGTGGCTGCTGGATCACGCGCGCCGACGCGCCATCTTCGCCACGAGGTTGTCAGCGATTCCAGGCCGGCTCCAGGGGCAGACGGCCAGACAGATGGCGCAGCCGTGATTGTCGACGAAGAACGGCACACATTTCTCGAAATCCACGTACCATTTGCGCTCGCCCCGGACCATCTGCTTTTCATCGGAAATGGCGTCGGGAGGACAGGCGTTGGTACACACCTGACAATTTGCACAAAAGTCGTCAGCGCCGAAAACATCAGATGTATCGGGGTCCAGCGGCATGTCAGTCAGGACCATCGACAGGCGGAAGCTGGCGCCGAACCTCCGGTGAATCAGGGAGCCGTGTTTGCCGAGTTCGCCCATGCCCGACGCGATGGCCGGCGGGATCATCAGCACATCCTCGGTGGACGGGCCGGTCTTGGCTTCGGCGAACCAGCCCCGGTCGCGGATCCAGTTGGCCAGGTTTTTGGCGCTGCTGCCGGCCCGCTCATATTGCGCCATCATTTCGACAAAGGCGCTGATGCTGGGTGCGGGCTTCATCTCATCGTAGCTCTGGATGACCGCCAGAACGATGGCCCGGGTCCCCTTGGGCGCTGGGCGGTCCGGATAGGTCCATTCGGAATTCCAGACACAGATGCCCGCGTCGTCGGCTTTCAGGTCCAGCGCCGCCTGCTTGACGGCGCTGGTCCAGCCGCCGGCCGGTTCCGGCGCAACCTCTGATGCGATGTCATGAACCTCAATAGCATCGGTCCGTTCACGGAATTTGCGCGCCGGGGCCGTTCGCGGATCGGCCATGCCTTTTTCAAAGAAATAGTACATCGCCGGCGCGTGGGGCGTGGAGCCATCCGTGCGCCAGAAAACCGGTGTAGGCGGGCGCTTCTCGGCCTCGCCCAGGCCATTGATGTCGTTGCCGGAGACATCAGGCCAGATTTTCATCACCTCTGGATTTGGCTGCCACGCCTGAGCCGAGCCTTTAGAGGCCATCACTTCCCTCCCGCAATCCCGTTCTCGCAAATAGTCCTGCCGACTGCCTAGTCCTTGTGCGGGGCGTGGTCGCCCTCGACCATGTGGAACATGCGGCCGACGGGCTCCTCCCAGACCAGGTTCCGCTCCATGGCGCGGGCGGGCATGTCCTGGATGACATACTGGATGGCAGGTTCATCGCCGGTATTGATGTGCTCGTGAAGGCCCATCGACGGGCAGGCGAAGGTGTCGCCCCGCTCCCATTCAAACTTGTGGCCTTCGACGATGGAATATCCCGTGCCCTGGACGATGTGATAGAGCGCGAAGCTGTTGTGCCGGTGGGGCAGGATATGTTCGCCCGGATTGAAGATTTGGATGCCGATGAAGGTCGAGGGCACGGCGCCGCCGGCGTCTCCGGTATCCTCGTTGACCAGGGCGATGAAGCGGCGGTCGGCCCGGCGCAGCGGATCGGCAGCAACCTCGTCCAGACGCGGCTTCAGGTCCTGCCAGCGCCAGAAGGCCGGGCGCACATTCTTCTTGATCAGGAAGGGATAATATTCGTCGTCGGTCATGAACTGGGCCCAGGGCGTATCTACCGTGGCGTCGACTTCGTCGTGGCCTTCGGTGGTCTCCGCCATTTTCGTGCCATCCTTGGCGGCCTGGTCCGGTTTGATCTGTTCGTTCATATCCGTCTCCCTCGTCACGCCGCCGCGGTTCGCGCGGGCGGCGGGTGCAGTATAGCTGAATTGGGCGGTATCGCAGGCGTGATCTTGGCGATCTATATTCATTTGTAAATGGAATGAAATTTATATAGTTCATTTCGATTATGAATATGAATGATCTCGACTTGAACCTGCTCGTTATTTTCCGGGCGGTCATGCGCCAGCGCAACATCTCCCGGGCGGCGGCTGACCTGGGCCAGTCCCAGCCCACCGTCAGCAACGCCCTTGCGCGCCTGCGCCGTCAGTTGGACGACCCGCTGTTTGTCCGCGCGCCGCGTGGCGTTGCTCCGACGCCCTATGCCGTCGGCATTGCACCCAAGATCGACGCGGCGCTGGATCTCCTGGCGGACAGCCTGACCCGGTCGGCCTTCGACCCGGCAACCGCGCGTCGGGATTTCTCCATCATCATGACGGACATTGCCGAAGCGGTGATCCTGCCCCAGGCCCTGCAATCCATCGGCGCCGAGGCGCCCGGTGTGCATTTTCGCACGCTGCAGCTGCCCAGTGTGGCGGCCGCGGCAGCGCTCCGGCGCGGCGATATCGATCTGGCCATAGGCTACTTGCCGGAATTCGAAGCCGGGTTTTACCAGCAGACCGTCTTTGAAACCGACTATGTGGTCATCGGCGCGGCGGACAACCCGCTGCTGGCGCGACGGCTCACAACAGCGCGTTTCGCCCAAGCCCGCCATGCGCTGGCGGAAGCTGCCGGCACCGGCCACCATGTGGTCGAGCGTCTGCTAAAGCGGCAGGGGCTGGATTCGCAGATTGCCGCCCGCGTCCCGAGGTTCCTTTCACTGCCGCTGATCGTGGCCGCAAGCGATCTGCTGGCCACGGTGCCTCGTCCACTGGGAACCCTGCTCGCCGGTACGGCGGCGCTCAGGGTTGTCGATCATCCCCTCGACCTGCCGCCGGTGGATATCCGCATGTTGTGGCATGAACGGGTGCACCAGGACCCCGCCAGCCAGTGGCTACGCCGGCGTCTCGCCGGTGTCTTCGCCCGCACGGTATGGAAGTGATGGCGCCGGATTGTATGGCCTTGGGCCGCCAAATCAGGTACGCGAACAACTGGATTTTATGGAGGAAGACATGGGCGAACTTGGCCAGAAGCTAGAAGGGCGCGTTGCCCTGGTCTCGGGCTCGGGCCGCGGCATCGGCCGCGCGCTGGCGCTGAAGCTGGCAGGTGACGGCGCGCGGGTGGTGGTCAACGATCTCGATGCCGACCCTGCACAAGAGGTGGCCGAAGAAATCAAGGCCATGGGCGGCGAGGTGGCAGTCTGCGCCGGCAGCGTCACGGAAGACGGCTTTGCCGACAGCTTCGTCAAGACCGCCATGGATACCTGGGGCAGCGTCGACATCATCGTCAACAACGCCGGCTACACCTGGGACAGCGTCATCCAGAAGATGACCGACGAGCAGTTCGACGCGATCATCGACGTGCATCTGAAGGCGCCGTTCCAGATTTTGCGCGCGGCAGCCGAGCCAATCCGCGTACTCGCCAAGACAGAAGCAGAGAAGGGCGGCGTACATACCCGCAAGGTCGTCAATATCTCCTCGATTTCAGGGCTTTACGGCAATTCAGGGCAGGTCAACTACAGCTCCGCCAAGGCCTCGCTCATCGGCCTGACCCGGGCGCTGGCCAAGGAATGGGGCCGCTACAACGTGACGGTGAACTGCGTCGCCTTTGGCCTGATCCACACCCGCATGACTCAGGCCATCGAGGGCGAAGCGCCACCGACGCTCGACATTGGCGGCAACGAAGTGCGCGTCGGCGTCCAGCCCCATATGCTGCAGATGATGGAGCAAATCATCCCCCTCGGCCGCGGTGGCACGCCGGAAGACGCCGCGAACGCGGTGTATTTGTTCTGCATTCCGGAGAGCGACTATGTCAGCGGGCAGATCGTGGTCGCCGGTGGCGGATTGCTGATATAGGGCATTACGAGGCCATCCTTCTGCCCTCATCCTGCCTGTTAGCAGCGCGGCGATGCCAATCCTGATATCATCTGGTGAATCATCAAGGATCGATCATGCGGGTACTTCTGCTCTTCACACTTGTTGGCCTGCTCGCGACGCCGGCCCATGCCAGTTTTCGCAGCAACTGGCAAAGCTGTGAGAACGCCCGTGGCGCGGCCGCGATAAAAGCCTGCACCTGGCTGCTGAAATCGGGCCGGCTCAAAGGCAAGCAAATACCGGCAATCTGGTTCAACCGCGGCTGGCTGCATCATGATCTGAAGCAGTACCAACAGGCGATCCGGGATTACAGCCGCACCCTGAAGCTTGATCCCCGGCACGGCGCAGCTTTGACCAACCGGGCGAAGGCCTATCTGGATGTGATGCGCTTCGAACCGGCCATCGCAGACTATACCCGCGCGCTCCGCATCAACCCCAAGGACGCCACGTCCTTCTATTACCGCGGCTTCGCCAACGAAAATCTGGGGCGAAAAGCGGCTGCTATTCGCGATTACCGGGCTGCCCTGAAGCTGACCCCGTCACAGAAAGAGAGCCGCGCCGGCCTGAAGCGCCTGAGCCCCGCGCGCTAGGCAACCGCGGTCCGGTCCCGCTGCACTGGAAAGGAACGTCAGATGCGCCACATTGGTTCATTTTTCGCCCTGACTCGTATCGCCCTGGCATGCGGTGTCCTGGCGGGACTGTTCACTGTTACCCCAGCCCACGCCCAGTTCGACGCCTACTGGCATGTATGCGCGAAGGGGCGGGGCGAGGCGGCCGTGATCTCGTGTGACTGGCTGCTCAAATCCGGCAAGCTGACCCCGGCGCAACGGCCGATGGTCTATTGGTACCGCTGCTGGGGCAATGTCGTGTTCATGCGCCGCTACAAGGCGGCGGTGGCGGACTGTTCGGCGGCGATCCGGCTCAAGCCCGATGATGCGCGGTTCTGGCTCGACCGGGGTCTCGCCTGGGCGCGGCAGGGGCGGTACGACAAGTCGATCCCCGATTACACCGAAGCGATCCGACTCAAGGCGGACTACGTGCTGGCTTATAACAACCGGGCCATCGACTACCGCAAGACGCGGCAGTGGGCGAAATCGATTGCGGATTACGAGACCCTGATCGGCCTCCGGCCCCGCCACCCGCAGGCCTACCTTCGTCTGGGCAATCTCTATGAACGGCAGAAATCTTATGCCAAAGCGCTCGCCATCTTCAGCCGCAGCCTGAAGCTGTTCCCTGGCGATGCCGGCGCAATCCACATCCGCCGCGCCCGTACCCATGAGCGTTTGGGCAACAAAATCGCCGCCATCGCCGATTACCGCGCCGCCCTCAGGATCGACCCTGAAGACGAGATTGCCCGCACTGCGCTGAAACGGCTGGGACTGGAGCTGTAGCCGTTGATATTCCTGAAATAATTCCTATATCTAGGCTCTCCTGGGATGCCTGCAACACCCCTGGTTCAGATCGTCATTCGCAACAAATCGCAACATTCAGCAACCTTAAAATAAAATGACCCCAAAGCTCCCAAAGATTCAGGTTGCGGCATCGCTTTCAGCGCTGCCGCCCCCACAAAACACCACATTCACCCACATCCGGAGGAAATTTCCCATTTCGGTCCGGTTCGCTGCGGCGCACGGGCGGCTGGCGGGGCCGGGCAGGGGGGATTAGGCTGATCTCAATGCACCCGAAAGAACGGACCAGACCATGACCGCTGCTCTCAACGCCGACTACACCTCCCCCTGGGAGAATGAAGAGCTCTCCATCGTACGCGGGCAGATGCGCAAGTTCATGGACGCTGAATTCGCGCCGCATCTGGAAGACTGGGTCAAGCAAGGCAAGATCGACCGGGAAGCCTGGAACAAGGCCGGCGAAGCGGGGATCAATTGCGTGTCGATCCCGGAGGAATATGGCGGCGCGGGCGGCGATTTCCGGCACGAAACCGTCGTTATGGAAGAGCTGGAATATTCCGGCGTCGGCGGCCATTTCGGCCATGCAGTGCACTCGACTATCGTCTCCCACTATGTCAACGCCTATGGCACCGAGGAGCAGAAACACCGCTGGCTACCGAAGATGGCTACCGGCGAGATGGTCGGAGCCATCGCCATGACGGAGCCGGGCACGGGCTCTGACCTGCAGGGCGTGCGCACGACTGCCAAACTGGAAGGCAACCAGTTGGTGCTGAACGGGGCCAAGACCTTCATCACCAACGGCCACCATGCGGACCTGATCTTCGTTGTCGCCAAGACAAGCGATGACGGTAAGCCAGCGGACAACATCTCGCTCGTGGCGATCGAGGCGGAGGGACTGGAAGGCTTTCGCCGCGGCCGCAACCTGGAGAAGATGGGCCTCAAAGGCTCCGACACGGCAGAGCTGTTCTTTGACGACGTGAAAGTTCCGCCGGAAAATATCCTCGGCGGTCAGGACGGGCAGGGCTTTTACCAGCTGATGAACCAGCTACCGCAGGAGAGGCTGGCGATTGCAGTAGGCGCCGTCGCCGCCATGGAGCGGGCCGTGCTGCTGACGGCGGAATATGTCAAGGAACGCAAGGCTTTCGGCCAGCGCCTTATGGACTTCCAGAACACGAAATTCGTCCTCGCCGAGTGCAAGACCGAGGCGCACATCGCCCGATGCTTCGTGGACTCCTGCATCGAGCGGCATGTGGCCGGCAACTTGGATACCGCCACGGCGTCGATGGCGAAATACTGGTGCTCGGACAAGCAGAACGAGATCATCGACCGCTGCCTGCAGATGTTTGGCGGCTACGGCTACATGATGGAATTCCCCATCGCCCGTATGTACACCGACGCCCGGGTCCAGAAGATCTACGGCGGCGCCAACGAGATCATGAAAGAGGTGATTTCGCGGACGCTCTAAGGAATTGATAACGTCTACTAGTAGATATCAGGCGCCATCCTGGCGATAGCTGTAGGTGGCATCCAGTTGCGACCGCACATGGTCGCCAAAGTGAAACGCTGGCTCATTGCCAACCGGCCGGTCGCCAAGCGCCCTATTGCCAACTGTCAGCGGGCGCACCTCGGTATCGAAGGACGGGTCGAAGAAATAGGCCACCGAATACCGCTCCGCGCCGCTGGGATTGACCACCCGGTGGGGCGTGCTCCGCCAACGGCCATCGCTCCATACCGGCACGATATCGCCGGTGTTGACCACAAAGCTGCCGGGCAGGGGCGGCGCGTCGATCCAGTCGCCGCCGGGGGTGCGCACCTGCAGGCCGCCGACCTGGTCCTGAGCCAGGATCGTCAGGCAGCCAAAGTCCGTATGAGGCGCGGAGCCGTAGAGACCCGGTGGTGCGTCTGCGGGACGGGCAGGGTAGTGCAGCAGGCGCAACCAGGCGATGGGGCGGTCAAAGCCGTGGTCGAGCGCCTGCGCCTCAAGGCCAAAGGCCGTCGCCATGGCACGTACCAGGTCGCAGGCCACCTGTTCCACGGCGGCTTCATAAGCGTCGAGGGCGGTGAGAAAGCCGGGAACCGCGCTTTCCGCTGGCCACTGGTTGGGACCCGCAAGCGGGTTGTCCGGCGTCAGTTCAGCCGGGTCCAACTCGCGCAGTTTGATGAAGGATTCGGAATGGTTGGGCAGGTCGGCGGCTTCGATAGACGACGCCACGTCGATGGATGAGGCCAGCTCGATATAGCCCCGGTGGCCCTGGTTGACCGCAATGCCGCGTTTGGCCTCAAGGGGTTGGGCGTGGAAGCGGCGGGACGCATCGAAGACGCCTTCGACCAGAAGATCCGGCACGCCGTGGTTGACGATATAGGCGAAGCCCCAATCGGCGTAGGCCTGATCCATTTCGCCGGCGATCCGGTCGCGGCCGGCGTCGGTCTCCAGTCCGGTCAGGTCAATCGTTGGAATTCCGGCCATGGTGGCCTAGACGGTGCCATAGATGCGGTCGCCGGCATCGCCCAGACCCGGCAGGATATAGCCCTTCTCGTTGAGCTGCCGGTCAATGGCGACGGTGAAGATGGGCAGTTCCGGGTGCGCGGCGTGCAGGGTGGCGACCCCTTCCGGTGCGGCCAGCAGGCAGGCGAAGCGGATGTCGCCGGCGCCAGCGTCTTTCATCCGCGTTACCGCCGCCGCCGCAGTGCCGCCGGTCGCCAGCATCGGGTCGACGACAACCGTCACCCGCTCAGCCAGCCGATCCGGCGCCTTGAAGTAATACTCGACCGGCAGCAGCGTGTCGTGGTCCCGGTACATGCCCACAAACGCGACGCGTGCCTCCGGGACCATGTCGAGCATGCCGTCCAGCAGGCCGTTGCCGGCGCGCAGGATCGACACCAGACAGGGTCGCGGGCCGGCGATCACCGGGCTTTCCATTGGCTCGAGCGGTGTTTCGATGGTTTCGGTGGTCAGCGACAGGTCGCGCAACACTTCCATCGCGATCATCCGCCCGGTGTGGCGCAAAAGGTCACGAAAAGTGCGCGTTTCCGTTTCCTTCTTCCGCATCATCGTCAGGTGATGCTGAAGCATTGGGTGGGTCAGGACGTGGGTGAATTCATTTGCCATCGACACATTCTCTTCTCGCCAGCCTCAAGCGGCGGGCCGGTATCCAAGGGATACTCGATAGCAAGCGGCCGGGCGGTCCACAATTGATTAACGATAAAGCAACCACTCGGACCTACGATTCGCGAAAGGAAATCGACTGACGACAGACCGTGATCTGCCCATGGCGATCGCAGGAGGACATGACATGACACCACAGGATGGCGCTTCGATTGTGGCGGCTTCCACCGGCATTTCAACGCCGGCGGCAAAACCCGGATATCTGTTTGGCCCGGTCGTCGATTTCCTGTGCCTCGGCGGTGGATCGCTGATCGTGCTTGCATTCGTGGCACTGCTGATCCCGGAAACCAAAGCGCTGAACGTGGGCTACGTAATGCTTTTGGTGGCGCACCTGATCAACCATCCGCACTTTGCCCATTCGTACCAAATTTTCTACCGGCAGTACGGGCGCAAGGCGTTTGGCAAAGAGACCGCCCCGGCATTGCGGTTCCGCTATTTATTTGCCGGGATCGTGGTGCCTATTCTGTTGACGGCATTTTTTGCAACCACAATCGCCATGGGCGAGCCTAAGCTGCTCGGTTTTGGCGCCAACATTATGCTGTTCTTTGTTGGGTGGCACTATGTGAAGCAGGGCTATGGCATGATCATGGTCGATGCCGTCCTCAAGAAGCAGTTTTTCAAGGACCACGAAAAAACCGCCCTCAGGGTCAATGCCTACATCGGCTGGGCCACGGCCTATTTGGTGGCCAACCGCGCAGTGGCCGAGAACGACATGTGGGGCCTCAAATACTACGCGTTCGAGGCGCCCTCCTGGTTGTTGACCGGCATCTTGACCGTGGCCGCCCTGTCGTTAGCCGCAACGCTGGTCATGTTCTACCGTCGATTCCAAACCGAGCGCCAGCTGCCCTGGATCGGAGTAACCGCCTACCTGACGTCGATCTATATCTGGCTGTTCCCGGGGATCGACCCGATCTTCATCCTGATCATCCCGGCCTGTCACTCGCTGCAGTATCTGGTGGTGGTTTGGCGTTATCAGCTCAATATCGCACGCGATCAGGCGGATGGAAATGAGGCCATCGGTTCACTCAAAATTGGCAGCTGGGCGCCAACAAAGGCCGGATTTCGCTTCCTGCGCTTTTGCGCCTTCGGCATCATCCTCGGCTTTGCAGGTTTTTGGCTCATTCCTCTGCAACTTGATGGCCTCGTCAGCTACGACACGACCCTGTTCGGCAGCAGCATGTTCCTCTTCGTCTTCTGGGTCTTCATCAACTTGCACCACTACTTCATGGACAATGTGATGTGGCGCCGGGAGAATCCTGAAACCAAGAAATACCTGTTCTCACACGGGTAAAACCGCCAATCAATTGGTGCAAAAAGGCCCGGACGGCGTTCCGGGCCTTTTCTTTTCAACGGCATTTGGATAACGCTGCACCCATCGTCGCGATCCTGCGCATCCTGGGGGAACCACATGCCGGACCAGTCTTACCGGACCTATCTCAAAAACCTTGAACAGCAAGGCCACATGCTGCGTTTCACCAAAGAGGTGGATCCGCTGACAAACCTGTCAGCGATCGAATGGCGGGCCTATGCGGAAACCGGCAAGTCGAGCCTGTTCACCAACGTGAAAGGCCATCCGGGATGGCAGGTGGCGAGCCAGATTCTGGCGGACCGCACCAAATGGGCGCTGGCACTGGGCGTTGACGAAGATGATCTGCTCGATTGGCTGAGCATCACGACCGAAACGCGAACGCCGTTGGTCGACGTAGGAGAAGCCGACGCCCCGGTGCAGGAAGTGGTCGAGATCGGTGACGATGTAGATCTGGACAAGGTGCCGGCGGTCATCACCTCGGAGCATGACGGCGGGCGCTATCTCGCATCCGGCATGGCGGTCGTCCGTGATCCGGATACAGGCGGCCTCAACATGTCGATCCACCGCCAGCAGATCTTCGACCGCAACACAACAGGCATGATCATGCTGCCGCGCCATGCCCGGCGGATCTATGACAAATACTGCGCCCGGGGTGAACCGATGCCGGTTTCCTTCTTCTACGGCGCCCACCCGGCGATCTTCTTTAGCGCCTCTTTCACCACTTCCATCGGCGCCAGTGAGTTGGAAATTGCGGGCTCCCTGATGGGCGAGGGGGTGCGCACCGTGAAATGTAAGACCAACGACCTTGTGGTGCCTGCCGAGGCGGAGATGGTGCTGGAAGGCGTGGTCATGCCGAATGAAATGCGGCCGGAAGGCCCGTTCGGTGAAGTGGTCGGCACCTATGCAGATGCGGGCGAGTCAGAGGTCTTTCAGATCAAGGCGCTGACCCGCCGGGCTGATCCGATCCACTACGGGATCCATTGCGGTTTTCCCGTCACCGATACCCAGGCGGTCATGGGACTGGGACTTGAGGCGGCCACAAAGGTCCACCTGTCGCGGGTTGAAGGCGGCATGGATCTGATGGACGTGCGTTGCCTGACCGTGTCCGGCAACATGGCGCTGGTCATCAAGTTACGGCCACGGGTGGAAGGGCAGGCGAAGACGGCCCTGATGGCGGCGCTTTCCGGCCCGTATCTGCATCCCAAGCTCGCCATCGCCGTCGATCACGACATCGCCGCCGACGACCTGCGTCAGGTGATGTGGTCGATGACCACCCGGGTTCATGCAGAGCGGGACGTAATCATGATTCCCAATGCCCGAACTTTTGCGCTGGACAAGGCGTCCGATGTGGCAGCATCCGGCAATGTACTGCACCGGGTTGGCACCAAATGGATGATCGACGCGACTATTCCGTTCGGTCAAACCGCCGACGGGCGCGACCTGTTCGAGATGGCCATGCCCTTGAACTATGACAGTGTCGCGCTCGAGGATTTCCTGCCTGAGTAGGGCTGCCCGCAGACATCAGCCGTCCACATAATCCTCGATATAATAGGCGATGATTTCGTCGATCGAGGATTCCAGTGGCAGGCCCAGGTCCAAAGCCCTCTGGTGCTCTGTCGCCTGGGGCCAGGTTGCAACAATCGCCTCAATCGCCGGATCGGTGTCGATGGTGATGGCCCCGAGCTTGCGGTCACCCGCGACGCGGGGCAGGGCGTCTATCACATCCCCGACGGTCACCGCCATGCTGGGCAGGCTCACGGCACGATCCGGACCCAGCCGGTCCCCCGGCAATTCATGGAGCGCAATGATACCGTCGATCACGGCGCGATAGCCCAGCGCCGGCATCGCCGTTTGGCGGGAAACCGGCACCGCATAGTCAATGCCATTCAGGGGCTCGCGGGCCACGGCCGAGGCGAAGCTGGATGCTGCAGCATTGGGCGCACCCGGCCGGAAGATGACTGTGGGCAGCCGCGCCGTACGGCCATCCAGGAAGCCTTTGCGGGTATAATCGTTGATCAGCAGTTCGTTGATCGACTTGGTCGCGCCATATGTGGTCTGCGGCACCTGTTTGGTAAAGTCGCCCACCTTGTCCGGCATGGCGTCGCCGCCATAGGCCGCGATGGAGCTGGTGAAGACCAGACGCGGCTGAGAGCCACGGGCGCGGCAGGCCTCCAGGACATTCAGCCCGCCAGTGAGGTTCACCCGCATGGCGAGGTCAAAATCAAGCTCACCCCCGCCACTGACCACAGAAGCGAGATGGAAGACGGAGATGTCATCCCGGTCGATCAGCCGATCTATGGTGGCTTTGTCGGAAACGTCACCGGCAACAATGGTCGCCTGGCCCGCCGGCACCTCTTTGAGCATGGCCGAATTTTCCGGGCTCACTTGGTCAAACAAGACCAGTTCATCAATATCGGTGTCGCCATCGGGGCCCGTCAGATGGCCGCGGGCAAGCAAAGCACCAGCGAGCCGGCGGCCTAAGAAGCCAGTCCCTCCGGTGATGACAACTTTCATGTCAGGCTCCTGATGGGGTCTGGATCGCGGGTGGGTTCATAGGCATGCCATCCCGCATGACCGAGGGAAACAGCGTGCTTTCCAACGGATCACCGTCGCCCAGTTCGGTGTTGTCCAATACCGGCATGGTCGCCGGGCGAGGAGCGTAGCGCACGTCATCGCCGGCGTAGCGTATGGTGTAGGCCCGCCGCCGCCGTGTGGAAGTCATGTTACCGCCAGCCCCATGCAGGGTGTGGCCCGTGAAGGCCAGCAGGTCGCCGGGCTCGACATCCCAACTCAGGATCGTATGCGCATCACGGTCGGCCTCGATATCCGGCATAGGGGGCAGGCTTTCGTCGGTTTCGTAGAGCAGTTTGCTGCCGGAGAATGCGCGCGCCTGGTAGAGTTGTCGCGCCAAATGCGAGCCCTGTACGAACTCGAGCCGGCCATTTTCTGCATCGGCCGCGTCGAGCGGCAGCCAGAAAGACACAATCTGCGTCCCGGTCAGAGGCCAGGCTGTGATGTCATTGTGCCAGGGCGTCCGGACCGGCGTGCCGGGCTCTTTCGCGAAAATCTGGTCGTAGAGCAGATTTAAGGCCGGGCACCGAAGCAGCGCCGAGGCCAGCGCGGGTAGAGGCGAGCTAAAGATGTAAGCCGCCATATCCGGGTCCATCTGCCAGCGACGCGATTCGGCAAAGAAACGGCCACCGCCGCCGTCGTAGCCATGGTCATAAGGGCCAGGCATCGCCAACGCCGCCTCGATGCTGCCAGCCACTTTCTCGCGCCAGTGGCTCCCGATGGCCTGGCGCAGGCAGACGACTCCATCACGTTCGTAGGCAGCGACGGTGTCTTCGGTGACCCATTTTCTGATGTCGATGCTCACGCCGAGTCCCTTACCGATGGTCGGGTTCTAGCGAAGGTGGCGGATGGGGTGGGATTCGAACCCACGAGACGCTTGCACGCCTGCCGGTTTTCAAGACCGGTGCCTTCAACCACTCGGCCACCCATCCGCAATTTGCGTGGACCGGACTTATGAAAGCGGAACGGTCAGGTCAACCTGCAAGATGCCCCGCAGGACCGCCTATTTTTTACAGCCTTTGTTGTTGGTGGCGCCGCCGGGCATGATCGTGAGGCAAAATTTGGCGCCGTCTGTTTTGGCGTTATCCAGCTTCGCGCCTCGCAGATTGGCGTCGGTGAAATCTGCGCCACGCAGATCGGCGCCTTGCAATCGCGCTTTCTTGAGGTTTGTGCTCGAGAGATCCGCATCACGAAGGCGGGCCTTACGCAGATCTGCCCCAACAAGAGCCGCACCCCTCAAAGAAACTTCGCGCAAATCGCAGTTGCGGCATTTGTGGGTCCGCAAAAGCTTGTGATAGGCGCGGGTGTCCCATGCAAAAGCCGGGACAGGCGATAACACGCCCCCGAGGAAAAAAAGCATCAGGATTGTAGAGCTTGCGCGACCCATGATGGCGTTCCCGTTACTGGTGTCTGGAAGACCGCTTGTTCACCCGTCAGTTTACGCGCGAGGCGGTGACGTGCTGGCACAAAAGTTATTCATCGCTGTGAATGCCTTGCATAAGTTGGACGATCAGAGATGGTGACCTGGCACTGTTCAGGCACGCGGGCGAGGAGGGACTCATGTCATTTTTCTGGGCGAAGCTGATGTGGCTGATACTCAACCCTGCCAACCTGCTGTTTGGCATGATGGCGATTGGCGTCATCTGCCTGTGGCTGGGCGCGGCAGGATTCGGCCGCAAGCTGATCACGCTCAGTCTTGCGGTGACGGTGCTCCTGATGGTGTTTCCGGTGGGCACCTGGCTGGTGCGGACGCTGGAGGACCGTTTTGACCGCGGACCTCTTCCCGAGCAGGTCGCCGGCGTTATTGTCCTGGGGGGCAGCAGTCAAACCGACCTCGCACGGGACCGGGGTGTGACCGCTCTCAACGGCAGCGTTGAGCGCCTCCTGGGGTTTGTCCGCCTTGCGCGCAAGTATCCTGATGCGCTGCTGGTGTTTACTGGTGGATCCGGGAATCCATTCAACCAAAAGCACAAGGAAGCAGACGCCGCTGGGCCGCTGCTCGTCGAATTGGGAGTGACGAAGGCGCGCCTGATCCTCGAGCGGGAGTCGCGCAATACTCACGAGAATGCCGTTCTGACCCGGAAACTGCTTGGCGCCAAAGCCAAGGGAGTTTGGGTTTTGGTAACCTCGGCCCGGCATATGCCACGGGCCATGGGCGCTTTTCGCCAAGCTGGCTGGGATGTTGTCGCCTATCCTGTTGACTACCAGACCAAGCGGGAAGGCTCGTGGGTTACCTTCCAGTCACCCCTCCGCGCCCTTGGCCTGTTGAATCATGCCCTGCATGAATGGCTTGGGCTGGCCTGGTATCGTCTGAAGGGGCGCACCCACGACATTTTCCCAGGCCCCAATCACTGAACCTCCCTGAATCCCGGACTGGCGAAGCTCCCCAAAGAAATGGCCCACGGGAACGCCAACTGCTAGCCGCCGCGTACAGAACTCAACACAAATGGCATGGATCCAGGCGGTAAATATTTATCGTTAACAGCCTCTTAACGGCTGGGCCGTAGCATCCGTCTGGAATCACACATGCCACGGATCGGAAGTCAGGCGCTTGGGGCTGTTCCGTTCGCGTCTGGCGGGAGACAGAAGATGAAGTCAGCACTGCCAACCATTGATGCAGGCGCGCGGCCCCGTTGGGTGGCTCCCCTGGTTCTCGGCGCCATTGCCATGGCGCTTGCGGGTTGCGGATCCACTTCCGAAGACGGCACCCGTTCAATCGCACGCGGTAAATACAAGCCCTACCGAACATATGTGGTCGGCGTGCCCTACAAAATCAGGGGCATCCGCTACTATCCCAAGGAAAACATGAACTACAACCAGGTGGGGATCGCATCCTGGTATGGCCCGGGATTCCACAAAAAACGCACGGCCAATGGCGAACAATATAATCAGGCTGATATGACGGCGGCCCATCCGACCCTGCCGATGCCAACGATCGTCAAGGTCACCAATCTCGAAAACGGCCGAAGCATTGTGGTGCGGGTCAACGACCGCGGTCCCTTTGCCAATGACCGCATCATTGATCTGTCGAAGGAAGCAGCCCGCCGTATCCGCATGATTCGCCATGGCACCGCCAGGGTGAGGGTGCAGGTTCTGCGCAAAGAAACCGTCGCATTGAAGCGCTCAGGCCGGGTCTACGCAGACATGGCCGCGCTCAACCGGCGATATGTGGATGGCAGGGGCAGTGGCACGGTGATTTCCGCCGAGAAACCGGTGCGCCGGTCCGAGAAAACCCAGCGCCGAGCGTTGCTGGCGGCACGTACAGCGGAGCCCCGCACCAAGACACCAGCGCGGATCTCAGATGTACGGCTGGATGACAGGGACAGCTCCGTCCGACGCGGCAATCTTGTCAAGAAATCCACTACGCGCGCAGCCTCGACAGCACCGATACGCATTGCGCCGCGCAGCTATGAACAGCCCCGTGGGAAATCCCGCGCAAAATCCTGGTCGAATGATCTGCCACAGTCGGATCAGGAAAAGGCGCGGCGTGTCACCAAAAATCGTAAAATCACCCGTAAAACCAAGCCCGCACGAGTCACTCAGAGGCGGGTGGAGAAACCAAGGCCCGCGGCTGGGCGAATCTATGTCCAGGCCGCTGCCTATACGGAAAAAAGCCAGGCGCGGAGGGTCCGCAGCAAGTTGGGCCGCATCGCCAAATCCAAGATCACGGCAGTGCAAATTCGGCGCACGGTGTTCTATCGGGTCCGTTTGGGACCGGTGAATTCGGCGGCAGAAGGCGACCGCCTGCTCGCACGGGTGGTCTCTATGGGGTATCGTAACGCCCGTGTGGTCATCGACCCGTCGCGACCCTAACGGCTGAGGCGGCCCGCAACCGGGCAGGTGAACATACCCAAAAGGCCACTATCCGGACGGGATCCATGTCCAGTCGCCTGCTTTTCATCCTGCTGACCGTAATTGCTGGTTTTACGGGCCTGTCCAGGCATAGCCAGGCAGAAAAACCGCCCGTACCTGCCGCAAAGCAGGCAATTCTGATTGCCCATCCTCTTGGCATCGTTTTGCTGGCAAAAAACCCCGACACGCCCATGGCGCCGTCGTCGATGACAAAGATCATGACCGTCCTGATAGTCATCGAGGCCATTAAATCGGGTCGGCTCAAGGCAGCAGCTAAAGTCAAAATAACGAGAACCATGTTGCGAACCCGTGGATCACGTCTCAGGCCGAAACGGGGCACGAGGATTTCTGTAAAATCGCTTCTGGCGGCGACAATTGTGGGATCTGCCAACGACGCAGCGAAGGCCCTGGCCATCCACCTTGCCGGCTCGGAAGCCGCCTTTGCTGACAGGATGACAGCCCGCGCGAAGTCGCTTGGATTGCAGAAAAGCCGGTTCAGCAACGCCACCGGGTTCAACGCGGATGGCCATCAGATGTCCGCCCGCGATGTGGCGCGCCTTGCCGGCTTTCTGATCGACAAACACCCGAAATATTACGCCCTGTTTGGCAAACGGTCCGCCAAGATTGGCAAAAAGACTCTGCGCAACCGGAATCCGGTGCTCGGCGCGGTCTCAGGTGCTGATGGCATCAAGACCGGACAGACGCGAAAAGGGGGCTATGGGCTTGCCGCATCTGCCCGGCGCGGTGCAATTCGCTTGATTTTGGTGATCAACGGCCTCAAAAGCGCCAAGGCGCGACGTGCGGAAGCCAAACGATTGCTGGAGTGGGGGTTTCGCCACCTCCAGCGCTAACCGTGTGGCCCACCAGCTCATCACGCATCCACAGAAGCCGGGTAGCGAGCTCTTATGGCTCAGACGCAGGCAGGCAGGTTTATCACCCTGGAAGGGGGCGAGGGGGCCGGGAAGAGCACCCAGGCGCGCCGTTTGGCTGACTTCCTTCGCGCCAGGGGCCTTGATGTGGTCACGACCCGTGAGCCTGGTGGAACAGAGGGCGCAGAAGCCATCCGAAATCTTCTGGTTGATGGGGCAGCGGACAGGTGGGATGCCTGGACCGAAGCGCTGCTGATGATTGCCGCCCGCCGGGATCATGTCGTTCGCCTGATCAGGCCCGCTTTGGCAAAAGGGCACTGGGTGGTCTGTGATCGCTTTGCCGACTCGACCCTGGCCTATCAGGGCGTTGCCGGGGGCCTGGGCATGGAACCATTGAAGGCGCTTATGGCGCCTGTTCTGGATGGCTGCAGCCCCGATCTGACGCTGATGGTCGATTTGCCGGTTGCAGAGGGTCTGGCCAGGGCGGATACACGGGGCAGCGGGGAAGACCGTTTTGAAAAACGCGGCCTGGAATTTCACGAAATGGTACGCCAGGCCTTTCTGGCAATCGCCGCCGACAATCCCGATCGATGCCACATCATCAAGGGGGCCGGGACTGCCGACGAAGTCCAGCAGGATATCGAATCAATCGTTTTGGATCGATTGTTCTAATATGGTTAATAGCCTGAAATGACAGATGAAATCGATATTCTGCATCCGCGTGCCGCCGAGCGCCTGTATGGTCATCAGGAGGCCGCAAAAATGCTCGGAGATCAGCTCGCGAGTGGGCGCCCGCACCATGGCTGGCTGCTGACGGGGCCGCGGGGCATCGGCAAATCCACCTTCGCTTATACCGTGGCGAAGTCCATCCTGAGCGGCGCCGCCTTCGATCCACCTGCCAATATGTTCGGTGAAACGGACCCGCTGGATTTTCCTCGTGACCATCCAATCGTAGGGCAGGTGGCACAGGGCGCAGCGGCGTCGCTGTTTGTCTATGAACGCCGCGTCGATCCCCGAAGCGGGAAACTCCGGACCCAGATCGATGTGGAGCTGGTCCGCCAGAATGGCGCGCGCTTTCATCTCCACACGGCAGACGGCGGCTGGCGGATTGCAATCGTGGACTGCCTCAACGATCTCAACCCGTCATCGGCCAATGCACTTTTGAAATTGCTCGAAGAACCGCCCAGCAAAAGTTTGTTTCTATTGATTAATCACACCGGTGGATTTGTTTTGCCGACTCTGCGGTCGCGGTGCCTGACCCTGACGATGAATCCACTGTCAGAAGATGATCTTGCCGCCGTCATTGCTCAAACCGATGATATTGCACCGGACGTGCTGCCACTGGTCCATCGCCTGGCTGCTGGCAGTGCAGGGCGGGCATTGGAGATGACCACAGCGGACGGTCCGGGTCTTTATCGACAGATGATCGGCTTATTGTCCGGGTTGCCGGACCGGGATGATGAAAAGCTGCATAAACTTGCGACAAAACTGGGCCGAAACCGGGAATCGCCGGAGTACCAGACCTTCGTCGCGCTGCTTGAAGACTGGCTGGCCAAAACCGCCCGATTGGCCGCGAGCCAGGCGGCAGCGGAAGACCAAGCCTTCATTCCGGAAGAAGTCGATGTGCTGAACCGATTTATCGTCATGCCTGGGGTTGATCGTTGGGTTGGCGTATGGGAAAAAATCGTCGATCTGTTCCGCCGGACTGAAATCCGAAATCTGGACCGAAAACAAACCCTGCTGGATGCTTTCTATTGCCTTCAGCAGGCTGTTCGCGCCTGAACCAATCAGGTGCCAGGCTCCTTTTGCTCCTTTGAATTACCGATTTAGATAACCTAATGAAATCAAAATTTTATATTACGACCGCGATCTCTTATGTGAATGGTGAACCGCATCTGGGCCACGCCTATGAAGCGATATCGACGGATGTAATTGCGCGATTCAAACGCCTTGATGGCTATGACGTCCATTTCCTGACCGGCACCGATGAGCATGGCCAGAAAGTGGAAAAGACCGCCCAGGCGGCTGGCAAGGAAACGCGTGCATTCTGTGACGAGATCGCCGCGCATTTCGAACAAATGACCCAGGACCTCAACATCTCCAACGATGAGTTCATCCGGACCACCGAAGAACGCCACTATGTGTCATCTCAAGCGATCTGGCAGAAACTGCAGGATGCCGGCGATATCTATCTGGATAGCTATGCTGGCTGGTATTCCGTGCGCGACGAGGCATTTTTCGGCGAAGGAGAGCTGACCGACGGCGAGGGCGGGGCGAAATTGGCACCCTCTGGCGCTGAAGTGGAATGGGTCGAGGAGGCCAGCTATTTCTTCCGCCTGTCGGCCTATCAAGACCGGCTGATCGAGCACTATGAGGCAAATCCGGGCTTCATCCGGCCGCCACACCGCCGAAACGAGGTGATGAACTTCGTCAAGCAGGGGCTGACGGATTTGTCGATCTCGCGCACCACGTTTGATTGGGGCGTGCCGGTACCGGGCGATCCGAAACACATCATGTATGTGTGGCTGGACGCCCTGACGAACTACATCACTGCGGTAGGCTATCCTGAGGAAAACTCGGAGAAGTTCAAACGATACTGGCCCGCCGACGTGCATATCATCGGCAAGGATATCGTCCGCTTTCATGCGGTCTACTGGCCAGCATTTCTCATGTCCGCCGGCGTGGAACTGCCCAAATGCGTCTTCGGACACGGGTTTCTCACCATTCAGGGCGAGAAAATGTCGAAATCACTCGGCAATGTGGTGACGCCCCAATCGATCAAGGACGAATTCGGCCTCGACCAGATGCGGTACTTCCTGATGCGCGAAGTGCCATATGGCGGCGACGGTTCAATGTCGCGGGACGCCATCATTCAGCGGATCAACAGCGATTTGGCCAACGACCTGGGTAATCTGGGCCAACGGGTGCTGTCTATGATCGCCAAGAATTGCGGGGGCAGGGCGCCTACGCCAGGACCCTATACCGACGATGACCACGCGCTGCTGTCAAAGGCCCAAGGCTTGCTGGACACTGTGCGTACCGACATGGACGACCTCGCCATCCATCGCATGCTGGAGAATATCTGGCGCGTCGTCGGTGATGCCAATCGCTATGTGGACGCTCAGGCGCCCTGGGCATTGCGGAAGACCGACCCTGACCGCATGGCGACGGTCCTTTACGTTCTCGCCGACGTGATTCGCCAGTTGGCGATTTTCGTCCAACCAGTGGTGCCGGATGCGGCGGCCAATCTGCTCGATCAGCTTGCGGTACCGGCCGAGAGCCGCGATTTCGCAGCACTGGCCACGGCGATTCCGCCTGAAGCTGTATTGCCAGCACCAAGCCCGATCTTCCCGCGGATCGTCGAGGATGCTGCGTGATGCTGGTAGACAGCCACTGTCACCTGGATTTTGACGCGTTTCAGGAGGATTTCGACGGTGTCCTGGCGCGTGCTGGTGATGCGGGCGTCGGCACAATGGTGACGATCTGCACCCGGCTGAGCCGCTTTGCGGATGTGCGGCGGATCGCTGAAACCAACGCGAATATCTGGTGTTCCGTCGGCGTGCATCCTCATGAAGCGGCGGCGGAGGGCGTTGACGATCCTGCTGCGCTGCTTGAGCTGGCGGCACATCCGGAAGTGGTCGGTATCGGCGAAACCGGGCTGGATTATTACTACGAGCACAGCCCCCGCGAGGCGCAGGATATCAGCTTCCGCGCCCATATTGCCGCCGCTCGGGAATCTGAGCTGCCGCTGATCGTCCATGCCCGGAATGCGGACGTGGATACCATGCGAATTCTTCGCGAAGAGCACGCAAAAGGGCCATTTCCCGGGGTGATTCACTGTTTCACCGCATCGCGGCAACTTGCGGATGCAGCGATTGACATAGGCCTCTATGTGTCATTTTCCGGAATTCTGACCTTCAAGAATGCCACCACCATCCAGGAAACGGCGGCTGAACTGCCAATTGACCGGATCCTTGTGGAAACCGACGCGCCCTATCTCGCGCCGGCCCCCAATCGCGGAAAACGCAACGAGCCTTCATTTGTTGCTCACACGGCGGCATATCTGGCCGGTCTGCGGGGGGAAACCGCCGCTGGAATCGCAGATATCACCACAGAAAATTTCTTTCGCCTGTTCAGCAAGGCGCAACCACCGGCGTAGGCGGGCGGGCGGTCATGAAGGTCACAATTCTGGGCTGTGGCGGTTCCGACGGCGTGCCCATGATTGGCGGTCGAGGCGCCGCCGGCGATTGGGGGGAATGCGACTCTGGAAATCCCCGAAATCGCCGGAGTCGTCCTTCAATCCTCGTCACACAGGGCGACGATGCGCTGCTGATCGACGCCAGTCCGGACCTTAGACAGCAGATGCTCGAAAATCGCATCGACCGTGTGACCGCCGTTGCCTTTACTCACGAGCATGCAGACCACAGCCATGGCCTGCACGAGCTGCGGCGCCTGGCAACCCTCAGCAACCGG
Source organism: Alphaproteobacteria bacterium (assembly GCA_021776685.1). Taxonomy (GTDB): domain Bacteria; phylum Pseudomonadota; class Alphaproteobacteria; order Bin65; family Bin65; genus JAJFFJ01. The sequence goes on from JAJFFJ010000083.1 coordinate 50,725, forward strand.
CCTATGGACGCCTGGGGGTCAACGGAAACCATTGCCCAGTTGCAGCTGCGCTTCGGCTATGCCTTCGAGCCGCTGGTTGGAAGCCCATATCCGGCAATCCTGAACGCCTGTCAGTTTGACGGTCCATTCACGGTTGGCGCGCTAAAGGTGACACCGTTTGATCAAGACCATGGCTTTGGAGTTGTGACGAATGGGTTTCGCTTCGGACCTCTTGCCTATTCGACTGATGCCACACGCCTGGACGATTTCGCGTTTGCGGCGCTGGACGGCGTTGATACCTGGATTGTCGACTGCCAGCAGATGACGCCACATCCAACCCACAGCCATCTTGAACAAACCTTGTCCTGGATCGGCCGGGTCAAGCCGCGGCGGGCCATCCTTACGCATATGGGTAGCTCTCTGGACTATATCACGTTGCGGCAGCTTTGCCCGCCAGGCGTTGAGCCCGGGTATGACGGTAAGACCCTGGAATTCGGCCACTGACGCTTTGAGGCAAGTCGAAATACATCGATTCAATATTTACCGTAATATATATTATACGCCTAATAGATAAAGCCAACACGCAAGGATTGCTCAAGATGGACCGGGCGCGGGACGTTCGGTGAAAATAATCGCGCAGTCGATGTTGGTGCGCTTGACTCGTGCAATCCACCCACGCTTCATACCGCCCCCAATGGAGACAAATTAGGCGCCCAATGTAGCTCAAATCTGTCTCTCGCCTACCTGTTGCTGGAGGCGCCCCGAGGCGCCAGAGGAGAATCGACCAGATGCAGGCTTTCACCGGACATGCCGACGCGTCAAACGCCGGTGGTGCTGGCGATTCAAATCTGGAGCGTTTTGAAGGCCGCAACACGGCGCGCGCAAGAATCCCGATCCGGCGCAATTTATCCTATTTTGCTGCGATATTGGCCCTGAATGCCGTGCTTGTGGGCGTGCTTCCGTCGGTGTTGCTGACAGCATCCAGCTGGTGGGCACTACTGCTAATACTGATCTACCTTAGCGCGCCCCTCCACTGGGCGCTCATCCATGAAGCCAGCCACCGCCTGTTGCATCCCCTGCCCTGGATCAATCGCCTGTTGGGGCGCGTGCTGGGTATCCTTTTTCTGTGTCCTTTCGACATGCTGCGGGTCGGTCATCTGTGTCACCACGCGCTGAACGGCCGTGCCAGCGACCGTCCGGAACTCTATGACGCTGATCGGATCCCGCGATGGCGCGCCAGGCTGGTTTACTACTTCCGGCTTTCATTCGGCCTCTATATGGCGGAGCTGGTCGTCACACTTCTGATCTTCCTGCCACGGCCGCTTGTTCGCCGGGTTGCCCGTACCCTCGCCTACGACGGCAATGATGATTCCCTGAAAATTCCGGATATTGCGGAACAACAGTTGACCTCGTCAGAACGGATCTGGTCCATCCGATTCGATGCTTTGGTGATCGTCCTCGTATGGGGTTTGGCCATCTGGTTCTATGGCTGGATATCGTGGCTGTTCATCGCCGCGGTTCTGGCGCGGGGAACGCTGGTCTCGATATTTGACAATGCTCCACACTATGGCATGCCGTTGGGTGACCTGCGCCAGGGGCACGACACGAGGTTGCGCCCGGCATTTCGTTGGCTGGTCCTGAACGCCAACTTTCATGGCACCCACCACCGGAACCCCACCCTGCCGTGGTCGGAGCTTCCTGTCAGGTTCGAGAAGGATCAGGGCCGCTTCACCGGAAACTACATTTCCGCGCCCTTCCGGCAGTTGCGAGGCGTCATACCCCGGTCGCACCTTCAGTCATGATCACCGATACACCTCCCGGTCGCGCATATAGGCAAGTTCAAACAGGCGCAGCAAACGCGCCGCCTCGCGGTCATGATCGGCGTATTGAGCAAGCCCCTTGGTGACAAAAGAGCAGAAGCTTACCGCCTCCGCCTTGCCGCGCAGGGCCCTGGCATCTGCAATCTCGGCAAGGTCGTCATGGACCAGTCTCCGCACCATCACGTTGAGTTGCGATTTGACCATTCGGTTCTTCTGGCGCCACCGCTGCTGAGCTGTCTGCGTTGCCATGATCTGTCACCTGAAGTGAGATGATTATCTACTAGTAGAAATACATGACGCAAATTAACAAGTCCTTAGGTCGGCCGCTAGTCGATGTTCCCCGATCCTGATATGGTCTTTACCGAATTTAAAAAGCGTCCCTTTCCGACCCCCATCCTTATGAATCGGCACTGGAATGACCGAACAAATCAGCCGCCTGCTGACGATTATGACCCGCTTGCGTGATCCGGATCATGGCTGTCCGTGGGATGTGGAGCAGGACTTTTCCACCATTGCGCCCTACACCATCGAGGAAGCCTACGAAGTTGCCGACGCGATCGAACGCAACAATATGGACGATCTTCGTGACGAACTCGGCGATCTGCTCTTGCAAGTGGTGTTTCACGCGCGGATAGCGGAGGAAGCTGGATCGTTTGAATTCGGCGATGTCGCCCAGTCGATTTCCGACAAGATGATCCGCCGCCATCCTCATGTGTTCGGCACAGAGCAGGAGCGTGATTCTGACACCCAGACCCGCGCGTGGGAGGAGCAAAAGGCCGAGGAGCGCGCACAGCGAGGCGCCAAGGGCGCGCTGTCCGACGTGCCACAGGGTCTCCCTGCCCTGCTACGAGCCGAGAAGCTGGGCAAGCGCGCCTCGCGGGTTGGTTTTGACTGGCCAGAAGTGCGGCAGGTGATTGCCAAGGTGGAAGAAGAAATTGCCGAAGTGGAAGCAGAGATTCCCGGCGCCGATCCCGCCGGACTTGAGCATGAAGTGGGCGATTTACTGTTCGCTGTTGCGCAGCTGGCGCGCCACCTGAAGGTCAACCCGGAAACAGCCCTGCGTCGCGCCAACCGGCGGTTTGAATCCCGCTTCGGACATGTGGAGATGGCGCTCGCTGCGGACGACCGCCTGCCAGCAGACGCATCCCTAGAAGAATTGGAAACCCACTGGTCGGCGGCCAAGGCGGCGGAACGCGCGTCCAAATCCGCCACTCCCGCGTAACACCAAAGCTCAGGAATCGATGATGACCGACAGCCTCACCGTACTCGTAACCGGCGCCACAGCAGGCTTCGGCGCCGCAATCGCCCGGCGTTTCGTCAATGCCGGTCACCGCGTGATTGCCACAGGACGTCGCCAGGATCGGCTCGAATCCCTAGAAGCTGAACTCGGGGACAGCGTTCACACCGTGCGGTTTGACGTTAGCGATCGGGCGGCGGTTGAAGCGGCCATTGCTAATCTGCCCGCCGACTTTGCCGGGATCGACGTGCTGGTGAACAATGCGGGCTTGGCGCTCGGACTGGATACTGCCGACGCGGCCAATCTAGATGATTGGGACACCATGGTGGACACCAACATTAAGGGCCTGGGCTACTGCACGCGGGCCGTCCTGCCGGGCATGATCGAGCGTGGCAGAGGCCATGTCATCAATATCGGATCGGTCGCCGCCAGCTACCCCTACCCCGGTGGCAACGCCTATGGCGCGACCAAGGCCTTCGTCCGTCAGTTTTCGCTCAACCTCCGCGCCGATCTTCTGGGCAAGAATGTGCGTGTCACTTGTGTCGAGCCAGGTTTGGCGGAGACCGAGTTTTCCCTGGTCCGGTTCAAGGGTGATTCTGGCAAAGCATCAACCCCGTACCAAGATATTGATAACCTGACGGCGGACGATATTGCTGAATGCTGTTTCTTCGCGGCCACCCTGCCGGCGCATGTGAACGTCAACACCTTGGAAGTAATGCCGACCAACCAGGCTTTCGGGCCGTTCGCCTTCCACCGGGAAGGTTAGTCCACGGCGTAGAAGTCGCGTATTTCCAACCAGCTCTCGGAATCCGGCGCCAATAACAGGGATTTGTCGACCGGATAAGGGGCGTAGGTATCGCCATCCAGGTAGGCGAGATGGCCGTCGGCCTCGGCGTGCATCAGGCAGCCCGCCACATGGTCCCAGGGGAGCAGCCGGGTGAAGATCGCGTAGTGCGCCCGCTGATCCAGCAACGCCATATATTCGGCCGCCGCGCATCGGGTGAAAATGCGCCCGCCGATCTCCTCTTTCACAGCCTGGACTTTTTCAAACAGTTCCGGCGTGCGTTTGCGGCCCACATACAACACCGCGGTCATGTCGTTGATGGGGGCAGCCTTCGCCACGCTCAGGCGGGTACCATCGCGCCAGGCGCCCTGCCCCACTTCTGCTGAATAGGCGACATCGCGAATGGGATCGAGGATCCAGCCGGCGACCGTCTGTCCATGTTCTACATAAGCAAGGATGATGGCGAACCGTTCGTCGTCGTGAGCAAAATTCCAGGTGCCATCAATCGGATCGATGATCCATACCCGATCTTCGGTGCGTAACGCCTCCATCAGCGACGCGTCTTCGGCAACCGCCTCTTCACCGATGACGATAGAGTCAGGATGCATGTCCAGAAGACGTCGGGTCAGGAACTTCTCACAGGCTATATCCGCGACAGTCACAAGGTCGGCGGAACTGGTTTTTTCCTGAATGTCGCCGTCGCCCAACGCGCGAAAGCGCGGCAGCACCTCTTCCGCCGCGGCCTCTCTGAGCAAATCGGTGATCGCGGTGATGTCCGGCTTCATGGCAAGACCCTAGCATATGGGCGAAAAAAAGGGCCGCGCCCATGGACGCGGCCCCCGATTTCGTCGGTGGATGACGGACTAGAAGCCCATGCCACCCATGCCACCCATGCCACCCATGTCAGGCATGCCGCCACCTGGAGGCATTGCTGACTTCGGCTCCGGGATTTCAGCAACCATCGCCTCGGTGGTGATCAGAAGCCCGGCGATCGACGCGGCGTCCTGCAGCGCTGTCCGGACGACCTTTGTGGGATCGATGATGCCTGCCTGGACCATATCCACGAAGGCTTCCGCCTGGGCGTCGTAGCCCTGGCCCATGTCTGTGCCCTCGAGCAGCTTGCCGGCAATTACAGCACCGTCTTCGCCGGTGTTTTCGACGATCTGCTTCAACGGCGCAGAAAGGGCGCGACGGATGATGTCGACACCGACCCGCTGGTCGTCGTTTGCCGGCGTCACATTGTCGAGACAGGGAATGGCGCGCAGCAGCGCAACGCCGCCACCCGGCACAATGCCTTCCTCGACCGCGGCGCGGGTCGCATGCATGGCGTCATCGACGCGATCCTTGCGCTCCTTCACCTCGACCTCAGTCGCACCACCGGCACGGATCACTGCGACACCGCCAGCCAGTTTGGCCACCCGCTCTTGCAGTTTTTCGCGGTCATAGTCGGATGTTGTTTCCTCGATCTGCGCCCGGATCTGATTGACCCGGCCTTCGATCTCGGATTTTTCGCCCGCGCCATCGATGATGGTGGTGTCTTCCTTGGTAATGTCCACCTTCTTCGCGGTACCCAGCATGTCGAGGGTGACGTTCTCGAGCTTGATGCCAAGATCCTCAGACACCACCTGGCCACCGGTCAGGATGGCCATGTCTTCGAGCATCGCCTTACGGCGATCGCCGAAGCCAGGCGCCTTGACGGCAGAGATCTTCAAGCCACCACGCAGCTTGTTCACGACCAAGGTCGCAAGTGCTTCGCCCTCGACATCCTCGGCAATGATCAGCAGCGGGCGTCCGCTCTGCACCACAGCTTCCAGAACCGGCAGCATCGTCTGCAGATTGGAAAGCTTTTTCTCGTGCAGCAGAATGTAGGGCTCATCCAACTCGCACACCATCTTCTCGGCGTTTGTGATGAAATAGGGGCTGAGATAGCCACGGTCGAACTGCATACCTTCGACCACATCCAGTTCAGTCTCCAGAGACCTGGCCTCCTCGACTGTAATGACGCCCTCATTGCCGACCCTTTCCATGGCCTTGGCAATCATGGCGCCCACTTCCTTGTCGCCATTCGACGAGATCGTGCCCACCTGGGCGACCTCTTCTCCAGACTGAACCGGACGTGAACGTCCCGCCAGATCCTCGACCACTGCCGTGACGGCGAGATCAACGCCGCGCTTCAGGTCCATCGGGTTCATGCCCGCGGCGACGGCCTTGGCGCCTTCGCGGACGATAGCCTGGGCGAGAACGGTCGCCGTCGTCGTGCCGTCGCCGGCCAGATCGTTGGTGCGGGATGCCACTTCGCGGACCATCTGGGCACCCATATTCTCGAACTTGTCTTCAAGTTCGATTTCCTTTGCGACGGTGACGCCGTCCTTGGATATCCGCGGCGCGCCGAAGGCTTTATCCAGCACAACATTGCGGCCTTTGGGACCCAGGGTGACTTTCACGGCATTCGCCAGAATGTCGACGCCTGCGAGCAGTTTGGCCCGGGCCTCCGTGTTAAATTTTACTTCTTTCGCTGCCATTTTCCTGTCCTCGTTCCTGTCTTTAGTCGACGACGCCCATGACGTCGGACTCGCGCATGATCACCAGATCCTCGCCATCAATCTTGACTTCGGTGCCGGAATACTTGCCGTACAACACCCGGTCACCAACTTTGACGTCCAGTGGACGATATTCGCCATCGTCATCCTGAATGCCCTTACCCACGGCAAGGACTTTGCCTTCCTGGGGTTTTTCCTGGGCTGTATCCGGAATGATGATGCCGCCGGCGGTTGTCTCTTCCGCATCCAGCGGCTCGACCAGCACGCGGTCATGCAGGGGTCGAAAGTTCATTTGCTCCTCCTCTTCGCGCCGACAGGGTGATTTCTATCCTGATCCTGCCGGTGTGACGCAGATGTGAAAAGGCCGCCAGGCGCAGACATGTGCGCGCTCCAGGCGGCTGTTGGCACTCTCATATGATGAGTGCTAAGGGATATAGGTGATCAATCCGGAGGCGTCAAGCAATGCTGCTTGCCTCCGGCGTGTGTGTCGCATAGGCAGGAAACCGCTTGTGGAAGCGGGCGATGTCCTTTGGGTCCAAGGCAACGGTCAGGCGTGTCCCTGCGTCGTGATCCTGACGGTCCAGAACCTCTCCATGGTCATACAACCAGGACAGCGATTGTCCGTCGGCCAGGGCCACGTCAACTTCCAACTTTCGCCGCCCTGCGCCCAATTGTGCCGCCAGCAGTTCAAGAAGTTCAACGCAGCCTTCCCCGGTCAGGGCAGACACCCCAACTCGCGGCGCATTTTCGCCATTCACGCGGCGTTTGACATCTTCTGCCTGGTCGGCGTCCAGCAGATCGATTTTATTCAGAACTTCGAAAAGCCCCGCCTCCACCTGTTCCTCCAGACCCAACTCACGCAATATCTGGTGAACACTCTCCGCCTGACGCTCGGTATCGGGGTGGGAGACATCGCGCACATGGAGGATCACATCCGCGCCGGTGACTTCCTCCAGGGTTGCCCGAAACGCCGCCACCAGTTGGGTCGGCAGGTCAGAGATAAAACCCACTGTGTCGGAAAGAATGACTTTCTGACCCGTCGGCAGATCGAGGCTGCGCATTGTGGGGTCGAGGGTCGCAAACAGCAGATCCGCCGCCATTACTTCGGCGCCAGTGAGACGGTTGAACAAGGTTGATTTACCGGCGTTGGTGTAGCCAACGAGAGCGACGACCGGATATGGCACTTTCTGCCGAGATTTTCTTTGCAGGCCGCGCCGTTTGCGCACCGTTTCCAGGTCTTTTTTCAGACGCGCAATGCGGTCGTCGATCATTCGCCGATCCAGCTCGATCTGACGCTCGCCGGGCCCGCCCATAAAGCCCGCGCCACCGCGCTGGCGTTCCAGATGGGTCCAACTGCGCACCAGCCGGCTGCGCTGATAGCTGAGATGCGCCAGATCCACCTGCAGGCGGCCTTCCCGGGTTTGCGCTCTTGCGCCAAAGATCTCCAAAATTAGAGCCGTCCGGTCGATGACCTTGGTGTTCAGCGCCGTCTCAAGATTGCGCTGCTGGCCGGGGGACAGGCTGGTGTCGAAAATAATCACATCGATATCGGCGGCAGCGGCCTCTTCACTCAGCCGTTCGACAGCGCCTTTCCCGAGAAAAGTCGAGGGATGCAGGCGCGCAAGTCCCAGGGTCTGTGCGTCCACAACCTCCAGACCAATGGCCGCGGTGAGACCGACCGCTTCCTCCAACCGATTGGCAGCACCTGCCACGCCCGCGGCGTCGTTCCGCAGGAAAGTATGGATGACAAACGCCCGCTCAGGGGTCGGTTGATCGATCTGGAAAGTGGATTCGCCCAACGGCAGCCGAATCAGGCCGGTGCGGCCGCGGTCTCCACCTCAGGCTCGAACAGCTGCACTGGCTGACTCGGCATGATGGTCGAAATCGCGTGTTTGTACACCAGCTGCGAATGCTGATCCCGCCGCAGCAACACACAGAAATTATCGAACCACGTGATGATGCCTTGAAGCTTAACGCCATTCACCAGAAACACGGTGACCGGCGTTTTCTGCTTGCGGATTTGGTTCAGGAACACATCCTGGAGGTTTTGGGTTTTTTCCGCGGACATTTTTGTTTTCCTTTTTAGTCGAGGCGGACCTGAAGTTGTTCTCCCGCAGTTGGCCTCTAATCCGTTGATTTATTTAATCTTCCCAAACGACAAGCCTCCTCAGGCCTGCCGCCATTTCCTCCCTCTTTCTGGTCATATGGTGATTTGCCCGTTTACGGCAAGGGTCACCAGTTCCCCGAATGTATTTACGTGCCGGTCCGGCGTTGGGTCAATTGCTTCTTCCGGATGCACCCGACCGGCGGATATCAAGATTCCACAGCAACCGGAGGCATGGGCGCAGGCGATATCGATGGCGGCATCCCCCACATACCAGACGTCGCTACCGGCCGGAACGCCGAGGTTCCCGAGCGCCATGACAATTGGTGCCGGATCAGGTTTATCATGGGCTGCATCGCCCGCCCCCACGAGGGCCCCGAAATACTTTTCCCACCCCAGATGTTCCGCTTCAGACCGCAGGAGCGCTCCTGTCTTGTTACTCACTACGCCCAGGGGAATGCCCGCCGCCTTGAGCGCCTGCAATGCTTGTTCAGCGCCCGTTACTGTCTCCAGTTCCCTCAGATGGCTTTCCCGGAAGGTGGCATAGAAGATTTCGCGCGCCTCCTGCCACCGATCACCGAACATTCGGGGAAAGCTGTCGCGCATGGACTGTCGCACACTCGCCAAGGTTTCCTCGAAGGTCCAGGGCGCCTGCCCCATTGCTTCAAGCGCGGCATTCAGGGCGCGATGTATCGTCGGCCAATTGTCGACCAGCGTGTTGTCCCAATCGAACAGAATTGCCTGGGGAGCCGGCATGTTCCTCAGAGCGCCGCAGTATAAGCGTCGTATTGCGCCTGCAGATGACGGGTCAACTCACCGGGCGCACCCTCCCCGATCCGGGTATCGTCGATCTGGATAATCGGCACGACCCATGAAGTCGTGCTGGTCAAGAAGGCTTCAGATGCCTCCAACGCCTCTTGTAAGGAAAATGACCTCTCGACGATCCGGTAGTTTGCCGATTGTGCGATTTCGAGGACGGTCTGCCGGGTAATGCCATTCAGGATGCTATGGCTTGGCTGGCGGGTGATCAGTTCTTTCTGGTCTGACACGATCCAGGCATTGGTCGCCGTGCCTTCGGTCACGTGGCCCTGGACATCAACCATCCAGCATTCATAGGCGCCTGCGCGCACGGCCAACTGCTTGGCGAGAACGTTGGGCAAGAGCCCGACCGTTTTGATGTCGACCCGCTTCCAGCGTTCGTCAGGAGTGGTGATGACGCGAACGCCCTCCTGGCGCACAGCAATCTTCGGCGCCTGGCTGCGTGCGGTAATCACCAATGCGGGCGTCGCATCCTGGGGAAAAGCATGATCGCGATAGGCCTGCCCCCGCGACACCTGCAAGTAGACGATCCCGTCGTTCACGCGATTGCGCCGGACGATCTCGCGAAAAATCGCCTTCAGTGCCGCAGGTGGCACCGGCCACTCAATTTCGATTTCGTCCAGGGAATAGCCGAGGCGCTTGAGATGCGGCTCCTCATCAACCAATTGGCCGCCGACCACGGCGATCACTTCATAAACACCATCTGCAAACTGATAGCCCCGGTCTTCAATATGCACGGCGGCGTCATTGTGGGGCACATACTGTCCGTTGACGTAGGCGATTCGCGACATTGTCTCTCTCCCGCCGTTAGGCGAAAAAATCCCAGCCAACCTGGAGAAGTTTTTGCACGGAGCCCACGGTCTCCGGCGTGGCGAACATCACCACGCGGTCGCCCGGGTTCAGCACTGTATCGCTCTGCGGCAGAATGATCTCATCGTCCCGGGCAATCGCGCCGATGATGACGCCCCGCTCCAGATGTAACTCACCAAGCGGGATGCCAACCAGCTTCGAGGTATCGAGCGCTTCCGCCTCGACCACCTCGCCCACGCCTTCTCGCAAGGTACGCACGGCGCGGATACGCCCCCGGCGCAGATGCTGCAGGATTGTAGAGACCGTAATCGCCCGCGGGCTGATCGCCACGTCTACGCCCAGGCTTGTGACCAGCGGCTGATAGTTCATCGTGTTGACCAACGCCGCCGTCCGGGTGCACCCGTTCCGCTTCGCCAGCAGCGCCGCCAAAACATTCACCTCGTCATCATTTGTGACGGTGATCAGCATGTCCGAATTGGCGATATTGAGCTCGTCCTGGATGTCCTGGTCGAGGACATCGCCATGTAGAACGATGGTGTGTGTCAGGGCTTCAGCACACGCCCGCGCGCGGTCCCGGTCCATCTCGATCAGTTTGAGCGATATCTCGCTGTCCAGAGCCTCGATCTCCTGAGCAAGAAACAGGCCGATATTGCCGCCACCCACGATAATGACGCGGTGCGCTTCGGGCTCATCGTGACCGAACACCGCCATCGCCCGGTGCATGTGGTCGTTGCGTGTAACGAAATAGACCTCGTCACCGACGATCATCTGATCGTCCTCTTTCGGCACGATCGTGTTGCCGTCACGAACAATGGCGAGCACGACCAGATGCAGATCAGGAAACAGGCTGCGTATCTGTTTTAGGGGCGTATCGAGGATCGGGCATTCTTCCTCGAGCCTTGTGCCAATCACCCGCACCAGCCCGTCCGCCAGCGATACGGTATCGAAGGCGCCCGGCACGTGCAGGCGTTCGCGGATGGCTCGGGCGACTTCGATTTCCGGCGAGATGCGAACGTCGATGGGCAGGTGATCTGCCGAAAACAGATTCGCCCACTCTGGCTGCAGATACTGCTGGGCGCGAACCCGGGCCACCTTGCGCGGTACGTTGAACAGAGAATGGGCCACCTGGCAGGCGACCATATTGACCTCGTCCACCTGGGTCACGGCGATGACCATTTCCGTGTCAGCCGCGCCGGCTTTTTCCAGCACTTCAGGATAGGACGCGTTGCCGACCATGGCGCGTACATCCATCGTCGGAGATTCATTTATCTTGGCGATCAGGTCGGGTGACCGGTCGATAACCGTCACCTCGTTGCCTTCAGCCGAAAGATGTTGGGCGATATTCAGGCCGACCTGGCCGGCGCCACAGACGATCACCTGCATCTAGATTTCACCTGACTAATGGCTCGGAAGACAGGACTGGGTTCAGGCGTCATATTTGGGAACAGGAGGATCGCCCCGCTCACCCGATGTGACACCCAGGGACTTCAGCTTTCGATGCAACGCGGATCGCTCCATACCCACAAAGGCGGCGGTGCGGGAGATGTTGCCTTCGAACCGGTCCACCTGCGCCATCAGATACTCGCGTTCGAATGTCTCTCGCGCCTCCCGCAGCGGCAACGCCATGATCTCGGTAGAGCGCTCAAGGTGCGGCACCGGCGCCGCTGCGCCAATCACTTCAGGCGGCAGCATGGAGGCGGATATGTCCTTGCTGTCATTGGCCGGCGCCATAATCAGGGCCCAATCGATTGTGTTGGAAAGCTGCCGAACGTTGCCGGGCCAATGGTAGGCCTCCAGCGCGGCAATGGCGTCGGGGGCAAAATTCCGAACCGGCAGCCCATTGCGGCTGGCGGCAACTCCCATCAGATATTCCGCCAGGGGCGCAATGTCCTGTCGACGCAGACGCAGCGGCGGCACATCAACCGGAACCACACGCAACCGGTAGTAAAGGTCTTCGCGGAATTCGCCTTGTTCCATCATGATTGAAAGGTCTTTGGCCGTTGAGGCGATGACCCGCACATCCACTTCCACAGCCGTCGCCCCTCCGACCCGTTCAAAGCTCTGGTCCTGCAGTACCCGCACAATCTTGCCCTGGGTTTCCAGCGGCATATCGGCAACTTCGTCCAATAACAGCGTGCCGCCATGGGCCATTTCGAATTTGCCCGTGCGGCTTGTTTCCGCGTCCTCTGCGTCACCTTCCGCGCCGAATAGCTCGAATTCCATTCGGTCAGGATGCATGGTGGCGCAGTTGATCACGACGAATGGACCGGATGCCCGCGGCGACCGCTCGTGAATCATACGGGCGACCACTTCCTTGCCGACGCCAGCCTGACCGGTGATCAGAACCCGGCTGCTGGTGGGCGCAACCTTTTCGATGACCTGCTTGACCTGGCTTATTGGCCCGGACTGACCGATAAGCTCCGGTGCAACGCCGGCACGAACCTTGAGTTCTTCCACTTCTCGCCGGAGGCGTGCAGCTTCAATAGCCCTGTCCACGACCAACAGCAGGCGGTCGGTCTTGAAGGGTTTTTCGATGAAGTCGTAGGCGCCCTTTTTGATGGCCGCCACGGCCATCTCGATATTGCCGTGGCCGCTGATCATCACTACCGGAAGAGTCGGGTCTTCACCCTTGATGGATTCCAGCAATTCCATGCCGTCCTGGCGGCTGCCTTCCAGCCAGATGTCCAGCAACACCAGTGATGGACGACGTATTTTGAGTTCATCCAGCGCGCTGTCGGAACTGCCTGCAACGCGCGCCTCAAAGCCTTCATCCCGCAAAACATCCGCAATCAGGCTGCGGATGTCTTCTTCGTCATCAACGATCAGGACTTCAGTTGGCATGTTCCGTGTCCTCGTTCGTCCCCGAAAGGTCGCTACTCGGCAGCTTGTTCCGGCAGCGCCGTTTCCGCGGCGGGCAAACTGTCTTCGGCCCGGAACGTCAGCGTCGCACTTGCGCCGCCCTCCGGCCGGTTATGCAGGGCCAAGGTGCCAAAGTGGTCCTCCATGATCTTACTTACTATGGCAAGCCCCAGACCCGTTCCCTTGGCGCGCGTTGTCACATAGGGCTCTGTCAGGCGCGGCAGCAGATCCTGTGGCAGCCCCCGGCCATTGTCCGTGACCACAATCTGCGCCTTTTCATTCTCCAGGGTCAGGCTGACGTTGATTTTGCCGACCTTGCTTTCCTGGTCGGTTTCGGAGATTGCCTCCGCTGCATTCTTGAGAAGGTTAGTTAGTGCCTGAGCAATCTGCCTGCGGTCGCAGGTGGCCGGCACCGGCGCGTCGGGGAGGTCGTAGCCAATCTCGATATCCTGATAACCCTCGCGCAGCAGGAAAATTGCCTGTCTGCAGATGTCGCGCAGATCGACCGGTGCCATAGTGGGAGACGGCATCCTGGCGAAGTCCGAAAACTCGTCTACAAGCCGGCCAATATCTCCCACCTGCCGAACAATGGTGTCCGTGCAAATCTCAAAGGCTTCGCGATCAGACTTGATTTCATCGAGATACTTCCGGCGCAGGCGTTCGGCCGACAGCTGAATCGGAGTCAGCGGGTTTTTGATCTCGTGGGCGATGCGGCGGGCCACATCCGCCCAGGCGGCCAGGCGCTGGGCCGTCTGTAGCTCCGTAATGTCGTCAAAGGTCACAACAAACCCGATCACCTCTTCGCTGAGCATTTCGGACGCCATGCGCACAAGCAGGGTGTGGACCTTACCCTCCCGCTCCACCGTGATTTCGCCTCGCTCGGCCCGCCGCGGGTGGCTCAGAATACGGGCCAGCATGTCGCCCATCTCAGGGACTATCTGGCCCAGTGGATTGCCGGTCTTGGCCCCAAGGTCGGTCGCCAGGAGCTCGGAAGCAGAGCGGTTCGGCAGACTAATTCGGCCTTCGGCATCCAGACCGATCACGCCCGCGGAAACGCCCGCCAATACTGTCTCCGTAAACTGGCGCCGGGCATCAATTTGCTGATTTGCCTCTACAAGTTCCCGGCGGTTGCGATCCAACTGGCTTGTCATGCGATTGAACGCCCGGCTGAGCGAGGTTACCTCATCATTGGCGTCCCCCTCCGGCACCCGCGCTTCGTAGTCACCGCCGCCAACCCTGTCTGCGGCGTTGATCAGATTGATAATTGGCCGCGCAAGTCTGTCGGCGAACATCAGTCCGAGCCAGATCGCCGCGAACAGCAGCAACAGCGCGACAATCGCGAAGAGGAGAAAAAATCCGACCTCGAGGGTCGAGCGACGGTCCTTTAGCTTGAGGTATTCCCCGACAGCCGTGCGAAGCCGGCTGATATGTTTGACCAGCGCCGGCTCGATCGACGTCGCCACGTATAGATACAACGGCGAATCGAAATAAACCTGCAGCCGCGTAATCGCGCGCAGGTTCGTGCTGCCAGCCGTGGAAATGATGGCAACGTCACGTTTGTTCAGCGACGCCACCGCCGCCTGGATGCGCCGCTTCGGTTCGTAGGGCAAGAGCGTGCCGGTGCCGATGGCCAGCAGAACCCGTCCGCGGCCGTCGAAAATCGCCGCATCGCGGAGACCATGATCTTCCAGCTGTTTGGTGGCGAAACTACGGAACCGGCCCAGGCTGATTGACACCGACAGGGTGTAGCGATTGATGTCATAGCGGACGTTCTTGACCTTCTCCTCAATGCCCAGCTGCTTCTCAACAAGATACCGGTCGGTGATGGAGAGGGATTCGCTAAGCGCCGTACCCACCCTGTCGCTGAACCATGACTGAATGCCAAAGTTGAAGAACAGCGCTGTAAAGACAACGATGATGATCGCAGGAACGATCGCGATCACACTGAAGAGCAGCACCAGCCTTGCTTGAAGCCGACTGCCGGCGCTGCGCTTGCGGCGTTCCGACCACAGCCGGATCAGGTAAACGCCGGTCAGCGCCGTCAGCGGTAGCAAAAGCACCAGATCGATGATGATCAGGATCAGTAACGTCGAGCGTGACGTGAAAGGCGGCGACCCGGTCAGCGCCACATAGGTCGCAACCCCCGACACCAGAGCCGCGACAATCAAGGCGACGGCCAGTCGCCGGGCAAGGTCGTGCCGCCGGGCCCAAGAAATTAGCCACCGGGATATCCGGTTCTTGTGTGTGGAGGGGTTTATGCCGATCTCGGCCATGAGATCTTTCCATTGCCGGCCGACAGGTGCGCCTTGACGCAATATCTCAGTGGTGGCCGTCCCATCTAGCTTACGCCCCGGATCACCTGAATGTCCAATTCGCGAATCTTCTTTCGGAGCGTGTTGCGGTTAAGCCCGAGGAGCGCCGCAGCTTTCAGCTGATTGCCCCGTGTGGCGCTGAGGCTCAGGGAAATCAGCGGCCGCTCCACCTCATGAAGTACCCTGTCGTAGAGCCCGGAAGGCGGCAGTGCCTCTCCATGGGCTTCGAAATAGGTCGCCAGGTGCCGTTCGATGGAATCGCCAATGCTCTCGTCACGTGGCAGTGGCAGGGCGGATGTGTCTGCCCCCGGGTCGCTCAGCTCGAGTTCGATTACATTGAGGCCAATGACATCTTCCGCATAAAGCGCAGCGAGCCGGCGGATCAGATTTTCCAGCTCGCGCACATTCCCCGGCCACCGATACACGGTCATCCGCTGCATCGCGGCATTGTCCAGCGCCTTCTCGGGCAGCCCTTCTTCATGGGCCTGGCGCAGGAAATGGCGCACCAGATCAGGGATGTCTTCTGAACGCTCCCGCAGTGGCGGAAGCCTAAGGGGCACAACATTCAGCCGGTAAAAAAGATCCTCCCGGAACAAACCCTGGCGCACCATGCTGGTCAGATCACGATGGGTCGCGGCGACGATGCGCACGTCCGCCTTCAGGGGCGTTCGTCCGCCCACAGGCAGATATTCACCTTGCTGCAGGACGCGCAGGAGCCGTGTCTGGGCTTCCAGCGGCATGTCGCCAATTTCATCCAGAAAAAGCGTGCCGCCATCCGCCTGCTCGAACCGTCCGGCATATCGGGCCGTGGCGCCGGTAAAGGCGCCCTTCTCGTGCCCAAACAGCTCGCTTTCGATCAATTCCTTGGGAATAGCTGCCATGTTGATGGCGATAAACGGGCCATTGCGCCGCTTGCCATACTGATGCAATGCCCGCGCCACCAGTTCTTTGCCAGTCCCGGACTCGCCGGTGATGATCACCGACAGATCCGTTGCCATCAGCCGGGCGAGCACCCGGTAGATATCCTGCATGGCGGGAGAGCGCCCGATCAGCGGCAGGTCTTCCTCGGCAATGTCGCGCTCGGGCCCGGGGCCGGCCGGTCGATTTCGGGATTCGGTGAGGCCCCGCTGCACCACGCTGACCAACTCACCGATATCGAACGGCTTGGGCAGATATTCAAAGGCGCCCCGCTCGTTAGCCTTCACCGCCGTCATCAGTGTGTTGTGAGCACTCATGACCACCACACGCAGGTCGGGGCGTTGCTTGCGGATCCGCGGCACGAGATCCAGGCCATTTTCGTCAGGCAGGATCACATCGGTGATGACAAGGTCGCCTTCGCCATCCGCTACCCAGCGCCATAGGGTGGCGGCGTTGCCGGTAGAGCGAACGCTGAAGCCAGCGCGGCCAAGGGCCTGACTGATGACAGTGCGGATGCCCTGGTCGTCGTCGGCCAGCAGGATTGTGCCAGAGGTCACGTCTGTCTCGCTTCCGGTAGGTGGCGCGGCAGCAACACCGAAAACACGGTGTTACGCGGCTCACTGCTGAATTCGACAATGCCGCCATGGTCGTTGATGATTTTCGCGACCAGCGCCAGTCCAAGGCCGGAGCCGGCGGGCTTGGTGGTGACAAACGGATCAAACAGGTGGGCGCGCAGGTCATCGGGCACACCGTCACCGTTGTCCCGAATACTTACGATCAGGGGCAACTGCACGCGGCTGTCGCTTGCCGGTATGGCCAGCCGCACCCCCTGGCGATAGGCAGTAGAGAGAACAATCTCGCCACCGGTTCGAGGCGCGGCCTCCGCTGCATTTTTCAGCAAATTCAGGAAAACCTGTACCAGCTGGTCACGGTTAGCCAATACCGGTGGCAAAGACGGATCGTATTCCTCGCGTATGCGCAATCCAGCGGCGAAGCCATGTTCGCCGATGCGGCGCACATGTTCGAGCACCTCGTGAATGTTCAGAGGCGCCACATCTACCGGGCGACCATCACTGAAGACCTCCATCCGATCGACCAGCGCCACGATACGGTCGGCCTCATCACATATCAGCTGGGTCAGGTTGCGTCCCTCAGCCGGAAGGTCCTGCTCGATCAACTGCGCTGCGCCGCGGATACCCGAGAGCGGATTCTTGATTTCGTGGGCGAGCATCGACGCCATGGCAGTGACTGAACGGGCCGCGTTGCGGTGGGTCAACTGACGATCGATCTTGCGGGCGATGCTCTGACGGTGGATCGTCACAATGACCGCCGGCGGTCCATCCTGCACCGGTGACGCCTGGATATTGACGAACTGCGCGCCGACCCGGGGCGTCTCAATGGTAATGCCATATTCAGACACCGCAACGCCGGTACCAAGCACCTGGTCCACCAGCGCCACGACCTGGCTGTCCTCAGGCAGAATCTGACGCAATCCGGTGCGGCGCAAATAGCTCGCGCTGACACCGAAAAATTGTTCCGCCGCCATGTTGGCGAAATTGACCTGGCGGTTCTGCCCCACGACCAACACGGCGTCATTCAGCGAATTCAGGTAGTTCCACGCATCTCCGCCCGAGCCGTCGATTGAAGCAGGATGTTCCACGGCAGCCGCCGGATTGCTCATGCCGCCTGCTCCAGCGGTCCAAGGAAATATGCATCGATGGCCTGCCGAACTTTATCGGGGTCGTCCAGTTGATTGACGGTCGCGCGGAAGGCAGAAGCACCCGCCAGGCCCTTGCCGTACCAGCCAAGATGTTTGCGCGCGATGGGTACCCCGATCCGGGTGCCATAGTGGGTCAGCAACGTATCGTAATGGGTGAGAACCACATCTCGTTGGCGGGACAGGGATGGGTCTTCCGGCACAGGCTTATCGGTCAGGGCAGCGCCCACCTGGGCAGGCAGCCATGGCCTGCCATAGGCGCCCCTGCCGATCATCACGCCATCGGCGCCTGATTGATCCAGGCAGGCCCGCGCGGTCGCGATAGAGTCGATATCGCCATTGGCAATAACCGGGATCGAAACCGCCGTCTTGACGGGCGCGATCGCCTGCCAGTCGGCCTCGCCCTTGAAACGCTGGCACCGGGTGCGGCCATGGACCGTGATCATCTGCGCGCCGGCGTCCTCGGCGATCCGGGCCAGCGCTGGTGCATTTTTGTTAGCATGGTCCCAGCCCAGGCGCATTTTGACCGTAACGGGCAACGAGACCGCTTTGACTGTCGCCTCGATAATGCGTCCCGCCAGGTGTTCGTCCCGCATCAATGCCGACCCACATTGCTTGGAGACCACCTTTTTAACCGGGCATCCGAAATTGATGTCGATGAGCGCTGCGCCGCGGTCTTCGCACAATCGGGCGGCCTCCGCGAATACCGCCGGGTCAGCACCCGCCAGTTGCACGGCCATCGGCGCCTCTTCAGCGCAGTTGGTCGACAATTTGCGGGAATCGCGAATCTGGCGGATCATTGCCTCGGACGCGATCATCTCCGACACCACGAGGCCCGCGCCGAATCTGCGCACGAGCTGACGGAATGGTTGATCCGTAACACCCGACATCGGTGCCAGAATGACAGGCGCATCCAGCTCTATGGGCCCAATTTTCAGGGGCATAGGGGTCAAATTTGTCAATTTTCTAGGCAAGTTCCAGTTTGCACATAATTCAGGCAAAATAGAGACCCAATGACGCTTGGCAAGCGGTAAATCCGCCGTGTAGGGTCCGCCAACACCGTCATCACCACCACACATCTCATGCGCACCTTTGCATTGATAGTCGCTGCCGGCCGCGGTCACCGGGCGGGCGGCGCGCTGCCCAAGCAGTACCGGAAGGCCGGTGGTCAGCCGCTGTTGTGGCACAGCGCCAGTGTCCTGTCGGCGCATCCGCACATTGACGGCGTGCGCGTGGTGATCCACCCGGACGACCGCCCGCTATACGATGCTGCTGTCACGGGACTGGATCTGCTGTCGCCGGTCGCCGGCGGCGCGACCCGCCAGGAATCAGTGCTGAATGGTCTTGAAAGTCTGAGCGACCTCTCGCCGACACAGGTCCTGATCCATGACGCCGCCCGGCCTTTTCTCTCCGCCCGCACGATTGACGCAATCATGGCAAGCCTGGCTGACCAACAGGGCGTGCTGGTGGCAATCCCGGTGGTCGATACCCTGAAACGCGCTGATGGTGGCCTTGTGAGGTCCACAGTTGACCGCGAGAATTTGTGGCGGGCTCAAACGCCCCAGGCCTTCGCCTATCAACCGATATTGGACGCGCATAGAGCCGCAACCGGGCAAAACCTGACCGATGATGTTGCTGTGGCGGAGGCGGCCGGGATAGAGGTGGGTATCGTCGAGGGTGGGGAACGGAACTTCAAGGTGACAACAGAGGAAGATCTGGCGCGGGCAGACCGAATTTTGGCGCCACCACTGAGCCCGCGCGTTGGCAGCGGCTATGACGTCCATGCCTTTGGCGATGGCGATCATCTCTGGCTCTGTGGCGTCAGGGTCGACCATGACCAGGGTTTAGTGGGGCATTCCGATGCCGACGTCGGCCTGCACGCCCTTACCGACGCTGTCCTCGGCGCCATCGGTGCGCAGGACATCGGCTATCATTTTTCAGACAAGGACCCTGCCTGGAAAGGCGCATCGTCAGACCGGTTTTTGCAGCATGCCTTTGGTCTTGTCGCTGACCGCGGTGGCAGGGTTCAGCATCTGGACCTGACCCTGATTTGCGAGGCGCCCAAGCTGCGGCCCCATCATGAGATTATGGTCGCGCGGGTCGCCGAGATTACCGGCCTCCGCATCGACCAGATCAGCATCAAGGCGACCACGACGGAGCAATTGGGGTTCACAGGCCGCCGCGAAGGCATTGCCGGACAGGCCGTGGCAACTGTCATGATGCCTGACGCGCCGCCAGGGCCTAGGGCATGATCGACTATTTTCACACGCAGAAGCCGATGGGTCTGGGCCACCCTGCCCGCTTTCTGAGCACCATCGGCGGCATCGGACATTTTCCCTTCATGCCGGGCACGATCGGCTCGATGGTCGCGGTACCGGCCGCATGGGGAATCCTCACCATTGGCGGCAAATGGGCAAACGGTCTGCTGTTCCTCTGTGCGCTGCTGGTTCTGCTGATTGGTATTATCTCGTCAACAGTTTACGAGCGGCGGTCCCAGCGGCACGACCCGAAAGAAGTGATCATCGACGAGGTGGCCGGCCAGTGGTTCGCCCTCGTCTTCGCACAGCCGCAATTTCTGTGGCATTTCGTAGTCGGCTTCCTGTTGTTTCGCTTTTTCGATATCACCAAATTCTGGCCTGCCAATTGGGCGCAGCGGGTACTTCCGGGCGGCTGGGGCATTATGTTGGATGATGTGGTTGCTGCGGTCTGGAGCGCAGGACTGCTCTACGGCGTCATCCTGGCGTCGGAAGACCCGCAAATCGCCGCCTATGTCAAAGATTTGATCGATGAGCTCATCAAAGAATATCTCTGAGACCGTCCTGGAACTCTACCGCCGGCGCGGTCAGATGCTGGCGACAGCGGAATCCTGCACGGGCGGTCTGGTGGCGGGCGCACTGACCGATGTGGCCGGTTCGTCTGACGTGGTCGAACGCGGCTTCGTCACCTATTCCAATGAGGCCAAGAACCAGATGCTGGGCGTGCCCATGGATTTGATTGAGACCCACGGGGCGGTGAGCGAATCTGTTGCCCGCGCCATGGCAGAAGGTGCAGTGGCTAATTCCGGCGCTGACGTCGCTGTTGCCATCACCGGGGTCGCCGGCCCCGGCGGCGGTACAGCGGAAAAACCGGTCGGGCTGGTACATTTCGCAACGGCGGAAGCCGGCAAAGCCACCCTTGCCGATCATTGCATCTTCGACGGCGATCGCAGCGCAGTGCGCACCCAGGCGGTCGACCACGCCCTCAGCTTGCTCCAGTCCCGCGCCGACGCGTCCTGATGCCGCCAGGCGCCGGTCCCTCAGGTCTCCCACCGACCCCCCGGAAGGCCATCAGCGCGCTCGACGTGCTGGCGGTGACCTTTACGATCATCGTGCTGACGTTGCTGGGCGCCGTGGTCCTGGGCCGGTTGATTGGCGTCTTCACGACCGACAAGGTTGTGCTCCAGCTCGCGCTTTACGCCATACATCCCCTGGCCCTTCTGGGCGCCATCTATGTTCTGTTGATCCGCACCGGCCGCTACACATGGCGTGATCTGGGGGCCTTGCCGGCCAGCCCACAGTGGTGCCGTATTGGCGTCATTGCCGGGGTCGGCCTGGTGCCGCTGATCTATGTCATCGTTTTTGTGGTTCACCAGTTGGTCGGCGGCGACGCCCCCAAAGGTGCGCGGATTGAACAGCCACAGCCGGGCAACCTGTTCTTCTGGCTGAACTTCGCCACCCTGTTTCTCTATATCGGCATCCTGATCCCGATTGCGGAAGAGATGTTTTTTCGGGGTGTCGTTTTCGGATGGCTGCGCAGCCGGTTTGACTTTTGGCCGGCAAACATCGCGACGGCTCTCGCCTTCGGCCTGATTCATCTGCAGTCGCTGGAAATCAGCATTGCGCTCACGGCAGGCGCCCTGGTGCTGGGCTGGCTGTATGAGAAGAGCGGCTCTTTGGTCCCGTCGATTCTGGCACACCAGGCATTCAATACGGCGGGGCTGATGCTGCTGCTGGCGGCGCATCAGGGATAGGTCAGGCCGGCTCCCCGGTGGCGTCAGGCAGTGTGCCCGGCTTGCCATAGAGCTTGCGGGCACGGGTTTCGAACGCTCCTACCATCTTGCGCACGGCCTCGTTAAACAGGCCGCCGATCAGGCGCTGCAGCAGGCGAGATCGGAATTCGAAATCGAGAAAGAACTCGATCCGGCAACCTTCTTCCACTTCTGAAAATTTCCATTGGTTGGTGAGGCGTTTGAACGGCCCCCGCTCATAGGCCACATCGACCTGATGATGCGGCGTCAGCGTCACCTGGGAAACATAGCTTTCGCGGATCATCTTGAAGCCGACAATCAGCTCCGCCGTCAGTTGGGTGTCATTGCGGCGATTGACCCGGGCGCCGATCACCCAGGGCAGGAATTCCGGATAGCGCTCCACATCCGCCACAAGGGCGAACATCTGCTCCGGCGTATAGGGCACGGTACGGGTTTCGGCGTGCTTCATGCCACGGCCAGCTTCTTCTGCCGGGCCGCCTGAAGCTGCGCAAAGTCGTCGCCGGCCAGATAGGACGAGCGCGTGAGGGGCGAGGCCGAGACCATCAGGAAGCCCTTGCCATAGGCCATCTGCTCATAGGTTTTGAATTCGTCCGGATGAACGAAGCGGTCGACGGCGGCATGTTTGACCGTGGGCTGCAAATACTGGCCGATGGTCAGGAAATCCACGTCGGCGGCGCGCAGATCGTCCATCACCTGATAGACTTCTTCTTTGGTCTCACCCAGGCCGACCATCAGGCCAGACTTGGTGAAAAGACCCGGCTCCACCTCCTTGACCCGATGCAGCAGCCGTAGCGACTGGAAATAGCGCGCGCCGGGCCGGATTGTCGGATAGAGCCGCGGCACAGTTTCCAGGTTGTGATTGAAGACATCGGGACGGGCGGCCGCCACTTGCTCGATCACGCCGGGTTTGTTCAGAAAGTCGGGCGTCAGAATTTCGATGGTTGTCTCTGCCGCCGCGGTGCGGATCTTGCGGATGCATTGAACGAAATGGTCTGCCCCGCCATCTTCCAGGTCATCCCTGTCGACGGACGTGATCACCACATGGTTGAGGCCCAGCCGGCCGACCGCGGTGGCCAGGTGTTCCGGCTCATGGGGATCAAGCTTGTCCGGCAGGCCGGTGGCCACATTGCAGAAGCTGCAGGCGCGCGTGCAGACGCTGCCGAGAATCATCACCGTGGCATGCTTCTGCGTCCAGCACTGGCCGATGTTCGGGCAGGCGGCTTCCTCGCAGACGGTGTTGAGATTGAGCTCCCGCATCAGCTTGCGGGTTTCGTGATAGACAGGTGAGTT
>JAJFFJ010000084.1 GCA_021776685.1 Alphaproteobacteria bacterium
CGCACTTGTTGGCATCTGCGCTTGGCATTTGCCGTCGGCATTTAAGGTTGCGGGGCTGACGCCGAAAACCCAGCCCGACGCTCTATGTAGTCGGTTCTATCTGAAACGGCAATGCGGCAGGCGGCCTCGCACCGCCCTTCCTGAATATTGGCAGGGTCCAGTGGATCACACCGGGACAGTATTTCAGGACGCAGTAAGGGTTTCCCAGATGGCGGCGAATGCCTACCCTTGATTGAACAGTCGGCGGCTACAATCCGGAGGGCTTGCTTGGGATCTACCTATTGCGTGATTCCGCACTTCTTGCGGCGGCAATTTCGGCGCTTCTTGAAGCATTTACGCCGGAACATGCTCGACGATCTTCCGAAGTTTCCGCCCGCTTCCTTCAGACACCTCTTGAAGCCCCGTTCGCACCGCTGCGCGCAGGTCAGGCCGCCTGTCCCCTGCGCTTGCTGATACGTCTTACTGGTCGATTGGAAAATTGGCGTCGTTCCGGCCTGGGCTTCTGCACCAAAAAGGCATGCAGCAAAGACCAACGGCAATATGCCAAAAATTCTGCGTTTCATTTTTTTCCCCTCATTCTCCGTCCCTGATAGAGACCCGGCAATAATACGCCCGCACAAGTATGTGAGCAACAACGGGCCGGCCCTGGACCGGCCCTAGATTTGAGAGACGACGACTTAGAACACCGCTCCAATGGTCGTCGCAAGGACCGGGAAAAGCTCGGGTCAAAGTCCCACACACCAATGCTTGACCTGGCATCACCTGCTAAAAACACCCTTCCACCGGGCGCCACTACCACGAATGGCCGGGGCACGCCGCCCTTGCCTCTTTCGTAAGAGTTGGCAGATGCCGGCTTGCAGATGATAGTAGATATGCCGGGTCAGGGCTGGAGACGTCAGAGATGACGATGGGTGCGGGGGCGCCGCGATGATCAAATCCGTAATTGGACGTTGGGTAGGCTTGCCGGGCGTTGTGATGTTGTTGCTTGCCGCGGGAGCGGCGGCAAAGGACGGCGATCGGTTCAAGCAGTTGGATGCCAACGGCGACGGCGTCATCAGCATATCCGACCTGCTGGCCATCAGCGACCGCCGTGTCAAACTGATGGACGGCAATGGCGACGGCGTCATCACCCGGGCGGAGTTGATGGTCTATCTCCAGCAACGCGCCGCCCGCCGCACCGCGAAAACGCTTGCGCGGCTGGACCGGAACGGCGATGGCGGGATTTCCAGGGCCGAGGCCGGCGAGGCCGACTGGCGACGCCTTGCCCGGGCGGACGCAGACGGCGACAAAGTCGTCACCCGGCGGGAACTTACGGCCCAGATGGGCGGCCGGGCGGTGCGCTGGCAGGCGCGCATCTTCAGCCGCTTCGACAGCAACAAGGATGGCCGCATCAGCCGGGACGAACGCATCGCCGCGACGACGGCACGGTTCAAGCGGCTGGACAGCAATGCGGACGGCAACATCAGCCGGACAGAGTTTGGCGAGGCCCTGTTGCGGTGGCGGAAGAAGCGCGGCCAGTAGCACTCGGCCGAGTTGGCCAGGGTCTTGAAGTCGCGAATCTTGAAGATGAGCAAAAAGGACTTATATCCTAGCTGGCTCTTTGACAAGTAAATCCCGCCGACCCGACAGGCCGCACCACACCACGCTCTGCGTCCCGCACTGTGGCCACCCCGAACGGGCGTGAAAATGGGTGTCGAGTCTCCCATCTCCCCCACATTTCCCCACAAAACACCACATCCGGAGACTTCTGCCCTCCGGATCGTCCGTGGCGTTGGGAGTGGCATTGGGAGTGGCGTTGGGGCGCTCCCCCACATTCCCCCACAAATCTCCACATCGGGGGAGTGTTCCGGCAGCCGACCGCAACAAATCGCAACATTTCGCAACACAAAAAAATCGGCATGCGGCGCGGGAAATCGCCATCGGACGCTATGGCCGCGTCGCGTTGTCCTTCAAAAGCCGCGCAGTGGCCGCTTTGTGGGCGCCGGACGGCAGGGGGCGGTTCGGCTTCAGCATCCAGGACGAAATATCGTCATGCACATCCCAGCGTTGCAGGTCGCGCAGCAGCCAGTGCCAGCCGTCCCGGTAGTAAGCGATGGTGCGTGGCTGTTTGGGCAGGCGTCCGATCAACCGAACCAGCGCCCGCTTCGGCACAATCTCGTCCCGCGCGCCATAGAGCAGCAGCAGGCGACCCTTCACGCGCGGCGCCACCATCCAGGCCCGGTCAAACAGCTGGACCACGCCCCACAAGGTATCGACGCGCGCGCCCTTGATCACCCGGGGGTCGCGGCCTGCTGCATACCAGGCGCGGAAATTGTCCGTCGGCCGCCGGCCCAGGCCGCTGCCGCTCAGCCACGCCCAGGGCACCGTGCGGGCCGCGAGGTCCAGCCCCCACTGGTAGTGCGCCGGCATGGCGGAGAAGCTCCAGATCGCCGGCGCAACAAGAATGATGCCCGCCACCGCAGGCGCCCCCGGCCCGCCCAGACCGGCCACCACCACGGCGCCGCCCATGCTCTCCCCCAGGGCATAGACCGGCACGCCGGGATGACGCCGCCGCACCAGGCGCAGCACGGTCCGGAAGTCCGCGGCCAGCCGTGCTGTCCCCGCCCAGATGCCGGGCTGGGGCGCCGCGCCGAAGCCGCGCTGGTCATAGGCATAGACGGTGATGCCCCGCTCCAGCCAGCTGGCGGCCGGCATGGCGAAGGCCTTGTGGTGGTCGTTCATGCCATGGAGCGCGACGATCACCGCCCGCACGGGGCCACGGGCCGGCCACACCCGGTAGGGCAACCGGGCGCCGTCCGCCATACGGAATGCGCGGGCCTCAACGGCCGGCGGACCAGGGTTCGCGCCCGGCGCCTGTATTCGGGGGGACGTGCAGCCCGCCAGCAGGGCCACCAGAACTAAGGTCGCTGCTGTTATCCAACGGCAGCGGGGGCAGGTCACCCGGCGTCCCCGGCGTCCACGGCAGACCCCGCTGCCTCGGCTGCGTCTGCTGCCTCAGTCCGGCCATCGTCCGCACTGGTCAGTTCAAGGAACAGGTCTTCCAGATCCGCCTCGTGGGTGGTCAGGTCGCCGATGTCGAGGCCGCAGCCGCGGACCGCGGTCAGAATATCCCGCACCCGGGTCTGGCTGGGCCGGTAGGTGAACACCAGCCGCCGCGGCGAGGGCTGCTCGACCTCGAAGGCAGCCAAAGCCTCCGGCAGCGCGTCCAGATTACGGGTGAGCGTGATGGTCAGATCCTTGCGGTCCAGCCGCCGGAGCAGGGCAACGGTGCTGTCACAGGCAATCACGTTGCCATGGTTGATGATTGCAATGGCATCACACAGCTCCTGCGCCTCCTCCAGATAGTGGGTGGTCAGCAGTACCGTGGTGCCGCGCCGGTTCAACACCCGGACGTGCTCCCACAGATGCTGGCGCAGCTCCACATCGACGCCGGCTGTGGGTTCGTCCAGCACCAGGATCGGCGGGCTGTGGACCATGGCCTTAGCGATCATCAGGCGGCGGCGCATTCCGCCGGAGAGGGTCCGCGAATAGGCATCGGCTTTGTCGGTCAGGCCCACGGTCTCAAGCAGTTCATCGGTGCGCCGTTCGCGGGGCGGCACGCCATACATGCCGGCCTGTACGTTCAGCATCTCCCGCGGCGTGAAGAAGGCGTCGAGATTGAGCTCCTGAGGCACGATGCCGATTGCCGCTGCTGCCTGGCGCGGCCGGCGGTCGATGTCATGACCCCATATCGTGGCCGACCCCGCCGTCTTGATCACCATGCCGGCAAGGATGTTGATCAGGGTCGACTTGCCCGCGCCATTGGGGCCCAGCAGGCCGAAGATCATGCCCCTGGGAATGTCCAGATTGACCGCGTTCAGCGCCGGCTTCGGCCCGCCCTTTCCGCCATAGACCTTGGTCAGCTGGCGGACGCTGACAGCCGGTACTGCCTCTGTCGAGGAACCGGTCGGGGACAGGGCGTCTGCTGCAGCGGATGGGGTCATGGGCGGCCAGTGATTGCGGAAAAGCGTGACATCCGCGCGCCTTGCGCGATGGGCGGCAATCGCTATCATCCGCCTAAACTCGCGTCAATGCGGGCGCGACGCCAGCCATGGGAACTATCGGAATGCCGGGCACCGAGCCGCCGGAAATTGTCGAAGCTGAGACACCGCAAGTAGCCTGCGATGGCGACGGCGGCGCACTGGGCCATCCCAAGGTTTACCTGAATATGGGCGCAGAAGGTTTTGTCGAGTGCCCCTATTGCGACCGGCGTTTTGAGTTGAAAGCCGGCGCCAGCCACGGCTGAAATGCTGCCGGCGTCATTTGAAACCGAACCAAAACGACAGCGGGAATATCCGTCCTGCTGGGGAGAAAATGCGTGAAACTTACGTCCTTTCGCCTGAACGGCGCTGACACCTATGGCGTCGTCAAAGACGGCGGCATCGTCGATATTGGCGGCCAGCTTGGCGCGACCTATCCGGACCTGAAAGTGGCGCTGGAGCAGGATGCGCTGATCGAGATCGAAACGGTGGCCGAGGTCGGCGAGCCGGCAGTTTCGATCGACGACGCTGAATTTCTGCCCGTGGTACCAAACCCCGGCAAAGTGGTCTGCGTTGGCCTGAACTACAAATCCCATATCGAGGAGACCGGGCGCAGCGACAGCGACTATCCCGTGCTCTTCACCCGCTGGGCGGACACGCAGGTGGGCCACAACCAGCCAATGATCAAGCCCAACAACTCGGACCGCTACGACTATGAAGGCGAGCTCGCGGTGATCATGGGCAAGACTGCACGGCACGTGTCCGAGGCTGACGCTCTCAGCTATGTGGCCGGCTACACCTGCTATAATGACGGCTCCATCCGCGACTGGCAGCGCCACACCCACCAGTTCACGCCCGGCAAGAACTTCCCCGGCACCGGCGGCTTCGGCCCGTGGATGGTGACGGCGGATGACATCCCGGACCCAAGCAAGATGGAGTTGATCACCCGCCTGAACGGCGAGGAGGTGCAGCGTTCCAAGACCGACCTTATGGTCTTCGACGTGCCCTTCCTGATCCACTATATCAGCGGCTTCTGTACCCTGGATCCGGGCGATGTGATTGTGACCGGCACTCCGGGCGGAGTCGGATTCAAACGCAATCCGCCGCTGTTCATGGTCGAAGGCGACACCGTTGAGGTGGAGATCGACTTGATCGGCACCCTGGTGAACCCGATCGCGAACGAGTAGCGCTTCGCCCGTACGGACCGCCGGCATGTATCGGCGCGACCGTCTCACCTTGGCTGAGGTGCTGGGTATTTTGCTGTATGGCATAGTCCGGGCATGGGTGGGCTTGGTGCTGGCCGCCATGGCGGTTGTGGCACTGTTCATTGTCATGATCTTGTTCCTGCCCCAGGCATGGACCGATCAGGCTGCGTGGCCCGCAGGCGTGGCGGTCCTGCTCGGCGGGATCGTGGCGACCGCCGCGGTGGTCGGTCGTCAGGTTGCAGGCGAATTTCGCCGTCGTCGGCGTTTCAGCCGCCTGGAGGCTGTTGTCGACGATATGTCCACCCCTACCGGTGGGACCTTGAAGATCGCGGTCTCCTGCATCGCCCGTCGGGCCCTGGCCGTGGATCATCTGCGCATCGCCCTGGTGCGCACACTGGTTCTTGTTGACCATGACTATGACGAGATCGACCGCCAGGTCGCCACAGACGACCAATGGCTGGGCTACCAGGGCCGCAACCCGATGCGGGGTGACGAAATCAGCGAGATGACCGACCTGCGCCTCAGCGACGACACGACACTGGCGGCAGACGGCAACGCCTTCCGCGATGGGCACCCGGCCTCCGGCACAACCAGCATCACCGCCCAGTGGCATGTGGAGGTGAATATCGCCCTGGACGATGGCACCCGGGAGCAACTCGTCCTGCATCCCAAAGTCCGTGGCTATGAAGTCTTCGGCCTTGTCGACCTCAACTAACCCTGACACTGGCGACCGTACCCTCCCACGCACAAGTTGGGGCGTAATCCTGCTGGCGGTGGCGGCCGGCATCGTCATCGCCTTCCAGATCGGCAAGATCCCGGCGTCCATTCCCACCCTTCAGGCCGAGCTGGGGATGAGCCTGGTGGACGCGGGCTGGGCTATCTCGTTGCTCTACGCTTTCGCGGCGATCACCGGACTCGCCGCAGGCGCCGTGGCGGACCGGTTCGGCGCCCGCCGGATCGCCATTGCCGGGCTGCTGATTGCCGGGGCGGGGAGCATCGTCGGCGCCCTTGCCCAAGACCTGTGGAGCCTTCTCGCCTCCCGTGTCATCGAGGGCATCGGCGCCGTCTCTGTCCTGGTCACCGCACCCGGCCTGATCCTTCGCGCCGTCCAGCCAAAGGACATGCGCCTCGCCATGGGCATATGGGGCACCTTCATGCCCACGGGCATCGCCATCATGCTGCTGCTGACGCCAGTGTTGCTGGCGACGATCGGGTGGCGGGGCATGTGGTTAGCCAATACAGGGATCGTGGTCGCTTTCTCGGCCTGGCTATGGGTCGGCACCCGGTCGACCCCTGATCCTGTGGAGCACCGGGAGCATCGGGACAGCTTCTGGGTGACGGCCACTGCTGTGCTGCGGCTGCCCGGCCCCTGGCTGCTGGCCAGCATCTTCGGTTGCTATGCGTTCACTTTCCTGTGCGTCACCGCTTTTCTGCCCAAATTCCTGATCCAGGAACATGGCTGGGACGCGGGTGCCGCCGCCGTGGCGACGGCGCTGGTCATCGCGGCAAACGCTGCAGGCAACCTCATCGGCGGCTGGCTGGCCCACCGCGGCGCCCCCCGTTGGCTGCTGATTGCCATCGGCATCGCCACAATGGCGATCACCGCCTGGTTCATTTACCAGCCATGGCTGGGCGACGTGGCGCGGATCGCTATTGCGGTAAGCTTTTCCCTGGTAGGCGGGCTGCTGCCGTCATCGGTTTATTCAAGCGTACAGATGCATTCGCCTCAGCCCGACAAGGTTGCCGGAGTGAATGGCCTGATCCTGCAGGGCACCAACATCGGCCAGCTTACCGGCCCGCCGCTCTTTGCCATGATCGTCGCGGCCAGCACCTGGGGCCAGGGACCCTGGCTGATGGTAGGCGTCGCCAGCGTGGCGGTCGTTTTGGCG
This sequence comes from Alphaproteobacteria bacterium, assembly GCA_021776685.1. Lineage (GTDB taxonomy): Bacteria > Pseudomonadota > Alphaproteobacteria > Bin65 > Bin65 > JAJFFJ01. The sequence goes on from JAJFFJ010000084.1 coordinate 7,114, forward strand.
GTGACCCTCGGGCGACTGGAACGCAAGAACTCTGCGGCAGACGCCCCCTAGAGCACGTGGAACATGCCGCCCGCGACCGTCAGCGGCCAGCGGCCACCGGAGAAGAGGCGGAACCGGGCGGCGAAGATGTGTCCTGCCGGCGCCTCCGCGGCCAGGACCAACGCCATGCCGTGGGCCGCATGCGCCGCGGCGCCTGCGGCTACTTTTGGCAGCGCTTCGTTAGCGATACCAGCACGGGCGCAGGCAATGGCGGCCGGGCCAATGGCCATGTCCGAGGCCCGATGCATCACCCGGTTGAGCCCGTCGGTGGTGTCCATAGCGCCGAACGCCGTCTCAGTGCGGTCGGTCAGACGCTGCACCTCCGCCGCCTCCGCGTCCATCCAGGCCCGGGAATGGTCGACCCGGCGCAGCAACGCGGCCGCAGCATGCAGGTCACCCACCCAGGCGACGCCCAGATCACCGACCATCAGGCCTTGTGCCAGCAGACGGGCCTCTTCCTGATCCGCCGCTGAGGTCGGCTCGCCCAGGCAGGAGAACCAGGGATGGCCCTCCAGGCGGGCCAGGAAATCATCCAGCCGTGTCTGCCGCGCTGTGCCGGGTGAGGCCGATCCGTCGGTCGCATCCGTGCCGCTCATGGCATCATCGCCCTGACGGCCTGATGGCCGCTCAGTGGGGTTCGGACTTGGGGTCGTTGCCGCGCTGCTCCCGCCACAGACCCAGCTTCGTCTGGGCCGAGCGGTCCGAGAAGCTGAACAGCACCGCATCTTCCGATGCCTCATGGTGGTGCGGGACCCAGCTCGGTACCACGAAGACATCCTTCGGACCCCATTCGTAGGCTTTGCCACCAATAATCGTGCGCCCCGTGCCCTCCACCGGCGAATAGACCATGCCGTCCGTTGAGCGGTAGGGCGTCGTGGTGAAGTCCTTGGGCAACAGCTGCATAAAGGTGCTGATGGTGGGCATGGCGAAGTCGCCATTGACCGGATTGATATACTGCACCTTCAGGCCGTGGCAGGCGTCCCAATCCTCGTACTTGCGCATCCCCTCAAGCGTCTCGCGCGTGCGGGCATAGGGGTAGTTGAAGATCGGCGAATAGGGCTTTGAATTCTCGTATCCGACCGGCAGCATGTTGTGGGAGTAGTGATCCGGCGAATAGTTGACCGGCCGGTCCAGGGGCTGGGAATCTTCATCCCAGAACTCGACGAAGGATGTGTCCATGGTGTTGACGAGCGGCACGTCGAGCCCGTCCATCCAGATCATCGGCTCATCGCTGTCGTTACCATGGTCGTGCCAGGTCCAGGGCGGCGTGACCACGAAGTCGCCCTGCTCCATGATTGTTTTCTCGCCGTCCACCGCGGTATAGGCGCCGCCGCCATGCAGGATGAACCGCAAGGCCGACGCGGTGTGGCGGTGCGCGACGGCAATTTCCCCAGGCAGGATGAGTTGCAGTCCCGCATAGAGCGAATGGGTAATGCGCGAGTCGCCGCGCATGCCGGGATTTTCCAGAATCAAAACGCGCCGTTCCGCCTCCTGGGCGGTGATCAGCGAACCCGCTTCCATCACGTTCGGATAGACGTCATCCCATTTCCAGATATGGGGCTGACAGGGGCTGACAGGTTCCTTGGTCACCAGATTGGCCAGCACTTCCCACAAGGGGGTCATGCTCTTCTGGTCGATCTTGTTGTAATAATCCTGTCGCTCAGGCGTCACTTTGGGCGCGTTCATGTCCGTACTCCTCCTCTGCCGGCGACAACATAAACCCGGACGCCGATATTTGAAGGCGGCAAATTAGTCCGTATACGGATTAATTTCAAGATTGTTGCTGGCGCGGAATTTTTGAAACGTTGCGATATGTTGCCATTTGTTGCTGTTTGTCGTCCCGGCATCGCCTTTGGCGACGAAAAAACTGTGTAGATTTGGGTGGGTGTGGGGAGATCAATTCTCCCCGGGGGAGCGGCAGCATCTATCCAGCCCACCTATGCAGTCAAATTGTCAATATATGATATAATTCCCATATTCATGCATTCAAGGTCTAGGCCATTCGGGCGAAAACATCAATTTTCTCGAAATCCGCCAGGTTATGTGAAGTGGTTCACAGAGCCATCCGCGCCTTCGACCTACACCTGCTCCCGACAGCAACCACCCCCAACCGGGAGCAGAAAAATGAAGACCTTCACTCTGACCCACACCGGTCTCGCCTCACTCGCCGGCGCTGCCGTAATGCTCGGCGCCTTATCGACATCCTCTTCCGCCGCGAGCCGCTGCTGGCAGGAACGCCAGGCCAATTACCAGACTGCAAGGCGCATTCATCAGCAATGCAAGCGGATCCTCCGGTCGATCAACTATTCGGCCTGCCGAGGCAGCCGGGCACAGCGCGCATGCCTGCGTCGAGTTTCAGCACCTCACCAAAGCTGCCTGAAACGGGCTCACCAAGCCGTCATGTATGCCAATCGGGAATACGGCCAGTGCCAGCGCCGCACTGCGGTTGCCCGCCAAAAAGACCGGCTGAACGCCGACACCTCGGTTCGCAAGTATGGCCGGGTAAACCGCGGCGTCCGTCGCTCCACCAATCTGATTTTCCCCGGCCGCCGGTTTTCAAACTATCGCCGCCATCTGAAACGCCGGCTCAAACAGATCGGCAGGATTCACAAATATTCGCTGCGCCGGTTCGGCAACTCGATGCGCAGGTTCAATCGCGGAACTTCTCGCCCCACCTACCGCCGCACCGTCCGCACCCGCTACGTGCCGCGCTATCGCAAGACCTACCGCCGGAGCTATCGCACCTATCGCCGGTCCTATCGCAACTATCGGCCGCGCACCCGCCGCACCTCCTATCGCGGCAGCCGCCGTCGCTGGGCCCGCTAGGGAACAGAGCCGACACGTAAAAACGGGCGCCCATCGGCGCCCGTTTTCTTTTGTGACTCCGTATCTTTACGTCACCGCAGGAAAAACGCGCCGCGGAAAAAGCCGTTGCCGTGGAACTCGTAATTCCCGGACCTCTTCATGACGCGGAAGCAAATAGGTCGGTTGATCGACCAGCAGATTGCCCTGGCATTGGTCGACCACCGGAAGCTTCTGCCATTCAGGTTGCACGGATTTTGCGAGCCGTTCCCGTCCCTGCGAAATTGGCAGGTAATGTACATCTGTGATGCCGACCGAAACCTGAGCTGGTAGCTGACGTGAGCGGGGCGGAACCGGTGCCGGCGCCGGAAAACGGCGCTACGACCCACAAAAGTCTGGCGAATTTGCGCGCCGGTCAAATAACCACCAGCACTCCTTGAACCTGCACCGGGAACAACGCCTGTCTGTCCGCCGCGGGCAGCGGCTTGCCGGCGACGGGCGACAGCAAGCTGCCGCTGGCGGGTCGCAGCCGCCTTCTGTTGCGCGGCTTTTTCCCGTGCGAGGCGTGCAGCCTTCCTTTTCGCCGCTTCCTCGGCTTCTGCCTTTTGTTTGGCCTCTGCTGCCACCTTTCGTTTCGCTTCTTCTTCGGCCTTGCGTTTTGCGTCACTCTCCGCCTTGCGTCGGGCTTCCGCTTCCGCCCTGCGACGGGCCTCCAATTCGGCAAGCCGGCGGGCTTCCGCCTCGGCCTTGCGGCGAGCTTCTTCAGCGGCCTTAAGTTTCATTGCCGCCAGATTTCGTTCCCGCGCCGCCTCTGCTTCGGCTTTCCGGCGGGCGTCCGCAGCAGCCCGCCGTTTGGCTTCCTCCAACGCGCGGCGACGCGCCTCATATTCGGCCTTCCGGCGCGCTGCTTCCGCCGCTTTCAATTTGGCCTCTGCTGCCACCCGGCGGCGTTCAGCCTCATCGGCGCGCCGCTGGGCCAATTCCAGCGCTTTTTGTTGGCCTGCCGCCGCCTTGGCCGCAGCCTTGCGGGCCGATGCCTCCGCCTGATCGTTGCGGTCCTTCCCGTCCCATAATGCCCAGGCTGCAGCGCCGGCACCTCCGACCAGGAACAACGCGAGTAGGGCTGCCAGTCCCCAACGGCGTCCCGTGGCCCTCTGCCCACCAACCAACAAGCGTTGTCCGGGAATCACGGAGTAGGCAGGAACAGGGTAGGGAATATTTTTGACAGACTGTTCACCTTCATTGCGAAAGCCGACGGAGAGCTTGTTTTTTACGTGCTCAAAGGTAGAACCGGAGATACAGATTGCGCCGGGATCCGCCACAGACTCCAGCCGGGCCGCAATATTGACTGCGTCGCCAAACAAGACATCGCCTTCGACGATCACATCGCCAACGTTGACGCCGATACGAAACTCCATCCGTCGATCTTCCGGCAACTCGCCATTACGGACGCCGAGTTCTTCCTGAATGGAGATCGCACACCGGAGCGCCTCCACAGGGCTGCCGAATTCCGCCAGAACGCCATCGCCAGTCGTGTCCACTACACGGCCTTCGTGGCGCGCGACCAGGCCCCGAATAATCTCCCGGTAATCGCGCAGGGTGCGGACAGTTGACGCTTCGTCATCCGCCATCAAACGGCTATAGCCCGCCACATCGGCGGCAAGCACCGTTGTCAGTTTGCGTGTTTCATTTGCCTCGACCATTGTATGGCCCTCTCGACAACTCCCAGTGTGAACATATCAGCAGACCGGGTAGCGGGCCAACACAACCGATTGAAAGGACCCCGCGTCAGGGATTTTCCAGAATCGCCCGCAAACCTTCCGGTTGATGGATGGTGAGTGCAGCCCGCTCGATGGTCAGGATGCCCTCCTTTTCCCAGATGCGCAGCACCTTATTCACGGCCTCCCGGGTCACGCCGGTCATGTGGCCCAGTTCCTGTTGAGAGAGTTTTAGATCGATCCGCAGGCCACTCGGCTCCTGATGGCCGAAATTCTCCGTCAGGCGCAGCAACCGTTTTGCAAGGCGCGCCGGCAGCTCGAGAAACACGATGTCCTCAAAACTGTCGCTGACCCACCTCAGACGCTCACACAGGACACCCAACAGTTTAATCGCAACTTTCGGGTTTTCTTCCAGATAGGGCAGGAAGCTTTTGCGCTCGAGGGTCAGAAGCCCGGTATCTTCGACCACGGCGGCGTCAGCCGTTCTCGGCTTGCCGTCGAGGAAGGCGATTTCGCCAAAGACATCGCCCGGCCCAAGCATATTGAGCACCACTTCCTGGCCCTTTGCCGACAATGTGCTGATCCGGATCTTGCCGAGAATCACTGCCAACAACGCATCTCCCGGATCGCCTTTTCGGAAGAGCGATTCACCGCGTTTGTACCGCCGAAATTGCGCGTGACCCAACAGGTCATCCAGCAAGCTGTCCGGCAGTTGCCCGAGCAAAAAGTGCCGGGACAGCATGGCTTTTGCGGTCGCTTTCCAGGTTTCGGGCATCTCTTTTCCAAATGATTTCAGCAAACCGCGTGGAACCGTGAACTGGTTCACAGAGCCCTTGGCGGCAGCGGTCTAAAACCGGTTCAGAGAAACGATACAACCTTAGGAACCAGGAACAAGACCATGTTTGCTGAAACAACGCAGATCCCCACTACCGCCCCGTCTGCCATTGCATCTACCGTCGCCGCGGCCATCGTTGATCGGGCAGAGCACATCATCCTTGAAGGCTATGATGGCCTTCGCGCCACCCGCTTCCTGCTCAAGAATGCCGATCTTGCCCGGGCCGCTGCGCCGGGCGGTGGTGACAAACTGGGCGGCGTCCACATCGGCCGGGCGGGCGACAACGACGTCTCCCTGTCCTCCGGCGTCGTCTCGCGCCATCACGCCGTCCTAGTACTCAGCCAGGGTCAGATTTTCGTCGTCGACCTCGGTTCCGCCAATGGCACCTGGGTGGATGGCGAGCGGATTGCTCCTGGTCTGCCTGCCCCGGTTGCACCGGGGAGCGAGCTTTCATTTGGCCATGCATCAGCCATGACCTTGACTGTATGAGATGGGATTGCTTCCAATGGAGCCAGCAATTTTTGCTATTCTCGCGTCAGACAAGAGGGAGTGATCATGTTGAAACGAACCCTTTTGCCCCTGT
>JAJFFJ010000085.1 GCA_021776685.1 Alphaproteobacteria bacterium
CTACGATTTCTTCCCGCGCCTGGCGGAGCGGCGGCGCAACTACGGCAACCAGCTCTCAGGCGGCGAGCAGCAGATGCTGGCCATCGGCCGCGCGCTGATCTCCGAGCCTGAACTGCTGATCCTGGACGAGCCGAGCGAGGGTCTGGCACCGGTGATCATCGACCAGCTGGAAGAGATCTTTCACAAGATCAAGGAAACCGGGAAGACCATGCTGGTGGTGGAGCAGAACTACCACCTGGCCACCAGCTTGGCGGACAGGTGCTTCGTTCTGGTGCAGGGCACGAATGTCTGGGAAGGCACGCCCGACGAACTGGAGGCCGACCAGGACATTAAACACCAGCATCTGGGTGTCTGACCCGTTGCTAATGATCGTGGGTGGGTGGAATTCGGCGGACAGGCCCTAGACGGAGAGCGGCAGGCAGCCTTCTAAACACAGAGCGGCAGGCCGCTCGCGTTGATCTCCATGAAGGCGGGCAGCACATAGCTGTACCACAGGCCGACCAGCCAGCCGACGGCATCGCCGCCGACCAAAAAGCCGGCGCCTATTCCACTTCCTGCAATGACGATGCCATGGAGCATGCTGGAAAGATAAGGCATCCGGGCCGCAAATTCCAGATGTCGTGCCGAAGGGGCCGAAGGGGCCGAAGAGGCCGAAGGGGCCGAAGGGGTTAGTGCGCCTCCGCCCAGGTGGCGCCGTGTCCGGCGTCGACGACCAGCGGCACCGACAGGTCCACCGCCGGCAGGCTCGCCTGCTCCATCAGCGGTTTCAGCACGTCGATGGTCTTCTCCACCTGATCGTCCGGCACCTCGAAAAGCAGTTCGTCATGCACCTGCAGCAGCATGCGCGCCTTCAGCTTTTTGGCGCGCAACGCTTCCGGCACGCGGATCATCGCGCGTTTGATGACATCCGCCGCTCCGCCCTGCAGCGGTGCGTTGATGGCCTGCCGCTCGGCAAAGCTGCGATGGGCCGGGTTCTTCTCGCTGATGCCGGTGACGTGGATCTTGCGGCCGAAAGGCGTGACAACGAAACCATTCGAGCGGGCGAAGGCCTTGGTCGCCTCCATATAATCGCGGATGCCCGGGAATTTCTCGAAATAGGCCTTGATGAAATCGCCGGCGGCGGAGCGATCAATACCCAGCTGATTGGCGAGCCCGAAGGCGCTGATGCCATAGATGATGCCGAAGTTGATCGCCTTGGCCTGGCGGCGGACCATCGGGTCCATGCCTTCCACCGGCACGCCGAACACTTCCGATGCGGTCATGGCGTGAATGTCGATGCCGTCGTTGAAGGCGTCGCGCAGCACCTGCATATCCGCCACATGGGCCAGCAGGCGCAGCTCAATCTGGCTGTAGTCGAGCGATACCAGCGTGTTGCCTTTTTCGGCAATGAAGGCCTCGCGAATCTTGCGGCCCTCCTCGGTGCGTATCGGGATGTTCTGCAGGTTCGGCTCATTGGACGACAGCCGCCCAGTGGCGGCGACCGCCATCGCGTAGCTGGTATGGACGCGGCCGGTGCGCTCGTTGATCTGACTGATCAGGGCATCTGTATAGGTGCTTTTCAGCTTTGACAGCTGCCGCCAGTCCATGACGCGGGCGGGCAGGTCGTGGCCTTCTGCGGACAGATTTTCCAGCACATCCGCGCCGGTGCCCCAGGCGCCGGTCTTGGTTTTCTTGCCGCCCGTGAGGCCCATTTTGTCGAACAGGATCTCACCGAGTTGCTTGGGCGAGCCGACGTTGAAGGGCTCCCCGGCCAGCTCATGAATTTCCGCCTCCAGCCCGGCCATGCGCTGTTCGAACTCGCCGGACAGGCGTTTCAGGTGGGTCGCGTCCACCTTGATGCCCGTGAATTCCATCTGGGTCAGCACGGGGATCAGGGGCCGTTCCAGGGTCTCATAGACCGTGGTCACCCGCTCATCCGTCAGCCGCGGTTTCAGCATCCGGTGCAGGCGGAGCGTGATGTCCGCATCCTCGGCGGCATAGTCGCGGGCCTTGTCCAACGGCACCTGGTCGAAGGTCACCTGGCCCTTGCCCTTGCCGGCAACCTCCTCGAATTTGATGTTGGTGTGCTCCAGATGCTTCTGGGCCAGGTCGTCCATATTGTGCCGGTGACGGCCGGCGTCGCACACATAGCTCAGCACCATGGTGTCATCGACAGGGCCGATCTCGACCCCGTAATTCTTCATCACCACGGCGTCGTATTTGATGTTGTGGCCGATCTTCAGGATGGCCGGGTCTTCCAGCAGGGACTTCAGCGCCTTGAGCGCGTCCTTGAAGGGCGCCTGTTCCGGCCTCTGCACCGCCCGTTCCAGGGCCAGCGCCCCAGGCGTTACGTGGGCCAATGGTACATAGCAGGCGTGACCCGGCTCGACTGCGAGGGACACGCCGACCAGTTCCGCGCGCATCTCGTTCAGCGATGTAGTCTCCGTGTCGAAGGCCACATATCCGCGATAGCGGGCCTTCTCCAGCCAGGCGTCGAGCGCTGCCATGTCCTGCACCAGTTCATACTGGTTGTCCGCCGTGTCTGGCGGCGCCTCGGCCGTCTCTTCCGGGATGGCGCCTTCATCCAGATCGCCATCGTCGACCATCTTCTGGGTGACGCGCTGGGTGATGGTGCGAAACTCCTGCTCCCGCAGGAATGCCAGCAGCGTTTCCGGGTCAGGCTTTGTGAGGGCGAAACCCTCGATGGGATCCGTGATCGGGACGTCGTTTTTAAGGGTTACCAGTTCCCGGGAAACTCGCGCCTGATCGGCAAACTCGATCAGGTTCTGCCGCCGCTTCGGCTGCTTGATCTCCTCGGCCCGTGCAAGCAGCGCGTCGAGATCGCCATATTCGTCGATCAACTGTGCGGCCGTCTTGACGCCGATGCCGGGCACGCCGGGTACGTTGTCCGACGAATCGCCGGCCAGCGCCTGCACGTCGATGACTTTGTTTGGTGCGACGCCGAATTTCTCCATCACCTCTGGCTCGGCGATGCGCCGGTCGCGCATGGGGTCGAACATGGTGACGCCTGGGCCGACCAGCTGCATCATATCTTTGTCGGAGGAGACGATGATGACCTCATAACCCTTGGCGGCAGCGTCTTTGGCATATGTCGCGATCAGGTCGTCCGCTTCATACCCCTCCATTTCGATGGAGGGCAGGTTGAAGGCGCGGGTGGCGTCGCGGACCAGGCTGAACTGGGGGCGGAGTTCTTCCGGCGGCGCATCCCGGTTGGCCTTGTATTCCGGATAGATCTCGTTGCGGAAGGTGACCGAGGAGGCGTCGAAAATCACCGCCAAATAGTCGTCCGCGTCGTCAGACGTGACGTCCTCGATCAACTTGATGATCATGTTGCAGAAGCCGTTGACGGCGTTGGTATGCACCCCGTCCGACCGGCGGAACGCGCCCACCGGAATCGCGTGAAAGGCGCGGAAAATATAGGCCGAGCCGTCGATCAGATAGAGCTGGGGAGCTGGTTTGCCGCCTGCGGGCATGAAAAAAATCCTTCTGGGCCGGGTGCTGTCCGGCATCGTGGCGATTCCTTGCAAGAACGCGCCCGCGATGCAAGCGTAGGCTCTGAAATGGGACGCAGGCGTGCGGGGGATCAGGGGGAGCGAATCATGACCGGCCCCAGAGCTGGCCAAAAAATTGGCCATAGAACCGAACACAGGGCTGACTTCAGGCTCGGCATCGACCTTGGCGGCACCAAGATCGAGGGCATCCTGATGGGTGCGGACGACGACCGGTTGCGCGTGCGCGTGGACACGCCGCGGGACGACTATCCGGGCACTGTTGCGGCGATCGCCGATGTGGTTGCGCGGCTCACGGCGGAGAAGCCGGAAACGGAAGGTCTGCCGGTGGGCATTGGCATTCCGGGCGCCGTCTCCCGCGCCACCGGTCGGATCAAGAACGCCAACTCCACCTGCCTGATCGGGGAAGACCTGGCCGGTGACCTCGAACGCCTCCTTGGCCGGCCCGTGCGTCTTGCCAACGACGCCAACTGTTTCGCCCTGTCGGAAGCAGTGGACGGCGCGGGGCAGGGCGCGGCATCGGTCTTTGGTGTCATTCTGGGGACGGGCGTCGGCGGTGGACTGGTCATCGACAGTAGGCTGGTAACGGGCGCCAACGACATCGCCGGCGAATGGGGCCACAACCCGCTGCCATGGCCGACCGCCGATGAAGTGTCTGGTTCCGAATGCTATTGCGGCCTCACCGGCTGCATTGAGACCTGGCTGAGCGGCCCGGCGCTTGCCGCCCAGTATCAGGCACTGTCAGGCCACGCGCTTTTGCCCGCGGAGATTGCCGAGGCGGCGGCGGCGGGAAATGCGCAGGCGGAAGTAGCACTGGCGCGCTATGCGGAACGCTTGGCCCGCGCCCTTGCCCCTGTCATCAATCTGCTCGACCCCGAGGCGATTGTGCTCGGCGGCGGCCTTTCCAATATTGACGTGCTGTACGAGATGGTGCCGGCGCGCTGGACGCCTTGGGTCTTTTCCGACCGCGTCGATACCCGCCTGCTTCCCAACCACTGGGGCGATTCCGGCGGAGTCCGCGGCGCTGCGTGGCTGTGGAACTGAGGCAGGCGCTTGCAACACAGAACGGATCCCGTGCAGGGCAAACGCTTTCTATCCGAAGCAAACCTGGAGAAAATCACAGCCCTTCGACAAGTATCATCCCGCCGGAAGCGTATGCCTCGCGTAAGGGGCGAATGGCGGAATACTCCGCGCTTTCGTACCAATTTTTAGCTGCCGCAAAGCTCGGGAACCGGATTATGACGGTACGGTCGCCGGGAAAAGTACCTTCCTTCACCTCGGAAGATCCGCCGCGCACCAGATACTCACCGCCATAGGCAGCAATGGCAGCCGGCGCCTTGGCAGCGTATTCCTTGTAAGCGTCGGCGTCTTCGATCGTCAGGTGCCCAATACAATATCCAAATGTCATTTCTGCCTCCGCTGATTGATAAGAACTGAAGGGCTCACTCGTGGGGAGCGATCCCAAAGGTATTTTTCTTTTGTCGGGCTCAGAGCCGTTGGTGGTTCAACAATCAGGTCAACAGCACCGCGCTCGACAAATCGTCGGGGCGCGGCCCCAAGCGGCTTCGACGTCGGCGTCGACTGTTGCGCTAACCAGCATCCGGTCTTGCGGAAATCTGGTCATGGATTTCTCCCTTAGCTTGATGGCTTGGGTTTTTCGTCGAGGTCATAGGTCGCCATAATTTTGTTCACCAAACTCTTTGCGCCATCCCAGTCGTAGAACCGGAATGAATGCCCTTTGGTGATGAACGCAGGGCCGGAGTAGAACATTTCATACTGCGCGTGGCGGGATCCGAATTCCGACCCGATCGCATCCCAGGCCAATTTGAAAAACTTGACCCGCTCGTATGAGTTCGTGATTGAGGAGCGCTGGGTTTTATTGATCGCGGCACTGTACTCCGGATGCGAGAAATCAGCAGCCGATGAAGGCAGCATGATCAATCCACCACCCGCAAGTGTGCGCATCAATTCTATGATTTCGCCGTACATGGTCTGGGCAACCACCTGGCTGGTCGCCAACAAGGAACGGTCTGGCAGAAAATAGTCGCCATAGCGCTCACCGGCGGACTCCATGGCGTAGACAAGACCTTCAATGGTTTTCGCTTTGGCAGCCACCAATCCAAGATTTTCGCGAACCTGAGGGATGTTTATGATCCCGTTGATTTCAGCTGTCCTGCGCACGATGCCCATGAAGAAGCGAAGCTTCACCATCAGTCGAATTTGACATTGATAGTTCTGAAATACGTGCGCCCGCGTCTCATGCCACTGGGCCTGGGCCATCTTGATGTCCTGATTGACCAGCACCCGATCCCAGGGAATTTTCACCTGATCAAAAAAGACAACGGCGTCGTTTTCATCGAAATTGCTCGACAATGGATAGTCAAATTCCGACGTTGCATCCAGCTCGTATGATTTACGCGAAAACAGCTGCAGGCCTTTGGCGTTCAAAGGAACCATCGCCGTGAAGGCATATTTTTCTTCGCCCTGCTGAAGGCCCATAAATCCTGACACCATGATTTCATTGGCGAATGGCGCGCCGGTGCCGAGCATTTTTGCGCCGTGAATGGTGATCCCTTCGCTGTCTTCATCGACAATCCGGGCCACAAGTTCCTCACCAGGTTGTTCGCTGGCTGACTTGGAGCGATCCGCCTGGGGGTTAACAATCACATATGTGAGATACAGGTCTTCATCGCGTGCATAGTGGAAATAGTCCCTGAGAGCTTTAGCCCGTTTGGGGTCGTGCTCTTCGAAGACATCCATCCCCATATACATACCAGCAAGCGATGAGCCGACGTGATCGGGGGAGCGCCCCATCATACCGCAGCTCAGCTCAGCCCAACTGGTCAGCGCTTTGCGGCGGTCAACGAGACCTTTGTAGTCTTTTGGAAGTTGCCAGAGCTTGTTTACCCGCTCACCGCTCGTGGGCGACTCGAACGTCATGCGTTCAATGTTCGCTTTATCGGCTTGATACCCATAGAACGCGGCAGCGGACCGAGCCGTCTTTCGAAATGCCGGGTGTTCGGTGGTTTTTGTTACGCGCTCTCCATTGATGTAGAGCTCGCGACCATCATCCAAAGAATCAAGATGCATGTCCGACGTTTTCACCATTCAGATTTCCTCCGAAACAGCAAATTTGACGTCGGATTTTATATCCCGAGACAGTCAACTTTATAGGTTTTGATGGCGTGGTTACCTCAGCACTTCCATTTTGATGGATCTTAGTGCCACGCAAAAAAAGCGTATGAGCTTCACATCGCCGAATGTTATTCCACGCCCATTCGGGCAGATCAAAATCCAATAGTCAACGGCATAGAGATGACGGGAACGGCTACATCACGGGAGGTGCCGCATATGCGCATCCACAATCTTTATGTCGACGATGCAGGCGAAACGCATTTTCGCGACATTGAAATCGAATTGGTCAAGGATGGGCCTGGCGGCAAGATGTCGGAGACGCTTCCCGCCACCGGGATCATCTTCCGCGAGACGCCGGGGACCTACGATCTGGACTGGCATCCCGCGCCGCGCCGGCAATACATCATCAACCTCGACGCTGGCGTTGCGATTACCGTGAGCGACGGCGAAATCCGTGTCATCGGCCCGGGCGAGGTGATTCTGGTCGAGGACACCCACGGGAAGGGCCACCTGTCCAAAGCGATCGAGGGCCAGCTACGCCACTCGATCTTCGTGCCGATCGACTAGGCCTGGGCGCTTGCCCACTTTGTCAGCGCTCTCGAGCCCAGGTTGATCGTTCTTCAGTGCCCGAATTCCAGAAACGGGATGCCCCGTGCTTTTTCGTAGATTATCCTGGGCTACCCGTTCCAGAGGTCGGTGAACTGGGTGGCGACCACCTGGTCAAAGGTGACAGGTTCGGTCATCAGGCCCTGTGCGATGGAGAAGGCGCTCATGCCCTCGACGAACTCACGTGTCACGTTGGCGGTGTAGTAGGGCAGGTCGCGGGTAATGATTTCGGCGATCAGGCTGGTTTCAGTTTCAGGGAAATGCTTTTTCGCGACTTCCGTTGCGAGGCTGACATCCGCCTTCAACGCTTCCTGCGTCTTGACCAGCGCCCGGACGGCCGCCGCTGCGGTGTCCGGCTGTTCCGCGATCAGGGCGTCGGTCGTGATCAGCGCCGGCATGGTGTAGTTGACGGCGCCGGCCGGGCCATCGCCACGGCGGGCGTCGATCACGATGGTGCCGGCGCCGCGCGTGACGGCGACCTCCGCGCCCATGCCGTTGGCCCAGAAGCCATCGACCCGGCCTTCCTCGAGCGCCTTGGCGGCGGCGACGCCGAAGTTGACGTTGCCAGGCGTAAAGGCGCCGGGCACCGGGCCTATCTCGATGCCCTCAGCCGCGGCGTCGATACCTGCGTCAACGAGGAGTTGCTTCAGCCCGAGGTCGACGAGCGGCGCAGCGCCAATCCTGAGGCCCTTGACGGCTTCCAGTTCGCCTTGCCTGGCGCCGAGGTCGGCGCGCAGCACCAGGAACCAATACATATTCTGCGCCAGAGACCCGAGCAGCTTGGCGCCCTGCCAGCCCGGAAAGGCATGGGGCACGCTGTGGGCAGAACCGGCCGTAAACTGGATCTCGCCCGCGCGCATCGCCTCCAGCGTCTTGTCGACCGGAAAGATCAGGTCGAGCTCCATATCGAGCCCCTCTTCCTGGAAATGGCCGAGTTCGACGGCGGCGATCGCAGGGAAGTAGGAATTGGAGATCAAGTCAGGGAGCGCAATTTTCATTGTCTGGCACCGGCATGGCTGAGGTTGAGGGGCAAGCCATAGCAAAATCCGGTCGCCTGTACGCCCAATAATCCTGTACGCCCAATAATCCTGTCCGTCCGGCCCACGCGCCGTACTATGTTGCAGATTCGGGAAGATGCAGGACAATCCGGGGGTCGATGAATGGACAACAATCCAACGTCTTATGCGGACAGGGCGTCGGCCTTTGCTGATGGCTCGGACTCCCCCCGTGTCTTCCTTGAGCGTTGCCTGACGACGATCGAGGCCCGCGAGCCGGTGGTGAAAGCCTTCGTCACCATGAACATCGACGGCGCTCGTGAGGCGGCCGATCATTCTACCCAACGATATCGCGCCGGTGCGCCGCTCTCGCCCGTCGACGGCCTGCCGGTGGGAATCAAGGATGTCATCGAAACCCAGAATATGCCGACGCAGATGGGTTCCCCCATCTTCGATGGCTGGCAATCCGAAGGGGATGCGGCCTGCATCACGGCGCTCAGGGAGGCGGGCGCAATTGTGCTGGGAAAGGTCGTCACCTGCGAGTTCGCGGCCATGTATCCAGGCGCGACCACCAATCCCCACGACCCGGAACGTACCCCGGGCGGCTCCAGCAGCGGCTCCGCCGCTGCGGTCGGCGCAGAAATGGTTCCCGCCGCCCTGGGAACCCAGGCGCTCGGCTCGATCACGCGGCCGGCCAGCTATTGCGGCACCTATGGCTACAAGCCGACCCTCGGCGCGATCAACCGGCGCGGATGCCATGACCATGTTTCGCAAAGCACCGTCGGCGCCTTTGGCGCGAGCCTGGCGGACTGTTGGGCGGTCACCCAGGCGATTGCGTCCCGGGTCGGTGGCGCAATCGGCTATCCGGGCCTCTATGGGGCCGCAGTCCTGACTCCCGAAACCCGGCCCCGCCGGGTGATCAGGCTGGAAACGGCAGGGTGGGCCGATGCAAGCGGTGGCGCCAAGGCCCAGTTCGAAGATGCCCTCTCCCGGGTCGACGCCGCGGGTGTGGAAATCGTGGATCGCCGCACCTCGCCGCTGATCGAGGCGTTCGAGCAGGTCATTGCGGGGGCGACGCCCCTCACCCGGCGCATCAACGCATGGGAATTTCGCTGGCCCCTTGCCGAGTTCTACCAACGGGGCGGTGACCTTATGAGCCCGGTGATGCGCCAGCGCCTGGAAGATGCCAGCAACCTGCATCTGGACGACTACCGTCAGGGTATTGCCGAGCGCGATGAGGTCCGCGCAACCTACGATGCGCTCTCCCGGATTGGCGATGTCTGCCTGCTGCTGGGGGCGACCGGCGCCGCGCCACTAGGGCTTGAGTCGACAGGCAACGCCGATATCAACGTGCCGGCATCACTGCTCGGCGCGCCGGCACTCTCACTGCCGCTGCTGAGCGACGCGGGATTGCCGCTCGGCCTTCAGCTGATGGGCTTCCATCACCGTGACGAGGACCTGATGGGCCACGCCCGGTGGGTCGAGGGGGTCGTCCGGCCGTGAGCGCCTAAATCGTCCGCTCTTCGCCTTCCCAGTAGGGGTCGCGAATAACGTTTTTCTGGATTTTGCCGATGGCGGTCTTGGGCAGGTTGTCGACGAACTTCACCAGGCGCGGCCGTTTGTGCCGGGGAATAAGCTCGGCGCAGTGGTCGATCAATTCCGCGGCTTCGGCCTGGGCACTGTCCGCCAGCACCACATGTGCCGCCGGCACTTCGCCCCACTTCTCGTCCGGGATGCCGAAGACCGCGCATTCCTTGACCGCAGGATGCTGATAGAGGGCGTGCTCCACCTCCGCGGGATACACGTTCTCGCCGCCGCAGATCATCATGTCCTTGGAGCGGTCCACCAGGAACAGAAAGCCCTCGTCATCCAGATAGCCGACATCGCCGGTGCGCAGCCAGCCGTCGGCCGTCTTGGCGATGGCTGTCTGTTTCGGGTCGCCCAGATATTCCAGGAAGACGTGGGGTCCCCGGGTGGCGATCTCGCCGACCTGGCCGGTGGGCAGCGCCTTACCGTCCTCGTCCAGGGTTGCGAGCTCCTGGCCCTCGAAGCCGCGGCCCACGCTGGCCGCCTTGGTCCCGTTGAAGTCTGCCGGGCGGACGGCGATGGGACCGGCTTCCGACTGGCCGTAATGTTCCTCCCAGGCGATGTGCGGAAAGCCATCGACCAGCCGCGCCAGCACCGTTGGAGACATGGGCGCGCCGCCAAAATTCACATAGCGCAGGTTGCCAAGCCTGCTTGCGGTTTCCGGATGGTTCAGCACGGCCACCATTTGGGTCGGCACCATGAAAGCGGCAGTGCAGCCGACCTCCACCGCGACCATCAGATCGTCGATGTCCCAATGCTCCAGCAGGTGCATCGTGCAGCCGAGCGTGATGCCGGTCTGGAACCAGGAGGTCAGCCCTGCCACGTGGAACAGCGGCGTGGTGCAGACCATGACGTCGTCTTCGCTGAGCGCGAAGTCACGGGCCGCGATATGTGCTGACCAGACCCTGCCCTGGTGGGTCGCAACCACCGCTTTGGGTACGCCCGTGGTGCCGCCGGTGAAGGTGATGCCATAGGGCGCGGCGGGGTCGAGGCTCACGGCCGGCGGCGACTCAGGTGCGCCACGGGACCAGTCAGCCAGCGTGACTTCACCGGCCCCCGCGGGTCCGTCCATCGCCACGACGGTCCCGAGATCCGGCAAATCAGCCCGTACCTGGCGCACCAGGTCGATCTGGCCCGCGCCGGCAAAAACAATTCGTGCGCTGGTCTTGCCGAGCATATAGGCGAGGTCGGCTGCGGTTGAACGGACCGACATATGGGCGAGCATCGCGCCGGAGCGGGCGGCGCCGAAATAGACCTGCGGATAGGCTGCCGTGTTGGTGGCGACGATGGCCGCCGCCGCGCCGGGGCCGATGCCGCCGGCGTTCATGGCGTTGGCGATGCGGTTGGCGGCCTGGTCCAGGTCCGCATAGGTCAACCGGGTGTCACCGGCAATCACCGCCAGCTTGTCAGGCAGGCGCGCAGCGCTGTCGCGGAGAAGGTCGCCAATCAGCATCACTGACTCCGGACTAGGGCCTGACGATTTTCTGGAGCAGCGTGATCAGCGTCTCACGCTCGGACCGCGACAGGTTTCGCGCCACCTCTTGCTCATGGGCGTCGAGGCGGGGGCGGATTTCGATCAGAAAAGCGGCGCCCTTGTCGGTCAGGATCAAGGCATGGGACCGACGGTCGGTTGGCGATGGCGTGCGTTTCACCAGGCCCCGGCCCTCAAGCGCATCGATGATCGAGACCAGGGTCGACCGGTCAACACCCAGCGCCCGGCCGGCCCGTGTCTGGTTGATGCCGGGGGTCGCCTGCACCAGCAGCATGACGCCCAATTGTCCGGGACTGACGCCGTCATCTTTCAGCGCCGCACCAAAGCTCTGGAATGTGTAAGCATCCGCCCGCCGCATATGATAGCCGAGCAGGTCGGTTAGGACGCCCCGATTGATATCCGCGTCGATATCCCGGTCAGTTTCCTTTTCGATTTTCTGGTCGGTTTTCTGGTCGTCTGGGGCGGCGCCCGCAACTGTGGCGTCCGCATCAAGGGTGGGGCTGTTCTCTGTCATAAACTAATTGATAGCATGGATATTCGCTCACACCAATAGTTTGTTATACGAATTATTTGACAGGCGGATTAAATCGCGTCAGCATGCAGCCATGAGCTATTCGGTCACAATCCAGGGCTGGGACCAGGCCGTCACGGTGGAGATGGGGCAGACAATCCTCGAGGCTGCCATCGCGCAGGGCGTGCCCTATCCCCACGGCTGCCGTTCCGGAAACTGCGGCGCCTGCAAGTCGGATCTGATCGCTGGCGAGGTCGAGCTTGCGGCCTATTCCGAGTTCGCGCTCCTCGCCGAGGAAAAGTCGGCGGGCCAGATTCTCGCCTGCCGCGCGGTGCCGTGGTCCGACTGCGAAGTCGCCTTGATCCAGGAAGTCGACCGCAAGGTCTTCGCGAGCCGGGTGCTGGACTGCGCCGTCACCGGCATCGAGCAGGCAACCCACGACATCCGGATCGTCAGGATGGCGGTCGAGACAGGCGGGCCGTTCGATTACGCCCCTGGCCAGTATGCCCAAGTCACCTTTCCGGGCCTGCCAACCCGGGACTATTCCATGGCGACGCCGGCCACCGGCGATACGCTGGAATTTCACATCCGGCTGGTGCCCGGCGGCGCAGTGACCCCTTATGTGCAGAACGAACTCGCGGTCGGCAGCAAGGTGCGGGTGGAAGGCCCTCTGGGGACGGCCCATCTGCGCGAGGCGCACCGGGGGCCGGTATTGGCAGTTGCCGGCGGCTCCGGCCTGGCGCCCGTCAAGGCGATTGTCGAAGCGGCATTGGCCGGCGGGGCGACCCAGCCAATTCACCTCTATTTTGGCGTCCGGGGCGAACGCGACCTCTATATGGAAGCGCATTTTGCGGCGCTTTCGGCGCAGCACCCAAACCTGACATTCACGCCGGTTCTGTCGGAGCCAGATGGGGCCACCGGGCGGCGCACGGGCTATCTTGCGGACGCGGTCGCCGCGGACTTTTCGGACATGGATGGGTTCAAAGCCTATCTGGCAGGCCCGCCCATCGCGGTGGAAACAACGGTCGAACAACTCCGGGCCGGGGGCATGCGGCGGCGGGACATTCACGCGGACGCATTCTATACCGAGGCTGACAAAGCCAAACTTGAGGGAGTGGCATGAGCGGACAACTTGACGGCCGGGTGGCGATTGTAACGGGAGCAGGCCGCGGTGTCGGTCTGGCGATTGCCCGTGACCTTGCCAGCCACGGCGCAGCGGTGGTGGTCGCGGACAATGGCGCGGGGGTAGACGGGCAGGGGCCGGACCCCTCCGTCGCCGAAGCCGCTGCAAAAGAAATTGGCGCCAATGCTGTGGCATTCACGGAAAGCGTCGCCAGCCCGGACGCGGCCCAGGCCATGGTTGATCTGGCTGTCAAAAAGTTCGGCGCCATCGACATCGTGGTCAACAATGCCGCCATCCTCCGCGATGCGCTGGTTTTCAAGGGCGACCCGCGGGACTGGGACGCCACCATCCAGAACAATCTGAACGCCTGCTTCTACCTGGTGCGTGCCGCGACCCCGCATATGCGCGAGCAGGCGAAGGCGGGCGCCGATGGGAGTTCCAGAGACGGCTGGGGCCGGATCATCAACATCGGCTCCACCGCCGGCCTCAACGGCAACTTTGGCCAGGCAAGCTATGGCGCGGCCAAGGGCGGCCTGTTCGCGTTGACCCGCGTTGCCGCCATGGAGATGGCCCGCTCCAACGCCACGTCGAACTTCCTGATCCCCTTTGCCTATACGCGGGTGACCGACATCATCCAGCCGGCCAACGACGCACAAGCCGAATACAAGGCGCGCGCCATGAAGATCGACCCGCAGCATGTGGGTGTGGTCGCGTCCTGGCTCGCCAGCGACCGGGGTGCGGGCATCAACGGCCAGGTATTGGGCGTGCGCGGACGCGAGGTCTTTCTCTATTCCCAGCCGGAAGTGATCGGCACGGTGACCAGCGGTTCGGACTGGACCGTCGATAGCCTTGCGGATGCCGCCGCCGCCTTCGATGACAAGCTCGTGGGCCTCACCTCCGATCTCGAACTCTACAACACCGACCCCCACGTCTAGGGAGACCCAGCCATGACCGACGTCCCACAAGTTGAGAATATCGAGCAGTTCAGCGAGCAGCCGGAAGAATATCAGGCGGCCTGCCGCAAGATCGTTATCAGCCATGCGATCAACGAGCTCTACGGCTCGCGTGTCTATGATGAGCCGGCCATCGCGCTGGCGCCCACGCCCTATGCCAAGTGGCTCACCTGCCGGGTGGTCATGGAGGAGTATGGCCACCACTACCGCTTTTTCGAGCTGGGCCGCGAGATGGGCATTCCGGAAACGGCCATGCTGCCGGAAATGACCGAGAAGTCGCCCCTGAGCATCATGAATTACAACATGACCCGGTGGGACGAATTCTGCGTCATCAAATTGATCGGCGATCTGGCGGAGATCATCCAGGTGGAGGATCTGGTGCAGTGCAGCTTCCACCCGTTGCGTAACCTGGCGCGGATGACCATGCCGGAGGAGCGCTTTCACGCACAGTTCGGCGAGGATTTCTGCCGCGACATCTGTGAGACCGAAGAGGGGCGCGTCCAGATCCAGAAGAATCTCGATGCGATCTTCCCGGCCATGCCCACCTTCTTCGGCCGCGGCAACTCGAAGAACAATGTGGTCTACCGCAAGTGGGGCATCAAGCTGCGCACCAACGAGGATATGCGCGAGGACTACATCAACCGTGCGCGGGACCTGGTCGAAGGCAAGTTCGGCCTCAAGCTGCCTGAGCCAGTGCCGATGGAAATGGCGGCGTAGGGAGGGCAAACCCTATTCCGCCTTGGGTCACCCGAGCTTCAGCGCCGGTAGGACCCGGAAAGACGGAAGGATAGTTTTTGTGGCTCGGCCGCGGTGGCGGTCTCACCTGTTTCCTGCGCTTCCATTTGCGCCAGTAAGCGGCTGCGGCAGGCATCGTCCAGCGGCGCTGTCTTCAGGAACCCCGCCAGATCCAACGACACCAGATCGATTATGGGTGACGGTGCCCGCGCCATTGTGAGCAGCGCGGAAAAAAAGGCCGCTGCGTCCAGGATCGGCTCCGCGGTTTGCCAGACCGGAAAGATGCGCACCTCCAGCGTGTCCTTGGCCGGGTCGGCGGCGATCAAATTCATCAGGTTGACGTCGCAGTATTTGGTCAGCTCCAGTGTTTGCAGTTCGGCGGCTGCGTCTTCCCAGGACAAAGCAGAAAAATCGGCCCGCGCCGTCAGATCCAGCAATGCGGCAGGCCAGGGCCCGAGGCGGCGGCAGCGTGGATTGGTTTGAAACAGCGTCTTTAGCGCCGCCCGGTGCTTGTGCAGGAAGTGAATCAGCCGGGCCAGCGTGCCCGCGTCGCGCAGTTCCGACGCATCAAAATGTATGTGGGTCGCGCCCTCCGCCGGTGCGGTAAAGCCAAGCGCACGGGCGGGGGCGAGTAACGCCTCCAGGCGGGCTTGGTGATCCATATCGATCGGCGGCGTGACCAGTTCGCAGGCACGCTCCCGCTCTCCCGGCAGGGGCGCGGCAATGGCAATCGGCGAATCCGTGGAGTCCGCCAAGCGTACCATGCCGTCCTCGTTGACCTGCAATTCCGTGCCAAACAGGTGCGCCGCGGGCGACAGGAGATCACCAAGCTCTGCCGCCGGGTCAGCGTGGCGGCTGATCAGCCGAAGCAGCCGCGCGTCGTCACTGGCGATACGCCACCAGCCGGGCTTCGGCTTCGCCTCCCGGTCGAGATCCTCCTGCAATGTCAGGTCATCGACGCACCGGGCGATCAATCCGCCTTGCGGGTCGACGGCCTCGAAGCCCAGGGTCAGATTCTCGAACACCGGCGTATCGGCGGCGAGACTGGGTTCTGCCTGCGGATGGAAGCACGGGCGAACGGTGGCGTCGGCGCCGCCAATTTCTGCGGCCAGGGTTTCGGCAAGCGTCAGCCGGCTCTTGCCTCGTGGGGCAAGCAACTCGACTTCGACGCCGATGCGCCAGTCAATGATCATTCGGGTCGCCCGGCGTGAGCCGGCGCGGCTGAAACGCCTATCTGGCGGCCCTCAGCGCACGGCGAATATGCAGATTTCCACCACTTGCCAGAAGCCGGCCCATCTTCAGCTTGGCATCCCACGGCGTCTTGTAGCCCCAGTATTTGGCCAGCGCGACCGCATCCTTGTAGGAATAGCCACCCTCGGAGTAGTCGCAGCGCAGGCCGCGTTGCCGCGCAAGCGCCTGCGCGCGTTTGACGTTCCAGTTGAGAACACTGGGGCCGCCGGTTTGCAGTTTTCCGCCGGCGCGCACCTTGGCGTCCCAGGTCGAAATGCCCCAAAACGCGGACAACTGTTTGGCGTCGCAATAGGTGTATTGGCCGCTTTGATAAAAGGTTTGAACGGCGTCTTTTGGCGCTGCAAACGCCGAGGTCGAGATCGCGATGACGGACACTGCCGCCAACATCGTGGCGCGTACCGTTCCGGCTCTTGAGGTTGCTTCTAATTTCATGCCCCGTGGCTCCTGTGCTTTTGCGTTCTATGTGAAAATTCTCGTGCTGACTATCAGACATACGGGACAGCACCAAGCACCATTGCGAGGCTGTTTCCATATGGCCGGTGGGATCGGGTACATACCGGTGTTCTCGGGGCGGCGCTGGAAAATCCCGCTCCGGCGCGATACTGGACGTCTGCCTATTGTGCGTCCTTCCAATAGCGCGCGCGGATAAGGTTTTTCTGGATCTTGCCGACGCCGGTCTTCGGCAGATCGTCGACGAAATCGATCAGGCGCGGACGTTTGTGGCGCGGAATTTGCGTCGCTACATGATCGATCAGTGCCTCGGCGGTGGCCGTTTCCCCCGCCTTCAGCACGACCTGCGCCGCAGGCAATTCACCCCAATGGTCGTCGGGGATTGCGAATACCGCAGCTTCCGCCACCGCTGGATGCTGATACAGCGCGTTTTCGATCTCGGTGGGATAGATGTTCTCGCCGCCGGAAATGATCACGTCCCGGGCCCGATCAACCAACACCAGAAAGCCGTCGGCGTCGAAATAGCCAATATCGCCGGTGGCGCGCCAGCCGTGCGGACGCTTGACCGCCGCGGTGCCTTCCGGATCGCCAAAGTATTCGATCATGACCTGGCCGCCGCGGGTGACGATTTCCCCCGTTTCGCCGCGTGGCAATATCTGACCGTCAGCGTCCATCACATCGAGCTCCACGATGAACAACGGACGGCCGACGCTGTGTGCCTTGTCCGGCAGCGACCAGTGGGGCCGGGCGGTGAGCGGCCCGGTTTCGGATGTGCCGAAATTGTCGGTGAATTCGGCGTTGGGCAGGGCCGCCACGGCCTGCTCCAGCAGAGCAACAGGCATTTTCATGCCGGCGTGATTGATCTTCTGAAGCCCAGCCAGTGCGGCCGCGTCGAAGTCGGGGGCGTGGATCAGGTCGCTAAGCTGGGTCGCAACCAGAATTGCTGCGGTGATCCCGTGGGTTGGGACCAGGCGGGTAAACTGATCCCGGTCCCAGCCGGGCATCAGGATGCAGGTGCCGCCCTGCATCAACGCGGCGGCAAGCCAGATCAGCAGCCCTGCGCCGTGGAACAGCGGCACCGGCACAGCGTAGATGTCGTCGCGGGTCAGGCCAAAATCCTGGGTGGCCGCGATGGCCCACAGACTGGTGGCCCGGTGGTTGAGCAGGATCAGCTTGGGCGTACCCGTGGTGCCGCCAGAGAGGATCATGATGTAGGGATCGTCCGCTGTGAGCGGGACTTCCGGCGACCCATCCGGCGCACCCTCCAGGAAGGCCAGGAGAGATGTGGTGTCCGGGGCGGCGACGTCTTCTCCGATCATCACCAGCGTCACAGGCCGGCCTGCTGTCGCCGCGGCCGCACGGGCAGTTTCCAGCATTCCCGGGCCGACAAACATAAGCCGCAGGTCGGCGAGGGCGATCATCCGCGCCACATCGTCGGCCGTCAGACGCACCGACAGGTTCAGGCAGACCCCGCCCGAGCGGGCCGCGCCATAGAAAATCGCCGGATAGTCGGCGACTGTGGGCGACAGCACAGCAATCCGCTCGCCCTTGCCGATGCCGGCCGCGATTAGTCCGTTGGCGACCCGGTTTGCGTCTCGGTCGAGTTCCGCAAAGCTGATCCGCCGGTCGTCCATGACGATGGCGGCTTTGTTCGGATCACGCGCCGCCGCCCGGCGCAGATGCTCGCCGGTGAGAAGCGGGTCGGGGGCGGCAGGTATTGTCATCATGCGACCGAGGTTGCTAACGGTGGGGTCATACATAGGGTTTTCCCGCGAGCCGGATCAACCGCACCGCCTGATGGGAAAATTGACGAGCGCGCAACAAAAAAGTGCCGGGCCACCTGTGTGGCCCGGCGTGTCATGTCCAGATGGTCTGGCGGGGATTACCGGTTCAGGTTGCAGCGGCTGCCGTTGCGGTAATAGCCCCAAGTATAGGTTGGTCCGTAGGTGTTGCGTCCGCAGAAGCAGACCGTGCGGCCATATTCGTCCCGCCCGGCGCGCCAGGTCGGTGGACAGATGCCGCCACGGCGTCGGGCGGTTGAGCGGCGGGCGCCGCGGGCGTCGACACAGCGGGTCGGCGGCTTGCCGGTGGGAACATTAAATCGGCCGCGGCAGGAATACCAGCGCACGCTCACGCCCCGGCCGCGGGCGGTCTGTGTGCCAGTGCGCTGACCCGGCCGCAACGGGAAACCGGAATATACGCCCCGTGCACAGGTGTTTGAATATCGGCTGTAGGTGCAGTAACGAACGTTGACATGGGTGCCACAGCCATTGATCCAAAAATTGGAATTGGTTCCACGGACAAATCGCACACAGGCGTCGGCGGTGGTGGCATGGGTCGAGAGGGCGGAGAACAGGACGGCTGCGGTGAACAGGGCTTTGCGGAGCATTGTCTATTCCTTTCCGGGATTGGGAGAGGCGCTGCCTCTCCGTTTCTGACTGTCCCGGTTTTAGGATTTCCCGCGTCCCCGCTCTGTAATCCACTTCACAGTTCGGACGCGTTGACACTGAACCCGCAGAAATGCTCTGATTTGGGCGAAAGAATCGCTGGGCTCAATTGAGGCCCGGCGTGACTATCCTAGCGATTGCTGTCCGGGCAATCAGCGGCAGCGGCTGCCCTGCCGGTAGTATTTCCAGGTGTATGTTGGACCGTAATAGTTGCCGCGGCAGCTGCAGACGGTGGTTCCCGCCCGGTTACGTGCCACTGTCCAAGTCGGCGGGCAGATGCCGCCCCGGCGATTGGCGCCCCGTATGTTGCGGCAGCGTGTTGGCGGCCTGCCGGTCGGCACGTTGAAGCGGCCTCGGCAAACGTACCAGCGCACCCGTTCGCCCGCACCCCGTGCCGTGCCGGTGCCGATCCGTTGGCCTGGTCGCATCGGAAAACCCGAATACCGTCCCTCTGCGCAATAGTTGAAGCGGCCGATGGCGCAATAGCGGACGTTGACGTTTGTGCCGCATCTATTGACCCAGTAATTCAGCCTGCTGCCACGCACGAACGCAACGCAGGTGCCATTTCCCGTAGCCCGGCCTGCATGTCGTGGCGTTGGTCGTGGCCTCCGAGTTGCGACCTGAGTGCATCGTGTGGGCGGGTGGCCGGTCGGCATTGAATTCCGGCCGCGGCAGGTGAACCAGCGCACGTTGACGCCACGCCCGCCGTTGAACCAGGCGGTTACGGTCTTCTTCCGTTGGTTTGGCCGCAGAGGCACGTTTGTGTACCGCGCCTGCCGGCAGCCGTTGAAGCGGCGGGTGGTGACGCAGTAACGGACATTGACGTGGGTACCACAGGTGTTGACCCAGTAGTTGTAGTTGGCGCCCCGGACAAAGCGCACGCAAGCATCTGCTGATGTTGCAGCGGTCGTGAGGCCCCCAACTAAGGCCAACAGGGGCAAAAGGGTTCGTTTCAACATGATCACTCCCTCTTGTCTGACGCGAGAATAGCAAAAATTGCTGGCTCCATTGGAAGCAATCCCATCTCATACAGTCAAGGTCATGGCTGATGCATGGCCAAATGAAAGCTCGC
>JAJFFJ010000086.1 GCA_021776685.1 Alphaproteobacteria bacterium
TCACGCGCATATAGCACCGCCGCCGCCTTGCCGTTGCCCCAGCCAGGGCCAATCGACCCCGCACCGACCACTATTACCGTCTTGCCATCCACCCGGCCTGCCATGCCCGCCTCCCGTGATTGCGCACCGGCGCGACCCTAGCGTTCCCGATTGTCTGCGCAAGCTGAAAGGCAGTTCCAACCCAATGACGCGAATCTGAAGTCTTTCAGATGGCCTCCCGTGACAGGGATCCCGCGCCCTCTACCGGCGCCTTGCCGAACAGGCCCTGGGGCCGGAATATCAGAAAAGCGAACAACAGGATCATCACGTACAGGTCGCGCTCGAACACCCCGCGCAGGAACAGCGACATATTCTCGACTGCGCCCACGAGCAGGCCAGCGACGATGGCGCCGCGTACGCTGCCCAGGCCGCCGATCACGGCGACCGTCAGCCCCTTGATGGTCAATGGCATCACCAGCAGCGGCGACAGGACGCCCACCCCAACCCCGGTCATCCCTGCCGCCAGTCCGCCAACTGCGCCTGTCAGGGCAAAGGTGGCGATGCTCAGGCGAATCACGCTGATGCCGCAGAGCTGGGCGACCATCGGCTGTTGCGCAAGTGCCCGGATCGCCAGGCCCAGGCGGCTGCGGAACAGCAGCACATAGAGCAGCAGGGTGCATGCGCCGCAAATCGCTAGCACCACGATCAAGTCGGCGCGAACGCCCATCTGGCCGATCTCCAGCAGGCCGAGGTCAGCCAGATCTGGGTAGAGCAGGGGTTCCCAGTTAGTAGCGTAGCCAGTGGCGGCGTCGGCGAAAAGCAGCAGCCCAAACGTGGATACCAGCGGCGCCAGGCGGTGGCTGGTCATCGTCAGGTGGAAGCAGGTGTAGTAGATCACGGCGCCCAGCACCGCGCCGGCGGCAACACTGATCGACACCATCAGGAATCCCGACTCGCCGAGATATTGACCGAGCCCGATCCCAATATATGCGGCCGCAAGGGATGCGGCGGCATAGCCGAGATTGAGACGCCGGGTGATGCCAAAGACCAGCGTGAACCCGATACCAATCAACGCATAGATGCTGCCGAACATCGCGCCGTCGGCGAACGCTTGCACGCCTTCAACAAATTGCTCCAAGCATCTGGCCTTTCCTGAGGACCAACCCCGTCAATTTGGGGCCTGATTGATGGAGGCCATATTCTAGAGGCCGTGATGGGGAAATCCAGACGCGGCGATGCAGGGGCTGGACGTTCTGAACCGCCGGCGTCACATTCACATCACTGATTTAACCGACTATCCGGGCATCAATGACCTCGAATTATGAATCCCTTGACCTCCGCTTCCGTTCCGCGCTGCGCCGCATGCACGAGCAGGGGCGTCTGGCCGCCTATACCGACAAGGTGGATCCGCACCTGGAAGTAGCCTCCATCATGAAAAAACTGGACGGCGATCAGGCGCTGATGTTCACCCAGGTGGATGGCTTCAAGGTGCCATTGGTTGGCAACTTTCTGGCCTGTCCGGCCAATTGCGAGGCGGCATTCGGCGTCGAATATACCGAAATCCGGAACTTCGTTGAGCGTGCCCTTGGCAATCCCATCGAACCCCAGATGGTCAGCAATCCACCGGCGCAGCAGGTCGTGATCACTGAGGGAATAGACATCGGCGGCACACTGCCGGTGCTGCATCACACGAAAGCAGATGGCGGGCGGTACATGACTTCCGGCATCGTCATCTTTCGCGACCCCGATACGGGCGTCCACAACGCGTCCTATCACCGGCTGCAGTTGTTGGGCCCCGACCGCACGGCGATCAAGCTCGACTTCGGCCGCCACCTGCGCTTTGCCTTTGAACGTAGTCAGGCGCGCGGTGAGGGGCTGCCGGTGGCGATCTGCATCGGCTCTGACGTGTCGCTCCACTATGTGGCCGCGACCATGGGCGCCCAGCTGCCCGAGGATGCGGACGAGTTGGGCGTGGCGGGTGGATTGGCTGGCCAGCCGATCGCGATTGCCAAGGGCGTGACCCAGGACGTGGTGGTCGCCGCCGATGCGGAAATCGTTTTCGAGGGCGTGATCAGCGCCACGGAAACGGTCAGAGAGGGCCCGTTCGGCGAATTCATGGGCCTGATGTCGCCGGCTGGTGATATGCCGATTGTTCAGGTCACGGCGCTGACGCACCGGGAAAACCCGATCTATCATGCCATCAATGGCTATGGCCGGGAGACCATCGTCCTGCGGAAATATGTGATGGAGGCGACCCTCCTGAAGACGATCAAGGCCGCGGTGCCCATCGTCAAGGATGTGGACATGCCGCCGGGCTCGCTGCACCGGTTCAAAGCCGTGATCCAGATCGAGAAGACCAGCGAACAACACGAGGGGTTGGCGCGGAATGTCATGCTGGCGGCCTTCGGCGCCCTCAAGGATCTCGACCTGGTGATTGTGGTCGACGAAGATATCGACATCCAGGATCCTGCCGAGATCGACTATGCCATGGCGATGCGATTTGATGCCGGCCGAGACCTGGTGGTGGTGCCGGATGCGCGCAGTCACGAGCTGGTGCGCTATACCCGGGACGGCATCCGCGCCAAATTCGGCATCGACGCGACCCGCCCGTTCGCGGAAAAAGACCGCTATACCCGGTTGACGTTCGAGGACACCGACAAGACCCTGGCGCAGTTCGATGATCTGCCGCCCGATCTTGCGGCGCGTCTCGCCCTTTGACCTGACTTTACCCGGCCTGTTTGCAATTACCTGAGTTGACCCAGATGCTGCCAATCGACGACGCCATTCGCACCCGCAAAACTGTGAAGATGCAGGTGGAACCGGAGATGCCCCGGCCCACGGACGCCAATTTGCGAGAAACGCTCAATGAGCTGATCGCGCTTGCCGGCTATGCGCCGTTCCACAAGGCCTGCGACCGGTCCCACCGTGGCGCTTCGCGGGTTGTTGAGCCTTGGCGTTTCTATGTTCTGGACGCCTCGGCCTGCCGCAGCTTGATCCCGGTGGTGACCGAGAAGGCCGAACGGCCCGGTCGCATCCCTTACATGCTGGCTGCCGCTGACGCGCTGATCCAGGTCACCTGGCTGCCGAACCCGCCAGAGGAAGGCGAGGAGCCCACTGTTGGCGGCGCCTATCTGCCGACTATGGCCAACCAGGAGCATATTGCGGCTGCAGCTGCTGCTGTTCAGACCCTCCTGCTGGCAGCCACTGCCCGCGGGCTCACGACCTATTGGTCCAGTGGCGGGTTTCTCCGCTCAGCGGGAATGTTTGACCTGATGGGCATTCCGGCGGAGCAGATCTTGCTCGGCTCGATCTTCATTTTCCCGGACGATTACGAGAACGAGACCTGGAGCCCCGGCGGCATGCGCGTGCGGCGCAGTGATGCCGACGCGTGGGCGGAATGGGTCACGGTGCCGGCGTCCGGCGCATAGGGTGAGCCGATGAAATTCGGTATCAGCTTTTTCCCGAACGTCGGGCCGACCGAAAAATCCGGCGAAGAATA
>JAJFFJ010000087.1 GCA_021776685.1 Alphaproteobacteria bacterium
CCCCGGAGGGCCCTGCCTGCAATGTCCAGATGATCTTGGTGTCGTCCCGACCCGGCCCGCCGCCCGAATTCAAACATCAGCCAGCGGCGACCGATGGCTTGGGTCGATATCTAGCCAGAAAAAATGGCAGTTTTGCGGTCAAACCCGCGACGATTCCGGGGCGATGCGGGAGAAACCCCGCATTTGGCCTATGGCGCGCCGCGCCAGGCCCCATATGTTTACAGAGAGCATTCGCCAGCAAGACCGGACCAAATATATGCTGCAATTGCTGAAACGGTTGGTTCCCAGCAAGGCCTACATCATCGAAAAACTGGTGTGGATCGTGCGCTGGGCGGACAAGCACGTGCCGCCGGGCGTCCGCACCCTGTTTGGCATCCCGTTGATGATCGGCGGCATCCTCAGCTTTCTCCCGGTGCTGGGAATCTGGATGCTGCCAGCCGGCGCAATGATGATCGCGCTCGACGTACCGCCCTGGCGGCGGCGGATGCTCAAGTGGGTCGACAAGCAGGAGGCATTGCTCGACCGGTCCGAAACCAGTGGCACGACAGGCGGGACAACGGGTGGCAAGTCGGGTGGAAAGAAGGGCGGCACCACCGGCGAGGCCGGCAAGACCTCAGCAGCAGATTAGCCGACCTGCACCTCATGCACATGGTCGGCGCCGGCAGCCTCCAGCAGCTTGACCGCCGCGATCATCGTCTCGGCGTCGGCGGCGTCCACCCAGCAGACCAGCCCACCCTCGGTCAGATTTTGCCGGAAGCGGACGGCGTAGGCATCGTCGATAAATCCATCCAGGGACGCTTCAATGGAAAGATCGGTTCGGTCGCTCGCCTGGGAGGCGACGCCAATGGGCCCGCCCACAAAGAAGGCGGCGCCCGCCACCGCCACAAGGGAAATCGTGGCGGCCGTCTCGCCCAGGAAATGCAGGATCTGCTTCAGGGCGCTCTCGGACTCCAGTGTCTCCCGCGGCGCGTCAGGCCGGTCAGCCAGGTCCTCTGGCGGCGGAACATGCCGGCCATACTCCTCGTGAAGCGCCGTGGCGCTGCCCAGCACGCTGATCTGCGAGTCGGCAAAGCCGGCATCGTGCAACGCGTCGACCGCGCCCTCGAACTGGGCCAGGTCGCGGAAGATGCCGGCGATGCGGTGGGAATGAACTGTCGTATCAGTCAAGAACTGATCTCCTGCGAAGCGTAGGCCTGATCCTAGGTCCGGCGGGCGTCCCGGCGATGATACAGATCAATCGACATCCACTATGCCAGACCGCTGATAAACCCCGCCATCACCGCCAGCATCTCATGGTCGGGGTGGTGGCAGTAGTCTGATTACCCCGCCACCGTAATTGCCACAGCCAAAGGGTTTTCTCGTTAAGGTCGTATTTGGAGTGTATCCGATAGGATGCCGTCTACAGGCCGCCATTTGATTCGATGTAGGTCGAGAATGTGCAAATTCGTTGAAATCACACTGCCTCAATCGACTGACAAAGGTGCGATTCGCCGCCTGATGGACCAATACGGCCGAAATTTGATGGATGTGAAGCCGTTTCCCAACGAGAGCTGGCTACCTCCTGGTCACAGTTGCTTCAATACATGTGCCGGGCATTGCGACTGCAGCACTCAATTGGGCCGGCTTTGGGAAGATGAGGCCAAGGAAGGAAGGCTTGCTGAGGCGGCCAGTTCGTTGCGAAAGCGTGGGTGGTCCGCAGCCAAGGTCGAACGGTGGCTTCTCGACAAATCGCGCAAAATACGCCGGGCCGATGGCGTCCATTTCAACCCCGAATGGGAACTTGCCGCTGAAGAGTGGTCTAATTTGGTCAAAAAATTGCTGAACCTTACGACCTGCAAGTCCTTTGGATTTGCACTGCATGAGTGCGATGAGGACGTGTCCTACCCCGCGGAGAAGGTGCCATTATCCGATGTAAACGCAGAGCTCATGGGGCGTATTAGAACAAATCAACTGTATCTGTTTACGCGCTACGATCTCGCGAGCTGAACGCTACTCCAGCCCCTCAACAAACCCCGTCATCACCCCCAGCATTTCCTCCCGCATTTCGTGATGCGGGTCGTGGCCGCAATCGGGCTCGAGAACAGTGAGCGGCGCGGTGACCAGTTCCTCCACCTTGGTGAGGGAGTCACGGTTGCCATAAACATCCTGAACACCGCGGATGGCGAGCACCGGACACTCAATCTTCGGCAGGTAGTCGAGAATGTGCCACTGCTCCCGGCCCGGTTGGCTCCAGGTCTCCGCCCAACTGCCGAATGCGCAATCCACATTGTCGCCGTGGTAGCGCATGAGCTTCTCGCGCAGGTCCGTGGTGCGGAAGAGTTCGATAGTGTCGGCCAACGCCTCCTTCAGGCCTGGCTTCCAGGTGGTGTGCCCGGCCTCGGTGATGACGCCCTTCACCTGCCCCTTCTCATTGGCCGGCAATCCGCCGGCATGGGCGTAGGCCATAGCGCCGCCGTCCGAATGGCCGAGCAGGATGCGCTCGCCGATTTCCGCCTGGCGCAGCAGCTCGGGCAAAACGTGGAGCGCTTCATCGACAATCCAACTAAGGTCGTGCGGCGGGTCGCTTGGGTCGCTCCCGCCATAGCCGAGACGGCTGTAGGCAAAACCGGGACAGCCGGTCGCCGCGCACAACTGGTCGGTAAAATCCTTCCAGGCGCCAACGCAGCCGAGGCCATGATGCAGAAAAACGATGGTCGGCTTGCCGGCGTCGCCCGCCCAGTGGCGCACCTCCAGCCGGTTGCCGTCAACGATGAGATGGTCAGTCATTGAGCGCTCTGTGGTTTGGTCAAGCATAGAGGCAGGATTAGGCGGCCGCGCACCGGTTCGCCTGAACCAGGATCAAGCGCATGTTGAAATTCTACGTCGGCCAAGGCGACGCCAGCCCGACAGCGCCTATGAATTTTCAAACCGGTATTTGGCGCGCTTCGGTACCTCGAAGTCCGGCAGTCCTGAGTCGAGCCAGCTCTGTTTCGCCTTCTCCATGATCTCCATGGACGGCAGGGAGAATTCGCCCGCGTCGATGGTCTTGGTGGCGTTGCAGATGATGCGGCTGCCCAGGTCGCTCGCCTCGGCGCTTGAGCGGACGGACGGGTCCATGCCCATGGGATACCAGACATCGGTCTGAATCTCGGTGTCGGTCGCCGGGTTGTATCGGCTGTTCATCGCCCATTCCAGGTGGATTGGATCGCGCGGGTCCACGTCCTCGTCCACCAGGGTGATCCGTTTCAGCGGGGTGAGCGAGCCGATCAGACGACCGATGCGCATGGCGTCGTCCGGCCGCCGTGGCGTCATCTGCACCACGCAGTGGGCGAGCAGGCCGCCAAAGGTCAGATCGATGAACACGTCCTTCACGCAGCTTTCGTTCAGGTCGTGGACCAGCTGTTTGTAGAGCAGGGGCGCATTCGACATGCTCTGCAGCACGGTGGATTCGCTCGGCGGCATCTGGCTGGTGATGCCGTAGAAGATGGCGTTCTTGCGGTGGGTGATGGCAGTGATGCGGACCACCGGCTTGGGCGCAATCGGTCCCATGTAGCCCGCAAATTCACCGAACGGTCCTTCCAGATCGGTCTCACCTTCGAACATCTCGCCTTCGATGATGATCTCGGCGTTGGCCGGCACCAACATGTCGTTGGTCTGGCACTTGACCAGCTCCACAGGCTTGCCCTTGAGGCCACCGGCGATGCGTATTTCGTCGGCGCCGTGGGGCAGATTGGCGGTACTGGCAATATGCACCACCGGCTCGGCGGCAATGACCCAGACAACCGGCGCCGGCTTGCCCTTGGCGAACCAGGTCTTGCAATACTCGAAGCCCTGACGGCCCGGGTTCATGTTGGCGATGACGGTATGGTCGTCCTTCACCATGGTGCGGTAGACGCCCATATTCTGAACGCCCGTGTCCGCATCGCAATTGACCACCCCGGTGGTGAGATAGGGTGCCGCGTCCTTGCCCGGGGTCCAGACCGGAATTGGCAATTCGGAAAGTTTTGCGTCCGTGCCGAGTTTGACAACTTCCTGGCAGGGGCCCGAAGAAACCACGACGGGATCTATGGGATTGCGCAGCGCCTCGACCCATTTGTCGCGAATCTCATCCTTCTCGACGCCCAGCGCCAGGGCATAGCTGTCCGGATTGGCGCCGATGCAGCCGGTGGCCAGGCGCATGTCTGTGCCTTCGACATTCTCGAAGAACAGACCAAAGCGCTCCTCGTCTGGCAGTGCCTGGAAGGCCCATTTGGCCATGGCCGCAGGTTCCCAGCTCGCATCCACGGGCTTGGTGATGCGCCGGGCGTAGCCGGCCTGTTCGGCGACGCCGAAGAAGGTACGGAAATCGTCATGTGCCATGGGGGATTTTCCTGTGTTCAGATGTTCAGCGGGCGTCGGCGGTCACGGCATGGCTGCCGGAAGGTGGCTTGCCCGCGGAAGTTTCGACGGTGTTGGTCTCGGGGTCGAACCGGCTGGTGTCAATCGACCCAAGGTCCGCGCCGGTGACGCGGATAAATCGCGCGCCGTCCGGAAAATGAATCTGGTGGATCTCGCCGGGATGGAAAATACCGGCCATTCCCGGATCGAGCCGATAGGTATTCTCGCGCTCCAGCTCGGCATGGCCCTCGCGGCTGCCGTCGTCCAGGCGCTTCCAGACGGTCATGGCCGTCCACTCAATTGCCTGGCCATAAACCGCCCAGCTGTCGCCGTGGTCATGGGGCGGCGATGTCTTGCCGTCCACATAGATGTGCTGCATCACCCGCAGGCCGGTGGCGGCATCATCCCAGATGGGCCGGACGCCGGCTTCGGCATCGTCACCG
>JAJFFJ010000088.1 GCA_021776685.1 Alphaproteobacteria bacterium
GTTAAAGGTGAGTGTCGCCACCCCATCCTCAATCTCCAGCAAAATGTTCTTGTAGTCTTTGGCCAATGTACCCTCCCGAGGCTGGTGTATGTCATTCGCGCGACAATAGCCAAGAATTGGAACCCAAGTCACCGGCAGAGGCATACGCGGGCCATCGATGCCTTTCTTTGACCCACTCCCCTCCCACCAATATGTGGATTGTCAAATCGCGCTCGAGTTAAGGACCATCCTGAATGCCGCTCCGGAGGCTATGTCCGTTTCTGATGCTGTGGACGGCTCTCCACTGAGGTTGCAGGATATTCTGCAACTTTTGAACCAGGAGGAGAGCCATGGAACAGATCAGGGTAATTGGATTGGATATCGCGAAGTCGGTTTTCCAGGTGCACGGCGTTGATGGCGAGGGCGAGGTTGTTGTTCGGCGTCGTCTGAAGCGGTCGCGTGTGGTGCCGTTCTTCGCATCGATTGAACCGTGCAGGATAGGCATTGAGGCGTGTGCTACCTCGCACTTCTGGGCACGGGAACTGGGGGCGCTGGGGCACGATGTGAAGCTGATGCCGCCTGCCTATGTGAAGCCCTACGTGAAGCGCCAGAAGAACGACGCGGCGGATGCGGAAGCGATCTGCGAAGCGGTAACGCGACCGACGATGCGCTTTGTACCGGTGAAGACAACAGAGCAGCAAAGCGTGATGGTGCTGCATCGGGTCCGTGAACTCTTGATGGGCCAGCGCGTCCGGCTGTCGAATGCAATCCGGGGTCATATGGCGGAGTTCGGCCTGATAGCGCCGATCGGGCGTATCGGTCTGCAAAGACTGATCGAGACCATCGACGATGAGACCGATGACCGGGTGCCGCCCGGCGCGCGTCTCTGCATCAGGATGTTGGTCGATCAGCTTCTGCTGGTAAATGTCCAGGTGCTTGAGAATGACCGCCAGATCAGAGCGAGCGCCAGTTCATCCGAGGTCGGCCGGCGGCTGATGGAGATACCGGGCATCGGCCCTGTCATTGCCAGCGCCCTGATCGCCACCGTGCCCGATCCGAAGGCTTTCCGCTGCGGGCGGAACCTGTCGGCCTGGATAGGTCTGGTGCCAAGACAAAACTCGAGCGGCGGCAAGGAGCGTCTCGGCGGCATCACCAAACAGGGTAATCGCTACCTGCGTAAGATGCTGGTAGTCGGCGCCATGGCGGTGATCCGCTACGCACAGCGAAACGGCACGCGCCGGCCGTGGCTGGTGCAGCTGATGGCGCGGCGCACGACCAAAATTGCTGCCGTGGCGCTGGCCAACAAGACCGTGCGCATGGTCTGGGCGATCATGGTGAGCGGTGAACGCTACAGGGAACCGGTGCCGCTGGCGGCATAGAACACGCGCCGGCCCCTAAAGAGATTGGAAAGGGCGAAAAGGATGTAATGCGATCAACCGGTCGATACCGGGAAACGGGAAAACCCAGTTTAGCCAGAGCGCCTTCGAGCGCGTGTTTTTGATCGGGAACCGTTTCAGCGGAAGGCATTATGGCCAGCGGCTCAGCTACGCCGCATCAACAGGCCGAACACATGGCCGCACCGACCAGTAACGCAGAACATCAATTAAACCCTTGCCAAAGGGGAGCCGTCCACACATGACCCAAAGGCGACATCACGTTGATGAGGTTGCGGTTTTTCTTAGTAGAGCTAGCTGCAACTTGGCTCTGTGCGGCGACATTCCAGCCCGTGGTCTGGGAAGGGGCAGTCGCCCGCGGTTCCCTGCAATTCGGCTCCGACGTTTCTTCCGTTGAAGCCGAGGGTTCTCGTCCAAGACGTCAAATGGTATAATTGCGCATTAGGCCAAAGATAATCGCCAATGCGAGGTGCTAACATGAAGCAGTTAATCTTCTTTGGATTTCTCGCCTTTTCAGTTTCACAGATTGGCACCGCACGGTTCATCCAACCCGCCTCCGCGCAGTCACTTGCTCAATCTGGACAGCGGTTTGTCTATATACATCGCAAAATCTACCAACACCGCACTCCCACGATCATCACGACCTGCAATTGCTATCTGTTGTCCTATTCGGCGTGGGTCCAGAATGGATACCAAGTGGGCCGCTATGCTTCACTCTCTCGAGCGATAGCAGTCCGAAATGTGCTGGCACGGAGGCGGAGTACCTGCCCTGGCAAATGTCGAACACCGCTGGTTGCGCGCCGCCGTCATCAACCCCGCCACGGGGCATGTACAAAGAAGCGGCGTCAATGGTTGTTTTTCCAAGGTTTGTATTGCGCAAAGCTATCGAAGCAGGGGCAGCACGCTGCGCTTGAGCAGTGTAGGGCGAAGTACCACCAGCGGAAACGTATATGGGGCTGCTGACAAACCAAGAATGGTAGGTTGCACCCACTACTGCGAAATGGCACGCGTCCGAACAAGAAATGTCCGCTGTTGGCTATTAGCGGACGTCACCAACACACAGAAATAACGGCCCGTTTGCACTTGGAAGCGGACTATCGGGACCACTAGCGGATCAATTGTCTCGGCGCGTTCGTGAGCCTCAGGATCAAATCACAGAATGGGTCCAGGAAAATTGGGCGCCCGGGATGATTCGAACGCCTAACCGTCGCGTCTATCTGTATTCGGGATTGGGGTGATCGAACCGGCAGCCGGCGTCCCATTCACTGCGCTGGTTGCCATGAGCAGGAATGCCACCCGCATCTTTCACCATGCGCGCCATATGCAAGAGGTTCCAGGTCATAAATGTGGCGTTGCGCTGGGTGAAATCGTTCGTCAATCCACCTGAATCCGTGTCCAGATAGGACGGCCCCGGCCCGGCTTCGCCGATCCAGCCGGCGTCGGCCTGTGGCGGCACCGTGTATCCAAGATGCTGCAACGCATAGAGGATGCTCATGGCGCAATGTTTGATGCCGTCCTCGTTTCCGGTGACGATGCAGCCGCCGACCTTACCGTAATAGGCGTATTGACCGGCGTTGTTCAGCTGGCCGGACATGCCGTAGAGCCTCTCGATCACTTGGGTGCAGATAGAGGATTTCTCGCCAAGCCAGATCGGCGTGCCGAGCACCAGGATCTCTGCGGCCTGAACCTTCTCAAACAGGGCGGGCCAGTCATCGACCGGCGATCCGTGTTCCGTCATATCGGGATAGACGCCGAAGGCGAGCTTGTGGTCGGCAGGGCGGATCACTTCGACGCTGACGCTATTCTTTTCCATGATCGCGCGTGGTACCGCCAGCAGACCATCCGTGTGGGACACTTCAGGCGACGGCTTCAGGGTACAGTTGATGAAGACCGCTGACAGATCGGAAAAATCCGCCGGGTTCTCTGCGCACAGCTTTTCCTGGAGTTCGTTCAGCATAATCCGCTCGCTGGTTTGATTTGAAGAAGGGGGAGGCAGATTGAGGGGGCGCTTGCCAACCTCACCGAGGATCGGCTGGCTGTTCTCCGACGCTGCCTCCAACCATCGGAGACGATCCGCGTCACGCGGCTTCGGGCAGCGGGATGAATGTCACCGGCACGGGGTTCTCGCCCAACGCGCCAAGCAGCACCGACCAGTGCATCGCTTCATCGCCGGAGATGCTCGCCGCGGTCTCTGCGAGTTCGGGATTTTTGAAATTTGCGACAGTACTCAGATGACCGCTGGCCGCACTTTTCTCGAGAGTAACGGCATATCTCAGGATGTCTTCCTGGCTGGCGAGCGGCGGATAGTCCTTCGCATAGTCGCCGGCCGCCAGCGGCTCGACGGGCGTGCCGCCGTATCCTTCGATCAATGAACGCAGCAACTCAGCGTGGCCGCTGTGATCGGACTGGAACTTTTTTGCAACGTCGGCCACGGCGTCTGCCAGCAGTCCGCTGTCGAGCGCGGCTTGGTAAGCAGCGATGCCGAAATACTCGCCGGACAGCGACCTGTTGAGGAGGTCCAAATCGTTTTGAATGTCAGCTTCGTGGGTCATGTGTCGTATCCTTGATTGGGTTTCGTCGGGGTTCAGGGATCGAAGAAGCCCCTGATCCGGGTCATCCCGGATGTCAAAAAACCTATCGGGACCACGGGTTCGGCTCCAATATCACCTGACTCTCGGTTTCATAGGCGGCGGCTATAGAGGCCCAATTGATCTACAAGCCGACCCGCCGGTTGAAGGACATGCAGACAGGGCTATTTCATCTGGCATAAGGCTGGATGCCCTGGGGAGGCTGATATGGAAATGCATCAGGTCCGCTATTTCCTGGCAGTTAGCGAAACGCTCAATTTCACCCGCGCCGCCGAGCAATGCAGCGTTGCGCAGCCTTCCCTGACGCGCGCCATCATGAATCTGGAGCAGGAACTGGGCGGCAAGCTCTTCCACAGGGAACGCAACAACACGCACCTCACTGAACTCGGCCGCATGATGGAGCCGTATCTGAGCGAGATTTTGGTGCAGTCCCAGGCTGCCAAAGCCCAGGCTCAGGCGGCTGCGGAACTGAACAACGTCACGCTGACCATAGGCGTCATGTGTTCGCTGGCGCCGCAGTTATTTTCCGGCTTCCTCCGAGCCTTCCACACGCGCAGTCCGGGGATCGAGCTGAACATCGTGGACGAACCGGTTGCGAGCCTCGCCACCATGCTTACCAAGGGCGAGATCGAGGTTGCGATTTACGGGTGCCCGGAAGGCCACGATGATACTTTTCATGTTCTGCCGCTTTTTGAGGAGCGGTTCGTCATCGTTGTCCCTGGGGGTCATCCATTCTGTGACCTGGAGACCGTGAAGGGCCGCGACCTGGACGGGCAATCTTACGTCAACCGCGCTCACTGCGAATATAACGACCACGCGGACAACGTCTTGGCCGACCTCGGCATCAGCGCGAAGCGGGTATTCCGAAGCGAACGCGATGGCTGGGTTCAGGGAATGATCGAGGCCGGATTGGGTTACGGGTTTTTCCCTGAATCGTCCGTCACCAATCCGGAGTTAACCGTCCGGCCGCTGGTTGAACCGACGTTCGTCCGAACGGTGGATCTAGTCACCGCACGCGGCCGGCCACATTCGGCAGCGGTTGGCGCCTTCGTCCGCGAAGCCAGCGCGCACCGTTGGCCACGCTAGGGCACCGGTGGCACGCCGCTAGCTGCCTTGCGCAATCACGCTCTCTTCTGTGCCATACTGGGCGCAGCTGGATCGCGTCGCAGAGGCGTCGGCCGCCTGACAAGATATCCAGTATTTAAAAACCTGCGAGATCGGAAATCCAGCAATGTCCAAGCCATCACAAGATGAACTGGCCCAGGCCCTGGCGGCTGCTGGCGCCAGCCACCATGAATATGAGCAATCCCACCTCAAAGGTGAACGCGACGAGCAATGGGCAGGGTATTACGCCGCCTACACCTTGGGTCGCCTGGGGGACTTCCTTGCACCGAGCAGCCTTACCGGGTTGCTGGAGACAGCTCCCGCTGGAGACGATTGGGCGACCGCGGCGTCGGCCTATATTCTGGAGCAGATGGCGGCGCAAGACGCTTGAACCGGTCGATAATTAGAGCCCGCTTCTGGCGATTAGCAGAGATCTGATGCGGAAATGTTTGCAGCATTCGCCCCACTGTAGAACGCACTGCGGCATGTGATGATCCGGGCATGGTCACATCGACCGTCTTGGAAGAGAATGCCGCCGCAGCGAAATGTTGGCGGCGGGTGCCGGCACATGCGCCAACTGACTGAGAGGGATCCGCACAGATGTTGAAGCTCTATCACGGGACGACTTCGGTCTGCGCCATCAAGGTGCGGCTGGTGCTGGTGGAGAAGGGCCTCGACTGGGAGGGCGAGATTCTTAATCTCCAGCGCGGCGATCAGCATCAACCTGACTATCTGAAACTTAATCCCAACGGGGTGGTTCCAACGCTGGTGCATGACGGCAATGTCATCGCCGAATCCAGCGTCATTCTCAGCTATCTGGATGAAGCGTTCCCCAATCCACCGCTGATGCCGGCTGATCCCGTGTTGTGCGCCCGCGCGCGAATCTGGATGAAACGGGTCGACGACATCCTGCACGCCGCCATCGGTGCGGTCACCTTTGCCACTGCCAACCGGAAGGTGCTGATCCGGAAATCGCCGGAAGAGCTGGCCGCCCATTTCGAGCGGATCCCCGACCCCGCCTATCGCGAACGCCAGCGGCAATCGGTGGAAATGGGCCTCGGCGCGCCGCTGGTCGAAGGCGCGATCCGGCACTATGACAAGGCGATCGGTCAGATGGACGCCGACCTGGCTGACACCACGTATCTGGCCGGTGACTCCTGGTCGCTCGCCGATGCCGCGCTGACTCCCTATATCAATCGCGCCGAGATGCTGGGAATGGAAGGCCTCTGGGACAACCGCCCGAATGTGGCGCGTTGGTTCGCCGATATGAAGGTGCGACCGACCTACGCCACCTGTATTACCGACGTCCTGACAGCGGCGGATCTCGACCGGTTCGACATTCCCCGAGACGAGGTCGACGCCAGGGTGCGCGAGATAGTCGCCGTCTGACTGCGCTCCAACCGTGACTCCTTCGGGCGCGTTTCAGAATGGTTTGTCCTGACAAGGCTCTACACTGAATTCGGCGCAAGCCCTATATTGGCCGCTCATTTTTGATCGTGCCCGGAAAGGCTCAAAAATGCCGAAGCGTCTGTCGCAAGCTCAGGTCGACCACTATCACGATCACGGCTATGTCTCGCCGATACCCGTCCTTGACCCGGCGGATGTGGTGAGGCTGCGCGCAGAGCTTGAGCAGCATGAGGCCGACGCTGGAAAACCCCTCGATTTTCCGGAAAAGTCAAAGGCGTATCTGCTCTATGGCTGGTCGGACGAAGTCGTCCATCATCCCGCCGTGCTGGATGCGGTGGAGGATGTGATCGGACCGGATATTCTGGTCTATCACCAGACCACCTGGATCAAGGAGCCCGGCACGCCGAACTATGTGCTCTGGCATCAGGACGGCAAATATTTCTTCCTTGAGCCGCATCTGCATATCACTGCATGGGTCGCGCTGACCGATGTGACGGTTGAAAATGGCTGCGTGCATGTTCTGCCTGGCAGTCATAAGTGGGGCGATTTCGATCACGTGGACGACACTGGTCCGCACAATATGATCAAGCGCGGTCAGGGCATCCCGGACCTGTTCGACAACGAAGTGGGCGTGCCCATCGAACTCAAGGCCGGCGAGATGTCCCTGCACCACACCGACCTGGTTCATTGCTCGCACGGCAACAGCGGTTCCGACCGCCGTATCGGCATCGGCACCAGCTACATTCCCGCCTCCGTGATCCAGACCGGCGAACCGAAACGCACGGCCCTGCCGGTTCGCGGCAAGCCGCAACCCGGCGTGTTTGAAGAAGAAAAGCGGCTGGTCAACGAAGTGAGCGACGAGGCAAAGGCCGCCCACGCCTACTCTGTCGGCTTGTTTCGACAACTACAGGATGTGGGCGCGGCGATCCGGGAACAGGCTGCGGAATAGTGACCGGCGAGGCGCCGCGAAACTGATCACGACCAGCGCACCACTCTCTGTTGCCGCTTGCCATTGCCCCTTTAACGACGCTCCTTCAGAAAATGCGACTGGCAGCACCGATATCATTTCGCCGTATAACCGCCGTCGGCACAAATGACCTGACCGGTCACAAACGAAGCTGCGTCCGACAGCAGGAACACAATCACGTTTGCGATTTCATCCGGCTCACCAAATCGGCCCATGGGAATGCCCTGCAACAACCAGTCGTGCCGCTCGGGATTGGCGCGGGTTTCGGCGGTCATGGCCGTATTGGTAGGACCCGGCCCAACTGCATTGACCCGAACATTGTCAGGCCCAAGTTCCAGCGCCATCGTCCGTGTCAATCCGTTGATGCCTGACTTCGACGCCGCATAAGCCGCCGCGCGCGGATGACCGGCCAACCCGATCTGGCTGGAGATCATGACGATCGATCCCACCTGCCGGGCTTTCATGTGCCGAGCCGCGGCGCGGGCCAGGTTGAAGCAGCCGGTCAGGTTGACGCCGATAACACTGTCCCACGCCGCATCGGTCGTTTCTGTCGAGGGCAGCAATTCGAGAATGCCTGCCCCTGCGACTGCGCCGGTCAGGCTGCCAAAAGTCGAGACCGTGCGCTCGATGGCCTGATCAATGGCTGCGCTGTCGGTCACATCGATGTCAAAAATCAGGTCGGCCTCGGCAATTTCCGCCAGGGCGCTTTTCTGTTCGGCGCCTCGAACGGTTCCCGCCACCTTCGCCCCAAGAGACTGGAGCTTCGCTGCAGTGGCCAGCCCGATCCCGGAACCCGCTCCGGTCAGAAAAACGCCATGCCCGTGCAAATCGATCATCCGGTGCTTCCTGCAAATGCCGTGTGTATCCAGACGAGAGGAGCGGCGGGCCCGTCACCCTGCCAATGCACTATACCAATCTGGGGAGCAGAAACAGAATGCCGGGCAAACAGGACCGCCACGCCTGGTCAATGGCGGGTCGCGAGGACGGCTACTGTTTTCGCTTTAACAAGCTGCCGGCCCAGGCGCGGCTGAAGTTGTAGGTCATCTCCACCATGAAGAGGTTATCGCGGCGGACGCTGAAGAGCGAGCTGGTGGGGCGCGTTTGGGTGAACAGGCGCGCCTCGACCGTCAATTTCCAATTGGTGCCGATACGGGTGGAGGCTTCGACGAAGAAGGACCGCTCGGGTGAGCGCAGATCCTGGATAGCGCCGGCAAGCACCTGGGTGTCCTGCGGGTTGTTCAGCGCCAGACGGACGCCGGCAAAGATATCGTTAGCAAAGGGCGTTCCCGCGCGGCGCTGGCGGCTGTCGTAGAGGTATTCGCCGAGAAGGCCGAGGTCCGCGTTGGTCTTGAAGATGCGGAAAAAGGTGTATTCAAAGCCGCCCGCCACAGCCACATAGTCTTCCTCGCGGAAGACAGCATTCTTCTGGCGCAGGCGCACAATCGACTCGAGCTTGACCAGCCACGGCCCCTTCGTGAACTGCGCGTCCACACCAACCTGGTCGATCTGCTCATAGACCGGCACCAGCACCGGCTCCCGGCCGTTGAAGCCCAGACGAAACACCGGGTCCCGGCTGGTGCCGCGGAAATAGTGCAGACCCACGTCCACCGCCTTGATGGTGTGGCTGTATCGGATCGCGAAGTCAGGATGCCAGTGGCGCAGACGGCTGTCCCCGAAGACCGCCGTGTCGGGCTCCACCCTGAGCGCGCTGCGCAGGCGTCCACCGCGGCCCGGGAAGGTGCGCGGACGGAAGTAGGGCAGGAAATAGAAGCTGACCGCGCCCCATTTGCGCGGTACCGTCAGCGCCAGCATGGGCTGGCCCAGCTTGTCCTCGCCGTCCACATTCTCGACGCCATCGTCCTGGTTGATGATGTCGACCAGATGCACAGATTCGGTGACGCCCCAGAACACCTTGTCGACGCCAAAGCGCAGCTCCAGCCGCGGCTTCTTCCACACTTTCAGCAGGTAGGCTTCGCGCAGGTCGAAATGGGTGCGCTCTTGGTCCGAGGCATCCCAGCGGAAGAACGGCTTCACCGTGAAGCGCAGGTTGTTGCGCAACTGCAGGGAATATTCGATCTCACCGAACAGGCCCGCACTCTGCGGTTTCTGCCCGGCATGGATCGGCATCA
Source organism: Alphaproteobacteria bacterium (assembly GCA_021776685.1). Lineage (GTDB taxonomy): Bacteria > Pseudomonadota > Alphaproteobacteria > Bin65 > Bin65 > JAJFFJ01. The sequence continues at coordinate 9,569 of JAJFFJ010000088.1, forward strand.
GCGGGAAGGCGCGTATTTCCGCGCCAATGCTGCCGGTGATCTTGTGCTTGGGAAAACCGCTGCCACCGCGCGCCGGGTCGGTCTTGCGTGGCGAGGGCTTTTTCTGGTCCAGGCTAGGGTCGCCGCTTTTGCCGGGCGCCGGGCCGGGCATGCCACCGGGAGGAGCCTCTTTCTTTGTGGTCTTGCCGCCCGAATTCAGGCTTGGGTCATCCGCCGGCGGTGGCGGGCCAGGCATGCCATCACCGGTCTTGTTGCTGGTCTTGTCGCCGCCCTTAGTGCCGGCATTCTTGCTGTCGGTGTCCGGTGGCGGTGGCGGGCCGGGCATTTTGGTATCCGGCTTTTGCGCCAGCAGGGCCATGGGATCGGGCAGGCCGTCATCCGCTACTGCAGGTGCAGCAAAGGTGAGGAACGCTGCCGCTGGCAGCGCGCCCATCAGCCGTATCATGCCCCCGGTCATGTCGCGCCTAGTTGGACCGCGCCCGTTTCAGGCTGGTCTTGGTGAAGTCGCCTTCAGACAGGCCCGACTTGAACTTGTAGCCGCCCCAGATCATGTCCGTGCTTTTCCTGGTCTGGTGATTGTACATACGCAGGAAGTGTGCCCGCCAGATTTTGCCCAGATATTGCCTGTAACGCAGCAGAAAGAGGGTCTTCAGCCGTGCACCCTTACGGTCGTAATAGATCACTTTGTGCACCCGGTAATGTTCCTTGTCGAGCCAGGTGATCTGCCGGGTATAGCCGGAGTTGGGATCGGTGGGGACCCGTTGGCTGACGAAACACATCAGCTTGCCGCCCGGCCCACATTTCTCGTCCCGCAAATATTTGTAGCGATACTTCTCTACTTCCTGGGAAGAGAGATCCTCGTAGGCAAACTCGCTGCCCACGAAAGAGCCGGACTTGTTGGACGAACTGATCCGCTTCACCCGCTTCAACGCCGGCAGGAACAGCCACTGATCGTCGTCGCCCTTCTTGTGGGTCCAGGTCAGCAGTGCCGTGCCCTCGATATCAGGCGGGCGGCTGAAGACGATGATGCTCTTGTCGCCGTCGGACTGCTTCTCGAAGGAGGTGATCTTGAAATTGCGCTCGCTCGACTGACCCTGGGCGTTGCGCAGGATCATCTTACCGAGGACGGAGGAATCACCCCAGCCGAGGTCGCGCTTGTCGGCTTCCTTGGCGATCGCCAGACCCTTGGCCGCAGCGCTTTGCGCATGGGCGGTACAGGTAGAGAGCGCCACGGGCGCAGCGGCCATCGCCGCGACGCCGGCCAACGAGACGTATTTACGCCGCAGCAGGGGAAGGTTGATGCACGTCATGGCTCGATTTTTCCTTCTTTCTGTCGATCTTGAGAAGCAGGGGGGCCAGGAAAAAGAAATCGGCGATCAGTGCAATGAATATGGTGATCGCTGTCATCAGGCCCATGATGGAATTGATCGCAAAGCTGGAGTAAGCGAGCACGCCGAAGCCCGCCATCAGGACGAAGGTGGTGACCACCAAGGCCCAACCAACGGTCACGAAGGCATAGCGTACGGCGTCCTCGACGCTGGCATTCTGCTCGCGCCGCGCTCGAAGATATTTCGAGAGGAAGTGAATCGTGTCGTCCACCACAATGCCCAGTGTCAGCGCGGCCAGCACCGCGGCTGCCAGATTGACCTCGCCCACGAACAGACCCCAGGCGCCAAAGGCCATCGCCGCTGGCACCAGGTTGGGAATTAGGCTGATAAGCCCGATCTTGACGCTGCGAAGCGCGACCATCAGCAACGCCGAGATCAGCAGCAGCGCCAGCAACGTGCCAAACAGCATGGAAACGATATTGCGTTCGGAGATGTGGGCGAACATGAGGTTGGCGCCCGTGCCGCGGCCGTGAACATGGGCCACCTCAACAACCGGTTTGCCTGTCTTTGGGTCGACCAGCATTTTCCCGGTCTCAGGATTAATGCGGGTCGTGCGTACGGGTTCGCGCATGTAGGCGGGCAGGTTGTCGACGATCCACTTGTTGGATTTGACCTCGAAGGCGCGCATGGCGACCGCCGACATGTCAGTAATCGTCACGACGATGCGGGTCGAAGATTTACCAACATTTATCTGGTCGTTCAGATCGAGCCCGAAGGGCAAAGACATTTCGAAGAGCAGCAGATATTGCGCCGCCAGCTTTCGCTCCCCGGGCAGCTTGTAGAAGCTCTGTTTATCGCCATTCAGATTCTTGTTCAGGCGCTTCATTGTGTCGGACATGGCGTTCACATGAACGACACCTTTCTGCGCGCGCAGCCAGTCGACAAATTTCCCGAGATTCTTGAGATAGGCCGGGCTGCTGATTGAATTGGCGGCGCCCTTGGAACCAGGTGCGGCGCCAGGCAGGGAATACTCAATGGCATACATGCCTGTGAGATTCTGCATGGTGTAGTCCGCGTCGACGCGGAATTGGACCGAGGTGTCGAAATACTGGACGAACCGGTCATTCAGTTCGATGCGTGGAATGAAGGCGATGCAGACCACGATCAACAATCCCATGCCGTAAAGCAGCGGGTTGCGCCTGCGGACTACGAACTCACCCACATGGGCCATCACTGCTGTGTGCCCTTCACGCGGCTGGCGCGCCTTGATGGGCAAAACCACCATCAGCGCCGGCAGGAATGTCACCGAGAAGAGCAACGCGCCCATGATGCCGATCGCCGTGATGTTGCCGAGGTCATGGAACGGCGGCGCGTCGGAGAAATTCATGGTCAGGAAGCCAATCGCCGTGGTCACGCTGGTGAGGATGATCGGCAGCATATTGATGCGGAGGCTTTCAATAACGGCATCGCGTTTGGGCACGCCGCGCCGCATTTCGTGGAACATGGTGACCAGGAAATGGATCGAATCGGCGATCGCCAGCGTCATGATGATTAACGGTGCGTTGATTGCCGGTGGCGACAGCGGGATGCCGAGATAACCGGAGATCCCCATAGCGGTCATGGTCGAAAGGATAATGACCGCCAGAGCCCCCAGTGTGCCGAGCAAGGACCGCAGCATTAGTGCCATCAGCACCAGAATCAGCAGGAATGCGATGGGAATCAGCGTCGCCACATCTTGCTGGCTCGATGCCACGAAAGCATGGTTGAGCATAACGATTCCGGTCAGCCGGACAGCAACCGTCGGGTATTTTTTCTCGATGTCCTTGGCCAGAGCCCGGCCCGCATCCACGATCTTGAAAATCGCGTCCGGATTGTTCTCAGGCATCAAGACCGTGACGTTAACGCCGGTAGTCTTGCTGTCCTTACGGATCAGGCGGCCATTCAACAATGGTTCTGAAAGCGCAATCTTCTGCGCCTCGACAATTTGCACCACCGGCATTTTGAGGGCGGATTTTATCAGGTCGCGGACGATCAATTCGTCTTCGCTGGCCTTGGTATGCTGAAAATTGGCGAGAGAATCGACCCGGCGCGAGAATGGGAGCTTCCAGGACCTCTTGGTCAGCTCTTCGATCGCCGCCAGGCGCTGGCGCGTGAAGACCGTGCCTTTCACGCCATCCTTGTCCGTCCCTTTGGCCGTGACGACGAACATCAGGTTTTCGTTTTTCATGTAGATGCGCTGAACCGCATCGAAGGCTTTCAGGTCCGGATTGTTTGGCCCGAAATAGACCCGGTAGTGGGTAGAGAACTGCAGGAACTGACCGCCATAGGCCGAGCCGAAGGCAAATAACACGGTCGCGATAATTACCCACCAGCGATAGCGGACAACGAATTCGCCCCAGCGCCGCGCGTAAGCGCCGCCACCGTTTGCGCCACCATTTCCGGCTACCTGTCCGGAATCGTCAGCCGCCATTACATTTCTCCTCCGCCGTGACCCCATTCACGCCATGGGGACACATTTGGGTGTGGTTCAAGTCTGTTCAATGAACATTTTTGCTTTTGTTCATGATTCAGTGAATTCTGCTCAGTAACCCCTTCAACACCAGCTTTGTGATCTGGCCACAGAACACATCCACCTGCTCACGGGTGAAGTTGGAACTGACCGCCGGATACCAGGGGCCGGCGAGCGCCAGCAACACCTTGAAGGCGTCGTTGTCGCCGTCGATAGGCTCGAATTCGCCAGAGGCGAGGCCCTGATCCAGCACTTCCTGGATCATCGACGTAAGCGACGCCATATGCATATCCATCACGTCGCCACGGTTGGTGGCGCAGATCTGGATGATCTCCTGCATATAGGGATCGCCCTGAAAACGGTCATATTTGGTTAGCGCAATTTCCCGAACCAGCCGCTCCAGTTTGGCGGATGCCAAGGGCTCCGAGCTGCGGATAATCTCGCGGCCGATGTCCTCGTCCTCAAACATGCAGCGTTTGGAGACCTGAATGGCGATCTCCTCTTTGGCGTCGAAATAGCGGTAGAGATTGGCAGCGGACATGCCCACGGTTCGCGCAATATCAGCCATGGTGGTTTTGCCATAGCTGAAGCGGCGGAACAGGTCCTGCGCTTGGTCCAGTATATGCTCGCGGGTGACCGCCAAATCAGACATGGCGCGACCATAATTGCACCTGACTGAATAATCAACAAATTATTTAGTATTCAGAGAATGACGCCTAAGACGCGAAAATTCGATCCAGCACACCCCGATAGATTCGGCTGAGAGCTTCCAGATCCGCGACCGGCTGCTGCTCGTCCACCTTGTGCATGGTGCGGCCGACGCCGCCGAATTCGGCGACGGGGCAGTATTTATGGATGAACCGGGCGTCCGATGTGCCCCCGGTGGTGCTGAGCTCAGGCGTACGGCCCGTCGCGTCCTCTACCGCCGCGGCAATCGCGGCGGACAATTCCCCGGGTGGGCAGAGGAAGGATTCGCCCGAGACGCGCACGTCCAGATCGTACCGCCCCCCTGCGCCGACGGCCCCATCGAAGATATTCTTCAACCAGGCTTTCAACCCGTCGCCGCTGTGGGTGTCATTGAAACGAATATTGAATGTGGCCCGCGCCGTTGCGGCGATGACGTTCGATGCGGTGTTGCCCACATCCACCGTGGAGACCTGCACCGTGGAGGGCTGGAAATGCTCTGTCCCGTCATCAAGCGACGCGGACGTAATGGCATCGAGCATTTTCACCAGGCGGTGGACGGGATTATCGGCCAGGTGCGGATAAGCGGTATGGCCCTGCACCCCATGGACCGTCAACCGCCCGGTCAGGCTGCCGCGACGGCCAATCTTGATCATGTCGCCAAGCGCCTCGGGATTCGTCGGCTCGCCCACCAGACACATGTCCAGGGTCTCACCGCGATCCACCAACCAGTCCAGCATCTTGGTGGTGCCATTGATGGCATCGCCCTCCTCGTCACCGGTGATCAGAAAGCTGATCGAGCCGCCGAAGTCCGCGCCGCGCGCGCCCAGAAAGCCGTCAACGGCAGCCGCGAAAGCCGCGATGGCGCCTTTCATATCGGACGCGCCACGACCATAGAGCACCCCGTCTTTCACCTCAGCCGCGAAGGGATCAACGGTCCAACCCTCAAGTTCGCCGGTGGGCACCACGTCCGTGTGTCCGGCAAAGCAGAAGTTTGGCGCACCATCGCCCAGACGGGCGTAGAGATTGTCGACCCGCGCGCCTGGTCCTTCTGTGCCCTCGCCAAAGGGCAGCCGGTGGCAGGTAAAGCCGAGCCCCTCCAGCGCCGCCTGCAGCACGTCGAGCGCGCCTTCGTCCGCGGGGGTTACGGAAGGGCGGCGGATCAGATCCTGTGCCAGGGCAATCGTGTCAATCATGTCAGTCCGACTTCGATTCAATTGGAAATGACGGCCCGAGCCTAGGGAAGGCCCCATGGCATCGCAAGCCGACCGATCAGCCTAACGGGCACGTCGGCAGGTCACACCAACGGGGGGCCCTCCCGCTTGAGCGTCGCATAACGGGGCAGGCTGTCTGCATGGGTGTCAATCCACTCCAGAGCGTCACCATAGTAGGCGTGAAGGATTGGCGTCACCTGATTGGGGTCATCCAGGGCGCCGACCAGGATATGTACTTCTTCCGGCCATTTCGGGCTGAGGCCGACGAGCTGCGTACCGCAGGCCGCACAAAATCCGCGGTGCCGGTCAGGTGAATCTGTGAAGATTTTGGGCGCGCCGTCAGTCCAGGCAAAATCGCCGGCGGCGACGCTCACCCAGGTCGCGAAGGGCGCGCTGGTCTGCCGCCGGCAGAGTGAGCAGTGGCAGTGGACGACCCAGTTCGGGTTCCCGGTGGCGGCGAAGCGCACCTGGCCACATTGGCATCCGCCAGTCAGCGCTTCGGGAATTGCATCTTCTGTCATGTCTTCCTGTGCTCCTGATCAGCCGCCGGCCACATGGTCATGTTGAGGCAGGTCATCGCCCAGATGCATCCAGGCGAGCTTTTCCGCGACATGCACATGGCCTTTGGGTGTGACCGAACCCGGATCATCGAGGGTGGTCACCGCAATGTGCGCCTCGTCGGCCCAGCGTTCGCTGCGGAACATCATGGGCGTCCCGCATGCACCGCAGAACAGCCGCTCCACCCCCGGTGACGATTTGTAGGTCTGTGGCGCGCTGGCGGTCCACGTGAAGCGGTCGCTGTGAAATCCTGCCCATGTCACCATGGGCGCGCCGGACTGGCGGCGGCAGCTGTTGCAATGGCAATGCAGCACCCACCGGGGCGAGCCTTCCGTGCGATATCGCACCTGGCCGCACAGGCAGCCACCCTCCCGTGGGTTGTCGCTGCTGGTCACCGCTCCAGGACCCTAGTCCCTGAGCAGTTCGTTGATCGACGTCTTCGAACGGGTCTGCTCGTCCACCCGCTTGACGATCACGGCGCAGTAAAGGCTCGGGCCACCCTTCGGATCGGGCAGGCTCCCAGGCACCACGACCGAATAAGACGGCACCCGGCCCTGATGCACCTCGCCGGTAGCGCGATCGACGATCTTGGTGGATGCCCCGATATAGACGCCCATGGACAGCACGGCGCCCTGCTCGACGATGACGCCCTCGGCCACTTCCGATCGGGCGCCGATGAAGCAGTTGTCTTCGATGATCACCGGATCGGCCTGCAGCGGCTCAAGCACGCCACCGATGCCGGCGCCACCGGATATGTGGCAGTCGCGGCCGATCTGGGCACAGGAGCCAACCGTCGCCCAGGTGTCCACCATCGTACCGCTGTCTACATAGGCGCCCAGGTTGACGAAGCTGGGCATTAGCACCACGCCAGGCGCGATGTAGGCGGAGCGGCGGACGATGCAGTTGGGCACCGCACGGAACCCCGCATCGCCAAATTCCTTGTCGCCCCAGCCGGCGAATTTCGACGGCACCTTGTCCCACCAGCTGGTGCCGTCGCCGGGACCGCCGGAGATGGCGGTCATATCGTTGAGGCGGAACGACAGCAACACCGCCTTTTTGGCCCACTGGTTCACATGCCAGCCGCCCCCTTGGCCATTGGCCTGTTTTTCAGCGACCCGCAATGACCCGCTGTCCAGCGCATCCAGGGCGGCGTCGACCGCGTTGCGCACATCCCCCTGTGTATCCGCGCCAATGCTGTCGCGGTCATCCCATGCGGCGTCGATGGTTTGCTCAAGTGCCTTCAGGTCGGTCATATCAGAAGCCCGATTATGTGGTCAGAAATGTCGAGATTGGCGGGAGAATTCTGGAGCGGCGCGCCTGAGTCAACCTGCGCGTTGGCGCAGAGACCGCGCCGCTACCACCTGTTCCAGCCAGCCCACCAGATCGACGGTGGAATGGTGCACATGGTCGTCATCATGTCCGAACATGGCCCAGTCATTTTCAGTGTGAATGTGCAGGGTGGTCATGCCCCGGTCGTGCGCCGGCTTCAGGTTGCGCGCCAGATCTTCCACCAGGATCGCCCGCGCCGGGTCAACGCCATGCTCTTCCAGGAAGGTGTCGTAGAAGTGGTCGTTCGGCTTGGGGATATAGCTAGAGGCTGCGATATCGAAAGTGGCTTCAAAATGGTGCGCCACGCCGATGCGATCCAGCACCTCCTCTGCATGGGCGACCGTGCCGTTGGTGAAGATGTATTTCGGCGCGTCGATCTTGCTGAGCGCGACATCCAGCGCCGGGTCGGCCGGGATCGGACTGTAGTCGATCTTGTGAACGAAGTTGAGATAGTGGGCAGGGTCAACCCCGTGTTCCGCCATCAGGCCGTTCATAGTGGTGCCGTATTTGACGAAATATTCCTTCTGCAGCGTATAAGCTTCATCAGGCGGCAGGCCGGTTGTGTCCTGCACATATTTGCGGATCAGTTGCTCCACCTCGACGAACAGGTTGCAGGTGGAGGGATAGAGCGTGTTGTCCAGGTCGAAGACCCAGGCCTCCACATGATCCAGTGGCATGAGGTCCGGTGGCATCGGGTCCGTTGCAGCCAAGTCAGTCAGCCTTGATCAGCGTGCCGACGCCCGCGGGTGTGAAAATTTCCAGCAGCATGGTGTGCGGCACCCGGCCATCCAGGATGACCGCCGCCTCGACCCCCTGCTCGACCGATTCGATGCAGGTTTCCAATTTGGGGATCATGCCGCCCGAGATCGTGCCGTCGGTCATCAGCGTGCGCGCCTCACTGACGGTAAGTTCCGGGATAAGCTTGCCTTCCTTGTTCAGCACACCAGGCACGTCCGTCAACAGGAACAGCCGAACGGCCTGGGTTGCGCCCGCCACAGCACCGGCGACGGTGTCGGCATTGATGTTGTAGGTGGTGCCGTCGGCGCCGACGCCAATGGGCGCGACCACGGGTATCAGCCCGCTTTTCGATAACTGAAACAGGATCTGCGCGTCGATCTTTTCCGGCTCGCCCACATGGCCGAGGTCGAGCACCCGCTCGATGTTCGAGTCCGGATCGCGATGGGTCCGGCGCAGCTTTTTCGCCCGGATCATGCCGCTGTCTTTGCCCGACAATCCAATGGCCTTGCCACCCGCCTCATTGATGGCGTGGACCACCTGTTTGTTGATCGCGCCTGACAACACCATTTCAACCACGTCGACGATCTCCGGCGTGGTCACACGCAGGCCATCGACAAACTCGCTCTCGATGTTCAACCGTTCGAGCATGCGGCCAATCTGCGGGCCACCGCCATGGACGATGATTGGCTCTATGCCGCCATGCTTCAGCAGGACGACATCCTGGGCGAAGTTATGCGCCAGTTTCTCGTCGCCCATGGCATGCCCGCCATATTTGATGATGAATGTCTGCCCTTCGTATTTCATCAGATAGGGCAGTGCATCAATCAGCGTGCGTGCGGTGCGCAGCCATTGTTTGGTTTCGGCAATGCGGCGGTCGGTCATGCGGATACGGTCGTTATTATCGAAGCATTATTTTGGGGGCTGAGTTCGTTTACTGCGCGGCGGCGAATGACGCAAGCTCGGCACGGAGCACATCGATGCCGACGCCGGTCTGGGCGCTGGTCGCGATTACTTCAGGGTGACAGGCCGGATGTTTGCGAATCTGCGGCTCCACCTCGCCAATCAGCCGCTTGAGGGGGCCTTCAGGCAGCTTGTCTGCCTTTGTCAGGACGATTTGATAGCTGACCGCGGCCTGGTCCAACAGAGCCATAATCTCAAGATCATTGGGCTTCAGGCCGTGGCGGGCGTCGATCAACAGGCATACCCGCGCCAATTGGACCCGGCCCTTCAGATAGCTGAGAATGAGCTCGTTCCAGGCCGCGACCTCGCGCTTGGCCGCACGGGCATAGCCGTATCCCGGCAGGTCCACCAGCATCAGCCGCCCGGCGAGATCAAAGAAATTGAGCTGCCGGGTGCGGCCCGGCGTGTTGGACGTGCGCGCCAACGCCTTGCGTCTGGTCAGGGCATTGATCAGGCTGGATTTGCCCACGTTGGAACGACCGGCAAAGCCCACTTCCTGCAGCAGGCCTTCCGGCAGCTGCGATTCCTCGGCAACGCCTAAAACGAAGTCGCAAGTCTGTTCGAACAGCATGCGACCGGTTTCCAGCGCCGCCGCGTCGTCCGGCGCGTTCGTCATGGCTTTACTTTCGCGACCGGGGACGTCGCTTGTTACCCCCGCGGCTGTTGCTGCGGTTGCCACCACGGTTGTTATTGCGATTGCCGGCTGATTTTCCACCACCCGTGCTCCCGCCGGCAGCCTTGCCGCCCGATTTACCGCCGGATTTACCGCCCGATTTACCGCCCGATTTACCACCATCGTCCTTTGCAGGTTCTTCGTCGCCGCCACTGGCTTCCTGGGCGGCCAATTCTTTCACATTGGTGACAGCAAGGCCGGTGCCTTTGCGGGCTTTTTCCCGCTCCATCAGCACACCGATGGCTTTCTGTTGGGCGATTGACAGCAGATTGTTCCATGCCCAATAGACCACCAGACCGGCTGGGAAGCTGGCCAGCATGAAGGTGAAGACGAAGGGCAGCATCATAAAGATTTTCTGCTGCATCGGGTCAGCTGGCGGCGGATTCAGCTTTTGCTGCAGCCACATGGTGAGGCCCATGATCAGCGGCCAGATTCCAACGCTGATGAGGCCGATGAAACCTTCCTTGGGCGCATCAAAGGGCAGCAGGCCGAACAGATTCAGGATCGACGTCGGATCCTGGGTGGAGAGATCCTCGATCCAGCCAAAAAATGGCGCATGGCGCATGTCGAGGGAGATAAACAGGGTCACATAGAGCGCGAAGAAGACCGGAATCTGCACCAGAATTGGCAGGCAACCTGCAGCGGGATTGATCTTTTCCTTGCGGTATAGCCCCATCAACTCCTGGTTCATGCGCTGTTTGTCGTCAGAGTGTTTCTCGCGCAGCGCCTTCATCTCGGGCGCGAGCATCTTCATCTTGTTCATCGACTTGTAAGCGCGATGCGACAGCCAGAAGAACGCCGCCTTGACCATCACCGTCAGCATCAGAATGGCGACGCCAAAGTTGCCGAAGATTCCAAACAGCCAGATCAGGACGTTCATGAACGGCTCGGTGATGAACCACAGCCGTCCAAAATCGATGGCCCATTCAAAGCGCGGCACGCCCAGCTTGTCCCGGTAGGCCAGCAAGATGTCGTACTTTTTAGCGCCCGCGAAGAGCAGGCTCTTGGCCGTCTTCGACTGGCCCGGGGCGACGGCAATCGGTTCCGCCTGATGATATAGCGCCCGATAGATGTTCGTCGCTGGGTCGTAGGCGAAGTAAGCCTTGGTCTTCTGTTTCTGATTCGGGATCAGCACCACCATCCAGTAGTGGTCGCGGAAGCCCAGCCAGCCGCCGTAGCTGTTGTAGGCGAGACCCCGTCCGCCTTCGTCCTTGATGTCGCTGTAATCCGGTTCCTTCTTGGAGCCAGAGGAATCTTTTTCCTCCAGCTGCATGATGGTGGGGCCCTCATGCAGGATCAGGAACCCCTGGGTGTCCGGCTCGCCCCGGCGATAGATCCAGCCCGCCGGGTAAAGCGACACCGCCTTCGCCGTCGTGTTGGTCACCTTCTGCTCGACCGAAATCATATAGTCCTGGTCGATCGTGTAGGTGCGCTCGAATTTGAGTCCACCCAGGGTGGCGGAGAGCGTCACCGGCGTTGCAGCCGTCAGCACCTTCCCCTTGGTCAACGTCCACTTGATCGACAACGGGTCCACCGGCTTGCCGGCGGCATCCTTGCCGGCAATATTCTGTCCGGTCTTGGAGTCGATCCAGCCTGCCGCCGCAAAAAACTGGTTGCTGGTGCCGCGCGGCAACAGCAGGTTCACCGCCGGGCTGTTCTTGTCGATCTGCTGGCGGTAGCGCTTCAGGGTCAGGTCGTCGACCACAGCCCCCACCAGATTGATCGACCCGGACACGGCCCGCGTTTCGATGGGTATCCGGTCTGCCTTGGTCGCCGCCAGGACATCGCTGCGGCTCTTGAAAGAATTGACTGCAATCGCAGGTGACTTTCCCGGACCTGTGACGCCCGGGGTTTTGGGTCCGCCTGCAGTCTGCCCACCTGCAGGTTTCTTCGACTCCGGCGGCGCCATCAATGTCTGGAACGAAAACAGGATCGCCACAGACAGGACAACAGCAACAATCAGATTTCTTTGGTTGTCCATCCTGCGGTCTCTCAGCGCTCGTGCGCGTCAGCAGTCAGCCGGCGTCGCGGCCTGATGCTTTCAAATTTGGTTTGGGTGATTTTGGATTTGGCACCGGGTCATACCCCGAGCCACCCCACGGGTGGCAGCGGCCAATCCGCCGCACGGCCAGCCACGCGCCGGAAAGGGCGCCATAACGCTGGACCGCTTCGCGGGCATATTCCGAGCAGGTGGGCAGATACCGGCACTGACGGCCAAGGAAGGCCGACAAGGTCAGCTGATAGCCGCGGATCAGGACAATCATCATTCGCGCAGGAATGCTCATCGATTTCCAACCTTGCGCCTAATCCGACGCCCTATCCTGTTGCGGCACCTGTTGCCGCAACAGCTTCAGCCGCCGCAGCGCGCCCTCGAGGTCTTCCCGCAGGCGGGCATAGGGACGGGTCACGGTCGCCCCCCTTGCGATCAATACATAGTCATAGCCGGGCGTCGCGCAAACCGGCAAAAGCTCGCGGGCCAGCGAACGCAGCCGCCGTCGCGCACGGTTGCGGGCCACAGCGTTGCCCACCTTCTTGCTGGCGGTAAGCCCCAGGCCGATATCAAATGCGCCCGCTCGTGGGCAGGCCTGCAGCACCAGCCCTGGCGACGCGCGGCGATCTCCCTTGTTGGCCACGTGCAGAAACTCGCGCCGACGGCGCAACTGCCGTAGCGATTCGAGTGTTTCTGTCATGGCGGTAAAGCGGAGCGGTGCAGCCGGGCCGGTAGGCCCAGCGGCAGGTCAAGCGCTCAGGCGCTTCCGGCCCTTGGCGCGGCGGGAGGCGATCACCTTGCGGCCACCTTTGGTCGCCATGCGCGAGCGAAAGCCGTGACGGCGTTTGCGCACCAGCCGGCTGGGCTGAAATGGACGTTTCACATCAAGACTCCCCAGGCTGATTTGCTGCCGGCAAAACGCCCGAATTTCGCGCACTGACATCATGCGGCAGCGCGGTCGTACTCAATTCCCTATGGAAAGGCGGGTGTATACGGAGTAGCCCCCTCCCTGTCAATGCGGCGGGGCGTGTTGCGGCAATCTCGCGCCTCCTGCCCGGGCCCGTTCACGACAGGTTGAAGCATGGTGATGGGCGGAAAGGCTGATGTCTCAGTCTTATTCCCCATATGGTGCCGTGGCGCACTGGCGCCCGGGGGAGCATCGCGCCAAGGGACAATCGATGATAGGTTCGAGCAGGTCAAAGACCAACGCGGAGGGGGACGCGGTGGAAGATGGAGATCGCCCCGGCGGCACGCCGGACAGCGACAGAAGCCGCGGCGGGGGCCTTTCCCTGACAAAGCTCGTTCCCCTGGCGTTGATTGTCGCCGGGCTTGTGGCCTTTTTTGCCTTCGGTTTGCACCACTATCTGACATTCGATCAGCTTAAGCAGCATCGGTCGGCTCTGGACGGGTGGGTACGCGCCAACAGCGTGATCGCACCGCTGCTGTTCGCGCTCGCATATATCGTGATTGTCGCTTTTTCTTTGCCTGTAGCTTCGCTTGCGACTCTGGTGGTGGGGTTTCTGTTCGGCATCGTTCTCGGCAGCATCGTGGTGGTGATTGGCGCCACCATTGGCGCCGTCATCCTGTTTCTGGCCGCCCGCTATGCTTTGGGTGACTTTTTCCGGGGAAAGGCGGGTCCCGCCATCAAGAAGATGGAAAAGGGGTTTCAGGACGATGCCTTCAGCTATTTGCTGGTATTACGGCTGGTGCCGCTATTCCCCTTCTTTCTCGTCAATCTGGTGCCCGCATTTCTCGGCGTCAGAACCCGGGTCTTTGCGCTGGCGACCTTCATCGGCATCATCCCCGGCAGTATTGTCTATGTCTCGGTGGGCAACGGGCTCGGCGCTGTCTTCGACAAGGGTCGGGAACCCGACCTGGGAATCATTTTCGAGCCCGAGATCCTGTTGCCGATCATCGGGCTGGCGATCCTCGCCCTTGTGCCGGTGATCTACAAACGTGTCTCCCGCAAGCGTCGGACCTAGGCTCGTTTCCCGGGAATTACGGGGCTCAGTGTCACGGAGTTGTGACCCACCGCGAAAGCATCGTGAGTTGGTGACGGCGTCCCCGGTAGCTAGTCTCTACGTGTTATCGGGTGCGTGCCGTTGTGCGTACCTGCCAAGGACGCTTGCAGTTCGGAAACCTCATGGTTCGGGCTGTAGCGTATGGCGCAGTCATGCGCCTTGGCGAAATGGGGCGGCCGGGTCTACTGGCCACAAACTAGTGGATTCGCGTTCTCCGCTCCTGGAGGGCGCCGCTGGTAACCCTCTTCTCGCTGGCGGCGCCCTCTTATTCTTCAATCCAGAAGATTTCACCTAAAACCGGTATCGCCGATTGCCGCGACGGCCCACACGCCCATATTGTGACTCAGTGTGACAGCGGTGCAGGACATGCAACGGAACGACCTGAAGCGGCCTCCTTTGTGGAAGAGCCTGTCGGTGCGACTGCTCGTGCTGACCGTGTTCTTTGTCATGCTCGTCGAAGTTTTTGTCTACGCGCCGTCGGTGGCGCGTTACCGCCTGGTCTATCTGCAGGACAAACTGGCCAACGCCCACCTGGCGACTGTGGCGCTGGAAGCCGCAGGCAAGCGCGAGCTGACCCCGATGCTGCAACGGCGCCTGCTGGACCATGCCCGCGCCTACATCGTGCTGCGGCGCGAGAAGGGACAGCCCAAGCGGGCCATCATGCGGCGCATGCCGCCGCCTATCGATCGCATTTACGATATTCGGAAGACTTCGTTCTTCGGTCTGATATTTGACGCCCTGGAAACCATGGTTTTCGGCGGCAGCCGGACCCTGCGCATCATTGGACCTTCGCCCGCAGATCCCAACGTCACGATGGACATCGTTCTGTCTGAACGGCCGCTCTACGAAGAAATGGTGGCCTACTCCTGGCGCATCCTGCTTCTGTCCGTGTTCATTTCGCTGGTCACAGCAGCGCTGGTCTATGCATCTCTTCATTTTCTGATCGTGCGCCCGATTAAGAGCCTGACCGAGAATATGGTGAGTTTTCGCGAGGAGCCTGAGGACGCAACGCGGATGCTCAGCCCCTCTCACCGGCAGGATGAACTTGGTGTGGCGCAGCGGGAATATGCCCAGATGCAGAACGATTTGCGCGTCTCTCTACGCCAGAAGGAGCGGCTGGCGATTTTGGGCGGCGCCGTAACGCGCATCAATCACGACCTCCGCAACATGCTGTCCTCGGCCCAACTGGTCTCGGACCGGCTGACCACGGTGGAAGATCCTGAGGTCAAGAAGGTGGCGCCCCGGCTGGTTCGCGCCATCGACCGGGCAGTCAAACTTTGCACCCAGACCCTGGACTATTCCGGGCGGGACATCGACGCGCTCGACAGGGTCGGCTTCCCGCTGGCGGAACTGATTGATGAGGTCTTTGCCGATGAGGCGGACGCGACGCCGCCGGTGACGCTGGCGCATCATATTCCCCTCGACATGACCCTCAACGCTGACCGGGCGCAGATCTATCGAGTGTTCGCCAACCTGACCCACAATGCCCTGCAGGCGGGCGCAACGACGGTGACCATCACCCCCGTTGGCGGCAGTGTTGAGGTGATTGACGTGGTCGACAATGGCCCGGGCGTGCCTGCGGAACTGCGTACTGACTTGTTCGACGCCTTCAAGAAGGCGCCCAGCAACGGCGGAACCGGCCTGGGCCTGGCGATTACCCGCGAAATCGTCGATGCCCATGGCGGCGCCATCCAACTGATGAACGGTTCGGCCGGCGCGCACTTCCGGATAACCTTGCCGCAGGCTTGATTGGCAATTTTGCACTGCAGCATAATACCGGGTAGGCTCTCCGCCCAGCAGGACAGTTGGCTTTAGCGGCAAAGGACCCGGCCATGAGCACCAATTCCCCCGCAGGCGCGAAGGTGACCCGCACCACACCACCGGCAATCCGCGATCGCAAGGGCGGCGACCCGCTGGTCTGCCTGACCGCCTACACCCATCAGGTGGCCAAGCTGCTGGACGACGACATGGACCTCCTGCTGGTGGGCGACTCGCTGGCGATGGTGCTGTACGGCCTGGACACCACCTTGGGCGTGACCATGGAAATGATGATCGCGCACGGAAATGCAGTGATGCGCGGATCCACCACTGCCTGCGTGGTCGTCGACATGCCTTTCGGCACCTATCAGGAAAGCAAGGAGGTGGCGTTCCGCAACGCCGCCCGCATCATGTGCGAGACCCGCTGCCAGGCTGTGAAACTGGAAGGCGGCGTCGAAATGGCGGAGACAATCGCCTTTCTGGTCGACCGGGGCATTCCTGTCCTGGCCCATGTGGGCCTGACCCCCCAGGCAGTGAACAAGTTCGGCGGATTTCGCGCCCAGGGCCGCACCGAAGAGAGCGCCCGGCAAATCATGGAAGACTCCCTGGCGGTTGCCGAGGCAGGCGCTTTTGCGGTGGTCATCGAAGGCACGCTGGAACCGCTGGCGCGGGAAATCACCGACCGAATCGCGATCCCGACTATCGGTATCGGCGCGTCACCCCATTGTGACGGGCAAATCCTGGTCACCGAGGACGTGATCGGCCTGTTCACCGAGTTCAAGCCCAGGTTCGTCAAACGCTATGGCAACATGGGCGACCTGATCACCGACGCCGGCGCAGCCTATGCCGCAGAGGTCAAGGCGCGCAGTTTCCCGGGGCCGGAACACTGTTTTGGCTTCGAGGCGGCTGCCGCGGAAAATGCGGAAGAAAAGGCCGAACCCCAGCCCGCCTGACCTTTAAGCGACGCCATGATTGATATCGTCCGGACCGTTGGGGAGTTAAGGGCGCGTGTTGCCGACTGGCGGCGCGGAGACCTGTCCGTAGGCGTGGTGCCGACCATGGGTGCGCTGCACGCGGGCCATCTGGCGCTGGTGCAAGCCTCGCTTGCTGAATGCAGCCGGACCGTGGTGACCTTGTTCGTCAACCCCACCCAATTTGGTGACGGCGAAGACCTGAGCCGATATCCCCGGAATGAGGCCGACGACGCGGCCAAGGTGACCGCAGAAGGCGCCCATGTGCTGTTCGCGCCGGATGCAGCAGAAATGTATCCAGCGGATTTCGACGCAGCCATTCGCATCGGCGGCGTAACAGAAGAACTGGAAACAGCCCATCGTCCCGGCCATTTCGATGGTGTGGCGACGGTGGTCGCAAAATTGCTTCTGCAGTCGGGCGCGGACCGGGCTTATTTCGGCGAAAAGGACTATCAGCAGCTCTGCACCGTCAAAAAGCTGGTGCGCGATCTGGACATCCACTGCGAAATTCGCGGCGTCCCCACAGTGCGCGAGACTGATGGCCTGGCGCTGTCGTCGCGCAACGCTTATCTGGACGCCGCCCAGCGCGCGGCAGCACCTGCGCTGCACCAAACGCTGGTGGCGGCGGCCCAACGCATCGCTGCCGAAGATCCGCCGGACGATGTTGAGGCCTGGGCCATGCGCGAGCTTCTCGCCGCCGGGTTTGACGCCGTGGACTATGTGGCGGTGCGTGACGCGGAGACGTTGGCGCCGCCGGCGCCAGGGCGCCCACTGCGCCTTCTGGCGACCGCCCGCATGGGCGCGACGCGCCTGCTCGACAACGTCGCCGTCATCGACGCAGCTTAGCTTTGATCGGGCACCACGCGGCCATTCTGCGACAGGGCAATGGCGATGGGCCGGGTAGGGCCGATGTTCCACAACACGATCATCAGGATCACCAGGATCGGCACCGCCAAAAACATGCCGACGATGCCCCACACTGCGCCGAAGGTGAACAGGGCGAAAACCATCACGAACATGGAGACGTTGAGCGACTTGCTCATGAACCTCGGCTCGACAGCATTGGTAATCCCGATCTGCAGTCCGCCCGACACCACGAGAATGATCAGCGCCTCGCTGAAGCCGTTGAACTGGACGACCGCGAACATCACCGGAAACAGGATCGCGACGATGGGACCGATGGTGGGGATGTAATAGCCAAGGAAGGCCAGGAAGGCGAAGAAAGGCGCGAATTTCAGCCCCACCGCTGCCATGATTGCCCATGCGATCAGCCCGACCAGTACCGCAAGCCAGGTTTTGATCAGCGCATAGGTGCGGATTTGCTGCCCCATCTGCGCAAGCATTTTCCTAACCTGCTCACGCCGCTCCTCATCCCGGAAAATCAGGCGCATCTTGGAGTCGAAATAGTTCTGCTCCACCAGCAGGAACGCGATGTAGATAACGATGGTGACTGCCGTGCTGGCCGTACCGGAAATCGCGCCGACAATGGCGCTCGACCATTTGGTGGGATCGATCTCCTTGATGATGGTCTGCACCGTGGGCACATCGGAAATCCCTATCAGGACAGCATACCTTTTGAGGACATCATCCAGTTTGTCTTCAATGTCTTTCGACTGGGACGTCATGTCGGCGATAGAGGCGGCGATGATGTTGCTGATACCGATTACCACGCCGATGACTATCAAAATGGCCACCGTCAGGCAGATTGCCCCCGGCAGGCCGAAGCCACCCGGCCGCAGATTGTAAAGGGCTGTCGATAACGCATTGATCAGCAGCCACAGCACGACGGCTGCGGCGAGCGGCACTAAAAGCGCGCGAGCATAAATCATCACCAGCACAATGCCGGCGGCGAGGAACAACCCCAGGGCGATAACAATGAAATTGCGGGCGGAATCTTGCACGGGCGGGCCTCCCGGATAGCTGAAGTCCGCCATTATCCGCGTCAGGACGGCGGCTGCCTAGCCCGTGCGCTGTGGGTTACCCCCAGCCCGGATTGCCCGGACGGCAGGGCGGGCGTCAGCTTAACTGCGCGTTGGTGCGATCCGGGCGCTGGGCCTGGAACACCACCAGACTGACCGCGACCAAGACACAGCCAAGCGCAGCAAGCTCTCGCCAGCCGATGTCCTCGCCCAGCACAATTGCGCCGCTTACTACGCCCACCACCGGCACCATCATGGAACTGATCGCGGCCACCGTGGGCGGAAAAATCTTCACCAGATGGAACCACAAGGCATAGCCCATGACGACGCCTAACAGCACAATGAAGATCATCGAAAAAACCGCCGGACCGCTGGCCTCGTGCATCTCAAACCGTTCGGTTGCGAGCGCCGCCGCCAACATCGGGAAAAACCCCACAAACAGCTGCCAACCGGCCAGCGCATACATGTTGATGCCCCAATCGAAGCGTTTCACCACAATCGTCCCGGCAGCCCAACTGATCGCGGAAGCGCCGACGAACAAGATGCCCAATCGGCTGGTGCCGAGGGCGCCAAAGTCCGACGACAGCAACAGCACAACTGCCGCCACCCCCAGAATCAGCCCGGCGATCTTTCGCGGGGTCATGGATTCCTTCAGCACCACAACGCTCATAATCGCCACCCAAACCGGCATCGAGTAGCAGACGATGGCTGCGTGCCCGGCGCCCAGCATCTTCAGGCCAAAGCCCGTCAGCACGTGCCAGCCGGTGATGTTCAGCAGGCCTGCCACGATCAGCCAGCCCCACAGGCGCCGGGGCACACGCCACGCACCGCCGTCCAGCCGCGTGCCCAGGACCAGCAGGACCGCGGCGCCGACCCCACAACTGACCGCGCGGAACTGCCATACCGGCACTTCCAGAAAAACGATGCGCATGGCCGGCCATGTGACGCCCCAGACCACCCACAAAAGCACCAGCATCAGAATGCCAATGGCGGCGGGACGGACAGCGGCGCTGGCGGGCGAGGTCAGGGTCATGGGCTTTCCGCCTTTGCGGAAACATCATCGGGCTTCGGGTTGAAATAGACCACGAGCGCGATGGCGGTGACGACCATTACCAGTGCGGAAATCTCGCGCCAGCCGAATGGCTCGCCAAGGACGATCGCTGAACTGATCGCCGCCACCACCGGCACAATAAGCGTGCCGATTGCCGCAACGGTTGTGGGCAGCAGGCGGATGACGGTGAACCAACCGACAAAGCAAAACGCGGTTGCGACGATGGTGATATAGGCGCTGGACCAGAGGGCAGCGTCACTGGCCTCGTGATAAACAAATTCCTCGGTCAACACCGCGACCACGGCAATCGGCAGCGAACCAAGCCCCACCTGCCACGCGGCGAGCGACACGGGTGGGATCGTCCAGCCGCCATGTTTCTGCACAAGCGTGCCGATCGCCCAGTTCACGGCGGCGATCAGGGTTACAAAAACGCCGAGTTGGCTGGATTCGATCGCGTCGAAATCCTGGGACAACACCACCACAATCACGCCGGCGACCAACAGCACAGCGACGCCGCGGGCCACTGTCATCCGCTCCCCTACGAAGAGCACACCCAGAATGGCGGCGAAAATCGGCATGCTGAAGGCCAGAATGGACGCATTCGCCGCCGTCAGCATAGATAGGCCCCAGGCCATCAACATGAACCAGGAGGTGATGTTGAACAGGCTGGCGATAAGCAGGATTGGCCACTGTCCGCGGGGCACCGCGATGGCCTGGCGCGCCACCACCGCCAGCAGGAACAGAATGACGCTGCCGGAAAGACCCGTAACAGCCCGGAACTGCCAAAGCGGCACCTCGTTGACCACAGTTTTCAGGGCCGGCCAGTTGAGGCCCCAGGCCGTGGACACGACCACCAGCAACGCCATGCCAGCAACGCGTGAGGCGGCGGGCGACATGCGCCGTCAGCCGCTACCCTTCTGGCCGACGATGGGCGCCACATATTGCGGCTCGGTGTCCCACGGAAAATGGATCCACGTGTCCTGGCTCACCTCGGTGACGAAGGTGTCCACCTCGGGCCGGCCGGACGGCTTGGCGTAGACCGTCGCCAGGTGCGCCTTCGGCAGCTTCTTGCGCACGATGCGCGCTGTGGCGCCTGTATCAACAAGGTCGTCGACAAGCAGAATACCTTCGCCGTCGCCGTCCACTTCCTTGAGGACTGTGAAACTGCCCTGCTCCATGTGGTCATAGCTGGCGACACAGAAAGTATCGATCAGCCGCATTTCAAGCTCACGTGCGACGATGGCCGCGGGCACCAGACCGCCCCGGGTGATCGCCACCAAACGTTCGAACGGACCCTGTTCGCTCAGCCGCCAGGCCAGCGCCTTGGCGTCGCGGTGCAGTTCCTGCCAGGAAACCGGGAAATGTCGGGTATAGGGTTCGTCATTGTCGGACATGATTTGGCTCCTCCTGAGGATGGGCGCTGATATCGTGCTGGCAGAGAAGAGTCCATGCTACAGATTGCATGCCTCCCATCAGGGCTTCCTATCGGGGCCTCTTATTTGCCCACCAACCAGCATCGCGAAAGTCCAAGGAATGCTGCATCCCCGTTTCGCCCACCGCGGCATGGTTGTGTCCTCCCATCATCTGGCCGCCCAGGCCGGCCTGCGTGTTTTGCAGGGTGGCGGCAATGCGGTGGAGGCCATGGTCGCAGCCGCCGCTGCGATCTCAGTCGTTTATCCGCATATGAATGGTATTGGCGGTGACGGCTTCTGGCTGATTGATGCGCCCGGATGGGACCAGCCCAAAGCGATCATGGGTGTCGGCAGAGCGGCACAGGCGGCCACGCGGGAGTGGTACACGGGTCAGCGTGTGGACGCGATTCCGGGCCGCGGTCCGCTGGCTGCCAACACCGTGGCGGGCACCATATCTGGCTGGGACGCGGCGCTGCGGATGGCGGCAGACTGGGGCGAACCGTTGCCGCTTGCGCGTCTTCTGGAGGACGCGGCCTATTATGCCCGCGATGGCATACCGGTGACCGCGGCCCATTGCACTGACGTGATCGGCAAGGCGGATCAGATGGACGGCGTGCCGGGATGGCATGACCTGTTCATGGCAGGTGGCGACCCGCGCCCTGGCGACAGGCTGAAACAGCCGGCGATGGCGGAGACCCTGGAAACACTAGGCCGGGACGGATTGGACAGCTTCTACCGCGGGCCACTTGCCGAGCGAATTGCTGCCGACCTGGCGGCGGTCGGCAGCCCGGTCTCTGCCGACGACATGGCGAACCATCAGGCCATGGAAACCGCACCGCTTTCGGTCGCGACCAGCGCGGGCATCCTCTACAACACGCCGCCGCCAACCCAGGGTCTGGTCTCCCTGATCATCCTGGCGCTCTACGACCGGATGCGCGCCGATGCAGCGGACAGCTTCGACCATGTGCACCGGCTGGTGGAGGCGACCAAGCAGGCCTTCCTGGTGCGCGACCAGCACCTGACGGACCCGGACTATATGGACCGCCCCGCAGCGGACTGGCTTGGCAACGGGCCACTCTCGGAGATGACGTCCGCCATTAATCCGGCGGTGGCGCTGCCCTGGCCCCAACCCATGAACCCGGGCGACACAGTCTGGCTTGGCGCCGTCGATCAGGCCGGCCGCTCGGTCAGCTTTATCCACTCGATCTATTGGGAGTTCGGCTCCGGTGTGGTGCTGCCGGGAACCGGCATCCAGTGGCAGAACCGGGGCAGTTCCTTCTCGCTCGATCCGGGCGCGCTGAACGCGCTGCTGCCCGGCCGCCTGCCCTTTCATACCAACAACCCGGCGCTGGCGCGGCTGCCCGATGGCCGAGTCATGCTCTATGGCACCATGGGCGGCGATGGCCAGCCACAAACCCAGTCCGCCGTCTTCAGCCGCTACGCCATGCATGGGGGCGACCTTCAGGCAGCCATCACGGCGCCCCGCTGGCTGCTGGGCCGCCGCTGGGGCGAAGAGGCCACCGCCCTCCGACTGGAGGGACGTATGGATCCGGCGGTCATCCAGTCCCTGACAAACGCCGGCCACGAGATCGACCTGCTTGGCGATTTCGATTCGTTGCTGGGCCACGCGGGCGCCATCGTGCGCCACGCTGATGGGCGGCTGGAAGGCGCAACGGATCCGCGCGCCGACGGCACAGTCGCCGCATACTGAATTGTCGGTCGGCTGCTGCGAACCCTAGCGGTTGAGCACCGAGGGCCGGTGGATGATATCCCGCATGGTCGCGGGGCCTGACGGTGCGCTGCCACGGGCTGCCACCTGTTTGTCCAGGTGCTCCAGCGCATGTTCCTGGCCAGTGATCCATTCCACATAGTTGGCCATCTTGGTCCGTGCCTGCTGGCGCAGGCCGAAGCCTGATTTGAGGCTGGCGGCAATTGCTTTGGCCAGCGCGGCCTGCAGCTTCCCGCCAGCGGCGCCCACTTGGCGGATACGCGCCCGAATGACCGTGGCTGCGCGCAAGTTCTGGTCCAGGCGCAGCAGGACGCCGTTCAGCCGGATTAGATCCGCCCGCAACGCCGCCATAACGTCCTGGGTGATTTTCATCCGGTCGCGGAATTTCTTGTCATAGGGCGGCAGCGGATCCCCGGGGCGCAGACGTAGATCGGTCAGCGCATTGGTGAATTCCTTCAAATGCAGGCCCATGGAACGCTGGCGAAACTGGACCTCGTCATCCCGGTCGCTCAACCGCTGGCGCACCGCGGCGTAAAGATCTTTGAGCGCCGCCATCTGTTTACCTGCGGGCTTGTCGGTCGGGGTAACCGCCGGCCGGAATCGAGGCAGGTTGAGCGCCGGCGCTGAGCGGCCCAGCCGGGCGCGTCCGGTCACATCCACGTAAGGGGTCTTGTCTCCCGGCGCCTCGCCCGTGGTCGCCAGATAGATCACCCGGTCCGCCGTCGACCCCGCGCTGCGCGGCTGACTGCGCTTGGCGCAACCGCCTGTGGCAAGCAGCACGGCCGCCGCCAGCAATGGCAACGCCCGCCTTACGGGTTGGCGGCAAATGGGGACGGAGGAAATCTCTTTGATCATGACATCCAGAACAGCCGTGGGACGCGGCGCACCTTGCCAACCACCGGCGCCAAACACAACTTGAAACCGGCCCGTCGGCCGTTGCAACGCGCCAGAGCAAGGTCCAAAGCTGTGGTCTTCTGCCGCGCGATACGGGCTGCTCTTGGCCTTGCGTTCACAGGGCGATTTGCCTAGTGTCGCGGCCTTCCTGCCGGGCCGCGCCACAGTTGGCGCCCGACCACGATGCGGGACACGGCGGCGCCCGTAGCTCAACTGGATAGAGCACCTGACTACGGATCAGGAGGTTGGGAGTTCGAATCTTCCCGGGCGCGCCATTTTTTTCAATGACTTAGATGGCAGATTCATTGAACCTGATGGGCAGATAACTCATCGGGTAAGCAATAGGTAAGCACGGTGCGCGAAATTGGCGTGCGGTTTCTGGCTGTCCTAGCCAAGCGCCCGCTCAAGCGGCGAACGCTCCACCCTGGCGTTCTGTTCCGCCTTGCCGTTCTTTAGGGCGTCGGAAAAGTCGGGAAACCCCCTTTTAGGGACTCCAGAATCTCCGGGCCGCCACCTTCCACCTTGGGGACGCGGGCACGCGATAGCACCCGGGCTTGTTCCAGGGCTAGCCCCCAGGAACACACAAGGGGGTGGGGGAA
This sequence comes from Alphaproteobacteria bacterium, assembly GCA_021776685.1. Classification (GTDB taxonomy): domain Bacteria; phylum Pseudomonadota; class Alphaproteobacteria; order Bin65; family Bin65; genus JAJFFJ01. The sequence continues at coordinate 33,906 of JAJFFJ010000088.1, forward strand.
ATGTGGGGGTACTGCACGCCCCTCAGGCTAGGTAAATATTAGGGTGCCATCACACGTGAAATGCTTCGGTCGGCCACAAACCGAAGAATGTCGGCTTCCGGTGTAACAGCGGACTCGGATTCACATGACTGTCGATGTCTGCATTTGACCCGAAACGGTCATTCGATGATGGGCCTACAATATCGATTCTCACAGAGGCCAGTTCGTTTGGCGAAGGAAGATCCGGTAGCACTGCATCCAAAGCGACAGTCCATGTAGCGATTCGGTACGCATCGTCTAGCCTCGCCATTGTTCTCGTCTTGGCATTTGCAGATGCTTTATGATACAATTTGTTGCGAAACATTACAGAGCGCACCAAATCTTCATCATTCATTGTTTTCTGACGTCACCCTGCTCAAGAGGCAAGCCTGTACTGCTGCAGTAACAACGCATTGCGAACGAGCATTCACTGACCTTTGAAAGCACTAGTGTCCAGCCCTAAAGGAACTTGAGCCAATGAACTTGGTGTCTGTTAGCAGTAGATCGGTAGTCTTATTCGCGCTGTCGATCAGCACTGTGGTTTTCAGTGCTGAATCGGTTTTCAGTGGTGAATCCAAGGAGCTACCGAAGCGAAGCGGCCCGATTCCAACGACGACACGTGGCGTTCCGCACGTCCAAATTGGGGTCAGGCCTGTTCCAGAAATATCAAAGGAGTTGCTGCGTCTGGTTTCCAGGATGAAAGGCGTGGAGGTTCGTGACACAGTGATTTCGTTGCCTGGCGCCAAAGGGTTTTGGATCAACAAAAGCGTCAAACTCGCGCGTCCCGACGCAATCGTCGGTGGACGTGAATTCGCTCACTTGCATCCAGATGGCAGTCTGCACGCGTCGCTGTCACCAGAGTTTGCGCGACGCGCTGTGGCAGCCGGTTGGGCCACGCATCATCCCTGGGCCAAGAGCAGACCGGGTTGGCAAGGATTCGTGATGATCTACACACCCAAATCCAAGAGTGAACTGGAAGTCGTCTTCAGGCTCGTTGTCAGGTCCTACAACTTCGTCACCGGAAAATCCGAATAATCAACGAGCCGCCGATCCGCTCGTTAGCGGTTGCTCTTCGCCCCAGTGTCCGCATTCGGATCGCACCGGCAGCGCTGACAAAACCACTGCCCTGCTTCCTCCGCCATATCGTCCTTTCACGGCCCAGTCAGCCAGCATGAGCGCGCCGGCGCGCCGAAGTGAATCCGGCGCAACCGGCGGTCAGTTCATGCGGTGGGATCCGCCGTTAAACGGCCGACCCGTGACCTTGGTATCTTCCGATTAGCGCTTTGTCGTGTTGGATT
>JAJFFJ010000089.1 GCA_021776685.1 Alphaproteobacteria bacterium
ATGCAGAGGTGGCCAGGGATCTGCCTTCAGAATCCAAGATTCGGAATGATTGGCTATATTCGAGAATGCTACATGCGAATTTTTTCGATGAACTGGGCGATTGTTGGGAGATGCCGCTGAAGGTTCTGGCATTGGATTTCGTCCCCTTGGCCGCGCTTCTATGGCGGGCAGCACACACTTTTGTGGGCGAGGCGGGGCACCCGCAATTCGCGATGTAAATTGCTTGAAACCGTTGTGCAGATCAGGATCACGCAGCAACGCAAACTCTGATTTTGCCCCAAAGCAAGCGCCCTTCCGCGCGAATACGATTCGCCGACATGACACTTTCCTTCACATCATTCTCTAAAAAACCTGGTGTAAATATGGCGCCCATAGTGAATATTTTTAAATAAAAACGCGGGTTGATCTGTCAGGCAGGTAATTTTCAATAAATATTTCCACCGTCATTAATTTGGGTGTTTTCATTGTATTTCCTGCAATTATTCCCAATTATATTTGATAATTGAAAAATGGGAGATGTTTTATGAATTTGCCTGAATGGTTCAAACCCGCCGCTTGGGGTACGGTCTTCGGACTGGTTGCGCTGACAATGGTGGCCACCGTAACAGGGTGGAAATCCTACGATACGGCCGAAGAAATGGCGAAAACCCGGTCTGACGAAGCTGTTCTTGCCACAAAGACCACTATTTGCGTCGCCCAGTTCAAAATTGGAGGCCAGGCAGGTTTGAAGGCCGCCGGCTCTGACTCCGCAGATTCTCAGGGTTTGCGCTTGGCCGCCCTCAAGAAAGAAGACGCGTGGAAGCGCGCCGCATTTATCAGCAAGAAAGGTTGGGCGACAATGCCGGGAAACAAGGCGCCAAATGCCGGCGTCGCAAAGGCGTGCTCGGACGAATTGATGAAGCTGACCAAGGCCTCCAACTAGGGCTGTCGGCACCTTTCGGGGGAACATCAAGACCGCGCGCTGACACGTGCCTTTTTCGCCTCCGTATCCCCAAACGACCACACACATGGCCCTCGCAGCGTCAGGACTCAGCCGGCCGCAGGCGCTCGCGGCGATCGATTACTGAGTCGTAACAGGCGTCGAAGGTCCGGCCAGCGGAGATTTCGCGCCCTGTAGGCTCAGTCAAGCGTAGGCTCAGTCCTGCGGCTCCAGCTTGTCCTGGGTCCTGGTGTCGAAATCCGACGCGTCGTGGCGTTCGTGTAGCTGGCTGTCCGGCTCGCCGAAAATACGGTTGACCTTGCGCCCACGGATGACCGCTGGTCGCGTGGCGATGGCTTCCGTCCATCGGTTGACGTTCTTGTACTCGTGCACCTGCAGAAATTCGCCAGCGCCATAAAGCAAGCCCTTCGCCAGCGCGCCATACCAGGGCCAGATCGCCATGTCGGCGATGGAGTAGTCGTCGCCGGCCATATATTCGCGGTCGGCCAGATTGCGGTCGAGCACATCCAGCTGGCGTTTCGTCTCCATGGTGAACCGGTCGATCGGATACTGCATCTTGGCGGGTGCATAAGCATAAAAATGGCCGAAGCCGCCGCCCAGATAGGGTGCGCTGCCCATCTGCCAGAACAGCCAGTTGAGAGCCTCAGTCCGGGCGCCGGGTTCGGTGGGCAGGAAGGCGCCGAACTTTTCCGCCAGATAGAGCAGGATCGCACCGGATTCGAAAACCCGCTGGGGTGTGTCGCCGCTGTGGTCCACCATCACCGGGATTTTCGAATTGGGATTTACGTCCACATAGCCGCTGCTGAACTGGTCGCCATCGTTGATGCGGATCAGCCAGGCATCATATTCAGCGCCGCTATGGCCCGCCGCCAGCAGTTCCTCCAACATGACGGTCACCTTGACGCCATTCGGCGTCGCCAGGGAATAGAGCTGCAGCGGGTGCTTGCCCACCGGCAGGTCCTTGTCGTGGGTGGCGCCGGCAATCGGGCGGTTGATGCTGGCGAACTTGCCGCCGCTTTCCATGTCCCATTCCCAGACGTCGGGCGGGACAAACTCAGCTTGGTCGGTCATCAGCAATTTCCTTCTGGGGCAACTTGAAGATCATATTCGCAGTCTGCCCGCCCGAGGCAAGCCCACCCACGGCTGTCATGTTGCCGCGTAAGTGAAAGCCCGAGCGCTGGCGGGACCGGCAACGGGATCCTTTGGGTCCGTCCGGACTTCCGTCGGGCAACACGGTAGTTCTGCCCCCCGGCACCGGCTTTGCCGGCATCTCCGCCTGGCCTTGGTCCTCGGGCGCACTGTGCGAAGGACACCTGTTTCAAGCGCCCCGGCCCGCTTTATGATGTCCATTGACCCAGCCCCTGCCCTCAGACCGAAGAGCCGCTATGCGCCGGTTTCTGATTTCCTCTGTTTTGGCCTTGATCGGCGCCGCCCCGGCCTACGCCGCCGCGCCCGCTTGCCCGAACTGGCTGGATGAAGAACGCCTGTCATCCGCTGCGGCCCCCTTTACCTGCCGCTGCGCCCCAGGCATCGAACGCCATTCGGCCTACGGCGTCTTTCGCTATCACAGCGGGTCGCATCTGTGCACGGCAGCACGTCACGATGGCCGCATCGGATTACGCGGCGGTGTCATCACGCTCTATTTCGGGCCGGGTTGCGCCTTCTATCGGGAAGCCTGGCGCAACAGCGTCCAGTCCCGCCGCAAGGCCACCAGCCGGATCAGCTTCGCCTTCACCCGTCCTCTGCCCCCCTGCTCGCCCAAGCCCAAACAGCGGCCCAAGCGCAAGAAAGACGATGATGAGGACGAGGATGAGGACGAGGATGAGTAGGACGACAGCCGGTAAGACCAGCAGGTGGGAAAAGCGCTCGTAGGCGTGAGCGTTAGCCTATCCCCCCAACACCTGCTGCACGTCTGGCCAGACAGTCTCACCACGGTCGATGAGCAGGTCGTCATAGGCGTCGAGGGTCGGGTAGGCGGTGATGGCGCGGGCATAGGCGGGGCGGGCGCACACCCGGTCGTACCAGTCGCTGATCCCCGGCTTGTCCGCCCACATCGGCGCCAGGCCCAGGCGGTGCAACCGCTCCACATAGGGGATCAGACAGGCCTCGGCGAGGGACCAGTCATTGCCGGCCAGCCAGTCATGGTCCTTCAGGCGGCCGGACATTTCGTTGAGCATCCTCTCGTTCAGGCGGATCGCATCATGGACGATGGGGGAGTCAAATTTCTTCTCCATGATCTCGATCTGCCGGCGGGCGCGGTTCTGGTCGGGCAGTTGCTTGAGCCGCGCCGCCATTTCCTCGATCGGCGTGTCGCCACGAACCTGGTCGGAGAAAACCGCCGCAAATGAGAGCGACCCGCAGGCCACGTGGATGCCGTCGTCGGGAATCTTGGTCCAGCGACGCATGTCCGCCCGGTCCGCGGGGTCGGAAGGGCGCACCGGTGCATCCGGGAACCTGTCATCCAGATATTCGCAGATGATGGTCGATTCGATGATCGGCCGCCCGTCATGCACCAGGGTCGGCACCGTGCCGCGGGGATTGATCGCCAGATATTCCGGCGTCGCCTGCTGCCGCGCCTTCAGGTCAATGTGATGCTCCACCACCTCGAGCTTCTTTTCCTCCAGCACAAGGCGAACCTTTTGTGCGCAAACGGAAATGTTGTGGTGATAGTGCTCGAGCATCGGTGTCTCCCTTTTCGACGGCCGGACGCTACGGCTTGCCTCCGAGGACGTCCACCAGCCATTTCCAGGTAGGTCGGAGGGTGCGGTAGGCGTCCATGGCGTAATCGACAAACTCCGGGCCATAGAGCGCCTTGGGCAACTTCTCGCTTCGAGACAGGAAGAAGCCGTTGAACCGAAGCAGCTCGGCGTTCGGATGATCCGGGTCGAACCCTTTGGGCATCGTCTTGTAGTGGGCGCCGCCCAGGTCGGTGAAACCTGCGGCTTCCGCCTTCGCCATGGCGCGGCGCAGCGCCGGTCCCTGCTTCGGGTCCACCACCGCCGCCCGCCATGCGGCCAGCCGGTCCTTGGCAAAGCCCCAGGCGCCGACACCCAGAACCACCTTGTCGGCATCGACCATCAGCAGGCCTGCGGGGTCGTTTTTGGTCTCCGCCATGCCTTCCAGAAAATGGATGTAGAGCGCGGTCTTGTAGGGTGTCTTGTCCTTGGAGAACCGCGTGTCCCGGTTGATTCGCATGATCGCGCCATTGACCCGCGGCTCAGCACGGATGGCTGCCGACAGGCGGTGAAGCTTGGGCCCGATGGCCGCAACAAACGCCTTCGCAGGCTCCAGGTAGCCAGCGTCATAGCGCTCCCGGTTGGCGTCGAACCAGGTCTTCTTGTTGTTGGCGGACAGTTCCTTGAGAAACTTGGGCAGGTCGCGGGGAAACCCGGAAAAATCACTCATGGCGGCGGCCTCTGGTCCAGAACCTGTGACAGCGCCCTGCCTTGACAGCGCTAGGGCGGCGCAGGCAACTGTAAGCCAACCGCAAGGATTCGAACACAGGATCCCCGGGGGAGGAGAATACGGGCATGCCGCGGCCACGGGCCTATAACCGGCAGGACGTGCTGAACCGGTCGATCGAGCTTTTCTGGCAGAAAGGCTACAAGGCCACGTCGATCCAGGATCTGGTCGGCGCGACGGGCGTCAACCGTGCCTCCCTCTATCAGGAATTTGGCAGCAAGGCCGGCCTGTTCGCGGCTGCGCTCGAACAATATATGGCAGCAGGCGAGTTGGCCGATGTGTTCGAGGCCGACCGGAGCACGCCCTTCTTTGACCTGTTACGGGCCGTCTTTTTCGCTCTGGTGGAGATCGCCGTTGAAGACCGCGGCCGCCGCGGCTGCTTGCTGACCAACACCGCGGTGGAGCTTTCCCCCCACGACAGCGAGGTAGGCCGGCGCATTACCGAAAACCTGGAAAATCTGGAGCGTGTGCTGACCCGGCGCGTGATCGACGGCCAGGGTACGGGTGAACTCGACCTAACCCTCAATCCGCTACGCGTGGCCCGCTACATCATCAACAACATCCAGGGTTTCCGGGTACTGTCCAAGTTGCGCAACGACCGGAACTATCTCCAGGACCTGGCGGAGATGGCGGTGCAGGGCGTGGAGCGGGGCTGACCTGCAGGCTCGAGAATTGTCGAGCTTACGATCCGCCGGCATTCGGCTGGCATGCATCTTCTGCGGCGTGAGGTCCGGTTCTTCCCGCGAGTCAAACAGGTTACAAATCGGACAAATGGGGAGAGGTCGGCCACGGTCAGCGTACCTTGAGAACCGACCTCCAATACGCTGGCTATGGGACTTAAGGGTTTTTGCGCCGGCGCGGAATGGCCATGCAGACGACTCGCCGCACAATCTCCGCGCATAGACTTGCTGGCGCCACTGGTGTGGCATTGCTGTTGCTGGCAGGCGGGGCAGTAGCGGCGGAGAAGGTCACCTACTTCCGTATCGGCACCGGCGCCACGGGCGGCACCTATTTCCCCATCGGCACCATCATCGCAAACGCCATCAGCCGACCGCCGGCGGCAGCACCTTGCGACCGGGGCGGCAGTTGTGGCGTGGAGGGACTGATCGCGGTCGCGCAGACGACCCACGGCTCGGTCCAGAACGTCAAGGCCATCGCCGAAGGCGCGCTGGAATCCGGACTGGTCCAGGCAGATATCGCCTGGTGGGCATGGAAGGGCGAGGGCCAGTTCCGCAAGGCCGGCCCGTCCAAACAACTGCGGGTAATTGCCAACCTCTATCGCGAGCGCATCCATCTGGTGGTGCAGCGTGAGTCAAAAATCCGCACCATTACGGACCTGCGCGGCAAGCGGATCTCGCTGGGCGAAAAAGACTCCGGCACGCTGGTTCATGCCCGTATCCTGCTGCGGACCTTCGGCCTGTCCATACGGTCCGTAAAGGCTACCTACATGACGCCTTCCCAGGCGGCCAAGGCGCTCAGCGACGGCAAGATCGACGGCTTCTTCCTGGTCGCCGGATTTCCCGCGGCCTCGATCGGCACATTGGCCGAGCGCATGCCCATCCGGCTCGTCGAGATCAACGGCCGTCGCGCCGCGGGCCTGGCGAAGCGGTTCCCCTTCTTTGCGGCGGCAGAATTTCCGGACAATGCCTACAAGGGCACCGCCGGTGTGGCGACATTGTCTGTCGGCGCCCAGTGGCTGGTGGCGGCAGGCGTGGACGAGAAGCTGGTCTACGGCATCACCAAGGCGCTCTGGCATAAGCGCACCATGACCCTCCTGGCCAAGGGCCACCCCCAGGGCAAACGCATTCGCCTTAGCCTGGCGCTGGAAGGCGTATCCCTGCCACTGCACCCGGGCGCCGCACGCTTTTACCGTGAGGCAGGGATGATCAAGCCCGCCGGTACACCAAAGGATAGCAAGGGTGCGGGTGGGGAAACACCTGACAAAAAGACGGAAAAAAAATTGGAAAAGACCGCACCTGTGACGCACCCCAAACCGAAGACCAATTAGCCCTTTCCAAGCGCTGGTCCGCGCGCCACTCTGGCCCCTGCTTTTCACCGCCGCCGTGGCCCGATGACCGATACAAATCTGCCTTTCACCGACTCTGTTGACGACGCTGTTCCGGTCCACCGGGTCAGCGTCGATGACCTGGACAGTTTGGACCGCTCCCTGGGTGAGCGTGTCGCCCGCTGGGCGGCTGCCGCCGGCTTCAAGGGCAAGGCGCACAGCCATTGTCTGGTTCCAGACGAGGCAGGCGACCTGTCGATGGTGCTGTGCGGCTTCGAGGCTGATGCGGCGGCAATATGGAGCCTGGCCCATCTGCCCCATGCCCTGCCATCCGGCACCTACCGCCTGACCCAGACAGAAGACACGGACGCGGCGGCGCTTGGTTGGGCACTGGGTGCCTATCGCTTTGACCTCTACAAATCGAAGACCGAGTCGCCGGCACTGCTGGTCTGGCCGGAGGGTGCAGATCAGCCCCGCGTGATCGCCACGGCCCAGGCACTTTGCCTGGCGCGGGACCTGGTCAACACCCCGGCGCAGGACCTGAACCCCGCGACCCTGCAGGAGGCCATGGAGGCGCTGGCCGCAGCCCATGGCGCCGCCATCACCACCATCGTGGGCGACAATCTTCTGGCGCAGAACTATCCCGCGATCCACGCCGTTGGCCGTGCCGCTGCCGATGCGCCCCGGCTGATCGACATGACCTGGGGCGACGAGAACGCACCACGGGTGACGCTGGTAGGCAAAGGCGTTTGCTTCGACAGCGGCGGGCTGGACGTGAAGGTGGCCGCGAACATGCGGCTGATGAAAAAGGATATGGCCGGCGCGGCCACGGTGGCGGGACTGGCCAGCTTGATCATGGCGACGGCCCTTCCCGTCCGCTTGCGGGTGCTGATTCCGGCGGTGGAAAACGCCATTGCCGGCAACGCCTATCACCCCATGGACGTGATCCGCGCCCGTAACGGCAAAACCATAGAAATCGGCCACACCGATGCGGAGGGCCGCGTGGTCCTGTCTGACGCATTGGTGGAAGCGTCCGCCGACGAGCCAGAGGTGCTGCTCGATTTCGCCACCCTGACCGGCGCCGCCCGGATCGCGCTGGGCCTGGACCTGCCTGCGCTGTTCAGCAACGATGACGCCCTGGCGGCTGACCTGCTGGCTGCCAGTGAAGCCGCCGCGGATCCGATGTGGCGGCTGCCCCTGTGGAACGGCTACCGCCCAATGATCGACGGTGAAACCGCGGATATTACAAATTCCACCGGGTCCGCTTTTGGCGGCGCAATCACCGCAGCCTTGTTCCTCAGGGAATTTGTCGGAGAGGGCATCGCCTGGGCGCATGTGGACACCTATGGCTGGATGGCCGAGAACAAACCTGGCCGGCCCAAAGGCGGTGAGGCGCCTGGCCTGCGCGCCACATATGACATGCTTCGCAAACGTTTCGGGGGAGCCTGATCGCAATGCAGTTTGGATTGAATTTCTTTCCCAGCGTGGGCCCGGCGGAGAAGCCGGCTGACCAGTATTTTGCCGAAAGCCTGGCATTGGCAGAGCTCGCCGACCAACTCGGCTACGAGCATGTGCGCACGGTCGAGCATTATTTCGAGCCTTATGGCGGCTACTCGCCCAACCCGGTGTTGTTTCTGAGCGCGGTTGCCCAACGCAGCCAGAAAATTCGCCTGGTAACAGGCGCCGTGCTGCCGATCTTCAACAACCCCCTGAAGCTGGCCGGCGAGTTGGCGATGCTGGACTGTATCTCCAACGGCCGGCTCGACGTTGGCTTTGCCCGGGCGTTCCTGCCCCACGAGTTCGACCGCTTCGGTATCAGCCTGGACGAAAGCCGGGCCCGCTTTGAAGAAGGCTTCCGGCAGGTCGTGCGCCTGTTGGGCGAGGAAGACGTCTCAGAGGAAGGCGAATTCCATAGCTTCAGGAACGTCACTTCCCTGCCGCGGCCGGTACAGCAGCCGACGCCGCCGTTGTGGCAGGCGGCCTTCGCCACGGAACAGAGTTTCGTCGAGGCCGGTAAACGCGGCTGGTACATCATGGGTATCCCGCTTGCAGGTGAGCGGATGAGGGAGCTGATGGGCCTCTACCGCGACGCATGGCGCGACGCCGGGCACCCGGGAAAGGGCAGGGTCATGCTGTCCTTCGCCATGCATTGCGCGCCATCCCGCGAGGAGGCGGAACGCCTGGGCGCGCCCTGTCTGGACGGCTATCTCACATCGCTGGTGGCCGGCGCCGGCGCCTGGACCGAGGGCGCCAGCTCAAAGGACTATCCCGGCTATGACAAGATGATCGCCGGACTGAGGGAAGAGACCTACGCGACTCAGCGGGAAAAGGGCGTTGCCTGGGTCGGCACCCCGGACGAAATCGCCGAGATGATCGCCGCCTACAATGACAAGGTCGGCGGCTTCGAGAGCGCCTCCATGCAGATCAACTATCACATGCTGCCGGAGGCAGAGGCCGCGGCCTCATTGAAGCTTTTCGCCGATGAGGTCATGCCGCGGTTTCAGTAAGGCGTTGCGAGGTTCTTGATCGCCTGCGCCTTGGCCGGTCGTTCCGCCTAGTACCCCCGCGCGGGGTCGACGACGTTGTTGAGCGGCTGGCCGTCGCGGGCGCGGTGGTAGTTGTCGAGGATCTGCTCGACCGCCGTGTCCGGATTGGTGATGCCGGCATTATGCGGGGTGACCCGGATTTTGGGGTGACGCCAGAAGGGGTGATCTTCCGGCAGCGGTTCTTCCCGGAACACGTCGAGCTTGGCGTATGACAGTTGGCCCGAACCCAGCGCCGCGATCAGGTCCCCATCCACCACATGGGCGCCGCGGGCGGCGTTGAACACGACACCGCCTTTGGGCATGGCGTCGAAAGCGCGGGCGTTCAGAACGTCTTCCGTTTCCGGCGTCAGCGGCAGCAGGCAGATGACATAGTCGGAGCGGCCGAGGAACGCGCCCATCTGGTCGTCGCCATGAAAGCTTTCGATGCCGGGCAGATCTTTGGGGCTGCGGCTCCACCCCGCCACGTCGAAATTGAGCGCCCTTAATTTCAGCGCCGTATCAGCGCCGATCGCGCCCAGGCCCATGACCCCAACCCGCCGTTCGGTCGCGTGCATGTGGGGCATGGGGTTCCAGACGCAATTCGCCTGGTCGGCGTCGTATTTATCTCCATCGCGATGATAGTGCAGTACCGAGTGGACACACCATTCGCTCATGCGCTCAATCAGATCGTCGTCCACCACCCGGCAGACCGGCACCTCCGCCGGATACTGCGCATCCCGGAAGATATGATCGACGCCCATACCGAGGGACATCACCACCTTGAGATTGGGGAGGGAAGCCATCAGCCCTCCCGGCGGCGCCCAGACCAGGCAGGCGTCGATATCTTCCGGCGCGCCCATGGTGTCCGGATAGACACGCAGGTCAATGCCGGGATCGCGGTCGCGCAGCCGTTGCTGCCAGGCACGGCCATATTCGCCGTTGGGATTCCAGGAGGTCACGAACATCAGGGTCATGGCCGCTGATTAGCCTGCGAATCCCGGTTTGTCACCCACGCAATCGGCACCCAGGGAATTGTTCTTGGGAAAAATCCCTTGAATATAGTTTATCGATAAACTATTTATGATTTAACGTTGAACTAATAGGGGCCGCCATGAAACTCTCCCGACGAAACTTCATCCGTGTTGCCGGCACCGGCACTGTCATCGCCGCGGCAGGGATTGGCACCTTCGCTGCAACCCGCACGCCCTCGGCGGCGCTGGCGCCATGGGGCATGGCAGGCAACGGATATACCGATCCCAGAATGCGGGCGCTGTCCTACGCCATCCTGGCGCCCAACCCGCACAACCGTCAGCCCTGGATGGTCGACCTCAGCACGCCCGACGAGATCACCCTGTTGTGCGATCTTGAGCGGCGGTTGCCGGAAACCGATCCCTTTGACCGGCAAATCCTCATCGGGCTTGGCTGTTTTCTGGAACTTCTCAGGATGGCCGCAGCCGAGCAGGGACTGCGTGCGGAGATCACGCCATTTCCGAAAGGCTCACCCGGCCAACGCCTGGACAATCGCCCCGTGGCCCGCATCCGCTTGTCGCAGGCGCCGGTCGCCAAGGACCCGCTGTTCAGACACGTACTCACGCGGCGCAGCAACAAGGAGCCCTATGATACCTCCCGTCAGGTGGATGCGGCCGTTCTGGAGAAACTGAAGGCCGCTGCAGGAGCACCTCCGACCGTGGGCGCGACCCACGACCCCGCCCGCATAAAGGCGCTCCGCAAGCTCACATGGGACGGCCACCTCATCGAGGTAAAGACGCCGCGCACCCTGAAGGAGAGCGTCCGGCTGATGCGGATCGGCCGCTCGGAAATCGAGGCCAACCCGGACGGCATCGACATTGGTGGCTTCTTTCCCGAGAGCATGAGCCTGCTGGGTATCCTGAACCGCAAGACCATTGCCGACCCAACATCGAGCGCCTTCGAGCAGGGGCTCGATATGTATAAGGAGCTCATTCATTCGGCCATGGGCTATGTCTGGATCACGACCAACGGGAACAGTCGTGACGACCAGATGCAGGCGGGCCGCGACTGGGTGCGCATCAATCTGGCCGCCACCGCGACGGGCGCGTCGGTACACCCGCTAAGCCAGACCCTGCAGGAATATCCGGAAATGAAAGCGCTCCACAGGCGCGCCCATCAGATGCTTGGCGCACGGGGTGAGCAACGGGTACAGATGCTGGCCCGGGTCGGCTATGGGCCAAAGATCGATCCAAGCCCCCGGTGGAAACTGACAACCAGAATACGGCAGGGCTGATGACCGACGGCGGACGCCGCGCCAAGAAGAAGAAGGAGAAGAAGAAGCCAGGCGGACTGGACGCCGATCCACTGGCCTTCACCCTCTTCAATGAGCTGGGAATTATCCAGCAGCTCGCCCGGGCCGAGTTTGAACGCATGCTGCCCAACGGCCTGCACCTGTCACATTTCAGCGTACTCAACCACTTTGTCCGACTTGAGCGCACGTCGAGCCCGGCCCAGCTTGCATCATCCTTTCAGGTCACACGGGGCGCCATGACCAACACCGTTGGCTGGCTGGAACGCCAGGGCCTGGTCGCGGTCACGCCCGACCCTGCGGACGGGCGGGCGAAGATTGTGGCGATCACCCCCGCCGGCCGGCGCATGCGCGATAAAGCGGTCGCCGCACTCGCGAACGCCGCGCGACACATCGAAACTGCCTTTCCACACGACGAGATTGCCGAGCATCTGCCGTTCCTGCAGCGATTGCGGGTGTATCTGGATGAAAACCGGGGCCAGCTGGCAGCACCTCCGGACCCGACCTGATCCGTATGCCGCCTCCGGCGCCTGCGCCGCCGGTCTTACTATTTAGCCTACGTGCCGTTTACCCGGGGGATCACCTGATCAGCCGCAAGGCGCATGCCGCGTTCCGCGTGCGCACTGTCGATGCCGCCGATGTTGAACCACAGGACGAATTCGGTGATGCCAAGCCGGTCGCGCAGGGATGAAAGTTTCCTGGCGCAGGTTTCCGGGTCATCAGCGATCGCCGCGCCATACTGGTGCAGCTTCTCAAAACTGAGATAGCCCCCGGCCAGCGTCGTACGGCTCTCACGCATGGTCAGCTCATAGCCCTTGATCTCTTCCGGCTGGCCACCCACCGCCTGCTGGTTGGACGTGACCTTGGCGTAGAACCACTCCACATGGCGGCTGTAAATCTCCTGGGCCGTCGCACTGTTCTCGTCCACGAAGAAGGGTAGCAGCAGCATGCGTTCTGCCGCTTTGGGATCGCGGCCGTGCTTCTCGCAAGCGGCTTCGTAGACGCCCAGATTCTCCTCCAGCTTGTCGATCCACGATTCCCGATAGGTGCGATAGGTAAAGGGCGAGGCCATCTGCAGGTGCCATCCGGCCTCGGCAGCGCTCTCGAAACTCTCCGGCGAGACGCAGGCCTGATAAATCGGTGGGTGCGGTTGCTGCACCGGCTTTGGCAGTACTTCCACAGGTTCCGGGATTGTCCAGTATTTGCCCTGATGGGAAATCTTCTCTTCGGTCCAGGCCCGCACCACGACGTCCATGCCTTCCGCATACATCTCGCGGCTTTCCTCGATGGGGACATCCAGGCCGACAAATTCATGGGGTTGGTAGGCGCGGCCGGCGCCAAACAGCAGGCGGCCGTGGGACAGCACGTCCACCAGGGCAAAGTCAGAGGCCGTTCGCAGCGGGTGATTGAACGGGATGACCACCACCGCGGTGCCTATCTTGATGCGCTCCGTCCGCTTGGCGACCGCCGCGGCCAGCACCTGGGTCGAAGTCACGATGCCGTAGGTGGAGAAGAGATGCTCGGCAAGCCAGATGCTGTCGTAGCCCAGTTCCTCCGCCAACTCGAACTGCTTGAAATCGCTGTCGAATGCCTCCACCCGGCCGGCCTGGTCGGGCATCTGGCTGAGACTGAAGATGCCGAATTTCATGGTGGGTCTCCCCCGCCGAACTCCGCTACACCGCGACCACGCCGGTTTCGTCGGCGAGGAAGTCGAAGGCGGCGGCCATCAGCGCCTGGGTGTAGGGCTCTTGCGGATTATCCATGACGTGCTGGACGTCGCCTGTCTCCACCACCTTGCCGTCGCGCATGACGATAACCCGGTGGCTCATGGCACGCACGACCTTGAGATCATGGGAGATGAAGAGATAGGCCAGATCGTGGCTGACCTGCAGGCCCCGCAGCAGGTCGATCACCTGGGTCTGAACGGACCGGTCGAGGGCAGAGGTTGGCTCGTCCAGCACGATCATGCGCGGTTTCAGCACCATGGCGCGGGCGATGGAAATCCGCTGACGCTGGCCGCCGGAAAATTCATGCGGATAGCGGTGGCGGGTTTCCGGATCCAGATCCACTTCCTGCAGCGCCTTGATGACCTCCGCCTCACGCTCCTCGCGCGTGCCCATGTCGTGGATTTTCAGTCCTTCGCCGACAATTTCGCCCACCGACATGCGCGGGCTCAGGCTGCCGAACGGATCCTGGAAGACGATCTGCATCTCCCGGCGGATCGGGCGCAGCTCTCTGCGGCTCATCGCCTGGATGTCCCGGCCCATATAGACGACCGGCCCCATGCCCTTGATCAGGCGCAAAAGCCCGAGGCCGAGCGAGCTCTTGCCCGAGCCACTTTCGCCCACGATGCCGAGCGTCTCGCCCGTCCGCACCGCCACGTCAATGCCGTCCACCGCCTTAATATGACCGACCGTGCGACGCAGCACCCCGGCCTTGACGGGATACCAGACCTTGAAATCATCCGCGCGCAGAACTTCTGCGGCACCGTCGGCGACCGGTTCCGGTGAGCCCTCGGGTTCGGCCGCAATCAGCCGCTGGGTATAGGGATGCTCGGGCGACTTGAAGACCCGGTCGACCGTCCCTTCCTCCACCATGGCGCCCAACTGCATGACCGCCACATGGTCGGCCGTATGTTCGACCACGCCCAGGTCGTGGGTGATCAGCAGAATGCCCATGCCAAACTGGCCCTGCAGCTCCTTCATCAGTTTCAGGATCTGCGCCTGAATGGTGACGTCCACCGCCGTGGTCGGCTCGTCAGCGATCAGCAGGTCAGGCTCATTGGCAAGCGCCATGGCGATCATCACCCGCTGGCGCTGGCCGCCTGACAGTTCGTGGGGATAGGAGCCGAGCCGGCTTGCCGGATCCTTGATCCCCACCAGGTCGAGCAATTCGAGGGTGCGGTTCCTGGCGGCGTCCTTGGTAAGGCCGCGGTGGATTCGCAGCATCTCGCCCACCTGCTTTTCGATCACGTGCAGTGGGTTGAGGGCGGTCAGCGGCTCCTGGAAGATCATGCCGATCCGGTTGCCACGAATTTGGCGCATCCGGCTTTCCGGCGCGCCCACCAGCTCCTCTCCCTCGAAGCGGATACTGCCTGAGGGGTGATGCGCCTGCGGGTAGGGCAAAAGCTGCATGATCGACAGCGCGGAGACCGATTTGCCGGAGCCGCTTTCGCCGACCACGGCCAGGGTCTCGCCTTTATTGACCTCGAATGAGACGCCTTTTACCGCCTCCATTTCGCCGAACGCGGTACGAAAGTTCACGCGCAGGTCTTTCACCTGAAGGAGCGGGCTGTCGGTCATGTGCTGTCCGCCCCTTTGGGCTGTGCGGCGCCGGTGGCCGGCGTACCTGTCGAGTCGTCTGCGATTTCCGGCTCCGGCGGCGTGCCGGCGGCCACGGCCTTGCGCGGGTCAAAGGCATCTCGTACAGCCTCGCCCACAAAGACCAGAAGCGAGAGCAAGATGCCAAGGGCAAAAAACCCGGTCAGGGCCAGCCAGGGCGCGCTTAACAGGTGCGACCGGCCCTGCTTCAGCAGCTCACCGATTGAGGCAGAGCCGGGCGGCAGGCCAAAGCCAAGAAAATCGAGGGATGACAGAACGATAATAGATTCCGTCAGGATGAACGGCAGGAATGTCAGCGCCGAGACCATCGCATTGGGCAGGACATGCTTGAACATGACCATCCGGTCCGGTGCACCGAGCGATTTGGCGGCGCGCACGTAATCCAGATTCCGGGCGCGCAGCGTCTCGGCGCGCACAACGCTGACGAGACTGGTCCACCGGAAAATCAGCATCAGCAACAGGAGCCACCAGAAATTCGGCTCGATGAAACTGGCCAGGATCACCAGCAGGAAGAGGACGGGTATCGACTCCCACACCTCAATCACGCGCTGGAAGCTGATGTCCACCCAGCCTCCGTAGAAGCCCTGGGCGAGACCCGCGGCGATGCCGACAATGCTTGCCAGCACCGCCAGCGCGAGCCCGAACAGGATGGATATCCGCAACCCGTAAATCACCCGCACAAGAACGTCGCGGCCCTGATCGTCGGTGCCAAGGGGGTGACGTGGCCATTCCGGCGCAGACGGAAAGGTGACCCCCCGGTTGGCCAGCTCCTTGTCACCCCTATAGGCGCCGAACTGGATCAGCGGCCAGACGATGAGGCTGCTGTCTTCTCTCAGCTCTTCTATAAATTCGGGATCTGTGAAGTCGGCTTCCGTCTCGAACTCGCCACCCAGTTCCTTGTCCGTGTAGACCACCAGCGCCGGCGTAAACAGCTCGCCGTTTTTCCAGACCACCAGCGGTTTGTCGTTGGCAATGAATTCCGCCGGCAGGGTCAGCAGAAAAATGAACAGGAAAATCCAGAGTGAGTACCATCCACGGCGATTGGCCCGAAAGTTCGCAAGGCGCCGAGACGTTGTTGGCGAAATCCGCCAGAAGAGGAACTGCCTTGATCCATCTGCCCGAACCATCGCCTACGCTTGCCCTTCGAAATTGATGCGCGGATCGACGATCACGTAGGTGATGTCCGAGATCAGACGCACCAGCAGCCCGATCACGGAGAAGATAAACAGGGTCGCAAAAAGCAATGGGAAGTCGCGGGCCAGCAGCGCCTCAAATCCCAGCAGCCCCAAACCTTCCAGCGAAAACAGAACTTCGATGAGGAGGGACCCGGTAAAAAAGATGCCGATAAACGCACCGGGGAACCCGGCGATAACCACCAGCATGGCGTTGCGGAACACATGGCCATAGAGCACGCGTTTCTGGGTCAGCCCCTTGGCGCGCGCGGTCAGCACATAGAGCTTGTTGATCTCTTCGATAAAGGAGTTTTTGGTCAGGAGCGTGAGCCCCGCGAAACCGCCCAGCGCCAGCGCAAAGACCGGCAGCGCGATGTGCCAGAAATAATCGGCTATCTGTCCCCAAAAGGACATCTCGCTCCAGCCTTCCGACACCAGGCCGCGCACAGGGAAAATATCCCAGTAAGTCCCAGTCGCGAACAGCACCAGCAGCAGCAGGCCAAACAGGAAACTCGGCACGGCATTGGCAAAGACGATGACAAAGCTGGTACCGACGTCAAAACGTTCCCCATCCCGTGTCGCCTTGGCGATGCCGAGGGGAATAGAAATCAGATAGATGAGCAGCGTTGTCCAGAGCCCGAGCGAGATCGAGATTGGCAAGCGTTCGGCGATCAGATCGAGCACCGGTTTCTTTTTGCCGAAGCTGTTGCCGAACTGCAGGGTGAAATAATTGCCCATCATGATCAGGAAGCGCTGAATGTGGGGCTTATCGAGATTGAGCAGCTTCTCGAGTTCCTTCCGCTGCTCAGGCGTCAGGCTACTGCGGGCGTATCGGCCTTTCTTGCCCGGCTGTGATGTGTTGCCCTTGGTCTCGCCACCACTGCCGCCGCCTGCCCGCGTGGCAGCACCTCCACCAACCCCCTGCAGATCCGCTTCAAGCTGGTCAATCGGCCCACCGGGGGCGCCATTGATGATGATGTAGTTGACCAGCATGATCCCCATAAGGGTCGGAATCATGAGCAGCAACCGCCGGATGATGTAGGAAAACACGAGCGTCGGCCTGGCGCGCTACGGTTTGATGGTCAGGCTGGTGATGGGCTTCTTCGCTTTCAATGCTGCGGCCTTCTTCGGGTCGACCCACCATGTTTCCAGCCGGGTTCCCCTAATGGTGGTTTTCTTCGGGATACCAAACTTGTCCCAGTAGACCAGCCGATCATAGCCGATGTGCCACTGCGGTACCGCCAGATGCATGTGCAAAAGCACCCGGTCCAGCGCCCGCACCCGTGTGACCAGGGTCTTCCGGTCCGGCGCGGTGATGATCAGTTCCACCAAAGCGTCGACCGCCTTGTTCGAAACACCGGTGAAGTTGCGGCTGTAAGGCGTCTTCGCGGCATGGCGGGACCAGTTGGCCCGCTGCTCGTTGCCCGGCGACAGCGACTGTCCCCAGCCGCCAACGATCATGTCGAACTTAAAGGTCAGCACCTGCTTGATATATTCTGACTGGCTGACCAGACGGACCCGCATATCGATGCCGAGCCGCGCCAGCCCATTCTTGTACGGCAGGGCAATGCGCTCGAACGCCGGTGACACCAACAGCAAGGTGAACTCAAACGGAGCGCCGGTCTTGGCGTTCACCAGCTTGCGGTCCTTGATTTTCCAGCCAGCTGCCTTGAGCAGCTTGAACGCGGCGCGAATGCCTTTGCGCATCCGGCCGTTCTTGTATTTGGGCAGGGAATATTCCGTCGTGAAAACACTGTCCGGGATCTGGCCTTTGTATTTTTCCAGCAATTTCAGCTCATCGCCTTTGGGTAGCCCCCGGGAGGCCAGCTCGGAGTTGTCGAAATAGCTGAAGGTCCGCTTGTACTGGCTGTGGAACAGGCTCTTGTTGGCGGTTTCAAAGTCGTAGACCAGCGCGAGGGCGCGGCGCACCCGCCAGTCCTTGAAGAGGGGATTGCGGGTGTTGAAGACAAAGCCCTGCATCCCCTGGGTGCGCTGGTGCGGCACCTGCCATTTTTTGAGCAAGCCCTTATTGGCATCGCCGACGTCATAGCCGGTTGCCCAGCCGCTGGCGCTGTTCTCGTAGCGATAGTCGAACTGGCCGCCAATGAGGGAGGCGCGGGCCACATTGGCATCCCGAAAGTAAACCGACCGCACGACGCCGAAATTGTAGATGCCCTTGAGCGCTGGCAGGTTCCGCGCCCAATAGTTCGGCACCAGCTTGTAGGTAACCGACGAGCCGGGATTGACCGCAGAGATGAAATAGGGGCCGCTGGCCACCGGCGGCTTGAGCGTGTTGTTGTCGAAGCTGACCTTCGACCAGAACGCTTTTGACAGGATCGGCAGGTCACCCGCCACGATCAGCGGTAGTTCCCTGTTCTCGCCCGTGCCCTTGAAGATAAATTTTACCGAGTGAGGCCCGGTTTTCATCACCTGCTTCACATCGGCGAAGTAGGAGCGCAGGCTCGGCCGGCCTTTGGTGATGATGATCTTGTAAGAGAAGATGACATCTTCCGGCGTCACCGGCGTGCCGTCGCTGAATTTGGCCTTGGGATTGAGATGGAACTCAATCCACGTGCGGTCCTTCGCCATGGTCACGCTCTTGGCGATCCAGGGATACATCGAGAAAGCTTCGTCATCCGAGCGTGTCATCAGATGGCCGTGCACGAGGCGGGCGATCCACACGTCCGCGTTGGCGCGGAGGGCATAGGGGTTCAGCGTGTTGAACGTTCCGATCTCTCCGATCAGGAACAACCCGCCCTTGGGCGCCTCCGGATTGACATAGTCGAAATGTTTGAAGTCCGGCCCGTATTTCGGTTTGCCGTGCATGACCAAGGCATGCTGCGGCTTCAGCTTGGCCTCGCCCGGTTTTGGATCGGGCTTCGGGTCGGGCTTGGCCGATGGCTTGGCATCCGTTTTCGGAGCGTCTTTCTTGTCCTGCGCCGCGGCAGGGCCGGTGAACGTCAGGGTGGCCGTTGCCAGTGCAAGGAGCGCGGCGCGGGCGGAAATGGTGAGCGTGCTGATCATGACCCCACCTTAGAGAAGAACAATCCCGGCAAAAAGAGGGCGTAGCACCGGCAAACCAAGGATAATTTGGTCAACTTCCCGCGAGGCGTGCCAGTGCGGCGGCGTGAACCGCGGCATCTCCGGCGGCGACCATCAACCCGTCGGACTCCAGCGACAGCGGCGCACCGCTCCAATCTGTCGCGATTCCCCCGGCATTTTCGATCACAGGGACCAGTGGCAGATAGTCATAGGGCTGCATGGAGCCCTCCACCATCAGGTCCGCATGCCCGCTGGCGAGCAGTCCGGCGGCATAGCAATCCGCGCCATGGCGGACCAGTTGTACAGATTCTCGCAGGCGGCCGTACTGCACGTCGGTCTCGTCCCGGAACATATCCGGCGAAGTCGTGAACATCATCGCCTTGTCCAGGCCAGCGCAGGAGCGCACCTGAACCGGCGCGCCATTGAGTTTGGTGCCGTGTCCCACTGCTCCGATCCAGCGTTCCCGCAGGATTGGCTGGTCGAGTACGCCCAGTACAGGCCGGCCGTTTGTCAGCAGACAGATGAGAATACCGAAGAGCGGCACCCCGGCGATGAAGCTTCGCGTACCGTCGATGGGGTCCAGCACCCAGATATGTTCCGAGTCCAGACGGACGGTGTCCTGTTCCTCGCCAAAGATGCCATGGGCTGGATAGGCCGCTTCGATCAGATCGCGCAGAACCGCTTCAATTTCCCGGTCCGCGACCGTGACGGGGCTGGCGTCGTCCTTGATGTCCACGGAAACGCCGGCGCGAAAATATTTACGCGCGATTTCTCCACCGGCGTCGGCCATGCGGTGGGCGAGGTTGATGAATTCTGGCGAACATGCAGCCGGCGCGCTCATGGAATCACCCCACCATGGACCTGGCGCCGCTGCTCATGAAGATCGGCCTAGTTGCCGTCCTTCTTGTTTTCTTTCTTTTCGCCATCGCCTGTCTTTGGCTTGGTGGCGGGCGCTGCTGCCTTTTTCGGCGCGGCAGCTTTCATGGGCACAGGGTCTTTCTTGGGGGCAGATGCCTTCACCGGCGCTGCCTTTTTGGCCGGCATCTTCTCGGTTTTCTTTTCGGGCGCCTTGCCGTCCTTTTTCTTGTCATCTGCCTTTTTCGGCGGATCTTTCTTCGGCGGGGCCACCTTGGGCAGGGGCACTGGCTTGTCGCCCAGGGACGCCAAATAGGCGATCAGGTCCCGGCGTTGCTGCCACTTGCCCAGGCGATAGGTCATCTTCGTGCCCGGCACTGTCTTGGACGGATCCTTGAGGAAACCGTAGAGGCCCTCGAGGGTCCAGGTGCCGCCCTTGCCCTTCATGCCAGATGAATAGCTGAAGCCCGGATGGCTGCCCGGCTTGCGGCCGGCAATGCCATAGAGGTTCGGGCCGACGCGGTTGGCGCCGCCCTTGTTGAGCGTGTGGCAGGAGACGCACTTGCCGGCGACTTTTTTGCCCGCCTTCGGGTCAGCCCCCGCCATCGCTGCAGGCCAACCCGGATCGGGCTTGGGCGGCGGTGTGGTATCACCTCCGGCATCGCCGTGATGGGCGCCTGCGCCGCTGTGCGGAAGGATGATCGTCGAAATCTTGCCGATCGCCATGGCACTGATGCCGACGATGAGGATGGCAGCCGCGATCTTGTTGAAGAGCATATTCTGGCCCCGAAGGTGTTAAGAGGGGTGGAAGGTTGGGTCCGACCCCCGGTGATGTGCCGCCGCAGGCAGCGTCGTCCATCACCGAATTGTTTTGTCCTGTTCGAGTCGGGTTATAGTGTCAGCCACAGGCCCCGTCATTTTCAAACATGCTGACGGCCTGAACGTGTCGCGCGTCATAATGACGCAAGAAATGCCCACATACCCTGGGATTTGACCATATCGCCATGACCCGGCCCATCATCGTGATCCCCGCCCGCATGGCCGCCTCGCGCCTGCCCGGCAAGCCGCTCGCGGACATCGCCGGACGACCGATGATTGTGCACGTGATGCGCCGGGCGGAATCGGCCGGGGTGGGACCGGTAATTGTCGCCTGTGGCGAGGTGGAGATTGCCGACGTGGTCACCGCCGCCGGCGGACGGGCGGTGATGACTGATCCCGATCTCCCCTCCGGCTCTGACCGAATGCACGCCGCGCTTCAGGAGATCGACCCGGCGGGCGTGCATGATGTGGCCATCAATCTGCAAGGCGACCTGCCGGCGATCGACCCACAGATGATTGCCGCGGTGCTGGCGCCGCTGGACGATGCCGCCGTGGATATCGCCACCCTTGTGGCCGCCACCGACGACGCGGAAGAACGCCGCAATCCGAATGTGGTGAAAGCGGCAGTGGCCTTCGGCCCCGGCGCACGGGTGGGCCCGGCGCTTTATTTCAGCCGCACAGCCATCCCGTCCGGCGACGGACCGCTTTATCACCATATCGGCATCTATGCCTTCCGCCGCGCCGCGCTGGACCGCTTTGTGACCCTGCCGCCCGGTGTGCTGGAACAGCGGGAACGCCTGGAGCAACTTCGCGCCCTGGAAGCCGGGATGCGCATGGGCGCAGCACTGGTGGACGGCATTCCCTTCGGCGTGGATACACCCGAAGACCTGGAACGGGCGCGGGCGCTCCTCCAAAAATAGTAATTGTGTATTAAATCTCTACTGATATACATATTACGTATATTTCATCCTGAATGAGCGAACAATGCTTGCTGATCGCATAAAACAGGTGCGGCAGACCGCGGGGCTGACCCAAGCGGAACTGGCCGATGCCCTGGGCGTCTCCCAACCTACCGTTAATCGCTGGGAAACCGGAGAAACCGAACCCGCGCGGGCGTCGCTGGAACAGCTGGCGGAAGCCACGGGCGCTGCGCCCGAATGGCTCGCCTTCGGCCGCCCGGCGGTCCGTCAGGCGCTGACGGCGGACGGCGCCCAGCCGGAAATCGTCATCCCGGCCGGCGTGCCACGCACCGCCGCCTTCCAGGGCATTCCAGGCGCCTTTTCGCACCTCTCCTGCACCGAGGTGCTGCCGGATTTCGAGCATATGCCCTGTGACAGCTTCGACGACGCCTTCGCCGCGGTGAAGGATGGCACAGCTGCGACGGCGATGATCCCGATCGAAAATTCCCTGGGCGGCCGGGTGGCGGACGTTCATCAACTGCTGCCCGATTCCGGCCTCTATATCGTCGGCGAACATTTCCAGCCGGTGCACCACAATCTGCTGGCCCTGCCGGGCACCAAGCTGGACGCAATCAAAACCGTGATCAGCCACCCTCAGGCTTTGGCCCAGTGCCGCCGTACCCTGCGTGAACTGCGCTTGAAGTCTGTGCTCCGCGCCGATACGGCGGGCTCGGCGAAGGAAGTCGCCGACGGCAGCGACCCGACCGTGGCTGCAATTGCCTCTGCCCTGGCTGGCGAGACTTATGGTCTCGACTCCGTACGCACCCGGATCGAGGACAGCCTGGGCAACACCACCCGCTTCGTGTTGCTGTCCCGCCAGCGGCAGGAACCTGACCCCGCGGCCGGACCGGCGATTACCTCAATCGTCTATCAGGTGCGCAGTGTGCCGGCGGCCCTCTACAAATCCTTGGGCGGGCTGGCCACCAACGGTGTCAATGTTATCCGGCTGGAGAGCTATATCAGCCTGGCCGAGCCGGATGTGGCGCGCTTCTATATCGAAATCGAAGGCCACCCCTCCGAACGAAACATCGATCGGGCGCTCGAAGAATTGCAGTATTTCTCGGCGATGGTGAAGGTCCTGGGCGTCTTTCCCGCCCACCCGTTCAGGCGCGCGAACTAGGCCTCACGCCTCCAGCCAGGCGTCAATCAGCTTGCGGGCGATGGACACCTTGCGGGGCAGGTTGATGCGCTCGGCCTCGTTCTTGCGGTTCACCAGGAAGGATTTCTCGAACCAGCGCACGTCCTCCATCTCCTCCTCGTTGATGGTGATTTCGGTGCTCGTCGCCTCCGCAAAAAAGCCGAGCATCAGGGAGGTGGGGAAGGGCCACGGCTGGGAACTGTGGTAGCGGACGTTCTTCACGTTGATGCCGGCTTCCTCAAAGACCTCCCGCGCCACCGCTGCCTCCAGCGTCTCTCCCGGCTCCACAAAACCCGCCAGGGTCGAATACATGTGAGGCCCGAAGCGGCCACTGCGCCCCAGCAAGGCACGGTCACCATCCGTCACCAGCATGATCACCGCCGGATCCGTGCGCGGAAAGTGACCGGTGCCGCAGCGCTCGCCGGTGCAGCGGCGCACGTGGCCGCCCTCAGCGCTCA
This sequence comes from Alphaproteobacteria bacterium, assembly GCA_021776685.1. Classification (GTDB taxonomy): domain Bacteria; phylum Pseudomonadota; class Alphaproteobacteria; order Bin65; family Bin65; genus JAJFFJ01. Next base: position 22,995 of record JAJFFJ010000089.1, read on the forward strand.
CAGCTGGGCTGCCGCAGATACCGCAGAAGCGGTGCCGGCGATGCCAGGTGAGCATGCCGCGGGCATAGGCCAGGATGCTGCCCGTAACATGGTCCAGCAGGTGCCCGGCCTCGCGCAATTCCATGAACTCCGCCGAGTCGTCGGACAAATGGCTTTCCAAGTCCGGGTGCGCCAGCGGCGCGTCCTCAGACGACAGGTCGAGGGCGAACCAGGCGGTACCACCCGTGTCAATGCCAAGGAAGACCGTCTCCTCCGACGCCTCGACCAACCCCGGGGTCTGCGCCACGGTTGAGACAACGGCGTGGGGCGGCGCGTCCGGCGCCTGGCCCAAAATCATCAGGTTGCGCGAGCGCCAGACAGCGACCAGCCGGGTTTCCGGCTGGGCCAGCCGCGCGGCGATCCAGGCGGCATCCTTGCGCAGCAGGTCACCCCGGTCGAGGCCGGTGTGACCGAAGAAATTGCGCTCAGAGCGGGATAGGCCGGGCAGCGCGTCGGTGGCGTACCCAGCGGGTAGAACAACATCATTTGGCATCCGCGGAAACTGGCACAGCCACGCGCCCGGTTCAATCAGCTTGAGAGGCGGGTTCAAGGCCAGGTCAGCGGTTCGGGGTGGCGGCTGATTAAACATCGCCGCGGCGGATTTGCCCGCCCGACTCTTCTTGCACTGGCGCGCTTGAGTCCTGATATAGTGTGCTCGGAAGGTCGCGGTGGACGGGCACCTCGCCAACCCGGTCAGGTCCGGAAGGAAGCAGCCGTAACGAGCTTCGCCCGGGTCGCTGTCGGCCTTCCACCCGAATTCCGGCCGCGCCGGCGCCTGGATGCAGGCCGCCACCAGTTTGCGACGCAACATGTACCGCAAAAGGGGAACGCAGGGCGGCCCGTCACTGCCACCGTCCGCATCAGCCGCACCTTTGCCTGCCCCGTGAGCGGCAGAGAATGAACGACCGAGGATGAGCGACCGAAAATGAGCGACTGGGAATGAGCGACCGGGAATGAGCGATCAGGATACCCCGTCCACTGAAGAGGACCCACCGGCCACGGACCTTCTCGGCGATCCCGTGGATGGTGGCGCCAACGCCGCCTACAAAGTTCTCGCGCGCAAATACCGGCCCCTGAATTTCGATGAACTGATCGGCCAGGACGCTCTGGTCCGCACGCTGACCAACGCCATCAATACCGGCCGAATCGCCCAGGCCTTCATGCTGACCGGCGTCCGCGGCGTCGGCAAGACCACCACCGCCCGGATCATCGCGAAGGCGCTCAACTGCACCGGCCCGGATGGCGCGCTCGACGGGCCGACGCCTTCGCCTTGCGGTCAATGCGATAACTGCAAGGCCATCACCGAAGACCGCCATGTTGACGTGATGGAGATGGACGCCGCCAGCCACACTGGCGTCGACAACATGCGGGACATCATCGACAGCGTGCTCTACGCGCCGATCTCCGCGCGCTTCAAGGTCTACATCATCGACGAAGTGCACATGCTGTCGAAGCCGGCCTTCAATGCGCTCCTGAAGACCCTTGAGGAACCGCCGGCCCATGTGAAGTTCGTCTTCGCCACCACGGAAATCGGCAAGGTGCCTGTCACAGTCCTGTCCCGCTGCCAGCGCTTCGACCTGCGCCGCCTGGACATGGACCTGCTGGGTAGCCACCTGTCGGATGTGGCCGCGAAGGAAGGTGCCAATATCGAAGATGCCGCCATCGCGCTGCTCGCCCGCGCTGCGGATGGCTCGGTGCGGGATGGCCTGTCTCTGCTGGACCAGGTGATCGCCCAGGCGGACCCGGACACACCAGTAGTGGCGGTGGAGGTGCGTAAGCTTCTCGGCCTGGCCGACCGCAATCAGATTCTGGACCTGTATGATCTGGTGATGCGGGGCCAGGCGCCAGACGCCCTGACGCTGTTGGACGACATGTATTCAGCCGGCGCGGAACCGGCGGTCATCGCCCAGGACATGCTGGACGTAACCCACTGGCTGACGCGCCTGAAGGTGACGCCGGAGACCGCGCGCACCACCGGTGTTGCCGATGCCGAAAAGGACCGCGCAGAAACCATGGCCGGCGAACTGTCCATGCCGATCCTGACACGCTGCTGGCAGATGCTGCTGAAAGGATACGGCGAGGTACAGATGGCCGGGCAGCCGCTGACGGCGCTCGAGATGTTATTGATCCGCCTGTGCTATGTGGCGGACTTGCCGCCGCCGGCAGAGATCGTCAAGGCGCTGGAAGGCGGCGGCAACGCGCCGGCAGCGCCAGCCAGCAGCCCTGCCGCTGGCAACGGCGGTGTTACCGCGATCGCGGGCAGCGGCCCGCGGACGGAAGGGGCCGTCCTGCGGTCCGAGGGGGCGGGCCCCCAGGCGGTGGCCCAACGCCTGCCAGAAGATGCGCCGCTGCCGGAACCCTACGCCCAGGCTGATATCGCGCCTTCGCCCACGGTCGCACCACAACCCGCAAGCTTTGTGGAAGCCGTTGAGTTGTTCGCGGACAATCGGGAGATGCAGCTTTACAGCCAGCTGAAGGGCGAGGCCCATCTGGTCGCGTTCGAGCCCGGACGAATCGAGTTGCGCCCGACCAGCGCCGCGCCGCCAAACCTGGCCAACCGCATGGGCGCACTGCTGACCGAATGGACCGGCGCCCGCTGGGTCGTCAGCGTATCCGCGGCAGAAGGCGCATCGACCCTTAAACAGCAGGAACAAGCCGCCGATTCCGCGCGCAGAGAAGATGCCGCGCAGAATCCGGTCGTGCAGGCCGTGATGGAGAATTTTCCCGGCGCGGAGATATCCGCCATCCGCGACCTGGCGGCGGAGGCAGAGGGCCTCGCCGCCCCCGAAGACGATAACGATGATGATACCGAAGGCGATAGCCCAGACGTCATGACCTATGCCATGACCGACACCGCGACCGACGCCGTGACGGGCGGCATGGCCGGCGACTCGGCTGATAGATCCGAACACGAACCGAATGACCACGCGCCGCAGGCCGGCGACGAGGAGGCACCCCAATGAAAAATCTCGGCGCGCTGATGAAGCAGGCGCAGGAAATGCAGACCAAGATGCAGGAGATGCAGGAACGTGTCGCCGATGCTACGGCCACCGGCGTCGCGGGCGGCGGCATGGTCAGCGTGACCCTGAACGGCAAGAACGAGATGAAGACGATCAAGCTCGACCCGTCCCTGGCGGACCCCGACGACATGGAAATCCTCGAGGATTTGATCGTTGCGGCCTACAACGACGCCAAAACCAAGATCGAGGCTCACGTTCAGGAAGAGATGCAGAAAGTTACCGGCGGGCTCAATTTGCCGCCGGGCATGAAACTGCCTTTCTAACCTCTTGTTAACCCCCTGCGGGGTGGTATGGCGTCATGCCTGTGCCACGCCACCTGTGCACCTGGATTGCCGCCACCGTCGTGACGATGCTTGGACTTGGGCTTGGACTTGGGCCTGGGCTCGCGCCGGTGGCCCACGCCAAGAAGGACGGCACTGCCGGCGTGATGCGCGCGGCGGTCACCGCAGGCGTCGTACCAGTGCGCCGGGTGGGTATCTATGATGAAAGCCGCACGGGCCTGGGTGCCCGACTGGTGGAACATATCCGCAAGCGGCTGATGCGCCGGGGCATTCTAATCGACGAAACCGCAGCCGTGCTTTTGACGCTCCGCCCAGTGATTGTAAATTCGCGCGGCGGCGCCAGTCCGACCGACGACCCCCTATCCATTGCCCCCAACAAACAAACCCGAATCAGCGCATCGCCCGTTTGGCGGCATTCCGAATCCCTGGGCATCAGCCGGATCGGCAAACCACCGGCAGACCAGTTGGGCGGTGGACGGTTGTCCCTGCACCTGCGCAACAAGTTGCATGTGCTGCGCAACGGCGGCTCCATGTATCGCATCCAGCTCCAGCTGGAGCGGGATGGTCAGGCGCCACTCTGGCACGGCATCGCCATGGCGGTTGGCCGCAGCATTAATGCAGAGCGCGCCCTGACCCAGATGGTGGACAGGCTGTTGAAGCATTTGGGCCGGCCCTTGCGCCTGCAGCACTTCACCACCCGCTAGTCGCCGTTCGATCTGTTTGCAACCGGCGACAGGCGCGCTAGGGTCCGGCCCCTGATCCTGCGTGCAACCACCGACATCTCCCATGGCCGACGATATTGAAAACCTGATCCAGCTCCTGGCAAAGCTGCCCGGCCTGGGCCCCCGCTCGGCCCGGCGCGCCGCATTGCATCTTATCAAGCGGCGGGAGAGCCTGATGGAGCCGCTGGCCAAGGCAATGACTGACGCGGCGGGGTCGATCCGCCTGTGCAGCACCTGCGGTAATGTCGATACCAGGGACCCTTGCGCCATTTGCACGGACCCCCGCCGCGATCCCGCCGTCCTCTGCGTGGTCGAGGAAGTTGCCGACCTGTGGGCGCTGGAACGCACGGCGTCCTTCAAGGGCAGATACCACGTGTTGGGCGGCACCCTCTCGGCGCTGGATGGTGTTGGGCCGGATGACCTGCGGGTCGGCCAGTTGGTCAGCCGCGCACGGGCCGACGACGTGACGGAGATAATCCTCGCGAACAACGCCACCGTCGACGGCCAGACCACTGCACACTACATCACCGACCAGTTGGCCGGCACGGGCGTGACCGTCAGCGCGCTCGCCCACGGGGTGCCGGTGGGCGGCGAGCTGGACTATCTGGACGACGGCACCCTGATGGCAGCATTACGGGCCAGGCGTGCGGTATGACAACGGGCCCAAGTCCCAAGGCCTTCGTCTCCTGGTCCAGCGGCAAGGACAGTGCCTGGGCGTTGCATCAATCCCGTCTGGCCGGCGAAATGGATATTGCCGGTTTGTTGACCACCACCAATCAGGCCTTCGACCGCGTCGCCATGCACGGCGTGCGGGAAAGTCTGCTGGAGGCCCAGGCAACGCAGCTCTGCCTGCCACTCACAAAAATCCCCCTGCCGTGGCCCTGTCCCAACGACGCCTATGAAACGCTGATGGGGTCGGCGATTGAACGCCTGTTGGCGGACGGGGTCACCCACATGGTCTTCGGCGACCTGTTCCTGGAGGACATCCGCGCCTATCGCGACGGGCAGTTGGCCGGAACGGGCATCACGCCGGTCTATCCCCTGTGGGGCCGCGATACGGCGACCCTCGCGCGGGAGATGATAGACGGCGGGCTGGAAGCCATTGTCGCCTGTGTCGACCCGAAGCAGCTGGACGCCTCCTTCGCCGGGCGGCGCATC
>JAJFFJ010000090.1 GCA_021776685.1 Alphaproteobacteria bacterium
GTTTGCTGCGGCACGCGATAAATTCGTTCTGCACCCTCGCCTGTGCCATATGGTGCAAGGCTTTCCGCAACCTGACGCACCACGGCCGCGATGGCGGAATCGCCTGCCTCGCTGACTTCCTGGGCGTAGGGCATGCCCGCCATATCCTGCGCAATCGCACCGTCGCCCGGGCCCAGCACCCGCTCGATCTCCAACGTCTGCAGGTTCACACTGGAAAACCCGGCGTCCTGCACAAGATTTGCGATAACCTCTCCGCTGCCAAACTTGAACGGCGCCAATGCGCGCTCGGCGGCGATCTCACTCACATGCGCCGCCAGTGCGTCCGCCAGCGCACCGCCATAGATTGATTTGTCGGTCCATGCGGTCAGCGCGAGCCGTCCGCCGGTGGCCAACACCCGCCTGATTTCACGGACCGCCGCAGACTTGTCCGGAAAGAACTGCAGCCCCTGCTGGCAGAACGCGATGTCGAAGGACCCGTCATCGAAGGGCATATCTGTGACATCTGCTTCATGCCATGCAGCGGTCACTCCTGGCGCCATCGGCAGGCCACCAGCTTTCGCAATCATCCCGGCATTCAGGTCGACGCCGGTGATGGATCCGCCTGGCCCCAGCCGCTCCGCCGCCAGCCGGGCAACAATTCCCGTGCCGCAGGCAACATCAAGCACCCGGTCGGCTGGATTTAACGCGACCGCCCCCAGCGTTGCCTCAGCAAGGGGCCGGAAGAGACTGGGCACCTTAGCCGTTTCATAGATTTCCGGTGCGTTGCCCTGAAGCTGGAAGCGTTCGATCTGACTGGACACTGCGGCCCTCCCTGAAAGTCCTGCGCCTACTATGCCGTGGCCCCCCGCCTGGAGGAAGCCGCAAGCCCCGCATTGCCCACACACCGACAATATGGTGCAATTCCGGACCGGCGGGAAAAGGCAGGAGGATCGTATGGACCAGCATGTGACAGACCCGACCAATGTAGACGATTTCATTGGTGGGCTGGACCAATGGAACCTGATCGCCGGCTGGAAGGTGTTGGCGCAGGAAGTGCCCCCCGAGCCAACATCCACTGCGCAACCCGCCATGTGGCGCTACGGCGATGTGCGCCGCCAACTCCTGCTGGCGGGTGAACTGGTGCCGCCGCAGGACGCCGAGCGGCGCATCCTGGTCTTGGGCAATCCCGGGCTGGGCGGACGCCCGGCGACCACACCCACGATCTTTTCCGATATCCAGCTGGTCAAGCCCGGCGAGGTCACCGGCACTCACCGGCACACGCCGACTGCAATCCGCTTCATGATCGAAGGCACAGGCTCCTACGCCATGACCGCCGGGGAGAAGATGTCCCAGGATGTTGGCGACCTGGTGTTGGGCCCGAGCTGGGGCTGGCACAGCCATGGCAATTTGGGCGACGACCCGGCGATCTGGTTCGACGCGTTGGACATCCCGCTCTTGAAGATGCTCGACGCTTCCTTCTTCGAGGCCTATCCGGAAGAGCATCACCCGGAAACCCGTCCCTATGAGGACAATCTGGCCGCTTTCGGCACGGCGGGCCTGCTGCCGGCCGGCGGGCGCAACGGCAGCTATTCGCCGCTGCTGCGCTACCCCTGGGCCCCGGCGCGGCGGGCACTGGCGGATCTGGACGACAGCCGGGCGGACGCCCATGACGACATGATTCTGGAATATGTTCATCCGGGCACCGGCGGGCCGTGTACGCCGACCATGGCCTGCTATCTTCAGCGTCTGCGCCCGGGCAATGCCTCCCAGGCGCACCGCCATACTTCCAGCGCCATTTACGTCGTGGCGGAAGGCGCAGGCCGGACCACAATCAACGGTGAAAGCTTTGACTGGGAGCAGGGCGACACGGTTGTGCTACCCAGCTGGTGCTGGCACAGCCACGAGAACCGGTCAGACAGCGCGGACGCGGTGTTGTTTTCGGTTACCGACCGGCCGGTGCTGAAAGCGTTGGGTCTTTACAGGGAAGAGGCGGAGGCCTGAGCTGCCTCAGCCGGCCAGATCAACCAGAATGTCGGTGACAGCATGCTTGATCGGCTTCATGGCATTGCGGTTTTCGTCGGTCCACTCGCCTACCTGCACCATATGGGCAGGTTGCCCGGGATGTGACGGCGCCTCCAGCGCTTCGAACATGAAAAGCCCGTCCGGACCCACATAAAAAGTGTGATCGCCAAACTGCTTGCGCAGCATCTCCATTGACGGATTGCTCTCTTCCAGAGCTTCAATATCCATCTGCGCCTTGATGGCGGCGACCTGCTCGTCACTCAACCTCATGGGAATTGTCCTTGTTTGAACGCGGGGCCTGAACGCGGGGTGGAATAGTGGGCGCCAGCAGCCAGCGCACGGCGTCATTACGGTCTCAGCACCGGCAAATTGCCAGATGCCGGGAACCGGCGCAACCAACAGGCCTGAATCCCTGCGGTTATCCCTAGAAAAATGTACTCAGGCTCTTGGCCAGAAGCACATTCTGGTCGAGGAAGACTTGGCGGCGGGAGATCTCGAAGCTGTCGTCCCCATCCCGGGTCACCCGCCGCAGGTGATCTTCGCGCTTACCGACGAACAGGTCGGTCTCAACCTCCGTCCGGTTGCGGTAGACGATGAAACGGCAGCGGGCCCGAATCAAATCCTGATCCAGCCCGTCATCGCCCTCCGACACCACCAGATTGGAGAACATGTGGCAGGTGCGGCTGACCGGGTCTTCCACCCAGTGCTTGCCGGTCCTGAGCTGCTTGATCCGCTGCTCCATCTCGAAATGGCCCTCGTCGAACCAGTTGAGATCCTGACGTTCCCGGGTGTGTTCGCCTTCATATTTACCCATGGGGACGTTGCGGGTGACCGGCATCCAGTAGCGCAGGTCCGCCGCCATCAGCGCGAACCACTCCTCGAACCGGCGCTCGTCCAGCAATTCGGCCTCGTGGGTCAGAAACGCCTCGACCTCGTGGCGCAGCAGTAGCTTGTCGACAGTCAACGCGTTCATGCCGGCTGGTCCATCAGCTTGGCCCAGTTGCCATAGAAGGCCCGCTGGTTCTGTTCGCTGACATCTTCAGTGGCGACCACCTCGCCGCCGAGCCAGTCGACGGGCCACCCCTTCTGCTCGTAGCCCATGCCCATTTCATAGTTGTAGGGATAGCGCCGGCTGATTGTCCCGCGGGCGCCTTCGTGGGCGTAGAGCCAGTTCTCCATGTCGTCCTGCTCGGTCAGGCCCGACGGACCCTGGTAGCGGATAACATAGTGGCGGAGCACGTCCTTGACCTCATCCGGTGCGGCCTTCGGCACCAGGAAGATGCGCCAAATCTCCGTCTCATGGGCGCTGACCGGGTGCCAGGTGCCCATGGATTGAACGCCGTTGGAATAGCTGACGTTGGGGAAGATGGTGCCGCCGTGCCCATACCAGCGCGATTTCTCTCCGAGTTTTTCCCGACGCTTGTGGAAGCAGTCCCGGAACCAGTCTTCGACCACAGCCATGTTCTGGTAGGTCGGGTGGTAGTCGTAGTCGTCCTTGAACAGCTCGCCCCGGGCGCCGTGACCCTCGGGCCGAATACTCACATTGAGCTTCCAGAGGTCCCGCGCCTCGGTGACCACATCATAGGTATGCCGGCCCGGCTCGCCCGCCGGGGTCAGAATAACCTGATCGACCGAGGCGTGGCTTGGGTTGTGATAGTAGTCGCCGCAGAAATTCTCCGCGCCGAACTTCCAGTTGCAGGCGAGACGCCATTTGAAGGTGCCGCCAAAGGCCTCCCACTCCCCGTGGGTACCGTCCGGCAGCTCGCAATAGTCGTCGAAATAGAATTTGAGATCGCCGAGATATGTGTCGAAGTCCGGCGTCTCCTCGTCCCAGCAGGCGAACAGATAGCCGTGGTAGTTGGCGAGGCGCGCTTCGATCAGGCCCCACTGGTCGCGGTCCAGCTCGTTGTGATAGCCAGACTCAAGTTTGGGTACGCCCGCCAGTTTGCCTTCATCGGAATATCCCCAGGCATGGTAGGGGCAGACAAACGTCCGGCTGTTGCCTTCGTCATAGCGGCAAACGCGCATGCCGCGATGGCGGCAGGAATTCAGGAAGACGTGCAGCTTACCGTTCTTGTCCCGGTTGAGGATGACCGATTCCTCGCCCATGCGGCTAAGGATAAAGTCGAAATTGTTCGGCACCTGGCTTTCATGGCCGACAAACAGCCATGAGCGGGCAAAGACGCGCTCCAGCTCCTTTTCATAGATCTCCTGGCTGGCGAAAATATCCCGGCTGATCAGTCCCTGCTTCAGGTCCACCAGGCCGCCGGAAAATGCGCGTTGATCCGTGACGCCCATGCCGTTTCTCCCTCACTGTTTCACCTTTTCAAGAATAATAGATAGAACTCTAAGGATTATGCAACTCCGATTTTTTCGTAAAATTATCGAGTTTGATCGAGAAAACAGGAGGATTTTTCACGCCTGAGAGGTTTTTAGATAAATAGTTTGATATAAATGAGATATATCTACAGGATATGGCCATGACAAGAATCACGGTACTGAAGGACAACGGGGCTGCCCGGCCGGACGGGGCCGTCGATTATCCGCCGGCGGCCAGTGCCGGCCATATGGTGCGAAACGCCCACCGCGCCTTTCAGCGCGAATTAGAGGCGGAGATATCCGTCTACGGCGTCAGCCGGGGCCAATGGTACTTCCTGCGGGCGCTGTGGATCGAGGATGGTCTGACCCAGCGGGAGCTGAGTGAGCGGGTCGGCATGATGGAGCCGACAACGGTAGTCGCCCTGGCCGGCATGGAAAAAGCTCGGCTGATCCGCCGCCGCCGCAGCGACATCGACCGCCGCAAGGTGCTGGTCTATCTGACACCGAAGGCGGAGAAGCTGCGCGACCTGCTGCTGCCGGTGGCGAAGGGCGTATCCGACCGGGCGGCGGCGGGCGTCTCCAACAAAGACCTGACGACCTTCCACCGGGTGCTCGCGCAGATGATCGGCAACCTCAGCCAGTCCGACTGACGCCAGCCCGTTTGAAGTCGGAAAGAGAAAGGGCGCGCCGGCCATCAGCCGACGCGCCCCCAGACGGCGCTTTTTTTTGTGTTTTTAGCGCTCCCTGAGTCCGGAATTGATTGCCACATAGACCGGCTTGATGATGTAGGCGAGGACCGACTTGGTGCCGGTCACCACATCCGCCGTCACAGTCATGCCCGGCGTCAGCGGCAGTTGGCCTCGCACCCGCCCCAGGTGGTTTCGCGCAAGGGTAATGATCGCCCGGAAATAGGGTCGGCCTTCCTTATCGAGAAAGCTGGTGGCGGAAATATCCTTGATGCGTCCGTTAACAGCGCCGTAGCGGGCAAAGTCATAGGTATCGACCTTGATCTTTACATTCTGGCCGACCCGCACATGACCCACGTCCCGGGTTGAAATCCGAACCTCGACAACCATCCGCCGGTCTGCAGGCACAATCTCCATTACCGGCTTGCCATCGGCGGTGATCACCGCGCCTTCATTCTTGACCCGCAGACCTTTGACATAGCCCGACGCAGGCGCGCGGATTGCCAGGCGGCTGACCCGGTCACGCAGGTTGTTCAGTTTCTCACGCACTTGCGCCAGTTCACCCAGCACCTTGCCACGCTCGGTCATCGATTCCGTGCGGGTGCGGATATCGTGCTCCGCCAGGCGCGCCCTGGCTTCCACCAATTCCTGCCGCGTACGGCCGATTTTGGCGATCGCCTCGTTGATATCACCGAGCACCCGCTCATACTCGCGCTGGGTCTGGAGATAAAGCGCCCGGGGCACGACCCCCTTGCGGGTGCCGCGCAGACGCAGGTGCAGCGATTCCTTTACTACCTTGAACTGGTTGCGCAGGCTGCGCTCGGTCTCGTGCAGAATCTTGAGCTGCGACTGGCGCTGCTCGATCTGGCTCTCGATGACCGCCCGTTGCAGCCGGCGGGTTTCCTCCTGCAGTCGCAGCACTTCGGCCTCTTCCTTGATCAGCCGGCCGTATCGCGCCCGTATTGCCGGCGACAGGACCGACGGCGCCTTGCCGGTGACAAAGGCCTCCAGACGTTTGGCGCGCAACAGCAAAGAAATCTCGCGAGCCTCCAATTGGGCCAGCTCGGCACGCGCAGATGCCGATCGCATACGGATCAGCACCTGGCCCTTCTTGACCAGGTCGCCATCGCGCACATTAATCTTGGCGACAATGCCGCCTTCCAGATGCTGGACCATCTTGATTGAGCCGGCCGGGACAATCTCACCCGGACCAGTCGCGACTTCATCCAGCTTGGCGATCTTCGCCCAGGAAATCGCAAACACGACCATGGCACTGGCCATGACCAGCGACGTGCGGGTGAAGTAGGAGGTGCTGGCTTCTTCCAGTTTCTCCGTCTGATTCAGCAGATTGGTCTGCGGATCACGTGGATTACCTCCGGTGGCCGAACGTTTTGCCAGCTTGCGCGCCGACTTGCGCATTTCCATCGCGCCATCGGCCATCATCAGACCAGAACCGTCCGCCTTTTTTTCGGGCTTACGCCGCTTCTTGCCAAATTTGCTAAAGATTTTCAGGCTCATCGTTTTGCCCTCATCAGTCGCGGCATGATCTCATCGGGCGAACCCGTGCCGCGAATTGTGCCGTGATCCAGTACAAAAATTCGGTCGGCCAGTTCCATCTGGCTCGGCCGATGGGTCCCAATAATGATGGTTGCGTCACCCCGCTTTTGGCGGATGGCCTGGGACAGCGCATGATCGCCTTCTTCGTCCAGGCCATTGCCGGGTTCGTCCAGCAGGATGATGCGGGCATCGCGGACAAAGGTCCGGGCAATGCTCAGCCGCTGCCGAAGGCCATGGGGCATGTTTTTCTGCTGGTCGCTTGAAAGGCGGGTTTCAAAGCCTTCCGGCATGGCCAGGATTTCGTCCAGAATCTGGGCGTCCCGCGCCGCTTCGCGCAGGCGTTCGTCGGTCGCTGTCGGGTCAGCAAGGCGCAGGTTCTGGGCCACGGTGCCGTGGAAGAACTGACAGGTCTGCGGCATGTAGGCGATGCTCTGGCGCAGCTGCACCCGATCCAGTTGGCGCACGTCCAGGCCGTCAATCAGAATGTTGCCGGACTGCGGCATATGCATTCCCAGGACCAGCTTCAACAGTGTCGATTTGCCGGCGCCGCTCGAGCCGGCCAGCGCCACCACTTCACCCGGTTTGATGTCAAGGCTGACACCCAGAACGGCAGGGTCATGGTCGTTGCGGTACCGATAGCTTACATGCCCAAAGGTCACCCGGCCGGCAAAGGCTTTGCGGGAACGACGGCCGATCACCGGCGGCCGCTCAGGTGGCAGGTTCATCAAGGCATTGGTGGAGCGGATCGACATGCGCGCCTGCTCCAGTTTGGAGGCGGTCAGGAACAATACCTGGATGGGCGACAACGCCCGCCAGACCAAAGCCATGGATGCGATCAGCGCGCCAATCGAGATGCTGCCGCCCAGCACCAGCATGATTCCTACGGTCAATGTGCCGACACCGGCGGCCAGCTTCGTGATTTCGGCGAAGACCTCCAGGGCGTTGGCGAAGCGGCCAAGCGCATAGGCCTCCATCGCCGACTTCGCGGATATGTCGCGATGCCGGTCCGCCCATACGTCCTCCATGCCGTGATACTTGATCGCGCGAACCTTGGTGGTGGTCTCCACCAGGAAGGATTGATGTGCCGAGGTGGCGGTCGCCGACCGGTGCAGCAATTTGCTGAGATGCGGCTTCATCCCGTAGGCCACCAGGACCAGCAGCGCCATCGCCGCCAGCGGAACGACGATCAGCCAGCCGCCCAGCAAGAAGATGACGAGCAGGAACAGCAGGACAAAGGGCAGGTCGAAGATCGCGATGCAGAGGGGACCGGTAAAGACCGAGCGGATTGCATAGAGTTCCCGCAACCTTGAAATCTGGCTGCCGAGCGGCGCCTGTTCGGTCTGCGCCGGGGGCAGATCGAGCAGCCGCCTGAAGATCGCCGTGCCAATCAGATAGTCAAACCGCCCGCCGACAAAAGCGATCAGATTCGATCGCAGATAGCGGAAGCCGAACTCGAACCCGAGCGCAAGCAAGACACCGCCGGTGAGGGCGATCAACGTCGCCACAGAACCGGTCGGGATCACTTTGTCATAGAGCGCCAGAATGAAAAGCGGGATCGCCAGGGCCAGGCTGTTCAGCGCCAGGGACAGCAACAGCAGATGTTTGATGTCCGGGCGGAAGCGCTGGAGCAGTTCGCCAAACCAGCTTTGCGGGCGCTGATGGGCCGGCGTTGTATCAGGCTTCAGCAGCCGAAAAACATACGCTGTGCCCGCGCGGTCGCGGCGCGGATGGCGGCGGATCTCCCGCGCGCTGGAATCGAAGACCGTGAAGCCCTCTTCATCGGCTTCGAAGACCACCAGCGGCGCGCCCACATCCGGCACGAACAGGAACGGCGCCAGGCGCGAGTCCATCTTGCCCAGCGGATTCGGGATCGGGCTGCTGTCATAGCCCAGATGGGCCAGCGAGTTGCGCAGATCCATCACCGTCAGATCGAGGGCGAAGTGCGGCAGAGCTTCAGCGATGTCCCGCTTGTCGCCGCGCCAGTTGAGTGCATCCAGCAGCGGCGTCAGGCAGGCGGTGATTTCAGAAACAGATTCAAACGCTCTGATCGAGCCGCTCTTGAGCACCTGTTGAAGGTTCTCGGGCGCTTTCTCAACCAGCGTCGGATTGGCGATGCGGACGTTCATTGAGCGCCTCCCGCAGGACCCATCGGCCCAACCCGGAAGGGTCCGTAAGGTAGCCGGTCATGCAGGACCAGCTTGCCGTCAACCAGATGGTAGTTCCGGTCCGTGACCATCAGCGTGGCCGGCCGGTGACTGACGATCACCACGGTCGTACGGCCGCGCTGCGACTTCAGGAGCTTGCTCAGAGCGTCGTCATCAGCCGCATCCAGATTGGCGTTGGCCTCGTCGAACAGTATAATCGAGGGCGCGGTCGCCAGGGCCCGGACAATGCCGATCTGCTGTCTCATGCCGGGCGGCAGGGATTCCGCCGCACCTGCACCCAGACGCGATTCATAACCGTCGGGCAACAGCGCCACCCGCCGATCAAGCCCAAGCTGTGCGGCAATCTTCAGCGCGCGATCGGCTACTTCGTCCTCACGAAAGCCGGTGAGGTTCTCCAGGATCGTGCCGTCGAACAGGACTGCAGCCTGTGGCACATAAGCAACCTGTTTGCGGGTCGCCTGCATCCCCAATTCAGTTCCACTCTTGCCGTCATACAGGACCTGGCCGGATGTGGGCGTCAACATCCCGCCCAGCAAGGCAAGCAAGGTGGACTTGCCTGAGCCATTCTCGCCTGTGATGCCGATGACCTCGCCTGGATTGAGGCTCAGATCGGCGTCATGGATGATCAGACCTTCGTCGCGGTCGTAATGGAAGGATAGGCCCTTAGCCTCCAGCTGACCCGAGAGACGGACCGCGGAAGCGTCCGCAACACCTTCGCTTTCCTTCCGCAGCGCGAACACGCGCGATGTCTGCTCGGTCGCAACCTTCACATTCTGAAGCTGGGTCCAGAAGTTGAGGCCCTTAAGCAACGGTTGCAGCGCCCGCCCGGCCAGCAAGGTGCAAGCAACCAGGCCGCCGACGGTCAGGTTGCCAGCCATAACAATGAAGCTGCCGGCGACAGCGACCGCGATGATGGTAACCTGCGAGATAACCGCGCCCAGCTCCTGCGCCCGCGCGCTCAACCGCAGCATGTCGTAGGAATTCATCGTATTACCGCCGAGCAACCGCTCGTAGCGGCGGTTCATCAAGGCTTCCATGCCCAGCGATTTCACTGTGTGGATGCCGCTCAACACTTCGACAATAAATGCGTGACGCCGATCTTCGCCCGTCGTGCGCTCCTCGATTTTCCGCCGGAGCTGATGGCCGAGCACGAGGGCAAGGCCAATGAAGATGACGAACAGCGCAAGCGGCACCAGGACCAGCCAACCAGCGATATATGTAATCAGTGCAAGGAAGATCAGGGCGAAGGGCAGATCAACCATTGCGATCATGACCTGCCCGGTGTGGTAGTCGCGCAGCGTGTCGAGGGCCGTCAGCCGCTCCAGATGCACACCCGGCTCATGCCGGTCCACATCCTGGATGCGCCCGCCGATGATGCGACCCACGGCTTCGCACTTCATAAAGTGAACAAAACGGGCGCCAGCGCGACCCACCAGATCAGCGCGCGCGATACGCAAAACCGCATCCAGGAACAGCGCGCCGCACACGCCCGCGATCAACAGAAACAGCGAGTCTGTGGACTTGTTCGGGATGATCCGGTCATAGGTCTGCAGAATTACCAGCGGCAGCGTCAGCGCCAGGATGTTGATGGTGATGGTGCCAAGCAATAATCCCATCCGGCCCCAAGGCATCCACATGAGGACGCTGAGTGAACCGAACTTTTTTTCCGCCGGGACCGTTTGTCCTGCGGCGGCCGTCTGAACCTGGGTCTGAACTTGCGCCTGCATCTGGGCCACAACCTGCTCCACGGGGATTCCAAATTCCGAGTAGACCGGGGTTGTAGAACATCAGGGTGTATATTCGCTCTACGGGTAGGGTTAATGAATCAATAACCAGCGAGATGAAGCTTAACCCTTTGTTACTCAAACATTAACATGAGTTCGGTAAGACCTCGCGTGATATCCCTTTCTACAACTTGAGATCGTAGCACCCGTAGGGCTCGCCAATGGCGAAGTGACGGGGGTGCCGCCTTAGGGTTGGCGGCAAATGGGGTTGTGAGGGATCAAAATGGCCAAGAATGAACAGCGTTGGGGACAGGACGACGGCAACGGCGGGCTCGACCGCCGCGAGCAGGATGACCAGGACAAGAAATCCAGCGGTCAGTCCACCCAGACCGATACCACCAACGACACCCAGTCCCAGAAGGACACTCATTTCAGCACCGTGCACCGCGGTTCTGAGTTGACCTTCGACCAGCGGTTCGACCGTGGCGAACAAACCGGCGATGGCGATGAGAATCCGGGTCGCTCGGGCGGTCGTTCAAACAACGGTCGGGGTGATGGCCAGTTCCAGAATGACGACAGCGGCAGCCGGAATGACGGCGCCGGCCAGGGCGCCAATAGGCAGGATGGCGACAATGGCCGCCGCACCCGGGGCCAGGGCGAAGAAGACAACGACCGGGGTGGCCGGGGCCAGGGCCGAGGCCGCCGCCAGGACGATGACGACCGCCCGGCGGCAGATGGCAACGACGGTGGCAACACCCAGAACGCAGCTGCGGGCACCGCAGCGCCTCAGACGCGCGCAGCGGCGGCTGAAGACGATGCCGGCGATGTAACTGCTCAATCGCCCGAAAATGTCGAACTGGTTGTCTCGGATTCCCTTTTGGGCCCGGGCGATGACGCCACGGCAAAAATCACCGCCTCGTTTCCCGACAACGACGGCTCCGAAAGCCACAGCGCCTTTGTTGAAGTTCCCGACGGAATTATCATTTTCTCCATTGATGGCGGGGATCTGTCCGAGATGTGGGAGCCGGGCGACGATGGCACCGGCGGCATCCTCAACGTCAGCGACCTGATCAGCAACGGCACGCTCGAAGCAGCCTTTACCTTTGGTCTGCACGAAGACTGGACGGCAGACGTCACCGTTGAGTTTTCTATGACGGCCATCGCCGTGGAAAACGCCACAGGTCACACCGCCAAGGTCAGCAGCACCACAGCCATCGAGTTTGCAGCCGCCAGCGACCCGCGGCTGGCCGTCTCCGATACGGCCGGCGACGAGGACACGGCGATTGCCCTCGACATCAAATCCGCGCTCAGCGACCTGGACGGCTCCGAAAGCCTGTCAATTCTGGTTGAGGGTGTGCCGGACGGCGCCACTCTGTCCGCAGGTACGAAGAACGCCGATGGCAGCTGGACGCTGACTCCGGCGCAGCTGGACGGCCTTAAAGTCACGCCGACCGGTGACAGCGACGCCAATTTCGCACTCAAGATCACCGCGACAGCAACAGAAACGTCCACGGGCGACACGGCAGGTCAGACCGGGACCATCAATGTAACGGTCAACGCCGTTGCCGATGATCCGAGCCTGGCCGTCTCCGATGCCACTGGCAACGAAGACACGGCGATTGCCCTCGACATCAAGTCAGCGCTCAGCGATGTGGACGGATCCGAAAGCCTGTCTATTCTGGTAGAGGGCGTTCCCGACGGCGCCACCCTGTCCGCCGGCACGAAAAATGCCGATGGCAGCTGGACGCTCACGCCGGCGCAGCTCGACGGGCTCAAGGTCGCGCCTGCCAATGACAGTGACGCCAACTTTGCAATCAAGGTCACCGCAACGGCAACCGAAGGTTCCGGCGACACCGCCAGTCAAAGCGCGACCATCAATGTGACGGTCGATGCCGTGTCCGATGACCCGAGCCTGGCCGTCTCCGATGCCACAGGCGACGAAGACACGGCGATTGCCCTCGACATCAAGGCGGCGCTCAACGACGTAGACGGCTCCGAGAGCCTGTCTATTCTGGTAGAGGGCGTTCCTGACGGCGCCACCCTATCCGCCGGCACGAAGAATGCCGATGGCAGCTGGACGCTCACGCCGGCGCAACTGGATGGCCTGAAAGTCACACCCGCTGGCGACAGCGACGCCAACTTCGCACTCAAGATCACTGCGACGGCGACCGAAGACGCCGGTGATGCGGCCAGCCAGAACGCGACCATCAATGTAACGGTCAACGCCGTTGCCGATGACCCAAGCCTGGCAGTCAGTGACGCCTCAGGCGACGAAGACACCGCCATCGCCCTGGACATCAAGGCGGCACTCAGCGACCTGGACGGCTCCGAAAGCCTGTCAGTTACAATCGAGGGTGTGCCGGACGGCGCCACCCTGTCGGCTGGCACGAAGAATGCCGACGGCAGCTGGACGCTTACACCTGCGCAGTTGGATGGCCTGAAGGTCACTCCGGATGACGGCAGCGACGCCAACTTCGCGATCAAGGTCACCGCGACGGCGGCCGAAGGCGCTGGTGATACCGCAAGCCAGAGCACGACCATAAATGTTGCCGTGACGGCGGTGGCCGATGACCCGAGCCTGGCCGTCTCCGATGCGGCTGGCAACGAAGACACGGCAATTGCGCTCGACATCAAGGCAGCGCTCAGCGACGTGGACGGATCCGAAAGCCTGTCTATTCTGGTTGAAGGCGTTCCCGACGGCGCCACCCTCTCGGCTGGCACGAAAAATGCCGATGGCAGCTGGACGCTGACCCCGGCGCAGCTCGACGGCCTGAAGGTCACGCCCGCCGATGACAGTGACGCAAACTTTGCAATCAAGGTCACCGCAACGGCGACTGAAGGTGCTGGTGGCACCGCGAGCCAGAGCGCGACTATTAATGTCGCCGTGGCAGCGGTGGCCGATGACCCGAGCCTGGCCGTCTCCGATGCAGCTGGCGACGAAGATACGGCGATTGCGCTGGACATCAAGGCGGCGCTCAGCGACGTGGACGGCTCCGAGAGCCTGTCAGTCAATATTGAGGGCATGCCGGACGGCGCTACCCTCTCGGCCGGCACGAAGAACGCCGACGGCAGCTGGACGCTCACATCAGCGCAGCTCGACGGCCTGAAAGTTACGCCCGCCGGCGACAGTGACGTCAACTTCGCGCTCAAGGTCACCGCAACGGCGACGGAAGACGCTGGTGGCACTGCCAGCCAAATTGCCACCATCAATGTGGCGGTCAACGCCGTGGCCGATGCACCGACACTGAATGTCAGTGCTAACCGGATCCAGGGCGAAGGTTTCGAAGAAGAGGCGCTCGGCAACAACCGCTGGGGCGTGTTCGACGAAATCCCCGGCTGGCAGTCAGACATAGGCGCCGGCATCGAGATTCAAAATTTCGGCGAAGGCACCCTGGGCAACCAGGTCATCGAACTGGACAGCTACGGCAACTCGAACATGTTCCAGATGATCGAGACCGAGCCTGGCTCGACCTACAAGCTGGCGTTCGACTATAGCCCGCGCAAAAACGTCTCGGCAGAATCGAATACCATCGAAGTCTGGTGGAATGGCGAGAAGGTCGCGGAGATCACTGGCGACGGCCGCGGCCAGCCAGGCCGGATCGCGACCACCTGGGAAACCCACACTTTCGAGCTTGATGGCACGGGCGACCCAGTACGCCTTGAGTTCCGCGCCGCCGGCACCAGCGATAGCCTGGGCGGCCTGCTGGACAACATCCAGTTCCACGAAACCGGCATTAACGGGCTTGAGGATCAATGGATCCCGATCCACATCGAAGCCGGCCTGAGCGACACAGACGGCTCGGAATCCCTGAGCGTCGTCATTTCCGGCATGCCGGATGGCGCATTGCTTTCCGCCGGCATCAACAATGGTGACGGCACCTGGACGCTCAGCCCCGACCAGCTGGAAGACCTGAAGCTGAAGGCCCCCGCGGACAGCGACGCGGACTTCACGCTCCGTTTCTCCGCCGTGAGCACCGAGGCGGCAAACGGCGACACAGCGGCCACCGGCGCGGACTATACCATCAGGGTGGGCGCCCAGGCGGATGATCCGACGCTTGATGTCAGCGACATCACCGTTCGCGCGAGCAAGACGGTCGACTTTCCGGTTGCTGCGGCACTCACCGACACGGATGGGTCTGAGAGCCTTTCGGTAACGGTCTCCGGCCTGCCCGCCGGGGTCACCCTGTCCGCCGGCACACAGAACGCCGACGGCAGCTGGACCCTGGACCAGGCAGACCTGGCTGGCCTGAAAATGACAGTGCCCGCAGGCACCAGCGGCGAATTCACGGTGCAAGTCGACGCCACCGCCACCGAAACGGCGAACGGCGATCGCGCAACCGTGTCCGACGCGTTCACGCTGACCGCATCGCAGCCGGTGAAGATTGTCCTGAGCAATGCCACCAAGGGCAACGGCGACCAGGATACGCGCGATAACTACACGCTCAACAGCGATCAGAGCGGCTGGCAGACCCTGACCGGGGATCAGCTGGACATCGCAGGTGTCGCCGACAACGCCAGCGTCAGCATCTACTATGATGCCAACGGCAATCCTTCTATGCGGCTCAACTCCGCCTGGAACACCGTCAAGAATGTGGCCGTCGAGGACGAAGGCGCGCGCAACGTCACCGTGCAGAATTTCGTCGACGTTGACATCGAGCTTGGCGACGGCGGCAATTCACGGGTCACCGTGTATGACGCCAAGCGCGGCGACGTCACGACCGGCGACGGCGATGACAGCGTCTGGATCCGCGCCAAGTCGAATGGCGCTTCCAATGCCCAGTACGGCAATACCCTGGAGGTGGACACCGGCGCCGGGGCGGATCGGGTCACCATCTATGGCGCCTCGAACAACGCCACGGTCACCGACATCAATTCCGGTGACGGCGACGACCGCGTGGTCGTGACCGGCAACGGCAAGGACCAGGTCAATGCCGGCGACGGCAACGACTATGTGGCGGTCTATGGCGGCGATGACCGGGTATATGCCGGCGCCGGCGACGACTATGTAAACGCCGGCGAAGGCAACAACCGTGTCGATGGCGGCGCCGGAAACGACCGCATCTACGCGGGCGCCGGCAACGACGACCTCAGGGGCGGCGACGGCAACGACTACATCAACGCCGGTCATGGCGACAACAAGGTGTCCGGCGGCAACGGCGACGATACGATCTACGCCTATAACGGCAACGACACGATCAACGCCGGTGACGGCAACAACTATGTCAATGCCGGCAACGGCAACAACAAGGTCACCGCAGGCGACGGCGCCGACCGGATCTATACCGGCAGCGGCAAGGATACGGTCAACGCGGGTGACGGCAACAACACCGTCAGCACGGGCAGTGGCGACGACAAGGTCACCACCGGCAGCGGCGATGACTATGTCAATGCCGGCGATGGCAAGAACACTGTCAACACCGGCGCGGGCAACGACCGGGTCTACAGCTCCCACGGCAATGACAAGATCAATGCAGGCAGCGGTGACAACTATGTGTCGGCCGGAAACGGCAACAACAACGTCACCGCAGGCGACGGCGCTGACCGAATCTATACCGGCGGCGGACGTGACAACATCAAGGCCGGTGACGGCAACAACACCGTTTCTTCCGGCGGCGGCGATGACAAGGTCACCACTGGCAGCGGCGACGACTATGTCCACGCCGGCGATGGCAAGAACACCGTCAACACCGGTGCCGGCAACGACCGGGTCTACAGCTCCAACGGCAATGACAAGATCAATGTGGGCAGCGGTGACAACTATGTGTCGGCCGGAAACGGCAACAACAACGTCACCGCAGGCGACGGTGCTGACCGAATCTATACCGGCAGCGGACGTGACACCATCAAGGCCGGTGACGGCAACAACACCGTTTCTTCCGGCAGTGGCGATGACAGGATCACCACCGGGACCGGCAATGACAGCATCAGTGCCGGCGAAGGCAATGACCGGGTCAACGCCGGCAGTGGCAACAACTATGTGAATGCCGGCAATGGCAACAACAACGTCACCACCGGCGGCGGCAACGACCGGGTCTATGCCGGTTCCGGCAATGACACGATCAAGGCAGGCGACGGCGACAACTATGTGAATGCCGGCCATGGCCGCAACAACGTCACTACCGGCGACGGCAACGATGCGATCTATGCCTACCACGGCAACGATACGATCAACGCCGGTGATGGCAACAACTATGTCTATGGCGGCAACGGCACCAACAAGGTGACCACCGGCAGTGGCGACGACCGCATCACAACGGGCACCGGCAACGACACCATCAAGGCCGGAAACGGCACCAATGTGGTCTCCTCCGGCAGTGGCAATGACAAAATCACCACGGGCCAGGGCAACGACAGCATCAACGCCGGTGAAGGCAACGACACCATCAACGCCGGCGATGGCGTCAACTATGTGAACGCCGGGAATGGCCGCAACAAGGTCACGACCGGCGACGGCGCAGACCGGGTCTATGCAGGATCCGGAGATGACACCATCAATGCCGGCCAGGGCGACAACTATATCAACGCGGGTCATGGCAACAACCGGGTCACCACCGGCAGCGGAAATGACACGGTTTATGGCTATGACGGCGCGGACAACGTCAATGTGGGCAGCGGCAACAATTATGTGAATGCCGGCAATGGCAACAACCGCGTCACGGCCCAGGGCGGCGATGACCGCATCTATACCGGCACGGGCAATGACACCATCAACGCCGGCCAGGGTAACAATACCGTCAGCGCTGGCAACGGCACGAACCGGGTAACCACGGGCAGCGGCAACGACAGCATCACGACCGGCACCGGAAACGACAACATCAATGCCGGTGACGGCGACAACCGCATCAGCGCCGGGGACGGCAAGAACCGCGTCACCACCAAGGGCGGCGACGACAGCATCACCACCGGTGGCGGCAACGACACGATCAATGCCGGCAATGGCGCGAACTATGTGAATGCCGGCGGTGGCAATGACCGGATCACCACTGGCACGGGCGCTGACCGGGTCTATGCCGGCGACGGCAACGACAATGTGCGCACCAATGCCGGCAACGACTATATCCACGCTTCTGGCGGCGACAACCGCATCGATACCGGTACCGGCAACGACTATGTCTGGACCGGCAGCGGCAAGGACAACATCAACACTGGCAGCGGCGATGACCGCATCTATGCCGGCCATGGCAATGACACGGTCCGTTCGGGCGCGGGCGACGACTATGTGCACAGCTATGGTGGCAACAACGACATCCGCACCGACGGCGGCGACGACTTTGTCTGGACCGGCGACGGCAAGGACAAGATCAATACCGGCAGCGGCGACGACCGGGTCTATGCCGGCCATGGCGACGACACGGTCAACACCGGCACCGGGAACGACTACATCCACGCCTATGGTGGCGACAACAAGATCACCTCGGGCAGTGGCAACGACACCGTCGCCATGGGCAGCGGCAAAGACAATATCCGCCTCGGCTCCGGTGATGACACAGCCTATGGCGGCGCCGGTAACGACACCATCCGCGGCGATGCGGGCAATGACCGCCTGTATGGCCAGGACGGCAACGACTCCATCCGTGGCGACGCCGGCAACGACTATGTTTACGGCGGTGCTGGCGATGACACTCTGCGGGGCGATGCCGGCGACGATTATGTCCGTGGCGAGGCCGGCGATGACACGCTGATGGGTGACCGCGGCGCAGACACGCTGGTGGGCGACGCCGGTGACGATCTGCTGAAGGGCGGGCGCGACGATGACCGTCTCTATGGCGGCAACGACGATGACACCTTGTACGGCGAAAGCGGCAGTGACTATCTGCACGGCGGCTGGGGTGACGATGTCCTGAATGCCGGCAGCGGCGACGACACGCTGATCGCCGACCGTGGCGACGACACCCTGATTGGCGGCAGCGGAAACGACCGCATGTATGGTAACGCTGGCGACAACAGCTTCGACGGCGGCACAGGTAACGACCAGATGTTCGGCGGAACCGGCCAGGACAATTTCGACGGCGGCCGGGGTGACGACCGCGCCTATGGCTATGGTGGAAATGACACCTATGTCTTCGGCACCCGCGACGGGCACGACACCTACGATGGCGGCCGCGGCGGCGGCTGGACCGATGCCATCGAGGTCCAGAACGTCAACACGGCCCCTGGCGACGGCGACTGGACCCTGGAGTTGACCCGCGGCTCTGTGGTCTCCCAGTCCAATGGCGAAATGGTGCTCAGTCAGGACTCGGCCGGCACCATCGAGATGGATGACGGCAGCAAGCTCGACTTCTCCGGTGTCGAAACACTGACCTGGTAATCGGCGCTTCAGGCGGCAACTAAAAAGGGCGGGTCCCGGAGACCCGCCCTTTTTGCTGTCAGCAATGAGTGTAGCTTACGCCTTGGCGTAGGCAACCTTACGGGGTTTAGCCTTCTTGCCCTTGGCAGCTTTGGCCCCTTTGGCCCCTTTGGCCCCTTTGGCATCGCGTTTTTCGCGGGTGGGCGGAAGCTTGGTGCGGCCAGGGAAGCCTTCCGGCAGCACCCATTCCGCAAAGACGGTCGGATCCGGATCCCAGGTCTTGGGCTTCCAGTCTTCCGTCGGCTGATCCTCGTCCCAGAAATATTCCGATAGGCCACCCGCCGGGCACTGCATGTACCAGAAATAGCAGGACGAGATGCGGTGCCGGCCCGGGCCAATGCCGGTCTTCCAGCCCTTACCGCTCATATGCTGGCCACCGCCGAACAGCTCGTGGATGTCCCGCACACCGAAGGCCACGTGGTTGAGGGACGTGCTGCCGTCCTCTGATTCCAGGAAGAACATGTTGTGGTGGCCGTGGCGGATGGCGCTGCGCAGGAAAATCCCGCGGCCGCGGTAGACGTCTGATATCTGGAAGCCCAGCCGGTCCACGTAGAATTTGGTCGCTTCCTTGACGCTCGGAATGTTGAAGACGCAATGGCCGATGGTCAACGGCGTGGCGCCATTGTCATAAAAATTTGCCCGCGCATTGACGCGCTGGCTGTCCTGGGGAGCGTTGAAGAGCGTCTTGTCCGCTTTGACGTCTTTCTTTTTGGCCAGCCGAAAGCCGATAGGAATGCCCGACGGGTCAAGCGCCCAGATGGTGCCGTCCGCCATCTCATGGACCTCCCGGTCCTTCGAGAGTTCCTTGCGGATGCGCGCGAGATCAGATTTGGCGGTTGCGGCGAATGTCAGCAAACGCAGGGAAGAGCCTTTCTGAAAGGCTGGCGGCAGATCCTTGGCGCCGCGCGGCTTCAGGATGATCTGCGCCTTGTTCTGCGTCTCGAAGATAACCTCGTTCTTGGTCTTCTTCGTCCGCTTAAGACCGAAGTCCAGATAGAACTTTTCGGCCTTGTCCATGCTGGTCACGCCATAGGTGACTGCGTCGATGCCCTTGAGCGCCATTGCCGTTTTCTCCGTCAA
>JAJFFJ010000010.1 GCA_021776685.1 Alphaproteobacteria bacterium
ATCGGAATGTAGCCGCCCCACGCCTCGATGAAGGCGTCCAGGCGTTCAACCCCCGACGCTGCCGCACGGCTGGCCGCCAGCCGCGCATCACTGTCATTCAACTCGTCCACATAAAGAGTCGTGGCGATCAGCAGTTCTGCCCGGGTGCCGAAATGCAGATAGACCGCCTGACGGCTGACACCGGCATGGCGCGCGATATCACTCATACGCACACCCTGGCCCTGCCCTGTCTCGAGAAGGTCCCAGGTGGCCTTCAGAATTCGCGTGCGCGTATCCATTTTTTGCTCTTGACACCGTGTCAATCATCCCGTACTTGACATTATGTCAATTTACACTGTGTAAAGTCAAAGGAGCAATTATGAATGTCATCATATTCGGCGCCACAGGCACCCTTGGACGCCATCTCGTCACTAACGCCCTGCAAACGGGCCACCATGTAACGGCCTTCGCCCGGCGGCCCGACGCGCTGGACATCAGCCACCCCAGCCTCACCCGTGTTGCCGGCGACGTGCTGGACCGAGACGCCGTCGCAGCGGCAATTCCAGGCCATGACGCGGTGCTGATCGCCCTCGGATCCGGCCGCAAAGGCGGCGTCCGGGCCGACGGTACCCAGCATGTCATTGAGGCGATGAAACAGGCGGGCCTGTCCCGGCTGATCTGCCTCAGCACCCTCGGCGCTGGCGACAGCCGGCCGCTCCTCAATTTTTTCTGGAAGCGGATCATGTTTGGGATGCTGCTGGCGCCGGCCTATGCAGATCATCAGGCGCAAGAGGCCTTGGTGCGCAAGAGTGGGCTCGACTGGACAATTGTGCGGCCGGGCGCGTTCAGCGACGGTCCAGCCACGGGTGACTACCGGCACGGTTTTCCCGCCACGGCAAAAAATCTCGCACTCAAGATTTCTAGGGCCGATGTGGCCGGATTCATGGTGCGGCAGTTGCAGGACATGTCCTACCTGCGCCAGACCCCCGGCCTTTCCTACTGATCGCCTCGCATAGGGAGGGGGCGTGAGATCCACTAGGCCCGCGTTCTTGCCACGCGCAGTTCGTTAACGGTCAGGAGCACGCCCCCAACCGCGCCCGCGATATCGAGGGCCAGCGCGCCCTCGAACGCGTCCGCGGGAACCAACAGGGCCAGACCGCTGACCCCGAACAGAATGCGGAGCAGCGGGTTCATGGGCCGGAAAAGGAAACCTACCAATGCCACCGAGGCGAGCCAGACCCCGGCGATGGCAGTTGTCACGGAGAGCGCCACATCCCAGGGCGTGCCGATCAGCAGCAGGCTGGGAGACAGCACAAACAGGAACGGCACCACGTAGGCAGGCCAGCCGAAGCGCATGGCTTCCCATGCGGTCCTCATAGGCCCGGCATTGCCCAGGCTGGCCGCAGCGAAGGCCGCGATCGCCACCGGCGGCGTAATCATCGACATCATGCCGAAATAGAGCACGAACAGGTGGGCCGCGATTGGCTCCACGCCAAGCTTGGCGATCGACGGCGCCACCAGCGCGGCCAGCAGCACATAGACGCCGATGGTCGGCATGCCCATGCCCAGGATGATCGAAATCATGGCGGCCACGATCAGGAGAACCAGCAGGCTGCTCTGGCTGATCTGGACAAGGAGCAGGGTCAGTCCGAAGCTCAGGCCCGAGGCGTTTAGGACGCCGATGATCAGGCCCGCAGCGCCGGTGATGATAACGATGTTCAGCGCCGCGATGCCGCCCCCACGCAGCGACGCAAGAAAGGCGATGGGGCCCAGGCGCCGTCCGTCATGGCCGACAATGACCGCCACCACCAGCAGGACGCCAATGGCCACCAGGCCCGCCTTCTCCGCCGGATAATTCCACCAGAACAGTGCGCCGATCAGCACCAGAAAGGGCAAGGGGAAGGCCCAGCCGGCCCGCAACACACGGCCTGCCGGCGGGATATTCTCTTCCGGCACCCGGTCGATGCCGGCCCGGGCGGCGCGCAGGTCCGCCTGAATAAACAGGGCAACATAGTAGAGGATCGCCGGGAAGAGTGCGGCGAGCACCACCTCGCCGTAGCCAATCTCAAGAAATGTGGCCATGAGGAAGGCGGACGCGCCCATGATCGGCGGCATCAACTGACCGCCTGTGGACGCCACGGCCTCCACACCCGCCGCGGTTTCAGCGCGGAAACCGCTTTTCCGCATCAGCGGAATGGTGACGATGCCCGTGGTCGCCACATTGGACACCGCACTACCGGAAATGGACCCGAACAGGCTGGAGGCCAGGATCGATATCTTGGCGGCGCCACCCCGGTACCGGCCCATCGAGGCGAGCGAGAGATCGGTAAAGAATTGCGCCCCGCCTGCGCGGTTGAGCAGGGTGCCGAACAGGACGAAGATCACCACCACGGTCGACGCGATCGTCAACGGCGTCCCCAGCAATCCGTTGGTATCGAGGGTCAGCTTGATCAACAGCCGTTCCGGCGACACATAGAGCCCTGCCAGCCGCCCCGGCACGAGATGACCGAGCAGGCCGTACGCGACAAAGGCGATGACGATGACCGTCAGGGCCGAGCCGGCAACCCGGCGCAGCGCCTCGATCAGAAGCACGAACAGGATGCCGCCGATGATGTGGCCGCGCAGCGGATCATATTCGATCTCTTCGGCGAGAACCGGATAGATCGCCGTCAGGTAGGCACCTGCGCCCAGCCCCAAGGCCGCCGCGACCATGTCGAAAACCGGCGGCCGGCCGCCAGTCTGCCTGTCGGCCCTGATGTGGAGGAACACCAGTGTCAGGCTAAGCGCCAGCATCAGGGCCAGAAACTGCTCCCGGTAGACCTGGACACGCAGCATCTGGGCCACATCACCTGACCAGAGCACCGCTACAATCACCAGCAGCACCGCCAGCACCGAGATTACCCACCACCAGAAGCCCTTTGGCGATCCGTCGCTGGTGGTGTTCTCCTCGATCTCTGGCTCTGCTCCTGCCTCAGACATCGGTCGCCGTGACGCGCCGGCGGCCTTGTATCAAGGCCGTCAGATCACTTGCCCGGCCAGATTCCTGCTTCCTTGTAGAACCGGATCGCACCGCGGTGGAACGGCACAACCTTCGTGACCGACGCCATCTTTTTCGGATTGAAGCGGCGGAAGATGCCGTGGGCGGCCGCCAGGGCTTTCTTGTTACCATGGAGCGCTTTGGCCAGCTTGTAGACCGCGTCGGGGCTGGTCTTGCTGCCGGCAATGATGGCGTACTGGTAGCCGACCAGATAGACCGGCTCGACGATGCTGACAAAGCGCTTATGCGGCTTCACCAGGACCAGCCGGGTGCCCGGCAGGGCGCGGCTGAGCGAAGCTTTGACCGCAGCCGTATTCGGAATATTGATGAAACGCACGGCGCGGCGGGCCGCCGTACGTTTGACAATTCCGGAACCCGGCGCCAGCAGCAACCCGGCAAGCTTGCCCTGGGCGAGAAGCCCTGCAGCCTTGGCGAAATTCGGGACCGGCACACCGTCGAGCTCGGACTCTTTCACCCCGACGCCGTTGAAGATCGCAGTCTGCATCACGGCGACCAGCTTCTGTCGGGCGTAGCCGATGGGAAATGCCTTGCCGCGAAGCTGGGTAAGTTTGGTGATATTGGTGTCCCGCGCCACCATGATCCCGACCGCGAATGGCATCAGCAATGCGACGATGCGGACATTGGGATTTTTGCGTCCCGGGAAATTTCCGGTGCCTGTGCGCGCGAACTTCGACTCAAAAAGATTAGACGTCCCGAAGGCCACCTCACCCCGGCTGATCTGCGGGATATAGACATTCGACCCGCCGGTGCCGACGACGCGCATGTTGAGCCCGCCATGTTCGGTACCAACCTTCGCCACCGCCGACGCGATCGCATAGGCGAGAGACCCCTGGGGCAAGGTGCCAATGGCGACTGGCTGTGCCGCGGCCTGGTTTGTGGCCAGCGCAATCGCAACCACAGCCGGTATGCTCAACAGGCTCTTCTTCATGCTTTCCTCCCGGGTTCAGTCGATTTGATGACGCCATTCGCACTTTGACTGTGTGCATTCGGCGTCATGTCTCGGTAAGCCAGTCTACCGCTCGCACCGCCCATAGTTCCAGCGCTGACGACTCTGGCGCCCCCGTCGAATTCACTGGCGCAGCATCTCTGATACTCGCCAGGAAGCCGGAAACCCGTCTCAATCCGGCTCATCAAGGGCTGCCAGAAATCCTGAAATCAATCCGTCGGGAGCCTTGACCACATGTTCGGGCGCCGGGAATTGCCCATCCTGAACATCGCCGATGAACTCCTTGAAACCGGCGACGCGCTCACGCTGGATCTCGGCCATCTTCCTGTGGATCTGGCGATACTGTTTGGAATGGCGCGGATAGGGCGGCGGATTGTTCCCAAGGATGTCTTCCGCAAAAAGAAACTGAATGTCGCCGCCGCTGCCGGCTCCGATCGATGATGTCAGGAGGGTGGTCCGCTTGCTGATTTCCGCGAGCAACTCTTCAGGAATAACCTCGACCTCCACCGCGTAAGCGCCGGCATTCTCCAATGCCTTGATCTCCTCGAAGACCCACGTGGCTTCCTCGACCGTCTTTCCGACAGCCTTGAGCCCGCCGGTCCAGGTGCTTTTCCGCGGCACCAAACCGGCATGGCCCTGGACCGGTATACCCGCCTCGGCCGCGGCCTCGACGAATCGCGGGCTCCACTGGCACATGATGGCGTCGGCGCCAATCGCCATGGCGTCATAGCCAAGCCGCACAGCTTCTTCCGGGCTCGCGGCACCCAGGAGTGGCACCGAGAACGCCATGAAGGTGTTGGGTGCGGCGCGGCGGATGGCGGCGGCCGACTCCGGTTGTTTGGGGTCGAAGCGCACCTTCATCGTATCGATGCCGGCTTCCTCCGCTGCGACCGCCTCGTCGACTGAAAAGGGCAGCGTCTCGACCAGCACCCGCTTGCCCTTCTGGTCGCGCAGATCTTTGACCGTGTAGTTGCGCGTGCCGTAGGCGCCGCCGAGCGTCATCACCCGTTTGAGGCCTTTGGCAGCTGCATCACGCGGTGGAATGCCGCCATCACCTGTTGAATGACTGGACATTGTCCCCATCTCCCCGCTCTCGATATCGTTGGACCTAACCTGCCAAGATTGCACCGCAAAAAATACTGGCAAAGGGCCACCAGCGGACGCCAGGGTTAGCGTAATCCGGCAATTTCAGTTTGAATTATAGGTAATAAAGCCCATATTCATACAGTTGGCGATGCCCTGCCAAGCCGCATCGCCGCCGTCCGACCGCAACAAAAGGCAACATATCGCAACGTTAAAAAAATCAGGAATGCCCACCTGACAGCGGGCGCTTGCGGTCCTATCCCTCGATATCCAGCTCGACCGGCACACCCGGGCGTTCCTTCGAGTTGCGGATGACCTGGAGGGTGGTGACGTTGGCAACATTGCCGACCGCCGTCAGCCGGGTGGTCAGTTCGTTCTCATGGGCGGTATTGCGGGCGACAATCTTGAGGATAAAGTCGCCGCCGCCACGGATCATGTGGCATTCGCGCACTTCGCGCCATTCGCCGACCTCCTGCTCAAAGGCTGTCAGCACCGCATCTGACTGGCTGTCGAGGCCCACAAGGGCGAAAAAGAGGACTTCAAAGCCAAGCGCTTCCCGGTCGATTTCCGCGTGATAGCCGTGTATGTAGCCCGCGTCCTCCAGCGCCCGCACCCGGCGCAGGCAGGGCGGCGCGGAAATGCCCACCCGGCGGGACAGCTCGACATTGGTCATGCGGCCGTCATTTTGCAGGTCGGCCAGAATTTTCAGGTCAATCGTATCCAGCTTGACGCGGCGCATGGCTCTCCGGGGGTGAAAATGATCTACAAGGTGGTGCACCCGGCTTGCTGCTGCATGGCAGCCGGCGGCGCACCGAAATCGTGCGGGACTATAGGACAAAACGAAATAATATTTCAAGAATGCGCAACAAGATTTCAAAAACAGCCAGCCGGTTGGGCGGATCATTGCGTCTGAGCGCTCGTTCCGCCCCCGGAGGTCAGCCATGAACCAGCCCATCTGCTGGGTTCTGACCGAAGGCCATATCGGCATGGAGAACCAGGCCGTCGGCATTGCCGAGGCCATGGGACTGACGCCGGTGGTCAAACGCCTGCATCCGCGCGCACCCTGGAAGTGGCTGCCGCCGCGCCTGTGGCCAACCCCGTTGCGCGCGCCAGGGGCTGCCGGCGATCCCCTCGTACCGCCCTGGCCTGATCTTCTGATCAGCTGCGGCAAGCGCGCCACGGCGCCGTCGGTCAAGATCCGGCAGGTGAGCAAAGGCGGCACCTTTACCGTGCATATCCAGAAACCGCCCCTGGCCGCAGACCGGTTCGACCTGTTGGTGGTGCCGGCCCACGACGGCATGACCGGCAACAACGTGTTCGTCACCACTGCCGCTGTACACCGGGTGACGGACGAAAAACTTGCCGCCGCGTCAGTGCAGTTTGGTCCCCGCTTTGCTGACCTGCCACGGCCGCTGATTGGGGTGCTGATCGGCGGCGCCAACAACCGGCATCGGCTGACGCCCGAGATCACAACTCGGCTCGCCAACGACCTGAAGGAACTGGCGGAGCGCACCGGCGGCAGCCTGCTGGTGACGCCTTCCCGGCGCACAGGCGCGGAGAACGAGGCCATTCTGCGCGATGCCCTGGCGGACGTGCCGGGTGAGATCTGGGACGGTGAAGGAGACAACCCCTATTTCGGCCTGCTGGCACACGCCGACACCATCCTGGTGACCTGCGATTCCGTCTCGATGACTTCTGAGGCCTGCGCCACCGGAAAACCGGTCTATGTGATTGACCTTGAGGGCGAATCCCGGCGCATCGACGACTTCCATGCGCGCTTGCGGGATGCCGGTATCACCCGCCGCTTCACGGGACAGATTGGCGACTACAGCTACGCCCCGCCAGACGACACACGCCGGGTGGCGGCGCACATTCACGAAATGATGGCCGCCCGGAAATGAGCCGCCAGGTTGATACGGGTCAAAGCCGTCGCCGATGGCGTCGTCGCACCATGCCGGGATCGATCATTACCGGGATGGTCCCGTGGACGACTCTGCTTCCGTCGCCGCCGCATTTGCCGGCGCACTCGCCCGCGCCGAGGGGCGGGACTGGCCGTTCCGCCACTGGCTGCTCAATGATGTATTGCCGCCCGCGGTCTATGCCGAACTTGCAACACTGCCGTTTGCGCCACCGGCGGTGGGACATGAGAGCGGTACCCGGGAAGCCAACAACTCGGCACGGGTCTTCTTCAGCCCGGATGTACAGGACGCCCATCCGGTCTGCGCCGCCATCGCCCATGGCCTGGGTGCGCCGGAGACCGTTGCCTTATTGGAGCGTATCTGTGGCCGGCCGCTCGGCGGCAGCAACCTGCGCATCGAATACACCCTGGATACCGACGGCTTCTGGCTGGAGCCGCATACCGACATTCAGGTCAAGCTGTTCACGATGCTCATCTACCTCGCGCCCGAAAACGGCGGCGAGGAGCTCGGCACAGATATCTACGATGGCGAGGAGACCTGGGTTGGATCTGCGCCTTTTGCCGGCAACGCGGGCATGATTTTTCTCCCCGCCGATGACACGTGGCACGGCTTTCGCCGCAAATATATCCACGGTGTCCGCCGCTCGCTCATCGTCAACTTCGTGACCAATGACTGGCGCGCCCTGGATGAGTTAACCGGCTTCACCGCGACTGCGTGAAGCGTCCCCGTCTGCTTGCGCCCCGCCCGGCGGCGGGCTACCCCTTGATCAGACATTTTTTGGGCGAGTTGCGATGGCGCTGGCGATCGATACCTTCAACAATGCGACCGGGGGGCAGGCCTTTTTCAAGGCAATTGGCCACCCGGCGGCGGCCCCGCGCGCCGATGCATTGATCGCACGGCTTGCCGGCAGCGGGCCCGTCGCCATCTACGATCCCAACGGTCTGGCCGCAGCTTTCAACGAGATCCACTCACTTGACCGGTTGGATATCGCCGGTGTGTTTGTTCAGGCCCTGGAAGATCTGGGCGCCACCCGCCTGGGCCATCAGGTGTTGCCTGTGACCGATCTTGCCGGATGCCCGGCGGCAACTGTCCTGATCGTCGCTTTCGACAGCGAGCGTCTGACGGCCCATGTCCGCCATCTGCTGCCGGATGGCGCAGAGGTGGTCAGCCTGGACGAAATGTGTCTGCCGGACAGCTTCCTGACAAATCCGGGTCGCTACCTGGATCCGCTTAATTTCGCGACCAACTTTGCCTTCTTCCGCGACCAGGACGGCCACCGCACGACGGTGATGACTGCCAACTATTGGGTTGGCTATGGCGCAAAGAACATCCGGCTGTGGTGTCGGCTAATCGGAGAAAATGGCGACACCCTGGCCGAATGGGAGGACGCGCTGGCCGATGCTGTCTGTGGCGTGCGCATCGACAGCCGCGACGTGCGCAAGCGGTTCGCCCTGGATGACTTCTGCGGCCAGCTCTTCATCCACGCCATCGGCGTCCACGGCCACGACGTCGTCAAATATGCCCTCGACACATGGGGCGACACGGCGGACCGGCTCTCCTGCACCCACGACGCCAATGCCTGGCCATCAGACCTGTATGCCGGATTGCCGGCCCCACAGGACGGTGAGGACGTGTTCCTCTGGGTGCAGAACAGCCACCCCTGCCCCATTCCGGCGCGAGGCGTAGGACTAAACCTCATGGGCAGGGAAGAGGTCACGTGGCTCGACCGAGAGATCCCGCCCTTCGGCACCTATGCCCTGAACACCCGTGAATTGCTGCCCGACGCGGCCTGGCCGGCGCAAATCGAGGTTCAGGCGGGCAAATACTTCGTTCGCCCGCGCTATGAAATTGACGGCCCGTCCGGACGCCGGCGCATTGCCCATGTGAATGTGGAGCGTGCCGACCTTCGCGCCGATCCGAAGATCCCCGAATTGTCGAACCTTTTGGGCAAGGGATATGTGCTGCCCGCCCCGGTGCTGCCGCCGGACCGGTTTTCCAGTGCCATGCTGCCGACACCGATGGCCACGTGCCAGACCACGCTTCCTGTCGCCCTGCGGGTCTATGACGCCGCCGGGAAAGAGGCGCATGTGCACCGTTTCGGCTGCCTGGGCCGCAGCGACTCTGCGTGGCTTTCGCTCGATGGCGCATTGGCGGCCAATGGCGGCCTGCCCAGTGGATCCGGGCACATGGAACTGGTGTATGATTTTGCGGACGGTGGCGAGGCCGACGGCTGGCTTCACGCCATCTTCCGATATGAGGATCGTGGCAGCGGTCATATGGCCGAGACCAGCTTTGGCGCCCATGTCTTCAACACGGCCCTGACCTACAACCGCGAACCGCAAAGCTATGCCGGCCCGGCCCCCGGCCTGTCGACGCGCCTGTTCCTGCGATTGGGCGCGCCGCCAATGGATACCATGTGCCACCTGATCTACAGCGTCGCCACCGAGTGGCACGCGCACAGCGACACCAGCCTGACCCTGCATTCCGGCGCCGGCGACGAGGTCGCCTCAGAGCAGGTCAAGATCGCTGCAAACGGCTCACTCCACTGGCGGGTCGGCGACGTATTCGGGCTAGACCGGGTCGCCGACGCCGGGCCTGGCGCCTATGTGGTGGTGCGCGATACCACCTGCCGCCTCTTTGGCTATCACGGTCTGTTGGGCGGTGATGGGGCCTTCAGCTTCGATCACATGTTCGGTTTCTAAGCGCCAAAATACACAGGTATAGCCATGCATCACTTGCATAGGCAGCCTGGGCGACCTAATTAGGGTGATGCCGCTGGCGCCGGGGCGATCATCTCGGTCCCGCCATGCGCAATTTCTCAGGTTTTGCAGCAGGAATTGGCCGAAATGCCCGACACTCACCACGACAAGGTTCTTATCATCGGTTCCGGCCCAGCCGGCTATACCGCCGCCATCTATGCAGCCCGCGCAGCGCTGGCGCCCCGCGTGGTGGCGGGAATGGAACCCGGCGGCCAGCTCACAATCACCACCGATGTGGAGAACTATCCTGGCTTTGCTGATGTAATCCAGGGCCCCTGGTTGATGGAACAGATGCAGGCCCAGGCGGAAAGTGTGGGCACGACCCTGACCCACGACCTGATCGTCGATGTGGACTTCAGCGACCGCCCCTTTCGCTGCACCGGCGACGGCGGCGACACCTATCTGGCGGATACCGTCATCATCACGACAGGCGCGCAGGCCCGCTGGCTCGGTCTGCCCACCGAAGAGAAATTCATGGGGTTTGGCGTCTCTGCCTGTGCGACCTGCGACGGCTTCTTCTACCGGGAAAAGGAAGTGATCGTGGTCGGCGGCGGCAATACAGCCGTGGAGGAGGCGATCTATCTGACAAACCATGCCTCCAGGGTTTACCTGGTCCACCGGCGCGAGGAACTTCGGGCCGAGAAAATCCTGCAGGAACGTCTGTTCAAAAACCCCAAGATCGAAATGGTCTGGAACAATGAGCTTGCGGAAGTTACCGGCGATGAGGACCCGATTGGCGTTACGGGCGCAAAGCTGCGCAATACTCAGACCGGTGAGGTGACCGAACGCACCATCGACGGCGTGTTCGTCGCCATCGGCCACGATCCGGCAACGTCGGTCTTCAAGGACAAGATCGCCATGGACGACGAGGGCTATATTGTCGTCGAGCCAGGCACCACCCGGACAAATATTCCAGGTGTGTTCGCCGCTGGCGACGTTATCGACAAGACTTATCGCCAGGCGGTCACCGCGGCCGGCCTGGGTTGCATGGCGGCACTAGACGCCGAGAAATACCTCGCGGAAATGGAAGATCAGCCCCGTGTTGCGGCAGAGTAATACGGCGGTACAGCCGCCGCGGGAAACCACGGCGTCTCACGCCAACATCAGTGGTGCCGTCCAGGACTGGGACAAGCTGCGGATTTTCAGCGCTGTGGCCGACGCGGGCAGTTTCACCCATGCGGGCGATGTGTTGAGGCTGAGCCAGTCGGCGATCAGCCGTCAGATCAGCGCGCTCGAGGAAAGCCTCAACACGTCTCTGTTCCACCGGCATGCACGGGGACTTGTCCTGACGGAACAGGGCGAGGTGCTCTACCGGTCGGTTCGGGACATGATCCAGAATCTCAACGCGGCTGAGTCACTGATCGCGGAAACCAAAGAGCGGCCCGAGGGGCAGCTTCGCATTACCACCACCACTGGCCTTGGCTCCACATGGCTGGCGCCGCGGATGAACGAGTTCATCGAGCTCTATCCCGGCATCCAGGTGAGCCTGCTGATCTCGGACAGCGATTTGGATCTTACCTTGCGTGAGGCGGATGTCGCGATCCGGCTGACCGAACCGACCCAGCCCGATTTGGTGCGACGTCAACTGATGAAGATTCACACCCACGTGTACGCGTCGCCCGACTATCTGAAGCACAATGGAATCCCAAAGACCCCGGATGAGCTGGGTGAGCATCGAATTATCGCGTTCGCGGAAGAAAAGATGCCGCCGGCCTTCGACAACATGAACTGGATTCTGGACGCGCTGCCCACCACGCGCTTGTCGCCGCGCCTGTCTGTGAACAGCGTCTACGGCATATTTCGGGCCGTGCGCAGTGGCATTGGCCTCGCGGCATTGCCTGATTATATGACTGCGGATACGGACCTGGTGCGCGTCCTGCCCGAGTTGGAAGGACCGGAACGGAGCTCCTATTTCGTCTATCCAGAAGCGCTCAGGAAGTCCGCAAGGGTCACCGCCTTCCGCGAGTTCCTGTTGAAAAAGATTCCAGAGACAACTTTCTAGCGCACAAAACTCCAGCAAAACCGGGTAATTCATCCGATGTCTTTTCGAGTCATGCGTTGATCGCATGGGTTGTTTGTAAAGACCGGCCTAGAGACCCGCGCCTGTCTATACATATTAACCCTTAGGTATGCTGCGCCGCACGATGCGCGGAGCTGCCCCAATTGGCTGGATTGACCAACCGGTTGGAAGGGACCGCCCCTACGGGCGAGCCCTACGTCCTCCCAGACGTGAAGCCTCCCTGTTCCTTAAGCCCCGGGACCTTTCGGTTCCGGGGTTTTTTTTGGCTGCCGGCCTGTGACGGAGATCACAGCATCATTTATGGAAATCGGCGATACAGGGGTACCAGCCGGCTGTCCGGCAGGTAGGCAAACATCGACCGGGGTCCTGTCGCTCCAAAACCTGTCGCCCGCGTCAATGCGGGCGCCCCCCGGCAGACAATGCCGAACATGTGTCGCAAATGAAAACGGGGCGTGATCATCAGATCGCGCCCCGTTTTCTGTTTGATGCCGGCGGAGTATTTACCGGTAAAGCTGCTCGCCCTTTATCCCGGCGTAGAGATCACCGATGAACTCCTTGTAACCGTTGAAGAGCTGGGTCGGCACAACCTCGTCCGTGCCCAGGACGCGTTCCCGCGCCTGGCTCCACCGGGGATGGTCCACCTTGGGATTGACGTTGGCCCAGAAGCCATACTCCCTGGCCTGCAGCTTCTGCCAGAAGGACACCGGGCGTTTGTCGGTGAAGGTAAACCGCACCAGCGACTTGGCTTGTTTGAAGCCGAATTTCCACGGCGTCGACAACCGCAGCGGCGCGCCATTCTGGGCGCCCAAGGGCTTGCCGTAGATGCCGGTCGCAAGGAAGGCCAGCTCATGGGTGGCCTCAGCCATGGTCAGCCCCTCGGTATAGGGCCACGGGAACCAGCTCTGCCGCTGACCCGAAGCAACCTTGGGGTTCATGAAGGTCTGCATCTGCACATATTTTGCGCCAGACAAGGGCTTGGCCAACTCCACCAGGGCCTTCAGGGGGAAGCCGGTCCAGGGCACCACCATTGACCAGGCTTCGACACAACGAAGACCATAGATGCGCTCTTCCAACGGCATCTTACGGATCAGCGCATCGATATCGATGGTGGTTTTCTTCTCCACCATGCCATCGAAGGTGACCGTCCAGGGCCGGAGCGGCAGGCGTTGCGCAGCCCGGTAGATCCGCTTGTGCGAGCCAAACTCATAAAAGTTGTTGTAGGTCAGCGCAGATTTGGGATCGGTCAGCTTACGCAGCGGCTTGTAGCGCAGATTGCGCTTTGCCGGATAAAGATCCAGGGTCGGATCCTTGAATTCCGCGGCCAACGCCTCTTCCATGGTTGCGCCCAACAACGCCGGCGGCAATCCCGCAATGATTGACCCGGCTGCAACCCCCTTCATGAGGTTGCGGCGGTCGTTAAAAACCTGTTCTGGCGTCACCGATTGTTCTGGCCGTTCCCAGCCGCGGTTGCGCTTGATCAACATGGATGCCTCCGACGATAGTTGCCCCTGGCGCGAACGACCAACCAAGCCGTCCCCTGCCAATATTGTGTGCGAAAACTGGGCAGATTTGCCCTCTCATGCGAATCACCTTGTCGTGACCGCTTCGCCAGCCATCGGCTGCAATCTGGGCACTGGCCTGTCGCCCAGCGGCCAATAGATCGCAGCCCCCAATACACCCAGCACCGCAGCGATCAGCCAGACCAGATTGAAGGATCCGGTCGCGTCGAAAACAAAGCCGCCCAGCCAGACCCCCAGCGCCGCACCAATTTGATGGGAGAAGTAGATAATGCCGAACAGCATCGACATATGACGAACGCCGAATATCTGTACCATCAGGCTGGTGGTCAGCGGGATCACGCCAATCCAGAACACACCGATCACGAACCCGAACAGAATTACCAGGGTCGGTGACGGCGGCAAGGCCAACAACGCCAGAATGCATACCGTGCGCCCCAGATACATCAGACATAGCAAGTATTTCTTACGGTACTTGTCCCCGAGTGCGCTGAACACAAACGAACCAAGCAGGTTGCCAACACCGATCATCGTCAGGGTCAGACTACCCATCAACGGCGACAAGCCGATATCCTGCACATAGGCGACCACGTGGGTGCCGATAAAGGTGATCTGGAAACCACAGATGAAGAACCCGGCCATCAGAACCCAGTAGCCCCGATGGCCGAAGGCTTCCTGAATGGCCTCGTTCCAGCTTTGCG
The DNA here is from genome assembly GCA_021776685.1 of Alphaproteobacteria bacterium. Classification (GTDB taxonomy): domain Bacteria; phylum Pseudomonadota; class Alphaproteobacteria; order Bin65; family Bin65; genus JAJFFJ01. The sequence continues at coordinate 13,983 of JAJFFJ010000010.1, forward strand.
AATCCACCACCTGGCTACCCTGACCGCCTTCGTCTTCCTGCGGTCTCTTGCGTAGGAACAGAGCGCAGACGGCGAGAGACAGCATGCCAAAGCCCATCAGCATCAGCGCTTGGCTCCAGCCCTGCCAGTCGATCAGGGCATAGTTGACGCCCACCATCACAACATAGCCGACGGACCCGAAGGCACTGGCGATGCCGAGAGCCAAGCCGCGCCGATGGGGTGGCGCTGCTTTGCCCACAGCACCCAGAATTACGCCGAAGGCGGAACCCGCCAGCGCCATGCCGATCAACACACCGGTTCCCAGATAAAACACACCCTGACTGGATGGCTCCGCCATGAGCCAGAAGCCGAGGAACCACAGTCCCGCGCTGCCGATCACAACCGGCCGGGCGCCATAGCGGTCCGCAAGGCGGCCAAACAATGGTTCGGTCACGCCCCACACCAGGTTCTGGATGGCCAGGGCGATGGAGAATACTTCGCGCCCCCAGCCAGTTGCCTCGACAACGGGCAATTGATAAAGGCCAAAGCCCTGCCGCCCGCCAATCGTCAGCAGCAGCACAAAGCCGCCGCCCAGCACGATCCAGAAGACGGGGGGCAGCCGGCCGGACGGGCTAGATTTCACGATCGCGCAACTGTTTTTCGAGGCGCTGCAAGCGCAAGCGGACCAAGCGTTGATGTGGATTTACCGCCAAAGCGCGGCGGTAAGCAGCAATGGCGTTGCGTATTTCCTTGCGTTTGACATAGACGGCGCCCATGCCCGCGAGCGCACCGAAATGCCGAGGCTCGAGCGCAAGGACACGCAGGATATCTTTCAACGAGCCTTCAATGTCACCACCAATGAACCTGGCCACAGCACGTCGATTCCATCCCTCAGCAAAATTCGGCGCCAGGCGGACGACGGCGGAGAACTGGGCAACCGCTTCTCCCAGGCGCCCACGATGCAACAATGATTGGCCGTTGATCATCATCAGATGGATCTTGCGATTTGGGGCGGTGAACCAGATTTGCCAAATCTGCCGGGTGAGCGTGCTGCCTTTCGCCTCGTCCTTTGTCTGCTGAAGACGCTTGAACAACGACCCCAACCGCGCGTCCTGTTGGTCGGCAGCCGCAGGCGCAGCAAAGATGACCACCAGGGGCAGCCACAAGAACCGGAGATGATGCAGTGACCTCATGATACTCGCCCGCCAAATGCTCTTGGCTCTGGGCCACCCCAGGCCCAGTCGAGCAATTCTACCGTATGAACAACCGGCGTGTCAGTGCCTCCGGCAAGCTGCACCATACAGCCGATATTGCCGGTGGCGATGACGTCCGGGTGGCTGCGCGCGATGTTCGCCAGCTTTCGCGTGCGGAGCCTACCGGCGATTTCAGGCTGCAGAATGTTATACGTGCCGGCGGACCCGCAGCAGAGATGGGCTTCCCCCGGCTCGCTGACGTCGAATCCGGCCTGCCGCAACAGGTCTACCGGCGGCGCTTTCAGCCCCTGGCCATGCTGCATTGAGCAGGCGGAATGATAGGTGACGTTCAGCTGGTCCGGGGGGCGCGGCTTGGGCAGGTCGAGCTCGACAATGAACTCGGTGATATCCCGCGCGAGGGCCGAAACCGCCGCCGCCTTCTCCGCCATAGCGTCGTCGTCGCGGAACATGAACCCGTAATCCTTCACGGTCGTGCCACACCCGGAGGCATTGATGATGATGGCATCCAGGCCGCCGCCTTCCATCTCCCGCCCCCACGCCTCGATATTGCGGGCGGCCTGGGCATGAGACGCGCCGGTCTCACCCATGTGATGCAACAGAGACCCGCAACAACCGCCGCCCTTCGCCACAACCACTGCACAACCGTGGCGGTTGAGGAGACGCACGGTGGCCTCGTTGATCTCCGGCGACAGCACCGTCTGGGCGCAGCCGGTCAGCAGGGCCACCCGCTTTTTCTGCGGCCCGATCGGTGGGTAAACCTGGGGCCGGTCAACAGCAGACGGGTTGGGAACGCGCTTTGGCCCCAGGGTGAACAGGGGCTTCAGAGCCTTTGGCGCTATCCGGCCGAAGGGGCGCAGGGGCGCCATGGCCAGCAGCGCCATGCGGAAGCGCCAGGGGTAGGGCAACACCAGAGTCAGCAAACGCCGGAACAGACGGTCCATAATCCGGCGGCGGAAGCGCTTGCGAATGTGAGCCCGGGCGTGGTCCACCAGATGCATATAATGCACTGAAGCGGGACAGGTGGTCATGCAAGAGAGGCAGGAGAGGCAGCGGTCGATATGCTTGACCTCTTCTCCGGTGGGCGCCCGGTCCTCCTCCAGGAAGCTCTTGATCTGGTAGATGCGACCGCGCGGGCTGTCGAGTTCGTCGCCCAGGATCACATAGGTGGGGCAGGTGGCCGTGCAGAACCCGCAATGAACGCACGACCGCAGGATCGAGTTCGCGACTTCGATATCCGAATCGGCAAGCTGGGCCAGAGTGAAGTGTGTCTGCATCAGCCGGGCTCGGGAGCCATCCGCCCCGGATTGAGAATACCTTTCGGATCAAAATTCTCACGCAGGCGCTCACTGAGCGCGGCGACGCCCGCGGATTGTGGTTGAAAGGGCGGTATAAACTGGCGCACTGGATCGGGCGCGCGCATCAGGGTCGCATGGCCGCCGGCGTGGGAATGGTCGAGCGCCGTGCGCACCACATTCGCCCCGGCTTCATCTGCCGCATCACACGCCAGCCAGATCAGCCCACCACCCCAGTCGTAGAACCAATCCGCGCCCGGCACGCCGGCGCAAATCTGCGCAATTGTTGGCCCCATGGACGGCGGCACAGAGAGGCGCCAGATCGCCTTCTCGGTATCAGGCAACAGGGTTGCCACATCAGCGACCTCCCGCCAAAGCGTGCGGGAATTGTGCCCATGTAGCTCCTCGCCCTCACCATAGATGCCCAAGAGCTCCCGCAGCGCCGCACAGCGGTGCTCGACCGATGGTCCCACCCCTTCCACCCTGACGGCGGTGACGGAGCGCGCCACATCCCCCACATAGCCGACCGCCGACCGCCCGGCGATCCCGGCCGGCAGGTGCGCGGCAGCCGAAACTTCGTGCGCGGAATTGAGCGCGTGGGTCAGGGCCCGCATCGCAACGCCGTCATCCAGCCCGTAGAGCAACACAGTGCGGGTCTTCTCCCCCGCCGGCAGAACTTTCACAGTCAGCGTCGTCATTACGCCCAGTGTGCCGAAGCTGCCGGCGAACAGCTTGCAGAGGTCGTAGCCGGTCACGTTCTTGACCACGCGTCCGCCTGACTTGATTGCCTCACCCCGGCCAGTTACTGCGGAAAAGCCCAGAAAATGGTCGCGTGCGCCGCCCGACTTGATCCGCCGCGGCCCGGACAGGTTTGTGGCCACCACACCGCCCAGGGTCTGCAGTCCCGGCGGCTGACCGAAGAGCGGCCCCAGGTCCGGTGGCTCAAATGCCAGCTGCTGGCCGCTCTCCGCCAATAGTGTCTGAATCTCGATCAAGGTGGTGCCGGGGCCCGCGGACAGCACAAGCTCGTCAGCCTCATAGAGCGTGACACCCTGGAGCGCAGAAACATCAAGCACGTGGTTGGTGCGGATGACTCCACCCCATCCCCGCTTGGTGCCGGCGCCCTGGATATCCAGCGGCGCATCATTGGCGGCCGCCCACTGGACAGCCGCGATGACATCTTCCGGCGTATTTGGCGCCAGCCGCTCGGTCATTCAATCTCCCCTGCCCCTTGACCGTGAACCATATCGCTTTGCCTTCAACACACAAGCCTGCAACCAGCCTGCGCCGACCCGTTGCGTGGACAGCTGGTGTTCCCTGCGATAGGCAATTGGGAAACCAGTTCGGATGCGCCATGGATTTCCAGTTTACGGAAGAGCAGCAGATGTTCGCCGACTCGGTGCGCGGCTTTGCCGAACGCCGACTGGCTGACGGCGCCCTCCAACGGGCGCACGCGCCAGGGTTCGCCTGGGACGTGGCCGCCCAGATGGCGGAACAGGGCCTGACCGGCATCACGGTTGCAGCAGAGGATGGCGGCCAGGGCGGTAGCCTGATGGACGCTGTGATCGCCATCGAGACCGTCGCCCGCATCTGCCCCAAAAGCGCGGATGTTATTCAAGCGACCAACTTCGGCCCCATCCGCACCTTTGCCGAATACGCGACCCGTGCGCAGAAAGCCCGCTGGCTGCCCAACCTGCTGGCAGGTAGATCTGTCATCTCCGTCTGCATGAGCGAGCCGGACGCAGGCTCCGCCGCCACCGACCTCACCACCAGCGCCACACCTGACGGCGACGGCTTTCGCCTGAACGGGTCCAAGGTCTTTTCCACCAACAGTCCCGAGGCGGCGGTGTTTCTGGTCTATTGCCGGTTCGGTCCCGGCGTCGGCGGCATCGGTTCGGTGCTGGTCCCCCGGGATGCGCCGGGTCTCAGCTTTGGCAAGCCCAGCCGGTTCCTCACCGGCGAGGATTGGGTGCAGCTCTATTTCGAGGACTGCGCCGTACCTGCAGACGACGTCCTGCTGCCGGCGGGCGGATTCCAACGGCAGATAAAGGGATTCAACGCAGAGCGTATCGGCAATGCCTCGCGCTCCCTGGGAGTCGCCCAGTGCGCCTTTGACCTGGCGAAAACCCATGCGGAAACACGTATGCAGTTTGGCCGGCATCTTGCTGAGTTCCAGGGCACCCAGTGGAAGTTTGCAGAGATGGCCATGAAGCTGGATGCAGCCCGGCTGTTGCTCTATCGGGCCGCAACCGGCGCCGCTGACGGCCTGCCATCTGCTTATGACACAACTGTCGCCAAGGCCTATTGCAACACCGCTGGTTTCGAGGTGGCCAATGAAGCACTGCAGGTGATGGGCGCGCTCGGCTTCACCGAGGACAGCCTGGTGCAATATTGCGTCCGCCGCACGCGGGGCTGGATGATCGCCGGCGGCACGGTCGAAATCCTGAAGAACCGCATCGCTGAGCATATCTTCGACCGCCGCTTTCCCCAGCGCCCTCCCAAGCCTGAATGAAATCCACATGACGCCCGAGGTTACCCGCGCCCTTTTCAGCCCCCGCACCATTGCGCTTGTCGGCGCTTCGGACGATCCGGCGAAGGTGGCGGGGCGCCCCCTCACCTTCCTGCGTCAGCACGGATTTGGAGGCGAGATCTGGCCGATAAATCCGCGGCGGGAAACCGTGCAGGGCGAACCCGCGTTTGCCAGCCTTGCCGACCTTCCGGGCACACCTGAGCACGCCTATATCCTCTTGCCGGCCGATGCAGCCATTGAAGCCGCAGCGGAATGCGCGAGCGCGGGCGTCCTTGTGGTCTCTGTGCTGGCGGATGGCTTCAGCGAGGCAGGCGACGCCGGGATGCGGCGGCAGCAGCGCCTGCTTGCGGCCGTCTCTGGCAGCCAAACGCGGCTCCTCGGGCCACAGTGCCTGGGCGTCGTCAATGTATCCCGCAAGATCGCCCTCACCGCCAATGCCGCCTTTGCCGAGCCTGAAATAGAGCCCGGCGGCCTGATGGTCGCGTCCCACAGTGGCAGCATGCTGGGCGCGCTCTTGTCCCGGGGGGTGGCCCGGGGCCTTGGCTTTGCCCACTTCGTGTCTTTCGGCAATGAAGCGGACCTCTCCATCGGCGAGGTGTGCCACGGCGCAATCCACCACCCGGACGTAACCGCCTTCCTGTTGTTCCTGGAGACCATCCGCCAGCCCGAGCAATTTGCCGTCTTCGCCCGCGCGGCATGGGACGCCGGCAAGCCCGTGGTCGCATATCGCCTGGGACGCTCAGCCGCGGCGGCGGAACTTACGGTCTCCCATACGGGCGCGATGCTGTCTGACGGACGCGCCATCGATGCGTTCCTTGCAGACTGCGGCGTCGCCAGCATCCACGCCCTCGAAAGCCTGTTGGAGGCACCACCGCTCCTCCACATACCCAGGGCAGCTGCGCCAGCCGGCGTTGCGGTGGTTGCGACCACCGGCGGCGGCGGCGCAATGGTGGTCGATCAACTTGCCCGAGCGGGCGCGCCGCTGGCCAGATTCAGTGAGGCGTTTAAATCGAATCTCATCGCTGCCGATTTGCCCGCGCCCGAAGGCCCGCTCCTGGACGTCACCCTTGCCGGCACCCGGCCGGAGGTGATGGGCAAGGCGCTCGATCTGCTTGCGGCGGACCCGGATATCGCGCTCACCGTCGCGGTGGTCGGGTCGTCGGCGCGTTTCCAGCCACAGCTCGCCGTTCAGGCGCTGGTCGATGGGGCCGCGCGTGGCGGCAACATCGCTGCATTCCTGAACCCCAACGCCCCTGAGTCGCTGGCGCGCCTGTCTGCAGCAGGCATGCCCGCGTTCCGCACTGCGGAGGGGCTGGCCGATTGTGTGCGTGCCTGGATGCGCCACCGTCCACCGCGCATCAGTCCCAGACCTCTTGCCAACCTGGCGGGCAACCCAACACCCCTCGACGAATCCAGGTCGCTGGCGCTCTTGTCGAAGGCGGGCCTCCCCTGTGTCAGCACCATCTTGGTCGAAGCCAGCGAGACCTTGCCCGATCTGCCATTTCCCTATCCCGTTGTTGCAAAGGGTATTGCCCCGGGCGTTGCCCACAAGACCGAGCGCGGGCTGGTGCGGCTTGATCTGCCAGACGCAGCATCGCTGCAGACCGCCATTGCCGATTTGTGCGCCCAGCCAGACTGCAAGCAGGTTCTGATCGCGCCCATGGTTTGGGGTGTGGGCGAGGTGCTGCTGGGCTTTCGCCGTGATCCGGTGGTCGGACCGGTGGTGATGCTGAGCCCCGGTGGTGTCCTCGCGGAGCTTTACGATGACCGAACCGTGCGAACCGCCCCCGTGGACGACGCCATCGCCCGTGAGATGATTGCCGAATTGCCTGGCCTGCAACCGCTTACCGGCTATCGCAATCTGCCGCCGGGAGATGTAGACGCGCTCGCCGCGGCGATTGTCACTCTTTCCCGGCTGGCAGCTGCGGATGATCCTGTAATCCATGAGGCGGAGGTCAATCCGCTGATCGTGCGCGCGCCCGGCGAGGGTGTCGTGGCAGTCGACGCGCTGGTAGTGACCGCGTAAGGGAGGAATGATGCTTGAGAAACTGCCCGACCTGGTGAATGGCGACACCCGCCTGGTGGCCCGCGGCGCCCACATCACCCTCTCCTTCAAGGTCGACATGGGCGACCGATACTGGCTCGTCGATATCGACCGCGGCCGAGTCGCGGCCGTCCGCCCGAGCCCGGTGATGATGCCGCAATACACCTTCGCGATCTGCTGCGCGGCCGAGCATTGGGGCGCGTTTTGGGAGCCCCATCCCAAACCCGGCTGGCAGGATATCTTCGGCATGCAGCGCCACCATGGTTTGACCCTGGAAGGCGAGTTGCAGCCGCTTATCGCCAACCTCTTCTGGTTCAAGGATGTGCTCGAGTCGCCCCGCAAGCTCAGCCAAGGAGCCGCCGCATGAACGCGACCCCCAACACGGCTGATGGCGTTCGGGTCGAGCCATCCCTCGGCCGCTACATGCACCTCGAGATCGAGGGCCGGCCCCACCGCGTCTACTGGGAAGAGGCAGGACCGGCAGATGGCATCCCACTGCTGTGCCTGCACACGGCAGGCGCTGACGGGCGGCAATATCGCGGCCTGCTGGACGATCCGGATGTGACCAGGGACTATCGCGTCATCGTGTACGACATGCCCTGGCACGGTAAATCCTCGCCGCCGGCCGGCTATCGCGACGAGGAATACCGGCTCACAACCGATGGCTACATGAGCCAGATCACGGCCATCGCCGACGCGCTCCAGCTCGACCGGCCAGTGGTGATGGGCTGCTCCATCGGCGGGCGGATCGTGCTGCATCTGGCGCTCGACCACCCCGAGAAATTCCGCGCCGTGATCGGCCTGCAATCCGCCGCCCACACCGCGCCCTATTACGACATCTCCTGGCTCAACCGGCCGGATGTAAACGGCTGGGAGACGGCAGCGGCCTGGATATCCGGCCTGTTTGCGCCGGACGCGCCACCCGAGGGCCGCTGGGAGTCGCTGTGGCATTACATGCAGGGCGGGCCCGGCGTTTTCAAAGGCGACCTGTTCTTCTACACCATCGACGGTGATATCCGGGGCCGCCTCGGCGGCATCGATACCTCGAAGATTCCCGTCTACATGCTCACCGGAGAGTATGACTATTCCGGTTCGCCCGCTGACACGAAAGAGGCGGCAAAGCATATCGACGGCGCCGAGGTCACCATCATGCCGGGCCTCGGCCACTTCCCCATGAGCGAGAACTACCCCCGCTTCCGGGAACACCTGCTGCCAGTGCTGGCCAAGATTGCGAACGGCTAAGCAGCGATGGCGGCAACGATGGTGGTGGCGGCAACGATGGTGATGGCGCGCCCAGTCCGGCTCCTGCTTCTCGCCAGCGTTGTCGGCGCAGCAGGCTGCACAGCTACCACTGCGCCGCCGTCGGCCAAGCCAGCCGCTTGCCAGCATGGGGCCCAGCATGGCCAGCCAATGACCCGCACCTATCTGTTCTTCGGCCAAAAAACCGCCGACGGCCGCCCCATCGCCGCCGTTCGCTGGCGGCGCTTCCGCCGCACCGAGATCGTGCGCGCCTTCCCCGAGGGCTTTACGGTGATCGACGCGCGCGGCTTCTGGCGGACCAAGAAGGGTCACACCCTGTGGGAAGGCGCCAAGGTCGTCATCCGTCTGCACCGGGGCCGGCCCGTCGACAACACCGGCATCGAAACCCTCCGCCGCCGCTATAAGGCGCGCTTCCAGCAGCAATCCGTGCTCCGCATCGACGAACGAGTCTGCGCGTCCTTCTGATCCCCATACACCGCCCCAGCCACTTCCTTGAATACAGCTAGAACCGCGGCAGTTCCGGGAACCGGGTCTGGCCGCCGTGGATATGGACCCGGCCGAGTTCGGCGCAGCGGTGGAGCGTCGGGAAGACTTTGCCGGGATTGAGCAGCTGTTGCGGGTCGAAGGCGCATTTCACGCGCTGCTGCTGCTTGAGATCGTCCTCGGTGAACATCTCACCCATCAGGTCACGCTTCTCGACGCCAACGCCGTGTTCGCCGGTGAGCACGCCGCCTACCTTGACGCACAGCTTCAGAATGTCGGCGCCAAAATTTTCGGCCCGCTCCAGCTCGCCCGGCACATTGGCGTCATAAAGGATCAGCGGGTGCAGATTGCCGTCACCAGCATGGAAAACATTGGCGACCCGCAGGCCATACTTCTTTTCCATGTCGCGCATGGCAGCCAGCACCTCGGAGAGACGCCGGCGGGGGATGGTGCCGTCCATACAATAATAGTCGGGCGAAATGCGGCCCACGGCCGGGAATGCATTCTTGCGCCCGGACCAGAAACGCTCGCGTTCCTCGTCATTCTGGCTGACCCGCACCTCGGTCGCGCCCTCCGCCCGCGCGAGCTCCTCGACCCGCCCGATCAGGTAATCCACCTCGACCTCCGGGCCGTCAAGCTCGACGATCAGGATCGCCTCCACATCAAGCGGGTAGCCCGCATTGGCGAACTGCTCGCTGGCGTGGATGGCGGGCTTGTCCATCATCTCCATGCCGCCCGGCACGATGCCGGCGCCGATGATTGCGCCCACGGTGTCGCCCGCCTGCTCCGTACTTGGAAATCCGATCAGCACCGCCCGCGCCGTTTCCGGCTTTTTTAGCAGGCGAACGGTGACCTCGGTGATCACGCCCAGCAGCCCCTCCGATCCGGTAATCAGGCCGAGGAAGTCATAGCCCGCGCTGTCCAGATGCCGTCCGCCGAAGCGCACCACTTCGCCATCCATCAGCACCATCTGGACGCCCAGGATATTGTTGGTGGTCAGGCCGTATTTCAGGCAATGCACGCCGCCGGAATTCTCCGCCACGTTGCCGCCGATGGAGCAGGCAATCTGGCTCGACGGATCGGGCGCGTAATACATGTCCCGGTCGGTCACCGCGTGGGTGATCGCCAGGTTGGTGACCCCCGGCTGAACCACGGCACACCGGTTGTCCTCGTCCACCTCCAGGATGCGGTTGAACTTGCCGAGGCCCAGCAGCACGCCATCTTCCAGCGGCAGTGCGCCGCCTGAAAGCGAGGTGCCGGCGCCGCGTGGCACCACGCGAATGCCCCCGGCATCGCAATATTTCAGGATGGCCGAAACCTGCTCCACCGTTTCCGGCAGCACCACCACCATGGGCATCTGCTGATAGGCCGTCAGTCCATCGCATTCATAGGCGCGGCGGCCGCTCTCCTCGTCGATCACACCCTCGCCCGGCACGATCTGGCGCAGCGCGCGGACGATCTCTTCCCGGCGGGCCAGCACGTCCTTATCGGGGTCCGGCATTTTCAGCATTTGGCACCCGAACTCGTCAAATCCAGCATGTTGGATGAAAACACGGTGAGAAACGCCAAAATCAACACGTCACCCCTAAGCCGCACTGCCAACCTTCCTTTCGACAATCCACCAAAAAGTCAGACCAGCGATGCATCCTGGCGGGACAAGAATTAATAGAAACATAGGCAAGAAAATCAAGCCATAGTAGAACATGAGAAAGATAATATGCTCGCCTTCGATAGCGGAGTAAACAAGCATAAGGATCAAACCCAATCCGATGGGTCCGGTAATTGACGCAAGCGCACCAGCCAAAATAAATCTTTTTGGTGAACGTTCCTGAACGCGCAATGCCCCACGCATCCAAAAATAGAACGCAGGAATTGAACCTGAATACACCAGCGGGCTCCAATACACCCAATCCGCCGTCGGTGCTCGGCCGAGCCAGATATACAGGATCAACCCAGTGAGAACGGTCGCTAACAATATGAGCAGCACGGAAGCACACAAATATCCCACAAAAAACCGGGAGGGCGGGCAAGCTGCACTGGAGGAAACCTCTCGCTGCATCAGCCGATCTCCAATCGGTACACGTAGTCCGCCAAAGCGGGAAAAACCGGACGCGCAGCAGAGCTAGGGCCACCAAAAATCATACCGTCACCTGTCATTGCAAGTCAGCCTCATTTGACCACGGCTTCAGATTGGCGGTGCCCGCGAAAGCTTGCACAAGAAACGTCTGGTTTGGTGACAGCGGTTCCGGCCGGGTGCGGGCTAGATCCAACCGCGCCTTTTGCACCAAGGCTTCGACATCTGGCTCGGCTGCGGCGGTCGTTTCTGCCGAATCCTCCTTCCTGCGCCGGGCATGGGCTGCGTGCGCCGCGCCGGCGACGCCGCGCAGAACAGGTCCGGCAGGCGCACCACTGTCCAGATCGTCGGCCTCCGTGGCATCCCGCGCCTTCTGGCCCATCAGTCCGCCCAATTCGGCCATCAATCGCAGGGCACGCATCGCGGCGCCAAACTGCCCCGCTGCCATGGCGCCTTGCCAGGTCTCGTCAAGCCGCTCCAACAGCAACTGCCGGTCCCCATCCCGCGCCCGGCTGCGGATGGCGCGGAGAGCGTTGATCCGGGCCAGAACGTTAGCATTGGCTAGCAAACGTGAGCCGGTGACCTTGGCCGAACCCGCTGCATAGCCCGCCTGCCGCGCGGCTGCGGCCCCGTTGCCAAGGTCCGCATAGGAGTCGCAGAAGGCCGCCTGGCGGCCGGTCAGGCTGGGATCCGGCGGTAGCGTGCCATCACCGGGCAGCACCGCCCCCAGCGCATCCAGCCAACCATCGGGATCGAAATCACTCATCGCCGTCACTCCGTGAAAAAATTGGGACATAGGCGATATAGGAAATAATTCCGTCTGTTCAACCGCATTATACGGTTCGTCTGTCAGGTTCGCGTCAGGGTTTGACCGTTGTCACGAAGACGGCCTGCAACGGCATCTCCGCACCCAGCTTTTCCCCAATCGCCGCTGTCAGTTCAGCGTGCATATCATCGGGATTGCCGCCCCGCTGGAGGATCTCGTCGCTGAGCGGGTTTCCGAAAACAAGACCCTTGGCAAGAGTCTCTGCAGTCTGAATTTTTGAGACGACCGGCACATGTTCGACGGTGACCTGACCGAAGCCTGCCCGCACTACTGCAGCCTCGATCTCTGCCGGGTCGTTATAGCTCCACGGCACCTTGAAAAAGCCTGGTGGGTCATCCGGGAACATGGCCACAACCGTCTCATGGGCAATGCGGGCCACAGGATTTCTGTCTTGTGAGTCCCAGACGTTGAACAGATAGGTGCCGCCGGGCTTCAGGACACGAAACACCTCGGCGTAGGAGCGGTCCTTGTCCGGAAAAAACATCACACCGAACTGGCAGGCCACAAGATCGAAGCTGGCATCGTCAAAGCCGATGCTGGTTGCATCGATCTGCTCGAAACTGATCTGCTCACCGTCTTCAAATTTGGCCTTCGCCACATCCAGCATCGGCGGGTTGAGATCGGAGGCGATGAGCGCGCAATCGGGATCAAGCGCGTCACGAAGTTGACGGGTCACGATGCCCGTACCTGCCGCCAACTCAAGCACCGACGCCGGGTTCAGCCGGCCGGCGCGCGCGGCCAGTTCTTTCGCATAGTCGATGAATATGTGCGGCCCCAACCCCTGATCGTAATTTTCCGGAATCGAGCCGACAAATTGTGACGCCTGCTGGTTCATGGATGCCCTCCCTTTGTTTTGATGTGCCTTTTATTGAATGCTCGCGCGGATTTAGGCTGCCTGCTTTCGAAGCTCTCTCAATTGTCCGCGCAGTCGCGCCAGGACCGGGCGCGCCGCGGGATCAGCCGCCAGATTGCGCTGCTCGTGCGGGTCGTTCGTCAAATTGAACAGGCGGGTAATCTCGTCGCCGCAGGTGAATTCGATCAGCTTCCAGGTTCGGCTGCGGACACCCTCGCATTTCGCGATCGTGGGATGACTGAATGCATGCTCATAGTAGAAGGCGTCGCGGACGGATTGGCGCTGACCGGCGAGCAGGGGCCGCAGGCTCTGGCCCTGCGCCCGCGCCGGCGTAGAGACCCCAGCGAAGTCCAGCAGGGTCGGCGCAATATCGATGTTGAGCGTGAGCCCGTTGCTACGGCTTGCCTTTAAGTCGCCAGGGGCCGAGACGATCAATGGCGTCCGGATCGACTCCTCATACATCCACCATTTTCCCGCCAGGCCATGTTCGCCCAGGAAAAAGCCATTGTCGGAGGTGAAGACCACAAGGGTGTTTTTGCGCGTAGCGGCGCTCAGGCCACCCAGGATCTTGCCGACGGCCGCGTCCAGGCCGGTGATCAGCCGGTAGTAGTTTTTGACCGTGCGCTGGAACATGGCCTCCGTTGCAAAGCGCTTTTTCCAGCGGCGGCGGCCTTCGGATTCTTTCAGACACTGGGGAAGCTGATCGTAGCTCGCCGCCGTGGCGGAGGGGGGGCGCGGTATGTCCACCGCGCGGTAGAGATCTGCAAACCGGTCCGCAAACCGGAATTCATCCTCCGCACCATCTTGCCCGTGGGGCGCCTTGAAAGACACCTGCAGGAAAAATGGCTGCTCGGTGGCCTGGGCCTGCTTCAGGAACGCCGAAGCGCCGGTGGCGATATGGTCGGTCAGATGGAGCTTGGGATCAGGCCCACGGCCGACATACCTGCCCTGCCCCGGGAAGCCGTTCCATACATCATAAAGGCCCCGGGGTAATGATCCGCCCAGGCCCCATTTCCCGACAAAGCCGGTGCGATAGCCGGCCTGGCGCAGCAACCCGGGCAAACTGGTGGCGTGTTGCGCAACGCTAAGACCGGTGCGGAAGTCCCAGATTCCATGCCGCCGGGCATATTGCCCGAGCAGGATGCTGGCCCGGCTGGTGGGGCAGATGGAGGTGGTTACAAAGTTGTTGGCAAAGACGGTTCCGGTGGCTGCCAGGCGATCCAGCTCGGGCGTGGCAATGATGCGGTTGCCGGCCGCGCCCATCGCGTCCCAGCGCATGTCGTCGGCGAGGAGCAGGATGATATTTGGCCCCGACGCACGCCCGCCGGTCTTCCCGGGCTCCGGCCCCGGCGCACCAAGCCATCGGTCAGCCACACCATATGTGGCCACGCCGGCCGCCAGGGCCGATCCGCCGACCAAGATGTTTCTTCTGCTCGGCGTCCGCATATGCCTTTCCGGGAATGAAGGCCTTCGGTCGGCCCTCAGCTCAAATTGCCTACCTGATCCAACTCACTGGATGCTGGCGCAGAAACGAAAGGCAGACAAGGTGTCCGCTCTCGCGTCTCACCGCTGAGCCGGGCGCTAGAGGCAGTAGAAGTCCGTCATGGACGGGAGGTAGTCGTTCTGCAGGGTGATGACCTTGCGGGCGATCAGCCAGCTCTCGCCGTCTTCAACCAGCTCGTGTTCGTATCGGCCAAAGAAGGTGTGGCTCAGGTTGCTCTGGGGCCAGAAAACGTGGGTGGACCAGGATGACCGAAAGGTCACGCGGCCCGGACCCGGTGCGCCGGTCTGCCGGATTCCGCCCAAGATGTGCGCGGTGCGGGCAAGCGGCGTTGACGCTGGGGACAGGTTGGAGGAGACGCGGATAATGCGGTCTTCAAGAGCGGCGCGGTCGATGTAATAGATGTGCGAGAGTTCCGTTTGCGGGTCAGCCGTCAGGGTGTCGTCGTCCTTCCAGGCGGGCACCCAGTAGACGCAATCCTCGGTAAAGAGCGCCAGCCAGTCCTGCCAGCGGCGCTCATCCAGGCAGATGGCCTCCTGCTCGATCACGTCGCGCGCTGAAGCGGTGCCGGTCATGGGTAGGTGGTCATATGGGTAGGGTCATGGATAGGGTCATGGGTAGGCGGGCGCAGCGGCCTCGCCGGCTTCCATCAGGCGGGCCCATTCCCGATAAGGCGGGTGGTAAACCACCTCCTGGCCGGACTGCAAGGTGCCCATGCTGCTTTCAACCGGGTTGATGCCCATGGGCCGGGTCACATCATTCTGCCCGGTTTCGAGCGCGCCAAGGCCGCGGGAGAAACCCTGCAGCCAACCAATGGCGCCGGTGGCCATGCCCTGCTGACACCGTTCATAGACCACACTGTCGTCCGGGGTCGCGAGGCCCGCGGCATTGTAGAAATCCTCAAAGGCGCGGAGGCGCATGCCCCGCTCTCCCGGCGGCTCGCCGATGGCGCCCAGGCAATAGCTGGTCATTTCCGTCAGGTCGACGGCAATGGGCCGGAAGACGCGCAGGATCAACGCCGTGTTGTGCGCCAGTTGCATGTTCGGGAAGACCAGCGAATTGAACATCTTGATCGACATCCAGTCCGCCTTGGCGTCGCCCACACGATCCCGCAGCTTGTCGATATAGGGCCAGAAGGGGCGACGATGCGGCTCGGTGTTGTCCATGGTGAAGACGGTGTGGCCATGGTCGAAGCCGAATGAGGCGGTGTCGCAATGGCTGTCCTTGAAGAAGTCCGTCTGGTTGCCGTGGGGGTTGCCCTCGCCCACCCGGCGCCTGTCCAGCGCACGCATGAAGCTCAGATGGGTTGACGTCAGGTGATAGCTGTCCAGCCCGTTGTCGAGCTGGAACTTCCAGTTGCCCCTGTAGGTATACTGGGTGCGGCCCGGGATCGGCTCCATGCCATTCTCGCCCTGCTCCATGGCAAGATCGATGAAAAAGCGCATGTCGCCGAGGAAGTCCTCCAGCGGCGGCACGTCGGCATTCAGGCTGCCGAAGATCAGGCCCTTGTAACTACCGATCGCGGCAAGCGGCACCAGGCCATGGTCGACCTGGTCGAAGGACGGGTGATAGGCGCCCTGATCCTGATCCTTGATATGGATGTTGCGGCCGGAGGAATCATAAATCCAGCCGTGGTAGGGGCAGACATGGGATTTGCTCTTGCCCTGGCGCACGGCGCACAGCTCTGCGCCCTTGTGCCGGCAGATGTTCAGGAAGGCGCCCACACTGCCGTCTTCACCACAACTCACCAGCACCGGGACGCGGCCGATATGGGTGGTGAAGAAGTCGTGGGGCTGGCTGACCTGGCTGGTAAATCCGAGGAAGCTCCACGACCGCTCGAAGATGTGGCGCATTTCGAGGTCAAACAGGGCCGGATCGGTATAGACGTCCCGATGAAGCCGGAAGACGCCGTCGTCCGGGCGGTCGTCGATCAACGCCCTGAATGAGCCCGCAGGCCTTTGCCGGTGGGCGTCGGAAATATCAATGCTGTCCATGGCTTAGCCTCTCCCGCCGACAATGCTATCCGGATCGGGGAATATTGGCCACCCCGATGCGATTGCGCCTGACCTAGTCGCCGCCGGGGATCAGCAAGACCTGCATGTTGGCGGCGCCTTCCCGCATTTTGATCGCGGCCTGATACTCGGGCGAATTCCAGAAGGCTTCCGCCTTCTCCATTGAGGGGAATTCAACCAGCACACAGGTGCGATCCTCCGCCGGACCCTCCAGCACCTTATGGTCACCGCCACGGGTCAGGAACTTCGCGTCATAGGCGCCGAACGCGCTGCCTGCGACGCCCTGATAGTCGCGGAAAACCTTCTCGTCCAGCATTTCTACAAAAGCGACGACATAGGCGGTCATGGCGTTTCCCTCTCTGGTTGACGGGTCAGATTACGGCCCGGAGCAGCCGCACTGCAATGGCCGCAAATAGTCCCTCAAGGTGCGACGGGCAGGTCAGGACCCTTGTCAGGCCGCCGATCTATACAGAAGCCCGCGCCCGCTTTGCCGCCACGCCGGCGGCCAGGCGCACCTTGCGGGGGGCGGCGAGCCAGATAAAGGTGATGGAGACCGCGCAGGCGCCCAGCGCAACATACCAGGCGAGGTCATAGCTGCCGGTCCGGTCATAGATCGCGCCGGTCACGAACGGGCCGGCGGCGGCGCCGATGCTGATGATACCGCTGAAGACGCCGTAGATCTGACCATAGCGGGGGCCATGAAAAATCTCTGCCAGAATTGAGGGAAAGGTCGTGGCCGCGCCGTAGCCGAGCAGACCCTGGAAAGCAACCATGGCCCAGAGCAGCACGGGGGAGGTCGACAGGTTCATCGTGAGGAGCAGCACGTAGCATACCGCAAAGCCCGAGAGAGCGATGGTCCAGCCCCATTCCCGGCCGATCCGGTCACCGAGTGCGCCGATGCCGATCTGCCCGCCCACGCCCATCAGTCCGACCATGCCCAGCGCATAGGCGGCGACAATCTCGGTATAGCCGACTTCCGCCAGATATTTGGTTTGGTGCACCTGCACCGCGTACCAGATGTACATGCCGAAGAAGAGGCCGATTGACACGAACCAGAAGCGCCACGTGCCCATGGCGGTCCAGATCGAGAAATTGCGCGCCACCCACTCCGGGTCGACCACATTGTCGATGACCGCGGCCGCAGGCCCCTTGCGGCCGTCGCCGTCCGGCTTGAGCCCAATGTCTTCCGGGCGGCCACGCTGAAACAGGAGATTGAGCGGCAGCACCGCGGCAAGCAGCAGGACCGCCATGGCCCAACAGGCTTCGCGCCAGCCATCGGATTTGATGATCTCCTGCAGCCAGGGAAACATCACGATCGCGCCGATGCCAACGCCGGAGAAGGCGATGCCCATGGTCAGCCCGCGCCGGCGAACGAACCAGTAGGGCAGGAGATAGGCGTGTGTGGTGAACGCCAAAATGATGGACCCGCCGACGACGGCGCAGCCCAGGCTGAGAAAGATCAGCAGTTGGGTGTCGGCATAGGTGGTCAGCACCAGTCCGGTGCTGACGATGAGGGTGCCTGCCGCCATGACGATGCCCGGGCCATACCGGTTCATCGCCACACCGAGGAACGGTGCGATCACCATGGAGGTGGCGAAACCGGCAGAGAATATGCCGGCGGTAATTCCCCGGTCCCAGCCAAATTCTTCAAGAATCGGTGGATACAGCAGCGAAAAAGACGTCCGCACACTCACACCAACGCCCATGGTGATGAAGGCGATCGCCACCACCACCCAGCCATAATAGAAAGGCAGCCGCGCGAGAATATGCGCCGGCCGCTGCGGGCTTTCAGGCGCGGGCGCATCGGTCATGGGCGGCAATCTAGGCTAGTTTGCGGGGCCCGTCATGGTCCGTCTCCTAGCTTTGCCCGACACCAGGCGCACCTTGCCCGGGCCGGCCATCCAGACGCCGAGGATGGAAATGAAGCAGGCACCCAGCGCGACGCCCCACGAAAGATCATAACTGCCCGTCCAGTCATAAAACTTGCCGCTGATCCACGGCCCGAAAGCGGACCCTGCGCCGGAAATCACGGCACAGGCGCCATAGATCTGGCTGAACCGCGGGCCGTGAAAGAGTTCCGCCACGAGCGATGGATAGATCGCCCCCATGCCATAGCCAAGCGCGCCCTGCACCACGACCATGCTCCAGAGCAGCCCCGGCGACGGCGCGCCCTTCATGGCCAGCAGCAGTGCGTAGGAGATAGCGAAGCCGACCAGCGCAAGGGTCCAGGCCATTTCCCGGCCGATGCGGTCGCTGAGCGCGCCAATGCCGATCTGTCCGCCCACGCCCATCAGACCGACCATGCCAAGCGCGTAGGCCGCGGCCTGATCCGAAAAGCCGATCTCGCCCAGATATTTGGTCTGGTGGACCAGCACCGTGTACCAGGCATGCATGGCGAAGAAATAGCAGGCGGCCAGCCACCAGAAGCGCTTCGTGCCAGCGGCGCTGCGCAGGGACCAATCGCGGCCGGCCCAGTCGGGATCGACCACATTGTCGACCACGGCATGCACTTTTCGGCCGGGCCGCCCATCACCGTCCGGCTTGAGGCCCAGGTCTTCCGGCCGCCGCCGTTGCAGCAGCAGGTTCAAGGGCAGCACCACACAGATGCACAGTAACGCCATGGCCCAACAGGCCTCGCGCCAGCCATCCGCATCAATGATCGACTGCACCCAGGGCAAAATCAGGATTGCGCCTACTCCCACGCCGGAAAAGGCCAGGCCGATGGCGAGCCCACGCTGGCGCTCAAACCAGAAAGGCAGCAGGTAGGAGTGGCCCACATAGGCGAGCGACACCGCGCCGCCGACAACGCCCACACCCAGCGCCAGGAAAAGCAGGGTTGGACTGTCGGCATAGGTGGTCAGGATCAGGCCGGTACTGACCAGAACCGCGCCGGCGCTGAACAGGCTACCCGGCCCCCAGCGGTTGATCCATGCGCCGAAAAACGGCGTCATCAGCATGGACGCCAGAAAACCGATCGAAAAAATGCCCGCAGTCAGGCCCCGGTCCCAGCCGAATTCCGCGAGAATAGGCGGGTAGAGCAGAGAGAAAGACGTGCGGATCGTGACCCCGATGGCCATGGTGGTGAAAGCCACCATCACCACCACCCAGCCGTAATAGATCGGCAGACGCCCCAGCAGGCTTTGCGGGCGTACCGGGATCGAATTGGGGGCCGGCGCGTCGGGGCGGGCGTCGTTCATCGCCGCCACTCTAGGTCAATTGCATTTTTCATACAGCGCCGCCGGGCAATAAAAAAGCCCGTCCTGCCGGAACGGGCTTTAAAAACGCTATAGAACAGGGGGTTATCCCTGGCGGGCCTTGAATTTCGGGTTGCGCTTGTTGATCACGTAGATGCGGCCGCGGCGGCGCACCACGCGGCTGTTCTTGTCGCGATTTTTGATCGACTTGATAGAACTGACAACTTTCATGGCCTGCAATCCCGTTTGGGGCTTCTTCGATCGGCGGCGCGCCGGCGCAATTCCGCGCGTCGCGCTGCGATGCAAAACGAAGCGGGGAACCTAGGCAGCAGCCGGGACCTTGTCAACCGGCTCGGCGGCTTCAGGGGCGGTGAAATTGGCCGCAGGCTGCGGGAAATCGAACATCACCGCGGCATCGCGAACCGCGGTGCCAGGCACTTGCGGACAGGGTAGTCCGATGCCCTTAGACTTGGGCGCATGTTCCCGCTGCCCTTCCGTCCGACCATCCTCGCTGTACTGCTGCTGAGCGGCTGCGCCGGAATTGCCCCCACCCCGAAGGTTCCCCTGGTTCCTGTCGCTGGTTTTCCCGGCATCTTCGTGGAAGCCGGTTACGAAGCCCGGGGCCGTCAGATTGCCCGGCTCTGGCGCCGGGCAAAGACGCGGGTTGCCAAGCAGCTCGGGCAATCTTTCAACCGACCGGTGCGCTTGCGGATCTGTGGCAGCCAGAGCTGTATGACCGCGCTCGCACGCAATCCCGGCCGCAACGCAGAGTCCTCCCGCGACGGATTGTTGCTGGGGCCCGGTGCGTTCCAGAATGGTCTGGGTTTGGAAAAGCTGCTCAGTCACGAACTGGTGCATGCCCTGTTCCGCCAGTTTCTGGGCCGGCGCTATGGGCGGGTGCCAGCCTGGTTCCACGAAGGCGTGGCGGTCATGGTTTCCGGAAACGGCGCAGAGGGGGTTTCCGCCGCACAGGCGACCGCTGCTCTCAGGCGCGGCAATCACTTCACCTTTTACTGCCGGCGGGATCGTCTGGGGTTTACCCGCGGCTTTCGACCGGGCGGGCAGATCTACTACCGCCAGGCGGCCCTGTTTGTGATGCACCTGAAGGGACAGCCTGCGCGCTTCCGCCGGCTGATTGCCCGTGTCCTGGAAAGCGCAGACCTGTGCGATGCCTATCGCCAGACCGATGGCGGCTCCCTTCGCGACCTTTGGCACCGTTACCTGAGGACAACCCGCCGCGCGCAATAGCATGACACGGGGACGTGACGCGGACCTGCCGGATGCCTACCGTGGCGCCATTCGCGGATTATGATCGAGTTTTGAGGGAGAAGAATGAATGCGGGCATTTCTGACCCTGGTTGCCGGCGCGCTAGTGCTGTCGGCATGTGGCGCGCCCTTCGTGGCCAACATGCCGGCGAAGGGACCGCCGCCCAAGGCCTATACCTATCAAGGACTGGCAGCGACCACCGACCCCCGCAATACCGAGGCGACCCTGATCCTGGTTGCATTCTCTGGCGGCGGCACCCGCGCGGCGGCGCTTGCCTTTGGCGTGCTTGAGGTTCTGCACAATACGCATATCCGGCCGGTGGACGGCGCCGCGCGGACCCTCCTCACAGAGGTCGATGCGATCTCGTCCAATTCCGGCGGCAGTTTCGCGGCTGCCTTTTACGGCATTCACCGCAAGAAGATGTTCATTCCCGGCACAGACGGCGTGACGCCCTTCGAGACCCGGATGCTGAAGCGCGACCTCCAGGGGGCACTCAGTCGCAATCTCCTGACCCGGATCATCCGCGTCAGTACACGGACCTACAATCGCAGCGACATTGCGGCGGAGACCTATGACACGCTCATCTTCGGCGGCGCGCGGTATCGGGACATGCAGCGCCAGGGGCGGCCCTTTATCGTCATCAACGCCCACGACACCACCAAATATTCGCGCTTCGTCTTTACCCAGCCCCAATTCGACCTGCTGTGCAGCGACCTGGCGCCTTACCCGCTGGCGCGGGCGGTGACAGCCTCGAGTGCGGTGCACGGGGTCTTTGCACCGATCAAGCTGCGCAACTATGGCGGCAAGGGGTGTGTGGGCGAGCCCGCATGGGTGGGCCAAATGCTCGACCGTTCCGGGCCCCCGTCAAAACTGCTCACCAGCCGCCGCCAGATCTATCGGCTGGCGACAACCGCCCGCTGGTACCGTCAGCAGGCGCGCAATGCCAAAGCAGGTCCGTACTATGTGCATCTGGCTGACGGCGGTGCGATGGACAATACCGGCATCGATGCGTTGCTGTTCGGCCTCCAGCATCCGGAGGCGGGCTGGGGTTTGCCCCAGGCCCTGCGGCGGGGTCGAATTCGCCGGGTGGTGATGATCGTGGTCAACGCGACGCCGCGGCAAAGCTTTGACACGGACCTGCGTCCAGGGGGCCCACAATTGCCCCGAATGCTGCTGTCAGCGGTCCATTCCAGTATCCGCGCCAAGACGGAGGCATCCATCCGCGAGGCGCAGCGGGCCATGGCCCAGCTTCGCAAGCAGCATGGCCACAGAGGCGTGCGCTTTTACGGCCCGATGATGGTGGAGTTTGACCGCATCGCCGACACGCGCCGGCGGACCTGTTTCAACAACATCAAGACAGCGCTGACCTTGCCGGGCGTGCAGGTGGACGCGCTGCGGGCGGAGGGCCGGCGACAGCTTCTCGCCAATCCGGCGTTCCGCCGCCTGGTACACGACCTCCGCGGGAAGACGGCGCCACTGCCGCCGGTCAAAGGGGCCGCGGCCTTCTGTAAAAGCTAACAGGTTCTCCTAAACGCCCTCGACCATGGTGACGGTCATCTCGCAGGCGCCGTCGCGGAGCGCCTTGACCGGCGCATAGTCAGGGTCGTCCCAGAATGCGCGGGCGGCGGCAGTGTCCGGAAACTCGAGCACCACGACGCGGCGGGTTTCCTCCGGCCCCTCCCAGGTTTCGCTTGGAGCGCCGCGCACGGCATAGCGGCCGCCATGCTTCTCGATCAGAGCGGGCACCGCTTCCTGGTAGGCGCGGAACTTCTCAAGGTCGATCATCTCGATATGGACAAGCAGATATGTGCTCATAGACTCACCATCCGGCCACCATCCGACTCACGCGCCTTCGACGACGATGGCGTTGAAGTCCGCCGCGCCGATGCGTTTCTGATAGGCCGCCTGGTATTCCGGCGAGTTGTAGAATTCCCGAGCGCGGTCGGCAGAATCAAAGCGAACAACAACCACCCGCCGGTCTTCTTCCGGACCTTCCATGGTGGTGACCGCGCCACCGCGGGTCAGGAATTCGCCGCCATATTTCCGGATCGCCTCCATCACCAGCTCCTGATACTGGCTGTATTTTTCCGGATCGGACACATCGACCCGCGCGATGAACAGACCGCTCATGACTAGGCGCCCTCGACGATAACAGCGTCGAACTCTGCGGCGCCAACGCGCTGGGCTTTGGCGTGGCCATATTCCGGAGAATTCCAGAATTCCTTTGCCTTTTCGACAGACTCGAACCGGACCACGACGATGCGCCGGGTTTCCTCCGCGCCCTCTGCCGTATAGACATCGCCGCCACGGACAACGAACTCGCCGCCGTGATGAGCGATCGCACCTGGTGTGAGCGCAGTGTAGTTTTTGTATTTTTCAGGGTCGGTGACATTGACGTAGGCGATCAGAATTCCGGCCATGGGGTTCCTCCCGATATGGATATGAACTGGTTGATTTTGGCTGACGCAGGCCCAAACAGGCGTCACATGTGCGGTGGCCATGCACGCCATGCGCCAGCCACGGTTGTCTCGACCCCAGCCTAACGGTATTTGCGGCTAAGAAAAGCATGACATCTTCAGCCCCCCCATCTGGCGCCCCATCTGGAGCTGCGCTCGGCCCCTCCTCTGGCCCATCCCCTGGCCCCTTGGCTACAGGGCCGGCCCGTTGGCGCCCTTCGGTCCTTATCGCCTTTGCCACAACCCTGGCCGGCGCAGTGCTCCTTGTGTTTCCCGACCTTGCAGGCGGCAGCAACGAATTTGGCCGCGCCACCGGGGCGGTGGTGATCGCCGTTGGCCTGTGGGCGACCGCCGCGGTCCCGCCCTACTACACCAGCCT
>JAJFFJ010000091.1 GCA_021776685.1 Alphaproteobacteria bacterium
GTGGCTGTCGTGCGCCTTGTAGGTAATGCCAAACCCGCCCTGCCCCAGGACAGAGTCAATCCGGTACTCATAAAGCGAGTAGCCGAACGGCAAGGCATCGAAGTAACCGCTGCTGGACATGGGCCTCTGGAACGACAACACGGAATGCGGGCAGCTCGAAGGCTGTCACGCTACATATACGTGGGCATGGTACGGGAATTTGTCAGTGGGCATAACTGCTGAACAGCCGACCGGCAAATTCATTTGCCAATAGAATTACGGGTAATAGGGCCCGTCTGTGGCGGCATCAGGGCTGATGAATGACCAGGCGACGGTTTTCAGCGGTGGTTTGACCGGCCTCGCTGCTGTTGGCGGGAATTCCCGTGGCGGTCCATACATGCCTCGTGGCCCTTGGCTTGCTGGCCTTCTGGGCGGCGGTCGGCGAGAGCAGTCAATTCGCGGTTTTCCTGCCGCCCGTGTCTGACAAGACGGAGCCTGAGCTGACCATAGCCGCCCAGTAGGCCAATCGGCGGGATCATCGAATCTGTTGGCAGCGAAATGGCCAGATTGCCGCGCTTTAAAATTCCTAATTGCTAATCATTCGCAATAGCAATAAGACGATCCTGACGGGCGTGAGCGGTGTTTCCCGCTTTCCGATGTTCCGAAGGGACATCAGCAGGCGGCCAAGTCGCGACCGTCACAAAAGCTTAACTCAGGTGTAAGACGGGAGTCTTTCTGGAAACCTATGAGGGTGGGGTGACGTTGCCAAAAGGGCGGGTTTGGGGCATCCCCGAGCCCCACCGGTTGGGTCAACAACGTGCTGGAAGACACGGTCTAATGGGCGAACATACGGATCTTCGGAGCTCGTTCCGTCGTTTCCAAAAGCGCCCGATCCCATTGGAGGGGAGATGAACAAGGGTCTGATTGCAAGTGTCCCGGTGCTAGGCGCCGCGCTTGTGGGTGCGGCGGTCGCATGGCCGACTGTCGCATCGGCCAAGGATGAGGTGCGGCTGCACCCCAAGCTCAATGGCCGGGTCAACGAGCTGGAGCAGGAGCTCCGGATCATGAAAAACCGCATGAAGGCGATTGAGCGCCGGCAAGGCGGCTCAAAGTCATCCGGTCGATCTGTGAGACGCACAAAGAAGAAAGTGCAGTTGATCATCGACGGCCAGGTACACCGGGCCGTGCTGTTTGGGTCCACGCGCCAGAACACAGAAATCCTTCATGTGGACGGAGACCAAAGCAACACCCGTCTTCGGCTGCGCGGAATTGCAAATGCGCCTGGTGGCTGGAAGGTCGAAGCGCGCATCGAGTTCGAGATGGAGAACAACGACTCGAACGGCACCCGGGACGCGACACCCAATTTCGACGACCTGAACTTCCGCAAGCTGCGCATCAGGTTCAGTCATAGAAAATACGGCGCGATCTCGATCGGCCGGGAAGACACCGCAACCAACGGCATTGCCGAACTGGATCTCTCCGGTGGCACGGTCGCCATGTATTCCGATGTCGAGACGGTCGGCGGTGGCTTCGTCCACGTAAACGCCGTCAATGGTGTCACCGGCAGCGGCGGCGGTGTCGCGACGGGCCAGACCGTAGCGGCGTCGTGGAACAACTTTGACGGCTCCAGCCGCCGAGACCTGATCCGCTACGACACGCCGAAGTTCTTTGGCTTCTGGATCTCCGCGTCCCATGCCAATGGCGACCGCCTGAGCGTGGCCATCCGCTATGTGGGCAGTTTCTTCGGCCTGAAGGATTTCAAGCTCGCGGCCGGTTTCGGCTACGACTACCTGCCGGGTGAGGGTGCGTCCGCGCCAGGCAGCGCTTTCATTGCTGGCGACGCGACCGGCCCGCGGCAACAGTATGCGGGTTCCGTCTCGGTCCTGCACAAGCCATCGGGCCTCAGCATTACATTTTCGGCCGGCACCCAGGTTCAGGGCGGCGGCGCGCGTGAAAACCCGTGGTCGGTGTACACCAAGCTTGGTTGGCAGACGAAAGCGCTGCTTCCCCAGCTCGGCAAGACGATCATCATGGCGGATGCGTTTTATGCGCGCGAAATCGCCGCCGTGGGTGACCGGTTCAAGGGCTTCGGTATTGGCGCTGTCCAGAACATCGACAGCGCATCTACAGCGATCTACGTGGTGTATCGCCTCTATGATCTGCACAAGGCAGGGTTGGCAAGCCGAGGGCAGTCGACGATCCATGTGGTCATGGTCGGTTCACGCCTGAAGTTCTAAAGAATGTGAAATGGATTGGCCGGACGTGAGCCCGGGCCGCTCATTTGAAAAGTAAACCAAACAGGATATTTGGCAGCTGGTTCGCCAGCCATGATATCAGTATCAGGACACGGGAGGGCCCCGCTGCCGGGAACTTGACCGGCGGGAGAGCCCCCAAGGGAATAAACGGCATGATTGTCCGTATCATCATCCTCGTTTTCGCAGTCGCCTTTCTGGGCGCGTGTACGGCCAAGAAAGACAGCTTCATTGCCCGCGGACTGGGCAAGGGTGCGAAAGATGCCGATCAGGTGGCGGAGCCCAACGCCATGGCCAAGGGGCCCGGCCTGCTCACGGGCAAAAAAGGTGGCGTGGAAATCTATGCGGAAGACGAAGACGATGCTTCCGACGACCCCAACAAGCCGCGCCGCGTCAAGCGCCGCCGGCGATAAACACCCGCCCGCTCTTCCATTCTGCCCAATGCGCCGCAGGAGCGGCCTCTTGTTTTGTGCGCGCCCAAACGCCAGATTCGCCTGTGAAACACACAGCGACCGCAGCGTCCGGCGTTGCGGCATCTCCGGGATGGCATTATGGAACAATTGATTGGCGGCGGCGCGCCGGCTGACGGCGCAGACCTGATCAAGGACACCGATACCCACAATTTCCAGGCCGATGTGCTCGACGCTTCCCAGGAAGTGCCGGTCATCGTCGATTTCTGGGCGCCCTGGTGCGGTCCGTGCAAGCAGCTTACCCCGCTGCTCGAAAAGCTGGTGACCGAGGGCCGCGGCAAGGTCAAGCTGGTCAAACTGAACGTGGACGAAAACCAGGCATTGGCGCAGCAATTCCGGGTGCAATCAATTCCCGCCGTGTTTGCCTTTTTTGGTGGCCGCCCGGTGGACGGTTTTACTGGCGCCCTGCCAGAAAGCCAGCTGCGCCAGTTCATCGACAAACTGAGCCAGGCCGCCGGCCCATCGCCCATCGACGAGGCGCTTGAACAGGCCAAGGCGGCCCTGAGCGAAGGCAAGGCAGAAGAAGCGGCTGGCATCTTTGCCGCGGTCCTGAAAGAGGATCCGACCAATGTTACAGCCGCGGCGGGACTGGCCCGTGCGGCAGTTGCCTTGGGCGAGGTTGCGCAAGCCCGCCAGATTCTCAGCCAGATCCCTACAGAACATGCCGGCCACGCAGATGTGGAAGCGGCCTTTTCTGCCGTTGAACTAGCGGAGCAGGCAGCGGATGCCGGCGATGCGGGCGAGCTCGAAGCAAAGGTTGCCGCGAACGAGGACGATCATCAGGCCCGCTACGATCTAGCAGTTGCGCTTTATACGGCTGGCGACAATGAAGGCGCGGTCGAACATCTTCTGGAAATCATCCGCCGCGACCGCGAGTGGAATGAAGAAGAAGCGCGCAAGCAGCTGCTGAAAATCTTCGAAGCGCTCGGCCCCACCCATGCGGACACGATCAAGGGCCGGCGCGGCTTGTCGTCGATCCTGTTTTCCTAAGCTGCGATACCGGAGCCAACCCAGAGCCACACCGGAGCTACGGAATTGGTTTGACCTGGGCGCGCTGGTCTCTACATCCTGAGTTCAACCGAGGCGTGGTGCGTCACACCACAACGGCTACAGGATCTAATGGCCATCAATTTCGAACCCGCTGACCTGCCAGAGGCTTTGCCGGTGTTCCCGTTGCAGGGCGCTCTGTTGTTGCCGGGCGGGCGTCTGCCGCTAAACATCTTCGAGCCGCGCTATCTGGCCATGATTGACGACGCCCTGAGCGGGCTGCGCCTCATCGGTATGATTCAGCCGCGGGTGAAGGAGCAGATTGAGGCCGGCGACCATCCGGATATTTACGACACCGGTTGCGTTGGCCGCCTGACCTCGTTCACAGAGACCGACGACGGCCGCTATCTGATCACACTAAAGGGCGTATGCCGCTTTTCGGTGTTGGAAGAACTCCCGGTTTTGAGCGGCTATCGGCGGGTCAAGGCTGACTATGCCCCCTGGATGGAAGACTTCAACTCTCACCCGGCGGAAGGGGTGGACCGGGACCAATTGCTGGGCACCCTGAAACAATATTTGAGCGGTCAGGGCCTGAACGCGGACTGGAAAGCAATCGAGGACACGCCCACCGCTGACCTGGTTTCGGTCATGTCGATGCTGTGCCCCTTCCCGCCAAACGAGAAGCAGGCGCTGCTGGAGGCACCCGACGCCGCGGCCCGCGGGCAGGTGATGATATCCTTGATGGACATGCAGGTGCTGTCGCAGATTCAGGCGGACCCCGAAGAGGAACCGCCGTC
>JAJFFJ010000092.1 GCA_021776685.1 Alphaproteobacteria bacterium
AGCAGCTGGAAGAAGGCCGGCAGCGCGAGCAGGTAGACGCAGGCGGCGCCAAAGATCAGCCAGGTGTGGCCGAAGATGACGTTGACCAGCGGCACCAGCACCGCGCCGACCACGCTGAAGCAGCCGTTGATGCCCCAGGCCCAGATGAAGAAGCGTTCCTTCTTGAGCGTCGCGAGCATCGCCATGCCGGTGGCAAAGGGGAAGCCCATCAGGAAGGAAGACGGCGCAATCAGCGCCAGGCACGCGAAGACCCGCAGGATGTAGGGCCATTCGCCGATGGCGCCGAGGATCGGGTCATAGAAGAAGGCGCCCAGCGCCAGCAGCACAAAGATGGCCACAAAAATACGCGGCATGATCAGCCGGCACCGCTCGAGATAGCGGGCGGTGAAGAGCGAGCCCAGGCCCGAGAAGAACAGCATGCCGGTGATCAGCACCGAGGCGGAGATGGTCGGATTGTCCAACGCCACCATGAATTTCCCGATCAGCCCCACCTCGACCACGATGTAGCCGAGGCCCAGACAGAAGAAATAGACGAAGATGCCGAGCATCCCCGGCTGGCGTGAAAACACCGTCCGCCAGCCCACGGCCACCGGGATCAACAGGATGAAGAGCCCGAAGATCGCGGCCACGGCCAGGGTCGCCCAGAGCAGCAGATAGCCCCATTCGTCCTGCACTTCTTCCAATCGGCCGAAGAAGTGGATCACGTCCCCCGGCTTGACGTAGCCGGCGAGATACGGCCGCTCGTTGGTGACGGGCCGGGTGTCGAACACATAGCTCTTCTGCACATGGTCGAAGCGGCCGGCCAGGAAGTGATGGATCATCACCTTGTAGAGATTGTCCCAGGTCGGCTTCGACTCCTCGCCGCCGGCCTTCAGGTAGGCGCGCTGGGCTGCGGTTGTCTCGAAATGGCTGGCCCAATAGGCGAGGAACAGCCGTTTCTCGTCCTTGGTGTCCACCTTCTGGCCCGGCGCCCAGAGAATCGGAAAGGACATGTCGCCAGCGTGCTCGGTCAGCGCCTTCACTTCCGCCGCGGTGAACGGGCTGCGCTTGTACTGCACAGACAGAATGCCGAGATAGGTGTGCATGATGAAGAGGTGCCGCCCGGCCTGGTCGCCGTGGCGCGTACGGGCCGCAGCAATGATGGTGGCCAGTAGCTTCGGCACGGCCTTGGGCAAATCCTCCTTGTTCCACGTGGTGATGGAGAGGATGCCATTCTTGTTAAGGGCGGCCATGTAGTCGCCCATGGTCTCGCGGGTATAGGCGTATTTTTCGACCACGGAAAATCCGCCCGACTGGGATAGACCAGTGGAGTCCGCGAAGCTCAGGTCGATGATGTCATATTTGTCCCGCACCCCGCGCACATAGAGGCGGCCGGAATAGGGGATCACCGTCACCCGCTTGTCGGCGAGCGGATCGCCCATCAGCTTCTTCATCAGCGGGTTGTCGCGGAGCACCGCGAGCAGCATCGGGTTGCTCTCCGCCACGGTGACGGATTTCGCGCCGGCGGCCAAAGCCACCTTGGTTGAAATCGCACCACCCAGCTGGACGATGAATACCTTCGGCTGCTTCTTCAGCACGAAGGGCACATACATCGGCAGAAACTCGAAATAGGCCTGCAGCTTTTTCGGGATTGTCTTCAGGACGCCAATGGGGCCGTCGCTGTCCAGGTAGATCGCCAGATAGGCGTTCTTCGGCATCTCATCGATGTTGGACGAGGCATTGTCCGAGAGGCCCGGGGCGAAATGGAAGAAGGAGCTGGAGTAGACCTCAAGCAAGCCGAAAGGCCCGAAATTGGTGATGATCCGCTTTGAATCCTTGAACTTCCGCGCGTAGCTGACGCCCTTGTACTGATTGATGTCGATCTGCACGTAACTGGACGTGATCCAGACCGACAGCACCAGTCCGGCGGCGATCCCGCCGAGTGTCAGCCAGGCTCGTTGCGGCACATACCAGATCAGCGCGCCGGTGAACCACATTGCCACCGGCACCATGATGATCCAGTGCGGATGAATGACGTAGAGCGCGACCAGGAAGACAAGCCCGCACAAACCGGAGCCCACCAGATCCGCGAAATAGACCTTCCCGAAGACGGCCTGGCCGCGGATGAAAGCGAGGCCCAGGAACAGCGCGCCCGGCAGGAAGGGCACGAAATAAACGACGAAAAGCTGGAACAGGCGGTATTTTTCGTCCGGGTCGGCGACCAGCGATGTCGGGTTGAAGCCAACCCACTGCGCCAGCGTATTACCGAGCACCATCAACGGGCCGAAGCTCAGCAACGCCACCCGCATCAACATTGACCAGCGCCGGTGGAAGAACCCGGTGCCGATGCACATGATCGCGCTCATGACACCGAAGCCGAGCATGGCCATGGACACCACCAGCGAGCCGAAATGCGCCCAGGTGCCCACCGAGAAGATGCGCATGATGCCGATCTGGTAGGCAATGATGGCGCCTGCGATCAGGCCCACGGACACGTAGAAGGAGACCGAAAGCCGGCCGCCCTCCACGCCATCAAAGGTTTCGGCGGATGAGGTCACTTAGGTTTCTTGCCCTCCGGGGCGTGCCGAAGACAAACAGACTTCTATTTGCAGCCGTATTTGCGGCGGTCCTTGAACTTCTTGTCCCAGCGGCTCGAGGCGCAGCCCTTGGCATCATATTTGGTGAAGGCGACGAAGCTGACCTTGGTCTTGCGCCGGCCGCCGGCACGGCTCGGGTCGGAGGCATAGATGTCCACCCGGCGGGTAGCGATGCGGCCGCTCGGGCGCTTGAACTTGGTGATCTTCAGAAGCGCCTGGCGTCCGGGCGGTCCGACGGGGATCACCATGGTGCCGCCTACGGCCAGCTGCTTCAGCAGCGGGTTTGGCACATGGTCGATGCCGGCGGTGACGATGATCTTGTCGAAGGGCGCATGCTCTTTCCAGCCATAATAGCCGTCCGCCGTCTTGCGCTTGATATCCTTGTAGTAGCCGTATTTCCCTGCACCCAAGGTGCTGTAGATCTTGTTGGTGGCGGCTGCCAGCGGCGGGATGATTTCGACCGTGTAGACGTTTTTCGTCATCGCCCGGAGGATCGCCGACTGATAACCGGAACCGGTGCCGACCTCGAGCACTTTCTCGCCAGGCTTGAGGTCAAGCTCGTGGGTCATCCGGCCAACGATGTGCGGACCGGAAATGGTGACGCCACAGCCGATGCCCATCCACGCGTGGGCGTAGGGGTTCTGCCCCAGCGACCGGCGCGCAAACTCCTCCCGCGGGGTCAGCAGGAAGGCGCGCTTGGACTTGGCATCGCGCAGGTCGTTGTTGCGGACCATGGCGTTGAATCGCTGCCACCGCTGGGCCAGGAAACGCGGATCGTCGCCCCGCATCTTGACCATATAGGCGCGAAACGCCGGGAAGCCGGTCATCGGCGGCTGCAGGGTCTCGATCGCCACGGGCTTCGCAGCCGTGCCAAAGGGCTTGCCACGGGCCAACACCGTATTCGCCACTTTGGCGCAGGTATTCTGGGCAACGGCCGGACTGCCGACCATCGCAAACCCAACAGTCAGCGCAAGAACGGGAAGACCAGCCAGCGTCGTCGCAAGAACGGTCGGGGCGGCAGGAAGAAATCTGTTCATGAAAGTCCTCTCAAAAACGACCGGCGGCCATCCTGTTCGCCGCCGGGGTCGGGCGCGACTATGGCCGGATCGGCAAGCCGCTGTCCATCGCTGCACCCTCAAAAAGTATACGCAACATCGCCGCACTATTTGGGCAGAAAAAAGGCCGCCTGATCGGACCAAATTCCATGCACAGTCTTGCGCCACCGGCACTTAGAACCCGGTTAGCGGGGTCGGTTAACGAATCGCTGCCTTAGCCGCCGAACAACACCATGTGCAACAGGCGGCCTGGCATCAGCGCGCCAATGCCGGCGCCCACCAGTGCGCCCAGATAAATCCCGATCATGGTGCCAAGATGGGTCGTGCGCCGGCCGGTACGGATCGCCCAGACAGCGAGCACCAGCATCAGAAATGTGAAGACCGACAATCCGTGGATCCAGCTGAAGCCACCGCCGGTCCGGATCCAATAGCTGCTGATCACCACCACCAGCATCAACCCCACCCAGAGACGGCCCAGCGCCCGGTGTGGTCCCGTACCCTTGCGCCTCAACAGCAGCCAGCCACCCAGTAAAAAAGCCAGCACGGCGGCGGCGGTGTGAATCTGGATGGCGAAAGACGCCTGGAGCATTAAATCGGGATTCACGGAACCGCTCGCCCTTGAGGATGGCAGACTCCATCCATATAGAGATTATGTTTACATTGTCAACATTGGCTTTCGAAGGCCATTAGCTAAAGCAGTTCCAGCCAAGCGCCGCTGTTGGAACGGCCTAACGGCAGCGCTTGTCGTAGTTCAGTTCTTCGAGGTCGGCGTAGAAGCCGCCGATCGCGGTGTCGCGCCAGCGGCTGCCCCGGTAGACGCTGAGGATCGTCAGCCTGAGCCATCGGGCCTTGACGATCCGCGGCAGGCGTATGCTCTGCGGTGCGTTGCTGTCGGGCAGCACGATACGCATTGAGAATCCGTCGCTGGCAGTCAGTTGCGCAGCCCGCACACGGTTATTGCCCAGGAAGATAGCGCGGCTGCGGCCGTAGCCATTGCGAATGCTCACGGTGCGGAAACAAGCGCCATCGCTCCAGCGAACTTGCAGCCACTGGCCAACACCGTCCCCCGACACACCTTCCACCCAGGCCGTGCCAGCGCCGCCCGCGGCCTGAAGCGGGCCGTAGGACCGACCACCCTGCGGCGCCAGTACGGTGCTGGCGCAATAGGTTGCGACGCCGAACTGTCCCGGTGGGCCCGCCCGGCAAATTTCTGCCCTAACTGGCGATGCCCCAATGATGACACCAGCAATCATGGCCAGGGCCATCGTCGTTTTCCCCATCATGCGAGTTGCACTCCTTCATTCGCCGCCGGCGCGTTTCATCCGCCAATCCGGTCATTTGGACTAACTGCGACAGTATTGCTGCCAAATGCCCGGGCGCGTTTGACACCCGTCAAACCAATCTCCTGTCGCTCTGCTGGAATAGGGAAACCAGCAACTGTTTCAGGGGCATGAGATCATGGAATTAACTCAACTGACAAACCTGCCATTGGCGCTCATTACGATTGCCTGGATGGGCCTGGCGAGTGCCGGCGCCGCTGCAGCGGACCCGCAGCCCGCCGGCGCCCAATCGCTAACGCAGACGGAACTGGCGCAGCGCACCCTGCGCTGTCCGCGGGGGCTGACGGTTTGCCGGCCGGGACGATACGGGCGCGGCGGCTGTTACCGGCCCGGATATGCCCGTTGCTTCAGTGGCCGCGTTTGCTCGTCAGGCCTGACCGCCTGTCCGCCGGGACGCTTTGGCGGCGGCGGCTGTTATCGGCCTGTATATGCCCGTTGCACTGCCGGCTTGATCTGCTCGTCCGGCATGCAGGTCTGCGCCCGGCGGGGCAAGCGACCCTATTGCTACCGGCCAGCCTACAGCCGGTGCCGGTAGGGATTTGGCGGTGAATGCGTCCGGCTAGGCGGCCGCCTTCACCCCCCAAACCCGTTCCGCAAATTTTGGATAGGGGTCGGCAATCTTCTGCGCGACGGTGCTGCGCAGGAGTTCGAGCTTGGCCTGGTCCGGCGCCTGTGTTTCAGGCACGACCTCCGGGATTTCAAAGTTGAAGCCGGTATTGTCCTGCACCTCTTCCAGGGTCACGCCAGGGTGCAGACTCTCCAACCTGAAGCGGCGGTTCGGCCGGTCGAACATGAACAGGCAGAGGTTGGTCACCAGGCCGTAGGGACCGCCCGGGCGGTGCACATTGTCCGGCGACCAGCCCGGCGCGCTGATGAAATCGACCTTGTCGACCATGGTGCGGGTGGTGTGCTCCTCCCGGAAAAGGATCACCTTGGGCACCATGAAATAGAGGTGGGCCGAGCCGAAGGAGCCCGACCAGCGCACCTTCATTTCCGGATAGTCGCCAATGCCAACGAGATTGATGTTGGCCTCGCCGTCGATCTGTCCGCCGGAAAGAAAGAAGGCGTCGATGCGGCCCTGGCCCGCGCTGTCGAAAAGGTCGACGCCACCATCGGTGCGGAACTCAGGGGTCTCAGCACCAATTACCGAAACACGCACCGGCCGGTCGCTGGTGGCCTGGGTCAAGAGGGCCGCCGAGCCGGGGATTGGCGACGAGACGCCCACTGCGATATGCCCGCAATCCGCCAGCAGGCGGGAGATCACCGAGATCAGCAACTCCTCACTGCGGTAGCCGCTCATTCGGCTGCCTGGGCGGGAACCCGCGCATCAGCCGCACCACTGCCAAAAACATGTTCCGCCAGCCAGTCCTGGAATCCTTCCGGCGTCGCCGCCGCCTGGATATAGGCGAGGATGGCGTCCGGGTCGTCGTCATACTCGCCGGTCAAACCAAGCGGCCAGCCGCCCCGTTCGGCCACCGCGATGCCGCCCACATACATGGACGGGATCACCGCCGGCGCCAGGTGCGGGTCTTCCAGCAGATTGCCCTCATACAACCGCTCACAGGTGATCAGGCTCTCCGCTGAGGCGTGGGCCATGATCTTGAGCTCCGCCTGCCGGCCGATCCACACGTTGCCAAAGGCATCGGCCAGGGGCGCGTGGATCAGGGACACATCCGGGCGGATTGCCGGGATCGCAACGATGGGATCGTCGCCACCGTCAGCGTCATAAGGATTGTCGATGGTCTTGAAGTCCGGCCGGTTGGCGAGAATGTCGGAGCCGATCAGGCCGCGCATGGGGATGAAGGGCACGCCCTTCTCCGCTGCCTGCAGGCCCGTGTAGACCGCCGGACAGGTCGCATCCATGATCTTCAGGCTGCTGCTTTTGACGGCGCGTCCGAAGCAGGGCGCCTGGCCAAACTCGCTCATGGTGACGCCGGAGGTTTCGATCGTCGCAACACAGCCGGCGCCGATCAGCATGTCCGCCAACAGGCCCGACGTGGGCACGGTCACCACATGCAGGCCGCGCACGCCCTTTCGCACCAGGGCCCGGCCCAGGTCCATGGGCACTGCGCCATCCTTGAACACCGCCACCTTGGCGCCATCCGCCACCCGCGCAGCGAGCGCCTCTACATCCGGCAGGACGATCTGATTGGTCATAGGTCAGGCCTTTCGAAAGCTGCGCAATGTTACGGCAGGTTTCGAAAAGTGCCAAGGTGTCCAGGTGACCCGGGCGCGCACGGAACGCTGGCTTTGTCCGTAAACCATAGTCAGAGGAACCGGTGCGCGCGGGCGTACGCCGTGATAGGCTTCGTCGGGGACTTGGGGGGAATTGGAAGGAATCTCAGACGATGGCCGGCTGGACGACCCACCTTTGCCGCGCAGCGCTGTTACCGGCGTTGCTGCTGATGCTGACCGCTTCTGCCTGGGCAGAAACGCCTGCCACATCGGCCGGGCCGGCGCCCTTCTGCCAGACACAGCTTGCCGCCGTGGATCATAATGACAGTCTTGGCAGCACCACGCGTCCCGAGCAGTTCCAGCAATTGGCCGCCTGCCGCCCCCGCTGCGCACGAAGCTGCAGCCGCCGCTTCAATTGTCGCCGGGCCGCCAATCCTGCCGCCTGCTATGCCCGCCGCTCCGCCTGCGTCCGCGCCTGCGGCTGCTGATCGGGCAACGTCGCAGTCAAGGCGACTCGATTTCCGAATCCGGCGGCGCGTCGCTTAAGTCATCCAGACCGGGGGCACACGTCAGGCCCTGCGCCAGGGCCACCTTGCGGCCAAGGCGTTTCATGTTGCGGTCGGCGATGCCCATGGCCTCCAGATGCGCCGCGGTGTTGTAGAGATAGTCGCAACATCGCCCAAGCGGCCCTTTGGCCGTGGCAAGCGTGGCCACGACCTTGTCTTCCGGCAGTTCGCCCGTATAGCGATCGTGCTCCCGGTTGACGATGAACGATATGGCCTGCACCGGACCGGCAGGCGTGCGCACCTCCAGCCAGCGGGGCCGGTAGGAGCCTGAGATCATCTCCCGCCGCCAGATCAGGTCGAGTTCCTCGTCGGCATTTTTGCGGGAAATGCGAAAGGCCACGCCGCTGCAGGATCCGCCCCGATCCAGCGCCAACATCAGTCCCGGTCGCCGGGCACTTCCCCTGCCCGCGTGGATGCGCATACAGAAGCGCCGGTGGTAGCCAAAGAGGCGGCCCACGCGCTGCTCCTCGAAATAGAATGCCGGGTTCCAGATCAGCGACCCGTAGCCGAAGACCCAGATGTCCTCGTCCGGACCCCGTTCTTCCATCATGGCCAGGCGGGAGGCGCGTACCTCTTCTTCGGGCAATGTCTCAAGCCAGGGGCCGGCCTCCTTGACCAGTTTCTGGATATAGCCATCGCGGATGGATTCCCGGGTCAGCGCCACTGCAAAGCCGCCCGGGCAAAGCCGCATGTTTCGATAGGTTTGTTCATCAAGGCCGCTGAAAGCATATCGACCGCAGGATTACAACACGCCACGGGGACGCGACGCCGCGCTGGCTGGGTAAACAGCGATAACGGGGACGACGGGGAAACGGGACAGCCGCAATGGCGCTCAAACAGGCATTCACTGCCGCAATCCGGTTCGGTTGGGGGCGACCAGGCAAATTCGACCGCCGCCGCTGACGACCAACGGTGTCCCGAAATCAGCTACGCCGATCGGGAGCACATGTCAGGCGCACATGTCAGGTGCGCCAGCTGGGATCCTTGTCGTCGATGACGCGGATCATGGCGTCAAAGACCTGGCAGGTTTCCGACGCCTGATTGCCGAACAGCCCGGCGTCGCGGGTTGAGTTGACCGCTGAGTCTTCGCTCACCACGATGGTCTCGCCGGGCATTGAATCGGCCATGACCTGCGCCTCGCAGGCCTTCTGCACCGTCCACATGCGCCGGAAACATTCCGCCACGTTGCGCCCATGGGTCAGCAGACCGTGGTTGCGCAGGACAACAATGGGCTTTGAGCCAATGCTCTTGACCATCCGCGGCCCCTCGTCGTCGCGGACCGTCAAACCCTCGAAGTCGTGATAGGCCACCTGATCGTGCATCATGGCGGAATAGAAATTGGTCTGCGTCAGGCCCTGTGCCTTGCAGGCCACCGCCAGGCCTTCATTTGTGTGGGTGTGCATGATGCACAGGGCTTCCGGCACATGGGCGTGGATGGTGCTGTGGATCAGAAAGCCGGCCGGGTTCACGCCCCAGGGCGAGTCTTCGACCTTTTCCCCGTCAAGCCCGATCTTGACCAGATTCGATGCGGTCACCTCGTCATAGCGCAGGCCATAGGGATTGATCAGGAAGTGATGGTCCGGCCCCGGCACGCGCAGGGAGATGTGATTGAAGATCAGCAGCGTCCAGCCGATGTGATCGAATATCCGGTAGGCGGCGGCGAGCTGCAGGCGCATATCCCACTCTTCCTCGCTGATATGCGCGGGGCGGTGGTCGTCGGTCTTTTTCAGTGCGGTAACTGTGGAGGCCATGTCGCTGCTCCTAGAAGCCGGATTTCCGGCGGTGTTCGCAGAATTCCTGGCAACATAGCGTGGTTTTGGGCACATTTGTAGTCCCACATGATCGCCCATGGCTGGTATGCGCAGGAAATCTGTGGGCGCGCCAAAGGCTCTACGAAAAACCGCCGCCCCGGCATTCCTCCGGGACGGCGGCCTGATCCGAGGTGCGGACGGGATCCTACTTGAAGCAACCAGCCGAGTTCATTTTCACCGTCAGCTGCTGCCAGGTCATCTTGCCGGTATCGAGGGTAATGTTGAGAATGATCGGGCTGGCGCCCTTCTCGACCTTGACGATGGCGTCACCGGCCAGTGATTTCACCTTGTCCATGCTGCAGCTCTTCGACAGCATGGCGCGCTTTTCGACCTTGGCCGACGCGGCGGTAGGTGCAAGGACAAATGCGGCAGCGGCGGCAGCAAACAGAATCGATTTCATGTCTTCCCCTCTGGAAATATGATCATTGTCAGGATGTGCACAGGGCGCCAGGGGCGCCCAGGATGAGGGCGCACAACCAGCACGATTTACGCTAGAAGCGTCGCACACTTAGAATTACGGCAGTAGAATCGATCCCATCACCTGGCCAATCTTCCGGCTCTATCAGCACGAAACTATAAGGCAGCAAACATGGACATCTGTATTTTCGGCGCCGGCGCCGTTGGCGGCTTCATGGCTGCCTTACTCGCCCGGGCGGGCGCGTCGGTCAAGGTCATCGCCCGCGGCCCGCATCTGGAAGCAATCCGCAACAAAGGTCTGACCCTGGACTATGGCGGTGAGCGCTTCACCGTCGAGATTCCCGCCAGCGACAACCCTGCCGACTTTGGCCCCCAGGACTATGTGGTCCTGACTGCCAAGACCACCGGCCTGGCCGCCATCGCCCCTCACCTGCAGCCGCTGCTGGGCGAAAACACCACTGTCGTCTCGGCCCAGAACGGCATCCCCTGGTGGTTCTTCCATGGCTTTCAGGGACACGAGGACAAACGGATCGATTGCGTCGATCCGCAGGGCGCGATTGACGGCCTGATCCCCGCCGAACGGGTGCTCGGTTGCGTCCTTCACATTGGTTGTTCTGTGCCCGAACCCGGGCTCGTGGTGCACGCGGCACAGAACCGCTTCATCGTCGGCGAGCCGGATGGCAGCGAAAGCGCCCGGGCCTCGGCGCTGGTGGAGATTATGGCAGGCGCAGGCATCGGCGCGGAACTGACACGCGCCATCCAGCAGGAAACCTGGATCAAGCTTCTGGGTAACATGACCATGGCGCCGATCAGCGTCCTCACTGGCGCCACCAATGACGAGATCGCCGGCGACCCCGGCATCTGCCAGCTCTGCATCGATATGATGGAAGAGGCCGGTGCCGTCGGCCGCGCCTATGGGCTTGAGCCCGGCATGCCATCGGACGAACGGGTTGCGCTGGGCGGCCAGTTGGTCGGGTTCAAGACCTCAATGTACCAGGATTTCGCGGCCGGCCGGCCCCTGGAACTGGATGCCATCGTCGCCTCGGTGATCGCCATGGGACGCATGGTGGAGGTACCGACACCGCTGATCGACACCGTCTATGCCCTGGCTGCCCAAAAGGGCCGGCTGGCGGGTCTCTATTGATCGCGGATCAGGCGCTCCCCGCCTCGATTATGCCAGGGACCCTGAGCAGCCCGGATTGGACATCAGCTGCTGGCGCCGCTGCCCGCCTGTAGGGGGTTCACGGGTAACGCCACAGTAACGGTTGTTGGCCCACTGTGGTGTTGGCTGGTGGGCAGAAAAATTTTGCCTTTGCGGCTGCGCCGGGCAAAGACCTTGCCTCCGGCGCGTAGATTGGATCATACCAGAAAGTCGCCCGACGGGGCGGCTGCCCGCGCCAACCAAAAAGCGACCGTATGCCTTTTCGCTCTCCTATCCTGACCAGCCCGGCCCCTCGTCTCCCCTTTCGCCATGCCTGTGCGCTGGCTTTGATGGCTGCTCTTGCAGGGGCACAGCCTGCGGCGGCCAAGGATGCCCCACGCAAGAAGAAGCTCGATACCAAGGGCCT
Source organism: Alphaproteobacteria bacterium (assembly GCA_021776685.1). GTDB lineage: Bacteria > Pseudomonadota > Alphaproteobacteria > Bin65 > Bin65 > JAJFFJ01. The sequence continues at coordinate 11,509 of JAJFFJ010000092.1, forward strand.
GACCGACACGGCGCTGACCAAACGGTTGAAGGTGCCGCTGTCGTCCGTTGGCTATCTGGTTGTGGACGCCAAGACTGGCCAGGTGGTGGCAAGCCGGCAGCCTGCAGGGCTGTTCACGCCAGCGTCCGCGATCAAGGTGCCGACCACAGTGGCGGCGCTCAGCATCCTGGGGGGCAAACACCGTTTCGAAACCGTGCTCCTGCGCACCGGCCCGGTGGAAGGCGGCGTCCTCAAAGGTGATCTGGTGCTGCGCGGCGGCGGGGACCCTGTCCTCACCACGGATGACTTTGCCGGCTTCGTGAAGGCGCTGAAGCAGGCCGGTATCCGTCGGATTTCGGGGCGCTTTCTCTATGACGCCGGTCTCTATCCCGCGACCCCCTATATCGAGAAAACCCACGCCCAGACCGCAGCCTACAACCCCGGCATCGCCGCCCTGTCGCTCAACTTCAACCGGGTGAAGCTGAAGTGGACCCGTGGCAAGGAACCGGAAAGCCTGGATGCTGCGGCCTATTCCAAGACCGACAAGATCGAAATCAAGGTGGATTTCCTGACCTTTGGCATCGCGCGGCAGAACCGGGACGCACCTCACGGCCTGATCCTGCATCGGGATGGCCCGGGCTATAAGTGGCTCCTGATCCGGCGCGCCCGGCGCAAGGGCGAGATCTGGTTGCCGGTGAAGCGCGCCGCCTATCATACCGCCCACGTGTTCCAGAAGTTCGCCGCCCAGAAGGGAATTGTTCTGCCCGAACCGATCCCCGGCCCACCGCCGAAAGGATCCACCATCCTGCATCGGCACAAGAGCGACCCGCTGCCCCGCATCGCCCACAAGGTGCTGCGCTATTCCAACAACATGGCGGCGGAGATGGTCGGTCTGGCCGCGGCCCACCGGCTGGTCAGCTATCCGCTCAGTATCCGCGCGTCGGCTGTTTTGCTGTCGTCATGGATGAAATCGAAGGCAACCGGCGCAGCATGGACCGGTTATGACGTGCACAACCACTCGGGTCTGTCGAAGGACACACGGATCAGTCCGGCCCAGATGGTGGCAGTCCTGCGCTACGCCGCGCGCCAGCGCTATGGCCGCCAAATATATCAGGACCTGCTGCGCCCCTACTATGTGGGTGGCGGCCGGCGCGAGCGGCATTTCCCCAAACATGTAAAGGTGCTGGCCAAGACCGGCACCATCAACTACGTGCGCGCGCTCGCCGGATATCTGACCTCGCGCAGCAAACGCCGGCTGGTTTTTGCGCTGTTCATCTCGGATTACCGCGCCCGGGAAGTGGCGGCAAAGGGGGGCGCCAAATACAAGCCCATGTATGTGCGCCGCTGGATGTGGCGCACCCGGCAACTGCAGCGCGGCATCGTCCGCCGCTGGGCGCTGGAATACTGAGGCGACGGCCCTAGCTGTTCGGCCCGACCCGGACGAAGGCCATAACGGCGAAGCAAAGCGCGCCCGCGGCAACCGCCGCCAGACCCGACCATCGCCTGATCACCATTTGGCGCGGCAACGGCCGGCGCCACGAGGCCACCGCCCCGCCAAGGTAGATCAGCGCAGCAAGCGCCAGGGGAATGGCGACAATCGCCGTCCAGGCGCCCCACTGTTCAGCAGTCATAAATGGGAATCCCGCCCGATTCAGTCAGCACCGCCACACCTGTCTCACGCCTGTCTATTGCAGGTCGGTGAAGTCGCGGGTGCGCTTGCGCAGGGCCTGATGCTCGGCGTTGATGCTGCTGAGCATCACTGCCTTGCGCTTCACCGAGATCTTTGATGCCCGCACGCGGGTCAGCCGGCGCTCCAGCGCCTGAATCTCTGTGGTCACCCTGCGCGCCTTGGCGGGCGAGGCGCCGGCCCGCTGAGCCCTGCGAACCCGCGCACGGGAGCGGGCCAGATCGTTCCGGGCTGCAGCAAGCTGACCTTCCAGCCGCCGTTCCTCTACGGCCAGACGCTCGTTCTCTGCTTTCATGCGGGCAGCCTGGCTGCGCCAATGCTCGCGTGAGGTCTCGGCGTTCTTCAGATTGCCTTTCAGCCGACTTTGCCGTTTTTTGTACTTGCCGGTGGCCAGATTGGCGATGCCATCCGACAGACCAGCCTTGGACGGGTCTTCGTTGGTCTTGCAGCCGGCCAGAACCAGGAGGGTGGCAGCGGCGGCAACAGCCAGCAGACGCTGCGGCGTGGGAGCATATTTCGACGGCATCGGACAGTCTCCGTTGACGTTCAAGGATCAGAAATGCTGGCGCCGGACGGGCGGGCAGATGCTTGCAGCACGCCCGTCCGCCCGGAGGTAAACCAACCTAGGACCTAGAGCTCGGCTTCCAGATCATTGGCCGCCTTGTTGAAGCGCTGGCTGGAGCGCAGCAGGTCAGCTTCGGACTGAGCCAGATTTTTCGTGCTCTTGCCGGGGCCACCCAGCTTCTTCTTGTCCAGGTCGATCTCGGTGTGAACCTTTTCGGCTTCCTTGGCGCGCTTGCGCATCACCGCGACCTGCTTTTTACTTTTGTCCCGCTCGGCGTTGTACTGGGACTGGGTAATCCGCTTGGCGCGCAAATCCGCCTTCATCTTGCGGATACGCTGGCGCTGCCAGGTGGAATATTCCTCGGCCGCGTCCGCCGTCTGACGATAGGCCACCGCTTCCTGGTCCGCCGCCGTGATCTTGGCGTTCAGCTCGTCTTCGCGGTTGGCGTATTGCCGATTCTTGGTGGCGACGTAGTAGCCGACGCCTGCACCGATGGCAGCGCCCGCCGCAGCGCCAACCAGGGCGCCCGTGACCTTGTTCTTCGAGACCAGCGCGCCGACCAATGCGCCGGCGACCGCACCCGCGACCGCGCCTTTGGCAACGGTACGGTTGAACTGGCGGTTGGATTGATGCCAGCGGCGTTCAGCCGGGGACATCGCGGCATAGGAGTCGCCGCCGCCGTTGTCTGCACCACCGGTTGTGCCGCAGCCGCCGAGCAGTCCCATGGCGCCGATCATCAGCACCGCGGTAAATTTCTTGGTTTTTCGAGTGAAAGTCATGGTTGGGCTTACCCCCTCAGAATGTGTCGCGCACCGGCCCACAACGCCGCCGCGCAGGAGATGTGTGTCAAAGTCATACGGCCGCCGGTCGAAAATCGACCCCGCAACCCGGTCCCCGAAGATTTAATTCTTGGTTCCGGATTATGTAAACAACCCATTGGGCAAGAGTATGGCGATGTGAATAAAGGGCCCGCACGCTGGAATGCGGCTCATACTTCACAATTTTGCACTCCTGCCGCCGATTGACCCCGGTCTCAAGGCCAAAGATGCCCATAAATCAGGCAATCCGGACGGTTCAGCCTACTCCGCCGCCAGCGGCACGGCGATGCCTTCCTGCTCGCATGTGGGGCCGATATCCAGGCTGGTGGCGCGCTGGGCGTCGCGGGGCCAGCGCAGGTCATCGAAGTCGCGGCCCCGGTGCAGCGTGCATTTGTTGTCCCAAATGACGAGGTCGTTGAGCCGCCAACGATGGGTATAGACGAACTGCCGCTGGGTGGCGTGTGCCATCAGCGCGTCGACCAGCGCCAGCGTTTCCTTCTCGGGCATGTCGACAATCTCGCCCACATGGCTGGCGATATAGATCGACTTGCGGCCGCTGGCCCGGTGGGTCCGCACCATCACCTGGGGTACCCGCGGATAGGCGGCGTTTTCGTCCGGCGTCATTTCAAAGCCCATCTTGGCGCGCGAAGTGGCGATGGAATGGAGCGCCACCTTGCCTTCGATCTTCACCTTCAGGCCATCGTCCAGCGCATCCCAGGCGGCGCGCATGTCGGCAAAATCGGTCAAGCCGCCCACGGGCGGGATCGCCTGCATATAGAGCAGCGACGCGTTGGCCGGTGTCGGTTTGAAGCTGCTGTCCGTATGCCACAGCCGGTTGGCGCGCTGGAACTCGATCATGCGGTTGTCCGCGTCCATCACCTCACCTTCGAGGGTGAGGTTGGAAACATCCGCAATTTCCGGCGCTACCCGCAGGTCCCCCGCATCCATGTCGGCGATCATCGACATGTCGATGGGGCCGAACCGTCTGGCGAAGGCCACATGTTCGTCCTGCTTCAGGCGCTGATCCGGGAACACCAGAACCGAATAGGTGTTGAAGGCGTCCTCGATCACCTGCCAGTCGTCGCCGGACAGGGGTTTGGACAGGTCTACATCGCCGATCTCGGCGGCGAATGTATCTGTTATGGGCCAAACTTCAGCAGTCATCGCACCCTCCACATCGGACCATTCCAGCCCTCCCCGAAATCGTAAGCCGGTCAGTTTCGTCTGGCAACTCACTGTTGTGGGAGATAGGGGACCGCTACCGTTACCGGATCACCCCCCGGTCACAAAAGGAGGCGTGCACATGAGCATCTATGAATTCCGCACCTACAACCTGCATGTGGGCAAGGGCGCGGAGCTGATCGAGGTCTATGAAAAGCATGGCTGGCCGCTGCTGGAGCGGTATGCGGACAAGCTGGTGGGCTATTTCCTGCCCGACGTGGGCAACATGAACCAGGTGGTCCACATCTGGCGCTTTGCCGACGACGACGCGCGGCGGGCCCATTGGGAGACCATGTATGGGGATGCAGACTTCATGGCCTTCGCCAGCCGCCTCCGCCCTCTGCTGGCCAGCCAGGAGAACCGGCTGATGCGCAGCGCGCCCTGGGGTCCCCGCCCCTGAATTGAATCGGGTCGCGTCCCCGACCAATACTGGCTCGCGCCCAGGACGGAACCTATCCGGCGCAACCGGGCCATGCACGGCCATGCCGTTGCCGCCCCGCCTCCGCCCGTTTACCTTGCCTCCAAAATCAGCAGGGAGAGGGACTATGGCGGTCTACGAGTTGCGCACCTACACGCTCTACACGGGCAAGATGGCGGAGGCGATCGGGCACTACGAAACTCTCGGCTGGCCTGTGCTTGAAAAATACCAGGACAAGCTGATCGGCTATTTTACCTCGGACACCGGCACGCTTCATCAGTTGGTGCATCTGTGGAAATTCGATGACGACGATGACCGGCGGGCGCATTGGCAAACCCTGCTGAGCGATCCGGATTTCATCAAGTTTGGCGAAAAGTTCCGGCCCCTCGTGATCACCCAGGCGAACCAGTTGCTGCTGGCGGCGCCCTGGGGTCCGCATCCTTAGGAATGGCCATGCGCCTCAAGGACAGGGTTGCGATCATCGTCGGCGCCGGCCAGCGCCCCGGCGAAACCATGGGAAATGGCCGTGCCACCGCGCTTACCTTTGCGCGGGAGGGCGCACGGGTGGCCTGCGTGGACCGCGACCTCGCCATTGCCGAAAAAACCGCGGCCCTGATTGCGGAGGCGGGCGGCGAAGCCTGGGCCTTGGCAGCCGATGTGGCAGAGGAGGCCGCGCTGGTAGCGATGATCGCTGACACCATGGCGCGCGCCGGGCGCGTCGACATTTTGCACAACAATGTGGGCATCTCCATCGCTGGCGGCGACACCGGGCTGACAGACATCACCGCGGACGCCTTCGACACACTCTACCGCGTCAACTATCGGGGCATGGCGCTGGCCTGCAAGCATGCGCTGCCGGTGATGCGCGAGCAGGGGTCGGGCGTCATCCTGACCATCTCGTCCATGGCCGCGCGGGCGGCCCACCCCACCGTCGGCTACCAGACCACCAAGGCGGCCGTTGTCTCACTCACCGAGCATATTGCCAGCCAATATGCGCGTTTCGGCATCCGCGCCAATTGCATCCTGCCGGGGCTGATGGACACGCCCATGGCGGTGGAAACCCGCATGGAAAATACCGGCCGCAGCCGCGATCAGATCGTCGCCGAACGCTCCGCTGCCGTGCCGCTCAAGGGCGGCATGGGAGATGCCTGGGATGTCGCCAATGCCGCATTGTTCCTGGCCAGCGACGAGGCGAAATTCATCACCGGCGTGGCCCTGCCCGTAGACGGCGGCGCGTCAGTCAACCTGCAGCTCGGCTCACGACCCGATTGAGGGGCCGCGCCGCGCGCAAATTGAAGGGGACAAGATGGGCGACATTCTAGGATACCGGCACAAGTTCGGAGTCATCACGCCATCGACCAACACCGTGGTGCAGCCGGAGTATGACGATATGCGGCCGGTGGGCGTGTCCAACCATATCGGGCGCATGCACATCCCGGACGAACCGGTGAACAGCGACGCGGATTTCGACGAGCTGATCCGGCGCATCGACATCGCCATCGAAGAAGCCATCGACCGGGTGATGACCTGCCACCCGGATCATCTGATCCTGGGCATCTCTGCAGAAAGCATCTGGGGCGGCGGCCGCGATGCGGCGGACAAGATCGCCGAGCGGGTGCGCAGCCGAGCGGGTGATGTGCCATTTACCCAAGCGGCCGACGCGCTGCCAGCGGCGCTCAACGCCTATGGCGTGAAAGAACGGGTCAGCTTCGTCACGCCCTACTATCCGATCGCGGAAAAACACATCGTCACCTTCGCGGAGCAGAGCGGCTACACCCCCGTCCGGATGAAGCACCTGCAGCGGCCCGGCCCGGTGGTCATCGGCCATACGCCGCTGGCGGATCTGCGCGCCGCCGTGCATGAGGTGAATGGCGACGACGTCGAGGCCATTATCCAGTTCGGCGCCAACCTGCCCATGGGCCGGCTGGCGGCCCAGTTGGAGAACGAACTGGGCAAGCCGGTCATCTGCGTCAACACGGCGACCTACTGGCACGCGCTGCGCAGCGCCGGCCTGCCCGACCAGAAGCGCGGCTTCGGCCGTCTGCTCGCAGAGCATTAGGCCGCCCATGGACGCACCTTTTTTCGAGGATATGGAAGTGGGGCGGAGCTGGCAGACCGCCGGCGCTTCCCTGGATGAAGCGGAGATTCTTGAATTCGCCCGGCGCTATGACCCGCAGCCCTTCCATGCGGACAAGGCGGCGGCGGAAGCCTCCCCCTATGGCGGGTTGATCGCCTCGGGTTTCCAGACCATTGCGCTCTGCTTCCGCCTGGCGGTGGATGCCGGGGTGGTGGCCAATTCCGACGGCGGCCCGGCCATGGACGAGATCCGCTATCACCGCGCGGTTTATCCGGGAGACGAACTGCGCGTGACGGCCACGGTCAAATCCGCCAAGCCGATGTCAAAGCCCGGAAGGGGCGTGGTCACCATGACCTATCACGCCGTCAATCAGCGGGACGAAGAGGTGGTCACCTTCAACATGGTGCATTTCATTCGCTGCCGCCCCGAAGGCGGCAATGCCTAGGGTGGCATTGATTTTTGTGGCGGCGATGGCCTGGGCCACAGCCGCGCATGGCCAGTCCGCGAAGCCTGAAACCGCGCGCTATCGCCTGATCATCGAGATCACCTGGCGCGCTGCCACCCATCCGTTTGAGTTTCCAGCCAAGGCACATCTGTCGCCCTTCGTCGCCGCCTCTCATACCGGTCGATACGTTATGTTCGGCGATGGCCGAACGGCATCCAGCGGCCTGGAACTGGTTGCCGAGAATGGCCGGCCTACCATCCTGATGCAGGAGATTGCAGAAGCGCGCCGCCGTCGCCGCGTTCTGGATGCAGTTGTGGGACCCGACCTCACTCATGTACCCGGGAAGGTTTCACTCACGGTCCGGGTGGACCGCCGCCGGTCGCGCATCTCGTTCGTCAGCATGGTGGCGCCCAGCCCGGATTGGTTCACAGGTGTGGCCGGCATAGAGATGCGCAGCAACGGTCGATGGATTGAGCGCCTGACCCTGCCCCTCTGGGCGTGGGATGCCGGCACGGATAGCGGCGAAACCTTCCGCGCTACCAACCGGGACACCCAGCCCCGCGAATCCGTTCGTCTGCTGGCGACGCTGCATTTTCTTGGAGATTTCGGGCTACGCGCCGTCGGGCGGGTCACCTTCGTGCGCCTGCCCTGACCGGTTAAGCGCCCGTTCTTGTTGTCTTGCCAATATTTAATGAGTATACTGATCATCAGCATACTAACGATAAAAGCCGGTGCACCACCGGCCCGCGTGAGGGAGAAAACCAATGACCCTGCCAACCGATAACAGGCCGGCAATCTTCGATGCCGACGGGCACATCTTCGAAGACGATGATCAGATGATCGAATATTACGAGGGCGAGCACGCCATTACCCGGCGCAACAAGGCTCTGCCCATCTTTCCCGGCCTGGACGGCTGGGCCCGCGGCGTGATCCACGAGCGCGAAGACAACACGGCCGGCCGGTACAGCCACACGGACGCAGAAGTGTGGAACACCCTGCTCGGCGTGCTGAACGCGGAAGGCTCAGTGCTTTACCCCACCGCCGGTCTCGCCTGTGGGCTGATGCAGGATGTGAATTTCGCGACCGCCACCGCCACCGCCTACAACAACTGGCTGGAGGACCGTTACACGGCGAAGGACAAGCGCCTGTTCGGCGTCGGCATGATCTGCGTCGAGAATGTCGAGGCCTCGGTGAAGGAAATCGTGCGCTGCGCAACAGAGCGCACAGGTTTCGTCGCCATGATGATGCCAACAGTGACGGCGACGCCCATCAAATTTGGCGACAAGCGCTACTGGCCAATCTTCGAAGCGGCGGAGGCGCACAACATGGCGATCGCGCTGCACGGTGGGCCCAGCGCAGGCATCGGCGTCGACTTCCAGCGGCCTTTCGCCAAGGTCCACACCATGTCCCATCCCTACCCGCTGATGCTGCAGGCGACGGACATGATCTGGGAGGGCGTGTTCGACGCATTCCCCAAGCTGCGCGTGGCCTTCCTGGAGGCGGGTGCGAGCTGGGTGCCGTTCCTGATGGACCGGCTGGATACCGAATTCGACAGTATCTTCGGCACCGACGCCCGCGGGCGGCTGGAGCGGCGACCGAGCGAGTATTTCAAGTCCGACAATTTCTGGGTGACGGCGGAGCTGGCCGAGCCCGGCCTCAAATACGCCATCGACGCCATCGGCCCGGACCGCATCATGTACGCGTCCGACTTTCCACACGAGCCGACCGAGGACGAGTTGACCGGCGCGGTGCCGGAGTTCCTGCGCCGGGGCGACATCGCGGATGACGCCAAGGCGAAGATCCTGGGCAGCAACGCGCGCAATTTCTACGGCCTGAACGGCAGCGGGCAAGCTGCCAATGCCGGCAGCAACGGCGCCGAACAGGTCGCCACTCTGGAAACGCGCATCGCCGAGCTTGAGCGCGAGCTGGCGAGCGCCCGGAACGGTGGATCGAACGGCGGCCCGAACGGGGCGGCTCCGTCGATCCAAACCGGTGCGAACCAGGCTGGCGCGGACCAGGCGATCGCGACCCAGAAGATGCCCTATGCGGTGGAGACCGGCGCGCTGGCGAAGAAGGTCGCCTGGTGCGCTTGTGGCCGCAGCGCCAACCAACCTTACTGCGACGGTTCCCACAAGGGCACGGGCCTCTCGCCCGTCGTCTTCGACGCGGAGGCGGGCAGGACACTCTATCTCTGCGGCTGCCGCCAGTCGGGCAACAAGCCCTTCTGCGACGGCAGCCACAAAAAACTGTGATCGAGACCGACCTCGATCCCGCGGGCATGAAGCTCGCAGAGATCCATCGGCAACCGGCGCACCTGGTCCGCCGCGCCCACCAGATTGCGGTCTCCCTCTTTCTGGAGGAGTGCCGCGATTGGGGGCTGACCTCGATCCAGTACGGCATCCTCTGCGTCGTCGACGAGGCGGGCGCGCTCGAACAGCATGTGCTCGCAGACATGCTCGCGCTCGACCGCTCCAACATCTCGGAGGTTGTCACCCGGCTCGAGCAGCGCGGCCTGCTGGAACGGCGCGCCGGCGTCGCAGACCGGCGTACGAAATGCCTCTACATCACCGATGCAGGCAAGACGCTGTTGGCGGAGATGACCGCGTCGGTGCAGGCAGCAAACGACCGAATGCTGGCGCCGCTCAAGCCGGCGGATCGGGCGACCTTTATGGAGCTGCTCGCCCGTCTGGTGGACATCAACAACGCCCACAGCCGGGCCCCCATGCGCCGGACCCCTACCGCCTCGGATTAAAGTCTCTGGTCAGCGGGACTGGTGGCTGGCATAATTCCAGGCAGGTTCAACAAACGAAAGGAGGTGATCCAATGTCGAGTGTTTTGGGTGCTGTCACGGACAGCCTGAGTATCAGTGGTCGACAGCGGAGCAGCCTCTTCTGCGGGCTCTGATACCCTGATCGAAAGATTGGGATCAAAAGATTGGGATCGAAAGATCCGAATCAAAAGATCCGGGCTGAGTACAGCCCAGACACGGAAAGGCGGCTTTAACGAGCCGCCTTTCTTTGTTTCTGCGTATATTTGTCTATCGTGCTTTCATATCAATTTGGAGCGTGTAGGCCAGGTGTACGTCTGGCCATTGACGCCGAATGCCCGGTTGGATGCCAAACCGAACCAGATAGTCGCCAGGCTGCACCTGCAAAATCCTTCCATACACGCTATTGGTAGCGCTCCGCCGGGAAAGCTGGTCGTTGGCGGCAGCCCCAATTTCGAAGTAGTAGTAGCGGTAGAAGAAATTAGCCGACGGCGTCAGGTGAACCCTGAGCTCACCGGCCTTCGTCACCCTGATCAGGTACCAGTGATCGGGTCTGTCCCAAACCATCAGGTGCCCGCCAACTGATCGCGTCCAGCTATGGGGACCCGTCTGGCCTCTCACCTTCTTGCGACCACCAGCAATTTTCCGTCGCGGCGCGCTCCGGATCAGGCAGGGCCTAGACCGCGAACCGCCGTCTACACGGCAGATCATCCCGCGAACCCTTTTTGCGGTATAGGTCACCTTTATCAAATACGGCGGCGAAGCGCTCACAGAAACAAAATGAGGGTAAGGCGTAATCGGAAATCCGAGTCCAAGTTTGCCCAGCTTACCGAGAAGATTCCGCGCTGCCTTTGTTGAATTCCGCTTGAAAAGTTTGATCCGCGACTTGCGGGATACGCCGCCAGGTTTCAAGACCTGTACCTGCACTTCCCCAAGTCCGCCGGGTTGAATTTTATACCACCGGGTGCCGCCGCCGCCGGTCCGAATGCGTGCGCTGCGCACCGCACTGCGGTTCTTGACGAACGACATGGTGCAGGCCTTCGCGCGGGAGGTATGGCTGCCACAAATCTGGCGGATCTGCGCCGAGGATTCTGCTGGTAGGATCGCAGCCGACATGGCCGCTGCACAGACTGTCAAAATCGGTTTCATTCTTGCCCCTCAACCCGCTCGCCCCACTATCACGAAGCCATCATGCGTCAAGGCAGCATCAGAATCGACTCCTGATAAACGGTGCCAGCTCCGTGAACTGGTTTCGCAACAGCTACAGGTTCTCCGCGCGCCAGGCAGCCATATGGTCGAGGGTGCTGTTGGGCGAGAGCATGCCGGGGTCGAAGGAAACAGGCGCTTCGCCCGCCGCGATTTTGTTGGGCATCGCCGGGTCGCCGAGCGCGCCGCGGGCGACGGCCGCAAATTCCGCCTCGCCGCCGGTAAGCACCCGCTCTGCCTCCGCCGGGTCGTTGAGGCCGCCATTGGCAATGACCTGCGCGCCGGAATAGCGTTTGGCCAGGCCCGCAAGGCTCACATCCGCGCCGAATACCGGCCCACAGCCATGGGGGGAACTGATGTGGATGAAGACGTTGGCGATGTCGCCAAGCGCGCCAAACACCGCTTCCGCGTCTGCTTCGCCGCCCGGCCATTCGTAGGCCAGGTTGTTGACCTTCGTCTGGGACATGCGCACGCCGACGATCTTGTCCGCCGGCACGGCGTCCCGCACCGCGCGCACCGCCTCCAGATGGAACCGCATCCGGGCGCCAATGTCGCCGCCCCAGCCGTCCGTGCGCTGGTTGGTCTCGGCAGTCAGGAACTGGTCGGGCAGATAGCCGTTGGCGCCATGCACCTCGACGCCGTCGAAGCCCGCTTCGATGGCCCGTTTGGCTGCAGCCGCGAATCCGCCAATGGTGTCGGCGATCTCTGCCTCAGTCATCTCCCGCGGCACCGGATAGGGGCCATGACCGTTGTAGCGGGGTGA
>JAJFFJ010000093.1 GCA_021776685.1 Alphaproteobacteria bacterium
TTTATTCAGCCGGAAGATGGCTCGAAGGACATCTTCGTGCACATCTCCGCCCTCCAGGCCTCCGGGCTCGACAGTCTGGCCGAGGGCCAGCAAGTGGAGTTCGACGTCGAGGCTGACACCAAGGGCCCCAAGGCGGTCAACGTCAGCCTTTCAGGATAAGGCGCAGGCAGGTCACGGGCGCGACAGTTCCATGGTTGGCCCTCCGGGGCTCTCCCTTTCCGATCTGACCTGGCCCGAAGCGCGGGACCGTTTTCAGGATGGCGCCGTGGCGCTGATCCCTATAGGTGCGGCGGCCAAGGAACATGGGCCGCACCTGCCGCTCGACACCGACGCACGGGTGGCGCGGGCGCTGGCGGCCGGGGTCATGGCGCGGCTGCCGGTGGTGGTCACGCCTGTCCTCACCTATGGCTACTATCCGGCCTTCCGCGATTGGCCAGGCAGCACCCATCTTTCGGCCTCGACCTTGCAGGCCTTGGTGACCGAGGTGGCGGAAAGCCTGGTCCGGCACGGCGTGACCCGGATCGCGGTGCTGAACACCGGCGTCTCCACCGAGGCGCCGCTGCAACTGGTCTCCCGCCACATGCGCGAGGCGCACCGGGTCAAAATGGCGGTGGCGGACATCCGCAGCCTCGGCCGCAGCGCCGACCCGCTGCTCGAACAGAGCAGCGGCGGTCATGCGGACGAGCGCGAGACCTCGCTGATGATGGCGATCGCGCCGGAGACGGTGCGCCTGGACCGGACGCCTGCAGAAGCGGTGGCCGACGCAGATGCATCGCCACCGCCGTCAAACCCGTTCCATTGGCCCGTCACCCTGCGTCCGGACGTGCCGGAAGACGACCCCTTCGGCGCCCGCGACCTGAGCCCCAGTGGCGCTACAGGCGCGCCGGCGCTGGCTACCCGGGAGAAGGGCAGGGCGATTTTCGAAGCCATGGTGGGCGATCTGGTGGACGGGCTGCGTGCGAGCTTCCCGGATGCGTTCCCGACCGGGGCTGCGTAGGCAATAGAGAGCCGAAACAGGAGTGTGCTGATGAGACGTTGCCTTGCGTTCTTTCTTGTGGGCTTTGCCCTGCTGGCCGCCGCGCCGGCCGGGGCAGAGCAGGTCTATGTGGTCAAATATGCCAGCCGGGCCGACAAGCGCGTCTTCGTGGTGCGCTATGCCAGCCGGGCGGATTGTGTGGTCTGGCGCGCGCCCTATGCCAGCCGGGCGCAGGGCCGGTCGAAGTGGTTCTTCGTCTCCTACGCCAGCCGCGCGACCATGAGGGTTTTCTACGTCAAGTACGCGAGCCGCGCGAACCTGAAGGTCTTCTTCACGCCCTACGCCAGCCGCGCCCGCTGCCGCTAGTAGTGACGGCGGGGTGTGCGGCGGCCAATCCCGTGACGGCTGCGGACATGGCGGGGTGCTGTGCGATGGACCGGCCTTGTTTGCTTGCGAGTAACCCGGCGGCGGTCGACGCCGATACGGGTCTGTGCCGCAACCCGGAACGTGCGGGCGTCCACAGCCAGGCGATAGCGGAAGTGCCCCCGGCTGGCGGTCACCACATACCAGCCACCGGCACAGCGGGCGTAGCCCTTGAGTCCGGCGATTGGCTTGATCCGGCGAGGCGTGAAGCGAAGCACGTGCAGTTTGCGGTAGCCGCGGCGCGCCAGGCTCCGCTTCGCCCGCGACCAGGACCGGATGCCACTGACTGTCTTGCAGCGATATCCCGTCGCCTTGCCGGCCGTGGCGTCCTGGACGGAGACCATCTGCAGGCCATTGCCGGCTTGGGACGTGGGGGTCGGTTCGGTCTTACGGGCAACCTCCTGTCTAGCGGCGGGCCAGCTGTTCAGGACGGCGTCCAGGTCATTGATGCTGGTGGTGGTGGCGAACGCGGACCCGGCTGTTGCCAGGAAGGCGCCCAGGGCGCCGGCAACCACGGTTCGGGTCAGGTTCGCGCTCATGGGATTGTCCTTTTTGTCTTCGGGGCCCGGGTGGGCCTGATTGATGTTGGAGCGGACCATGTCACAGGCTGCCTGAACCGGGTCTGAGATGGCGGTTCAGGCGCGGTTCAGGTTGCCCCGCCGGTGCATCATTCTGGTTCCATCACCGCCTGTGAGCGCGATCACAGACCGGGTGGGGAACGGGTGATAAGATGTCTTCAACAACATCACGAACCAACCCGCCCGGCTCCAGGCCCGATCCAGATTTTCTGGGTTCCGGCCGGCCGGGCTTTTTCGTGACCCCTCTGGGCTCGCGACGCCTGTCACATCAGCATCAGGGGGCCCATGGCCGCCGCCGCTGCGATCAGCAATGATGTATAGATCGCAACCTGGTCCAGCGCGTCCCGGGCGAAGACGGCTTCTTCCACCACAAATCCCAGCCGCAGAGGCAGGAAGAAGGCCAGGAAGATCGCCACCGATATGCCCAGTACAGACCACAGGTCATCGATTCCTTCCACGAACAGCGGCAGGTCGCGATACTCGATGATCTCCTGCAGCACCGCCGCATAGGCGACCGCCGAAAAGAGCAACAGCGCCACATCGGCGAACAGCAGCGCCACACCCGACGCCGGGCGGTCCCGCTGAAATGGCAGGATGATCAGACCGAGCAGGTAGATCTCCTTCAGGACGATGACCACGACGATGCCCATGGGCACTGGTTCCTGCAGATCCAGGCGGAAGCCCACAGCCTCCAGCGCCACCAGGCCCAGCACCACTGACGCCCCGGCGTGAACCAGCCCGATCAGCAATACCCCCCAACCGCGCCCCGGCAGCTGGACCCGGTCAACGCGCGCGACTCCGCCGGATCGATCACGCCGAATCGGTGACAGGAACTTGATCGCCAGCGCAATGGTTTCGATGCCCATCATCACCAGGACCGCGATGCCGGTCCAGTATTTGGCGTTGTGGGCGACCAGCGTGTGTTCCGGCGTTTCGCGGATAATCACGTGAATGCCAAAGGCAATCCCGGCGAACAGGATGTTGAAGAACACCCCCTGGAGGCGAAACATGCGGTCGAAAATGCGCATTGGGAAATCCGGTTGAAATGCAGGGCGGCGCCAGAACCCCGGGCGCAGCCACCATCCTCCTACAGCAGGAAAAGGGCCGAGGCCAGCCCGTGCATTCTGCCAGTGCCTTCCAGGACGCGCGCCACCGCACAATTGCCACAACACCGTCGCATGGACGCCGGAATGCCGCCCGGCGGCAGCCCAACTCGGCCGATACCCCTTGCCTGCTAATGCATCCGAGAGAGGTATCCAAATGACTTCCACATCCAACATGGCTCACGGCCTCGCAAACATGCGTGGTCTGGCCTCCGGAGCTGCGATCACCGCCCTTCTGGTCGCTGCCTGTGGCCAGGCCGACCAGAAAGGCGGCGTTACCGGCTCCACCGGCGTCAAGCAACCGGTAACCGGCAAGACTGTTGCCGGCTCCCGAGAGGAAGAGGCCCGCAGGAATCGTGCGGACAGCACCAATCCGCGAAAGGTGAGAAAACCGTCGCTGCGCTACACCATCGGCCGACAAAAGCGGGAACGGCCGGCAACCCGTCCCGGACCGGACCGGGACCGCTATCAGAAGATCAACGACAATCCGATTCGCATTGCTGCTGAAAATCCGGTTTCGACCTTCAGCGTGGATGTTGATACCGGGGCCTACGCCAATGTCCGCCGCCACCTGCGGGCGGGTCGGTTGCCACCGGCTGACGCCGTGCGCATCGAGGAGCTGGTGAATTATTTCCCCTATTCCTATGCGGGGCCCGCCAATCGCACCCGGCCTTTCGCGGTCCATACGGCGGTCATGAAGACGCCCTGGAACAAGGCGAGCTATCTCGTCCGCATTGGCATCAAGGGCTACGACATCAAGCGCTCGGAACGGCCGGCGGCCAACCTTGTGTTTCTGGTAGACGTCTCCGGCTCCATGCACAGCCGGAACAAACTGCCCCTGGTGATCGCATCGCTGAAGATGCTGACCCAGCAGCTAAAGGCCCGGGACCGCATCTCGCTGGTCGTCTATGCCGGCCGCACAGCTGTGGTGCTGGAGCCGACCCCCGGCAATCAGAAAGGCGCCATCATCGCCGCGCTTGAGCGGTTGAAGGCAGGTGGGTCCACCGCCGGGGCCTCTGGCCTCAAGCTCGCCTACGCCATGGCCCAGAAGGGCTTCATCAAGGGTGGCATCAACCGCGTGATCCTGGCGACGGACGGTGATTTCAACGTCGGCGTTACCAACATCCGCGCCCTCAAGGACATCGTCATTCGCCACCGCAAGACCGGCATCACGCTGACCACCCTGGGCTACGGCCACGGCAACTATAATGAGCACCTGATGGAGCAGGTGGCCAATGTGGGCAATGGCAACTACGCCTATATCGACAGCGTCGACGAAGCCCGCAAGGTTCTGGTTCAGGAGATGAGCTCGACCCTCTTCACCATCGCCAAGGACGTGAAGATCCAGGTGGAATTCAATCCCCGCGTGGTCGCCGAATACCGGCTGATCGGCTATGTGAACCGCAAGCTGCGCCGGGAAGACTTCCGCAACGACAAGGTGGACGCCGGCGATATTGGCGCCGGGCATACCGTCACCGCGATCTATGAGGTCACCCTGGTCGGCGGCAAGGGCAACCGCATCCGTCCCCTGCGCTATGGCGCCAAGACGCCGGCGGGCGACGCCAAGGCAGCCGAATTTGCCCATCTGCGTCTCCGCTACAAGCTGCCGAATGAAAGCCGCAGCAAGTTGATCGAAACGCCGTTGCAGACAGCGGCACTTAAAGCGGCGGACAAGCTGACGGCCGATGCTGCCGGCAACGACTCTTCAGATGCATCTGCCAGTAGTGCAGGCGGTCAGGCGAGGGCGGACTTCCGGTTCTCCGTGGCCGTGGCCGCATGGGGCCAGTTGCTGCGTGGCGGCCGCTACACCAGCGGTTTCAGCCATGCGGATATCATCAAGCTGGCGCGCAGCGGGTTTGGTGCCGATCCCCATGGGTATCGCCGTGCCTTCGTGCGTCTGGTGGAAATTTCCCAGAGCCTGACGCCGAAGAAGGTGTCGACCGTAAAGCAGTAACCGCTGTTCCGATCGCTGCAGGCGTCTTGTGCGCCTGTGTGACGGTTTCCTGAGGCGTGGCCGCCGCAGCTTCTGACGAGGCTTGCGGCGGTTCGTCTTTCGGGACCGAAGAAATATCCGGATGTGGGGTTTTGTGGGGGAATGTGGGGGCGCCAGTGCCGGTGGCAATGCCAGTGCCCGTGCCGGTTTCGGCGTAAGCGTCTGCATCAGTTTCGGCGGCGCCAGGTGCGCCCCACAATTCAGGCCCGGCTTCCATGCCGGCCATCGCCGGCACATCGGGATGGCTGTCCTCTAGCGCATCCTGAAGCATGCCGGGCGGCCAATCGGCATGGAGCGCCAGCCACCCGTCCCCATCGATGCTGTCGTCGAGACCGTCGTCCAGGCTGTCTCTCCTTGCTGGCGGCGGCTGCACCTGCCGGGGTGGCCGGTCGAGACCGGCAATACGGGCCATCTGCGCCAGCGCTCGGATCATGGTGTTTGGCATTTGCTGGTGCAGCGCCATCTCCATCGCCGCGTTCAACATTTGCAGCAGATAGGTCGCCTCGTCCCGGCGGGCAGCGTGCCGGTCGGCGGCGAGGTCGCGGATCCGCTGGCGAATGCGGGTGTCCTTCAGATTATCACGGGCGGCGTAGCGGGCACTGTCGACCGCATAGCCGGCGCGCTGCGCGGCCTCCGCGCCATTGGCGCAATCAACATAATGCGCTGCGAACGCAGCCTGGCGCGCGGACAAAGCGGCCGGGCGCACCCGCAGTTGAGCGTCGGGGCGAGTCTCGAAGGCGGGGCCATGGGTTGACGGTTCCGCGATTTCTTCCGGTGACAGGCTGGCGAGGGGCGACATGTGCAAGCTCCTGGTAATAAGAAATAAATCGGATATAGGGATTTAATCACATTTTTACAAGACCGTGGACCGACAGTTTGTGGTGTGTTATATTTTTACCATGGTAACAAAATCGACCCTCAATAGCTCGCAACCGGTCAGTCGAACCCAGACAGGTGTGCGCATTGCAACGCCGGTGCTGAAAGTCCTCAAGGGGCTTGCCGAATACAAGGATATGAGCCTGGGGGATCTGCTCGAGGGCATTGTTCTTCACGCCTTTGACGGCAAGACCCCCTTTTCGCCGGAGACGCTGGCGACCATCGAAAAGCTGCGCGAGATCTATGGCTGCGACCTGACCAGCGCCGACAGCCATCGCCTGCGAGACCCAGAGCGGGACCGAGAGCAGGAACCAGAGAGCAACTAGCGCGCGACACCAAGGAAGCAAGCTGATGCGAAAAGATTACAGCCACGAAATCACGGTCGGCCTGCCCCTGGCGGAGGCCTTCCCCCTTTTCACTCCCAAAGGGGAAGAAGACTGGGTGCCGGACTGGGTGCCCACCTATCTGCGTCCCGAGACCGGCGAAACCTGCGAGGAGATGATTTTCACCACCGGTGAAGGTGATGAAAAGACCTTCTGGACCTGCCTGAAATGGCGGCCGGAAGAGGGGCATGTGCGCTATTTCCGGCTGACACCAGCATCCCGGGTGGCGATTGTCGATGTGCGCTGCATGCCTGTGGGTGACGCGGCGACCCGCGTGACGGTCGGCTATGAAATGCAGGCCCTCACCGATGCCGGCCGGGACTATATCGCGGCGATGTCGGACGGGGATTTTGCCAGCATGATCGACCAGTGGCCGGAACTGATTTCCGCCGCTGTCTGATCGTGATTGCCTGACATTCCGGGCGCCCAACATCTTGAGTGGGGCCCGTGGACCTGTCGTGGATCGGCCGAGGTCTGCTATCGGGCCATAACCAGACGACCTGGATACATCGCCACCACGTCTGCTAATAGCCAGAAACGGACACGGTGATTGGAAGGCTGGACAGGTCGTATCGATTAGGAGCGTAGATCGCCAATCGTCGGTTCGGTCGAACCTATTCCCAACACTGGTGTCGCAATTCGCCCCGAAATGCCGCCCAAATTCAGTAAAGCGCGGATTATCTCGAAAACGGACGCGTTACATGAACTAGACAAATGAATCAGATAGTGGTTCATCGATGGAATGGATTTAAACCGAATCGACATGAACCTGTTGGTGGTATTGGAAGCGCTTCTGCAAGAGCAGTCCGTTACCAAAGCTGCCAAGCGCATCGGGCGAAGCCAGTCAGCCATGAGCCACGCCCTCAATCGTTTGCGTCACACGTTCAACGATCCTCTTTTTGTCTCGGCAGGTCGCGGGTTGGAACCAACCCCACGCGCGCTCGAGCTGCTGGCGCCGGTAGCGGGAGTCCTCGACGATGTTCGCGACATTCTTGACCCGCCTTTATTCGACCCGGCGACGGCGACCAGCGAGTTTCGTATTGGAGCGCCCGACTCAACCGTGATGATCGTGCTGAGCGATTTCCTGGCGCGAGTCGCTGTCGAGGCGCCCAACATGGACGTATCGATTTCCAGCTCTGCGGGCAGCCATCTGGATACCCTCGCAGCGGGCCACATCGATTTGGCCATGGACACCTTCATGGACGCGCCTGAGCTCTTTCATCGGCAAGGTCTTATCGAAGGTCGTTTGGTTGTCGTCGCGCGCGAGGGTCATCCGGCACGGCAATCGGCCTTTGACGTCGAGGCTTTCTCGCAATGGCAGCACATCTGGGTGGATACGGCTCTTAATCGCTCTCTCGATGTCCGATTTGAACAGGAAGGGATCGATCGCCGGTGTCCTGTCCGAGTGGCGAGTTTCTTTACCGGGGCGATTGTCGCTACGAAGACCGACTACATAATGGTCCTGCCGGAACTAACCGCGCGTCGCGCACTCGATTTCGTTCCGCTCGCTGTCTTCCCGGTGCCAATGGAACTGCCGCGTTTGGCACTTGAACAGATGTGGCACCCTCGCCGGCAACACGATCCGTCACATCAATGGTTACGCAGCACAATCGCCGAAGTGGCCAGGTCGATTGGTCCTTAATCAAAATGTGCCGCAATCGAATTAATTTTGTACATGAATGTTATGCAACTCATTCATTTGAAGAATGTAGGAGTCGCCGCTACGGTCATTTGGTGACCTGCCTTGGGCAGCCGAACAGTGTCGAATGGCTTGACCGCCAAATCGTCCTGAAGGAGTCCGATCATGACTGTAAATCCCAAAGACCAGACGCAACCGCCAGTCTACGGCCTCGATCATTCTGCCTATCGCTGTCGAGACGCTGAAGAGACCCGTGCTTTCTACGAGGATGTCGTTGGATTTCCATTCGCCATGGCGCTCGAAATCAACCGGCATCCGACCACCGGCGAGCCGGTCAAGTACATGCATGTCTTCTTCGACATTGGCGGCAGCGATCCCGGCAAGCCGACCTACATTGCCTTCTTCGATGTGGTCGATCACCCCGGCGACGACCCGGACGAACTCTTTAAGACACGCTGGGGCATGGATTTGCATTTCGCCATGCGCGTCGCCGACCATGCTGCACTCAACACGTGGAAGCAGCGTCTGGAGGCGAAAGGCGTCGATGTGGAAGGCCCGGTCGATCACGGCATGATGCGCTCAATCTATTTCCATGACCCCAACGGCTACCGGCTCGAATTCGCCTCGGCGGAAGCGGAGGAGGAAATGGTCTTTGCAGATCACGCCGCCAATGCCCGTGGATTGCTGAAGAACTGGAATGACTGGAAGGCGTCCCGAGAGCCTGTAGCCGCCGAGTAGTTGGCGCATGACTTGACGGTACCGACCGTCGTAATTCGAGATTCAAGGAGTCAGCAATGAACGAGGAGCTTTTGCTGGTTGGCAGTGTTCCGCTTGAGACGCCGGAGCAAGTCTTCCGCACATTCGGACCATCGATCGGCGATCACTTTGCCTATCTACCAGATGGCGAACAGGGCGACCGAGCCCACTGGATCGACGGCATCGCCTATCGGGTGCTGAACGGACACCCGCAACTGGAAACCTTCAGCCGGCCAGCCCCCGACGAACATGGCCCCGATACCTGGCACCCGCAGGGCGACCATGACCAATTCAAGTTTCGGGTCATTCCGGGGGTGCAGGAAGTTCAGTTTGGCGAGCCGGGGTGGCGTCTTGGCTATGCGCGGGATGCGCTCAATTCCTATTTCGTCTTCAAGACCTTGAAGAATGAAGGCGTGATCCCCGCCCACGTACGGTTCCAGGTGTGCTTGCCGCTGACCTACAGCGCGCTCGGCCTGTTCGTGCCGGACGAGGAGGATCTGCTCAAGATCGCGCCAGGTATGACCCGGGCGCTTCGCGCCGAGGTCGACAATATCGGGTCACTGATCCCGCCGGATGAACTGGCGATCCAGTGGGACCTCGCCATTGAGAATCGGCGCATAGAGGCCAAGCTGGTGGCGGGTGACCCGGACGGGGCCTGGGAGGAAGCCAAGGTGGTCGCCGCCCCCATGGAAGAGGTCAATGCGGGCCTGCCGGACGAGGTGCACGTCGGCCTGCATTCCTGCTACGGCACGGTCAATGGCTGGCCCAGCCGTCAGCCGGGGGACATCCGCGGCACCGTGCTGTTGCTGAACGCCCATGCGGCGGCGGCCGGGCGGCGGACCGATTTCGTCCATTTCCCCACCGTCAAGGCGGCAGACGACGCCTGGTTCAATCCGCTGGCCGACCTCAACGTGGGCGACGCGCGCATCTACGTGGGAGCCATCCACCATCTCCATGGCGAGGCTGGCCTGCGCGCCCAACTTGATACCGTGAAGACCTATCTGCCGGACTTCGGCCTCGCCGCGCCTTGCGGCTTCGGCCGGGTGCCGTTTAAGCCAGGCCGCCTCCTGACCGAGGAAGGCGACGCGCCGCCGCCGGACTTCATGCGCATCATTCTGGATGACCACCAGAACGCGGTCGATGTGTTGAATGACCTGACGCAATGACAGCCGATAAGGCAGACTGCCTGACCGAAAGACGGACCAACTAGACCGCGGCGCGGTATTGGCGGCAGCTTTGGGTCATAAGCGGCCGAAATTGCGGTCTGGTGAAAGCTTCTGCTCTTGGAGGCAAACCGGACGAAGTGGCTAGGATGACCGCTTCACCTCTGAGAGCGGACGAAATCCTCGGCTGGCTGAACGTCGCCTTTTAGCCAGAAGCTGCCGTTAGTAATCTGCTGGATGTAGTCGCCACCCTGCACTTGCGCATTTAAGCGAAGACTCAATCCTGTGCACCAGCAGTCACGGAAACGGGATTTCCTGTCTTTTTCTATCTTCAGGACTATATAATTATTATGATCCACAAAAATAATATTGTCGAAAACGGAATTTCAGACGGTGACGAGAAACCGTCAAAGCGCCTTTGTCTTGTGTGCCGGAGCCAATTTGACAGCGAGTGGTCCGGCGAACGTGTCTGCAAGAAGTGCAAGTCCAGTTCCCAGTGGCGTGCAGGCCGAAGTTCGTTTTAGGACCATCAGCAGACCTTGAGGCCCATCGCGTGTAGCGCTGCACCCGGCCGCGGCTGTTGCGGTGGACACGGTTTGGACCCGACCCTACGTTTCCGCCATGTCGCTGATTCGCAACCAGACCATCGTCGAGAGCCTGACCGGGGCGCTTCAATATATCTCCTGCTATCACCCGCCGGAGTTTCTGCGCCATCTGTCCGCAGCCTATGCGGCGGAGGAGAGCGACACGGCGCGGGATGCGCTCCGCCAGACCCTGGTGAATTCCCGTATGGCGGCAGAGGGGCGGCGGCCGATCTGCCAGGACACCGGCCTGGTCAACATCCGTATGCGGATCGGCCTGGACGTGCGGCTGGAGGGTGACCGCACACCCCAGGACCTGTGCGACGCCGCCGTGCGGGCCGCCTGGGCGGACACGGGTAACCCCCTGCGGGCTTCGGTGATTGACGATCCCTTGGGCGCCCGCCGGAATACCGGCGACAACACGCCGGTGGCCCTGACGGTCGACCTCGTGCCGGGCGACGGGATCGATATCGGCGTTATGGCCAAGGGTGGCGGCGCGGAGAACAAGAGCCGCTTTACGGTGCTGCGGCCCAGCGACAGCGTTGTGGACTGGATCGTCGAGATGCTGCCGTCCCTGGGCGCCGGCTGGTGCCCACCCGGCATTCTGGGGGTGGGCGTCGGCGGCAGTTCGGACGTGGCCATGCGTCTCGCCAAGGACAGCCTGTACGCGCCGCCGGACATGCTCGACCTGCGCGCCCGGGGGGCGGCGACGCCGGATGAAGCCTTCAGGCTGGAACTTTTCGAGCGGGTCAACCGGTTGGGCATCGGCGCGCAGGGACTGGGCGGGCTGGCAACCGTGCTGGACGTCAAACTGAAGACCGCGGCGACCCATGCCTCGGCCATGCCCGTGGCGGTGATCCCCCAATGCACGGCCACCCGCACGGTGAATTTTCATCTGACCGAAGAGACGCTCTTTGATCTGGCGCCGCCGATGCTTTCTGACTATCCGGAAGTGGCAGGGGATGACGGAACACCGCCGCGGCGCGTGACCCTGGGGGACTTGAGCCCGGCGGCGACGGGAAGCTGGCGTGCCGGCGACCGGCTTCTGGTGTCTGGGACATTGCTGACCGGCCGGGACGCTGCCCATCGGCGGATGATTGAGCTTCTTGATGCGGGCGCGCCGCTGCCGGTGGACCTCCGGGGGCGGGCCATCTACTACACCGGGCCGGTGCGCGCTGCAGAAGGCGAGGTGGTGGGGCCAGCGGGGCCGACCACGGCCACCCGCATGGACAAGTTCACACCGCGTCTGCTGGAAGAGTCCGGCCTGGCGTTGATGATCGGCAAGGCGGAACGGGGGCCGGCGGCGATTGACGCCATACGCCGGCACCGTACGCCCTACCTGATTGCGGTTGGCGGCGCGGGGGTGCTGGTGGCGCGGGCGATCAAGGCGGCGCGGGTGGTCGCCTTCGAGGATCTGGGCATGGAGGCGATCCACGAGTTCGTTGTCGAGGACATGCCGGTGATGGTCGCGGTGGATGCAGATGGCAACTCGATCCACCAGATCGGCCCGGCGGCATGGAAAGACCGGGAACCCGAGGCCGCGGAATAGACGCTGCCCCGTGCCGTGGATTGGGCTACATTCACCCAAACACAGGCGGCAGTGCGAGAGACCTGATGCTCGATTTTGTGGACGAAACCCTTGTGGGTGCGGCGGACCGCTGGCTCGCGGATTTCGAGACGGCGCTGGCCGGCGGCGGCGATATGGCGGCGCTGTTCCTCGACGACGGATATTGGCGGGATATTCTCGCTCTTACCTGGCATATGACCACCGTGAAGGGTGTCGATGAGATCGGCGCGGCGCTGGCCGCGGCCGGTGATGCGGGCGCCACGGGCTTTCGCGTTGACCCGGCGCGGACACCGCCGCGGCGGGTGAGCCGGGCCGGGCGGGAGGTGGTGGAAGCCATCTTCGCCTTCGAGACCGCGACCGGCCAATGTGACGGCGTTCTCCGTCTGGCACCCGACCCGGCGGATGCGGGCACCCTCAAGGCCTGGACGCTGATGACGGCGCTCGAGGGGATCAAGGGCCACGAAGAGTCGGTGAACGGCGCACGCCCGAAAGGTGAAGCCTATTCCCGCAACTTCCGCGGCCCCAACTGGCAGGATCAGCGGGACGCGGAAATGGCCTTCGCCGACCGGGACCCGGCGGTACTGGTGGTGGGCGGCGGCCAGGCCGGCCTGTCGATTGCCGCGCGGCTGGGGCAGCTGGGTGTCGATACGCTGATCGTCGACCGCTTGCCGCGCATCGGTGACAACTGGCGGACCCGCTATCACGCGCTGACCCTGCACAATCAGGTCCAGGTCAATCATCTGCCCTATATGCCGTTTCCGCCCGGCTGGCCCACCTATATCCCGAAGGACAAGCTGGCAGGCTGGTTCGAGGCCTATGTGGAGGCCATGGAGCTGAATTACTGGACCGGCACGGAGCTGGTCGGGGCCAGCTATGACGAAGGCGCGGGCCTCTGGGACGTTGAGCTGAAGCGGGACGGGGAGACCCGCACCATGCGGCCCCGCCACGTGGTGATGGCCACCGGCGTCAGCGGCATTCCCCATGTGCCGGAAATTGACGGGCTGGAGAAATTCCAGGGCCAGGTGGTGCATTCCAGCCGCTACACCGACGGCGAGGACTGGACCGGCCGGCGCGCCATTGTCATCGGCACGGGCAACAGCGGTCACGACATCGCGCAGGACCTCGCCTCCGCAGGCGCGGACGTGACCCTGGTGCAGCGCAGCCCGACATTGGTGGTCAACATCGAGCCGGGCGCGCAGCTGCCCTACACACTTTATGAGGAAGGCCCGCCGCTCGAGGATTGCGACCTGATTGTCACCGGCATACCGCACGCGATATCGCGGGAAACCCATATCCAGCTGACGGCGAAAGCGAAGGAGCTGGATCAGCCCCTCCTCGACGGACTGGCGGAAAAGGGCTTCCGTCTGGATTTCGGCGACGATGGTTCCGGCTGGCAGTTCAAGTATCTGACCCGGGGCGGTGGCTACTATTTCAACGTCGGCGCCTCGGACATGATCGTCGACGGCCGCATCCGGCTGATCCAGTTCAGCGACATTCAGGACTTTGACGCGGCGGGTGTGGTGACCGGAGAGGGCGCGTTGCCTGCGGACGTGATCGTGCTGGCCACAGGCTGGAAGCCTCAGGAGGTGCTGGTGGAACGCCTCTTCGGTGCGGACGTCGCGGCGCAGGTTGGGCCGGTCTGGGGCTTTGACGAGATCGACGGCACCGAAGAGCTGCGCAACATGTATCTGCGCACGGCCCAGCGGGGTCTGTGGTTCATCGCCGGCTCTCTGGCCCAGTGCCGGATCAATTCCAAATACCTGGCCCTGCAGATCAAGGCCAGCGAGGAAGGGCTGATCGAGCCGGTGCTGCCGGCAGCCTGACCCGACAGAGTCGATATTGGGGCATTGCAGAACCTGGTTCCAGGTCAACCCGGAGAAATTGATATGACGGTTACCCGCTTTCCCCGCCATGCCGCAGGCGCGTTGTTCTTAGTGGTCGCGTTGCTGGCCGGCCTTGCCGCGGCACATGCCCACCATGGCTGGCGCTGGACAAAGGACGGCAAGTTCGAGATCACCGGCGTCGTTGCCAGCGCCAAGCTCGGCAATCCGCACGGCGTGGTGAAGCTGAATGTTGAGGGCAAGATCTGGACCATCGAGGTGGGCCAGCCCTGGCGCAACCGCCGCGCCGGCCTCACCGACGCCATGTTCGCGAAGGGCCGGGAGATCACCATCATCGGCCAGCGTTCGGCGCGGCAAAGCGAACGCAGGGTCAAGGCCCTTCGGGTACGCATCAAAGGCCGCAACCACGACCTGTATCCAGACCGGCTCTAGCGCTGCGCAGGCTCCAGGCCGGTGTTCGAGGCACTTGAAGCCCTGCCGCTTGCGGTCTGGCTGCGGCAGTCGATCTGGATCTACCCGTTGGTCAATACGCTCCACATCCTGGGCGTGGCGTTGCTGATCGGCAGCGTCGTGGTTCTTGATCTGCGTCTGCTCGGCCTGTGGCGGCGGGTTCCCGTCAGCGCGCTGGCGGCTGTGCTCGGTCCTACTGCGATCGTGGGCTTTGCCCTCGCCGCGTCGGCCGGCGCCCTGCTTTTTATTGCCCGCGCTGCTGACTACGCGCCGCTCTGGCTGTTTCAGGTAAAAATGGGACTGCTGGTTCTGGCGCTCTTGAACGGCGGCGCGGTGCTGCGGGCCGGCGCCTGGCGCCGTCTCCGCGATGGCCAGGGCGACATGCCGATCCCCGCCTCCCTCCGCACACTTGCAGCCACATCGTTGTTTTTGTGGCTGGCGGTGATGACCTTCGGCCGCCTGGTCGGCTACGCCTGAGGACAAAAAAACGGGCGGGACCAGGTCCCGCGCCCGACAAAAAAATGGGCGGGAGTTCGCTCCCGCCCAAGGCTTCTCTCAGGGTTAATTCAGTCAATTTTTCTGTATCAGGCGTCCAGCACGTCCATTGACCGGGCGTCGATATTGTTAAGCGTCGAGCGCATTTTTTCCAGCGCGCGGGCCTCGATCTGGCGGATACGTTCCTTGGAGACGCCGAACTTGTCGCCGATCTCGGCCAGGGTGATTTTCTTGTCCTCCAGAAAACGGCTGACGATGATCTGCCGCTCCCGCGGTGTCAGGCGGTCGAGCGCCTCGGCAATCCAGTTGCGCTGGGTGCGCTGGGCGCTGTCCTGCGACGCGAGTTGCTCCGGCGTCGGACCGTCATCGGGCATCAGCTCCTGAAGCTCAGCCCCTTCGTCGAGGCCAACCGTGGCGTTCAGCGACTGATCGGGACGGGCCAGATGGCTTTCCATCTTCTCCACGTCCTTCGGCAGCACGTCCAGCTTGTCGGCGATGGCCGCGCGTTCGTCCGTCGTCAGCACGCCGTCATAGCTGGACGACATCTTCGCCTTCAGCCGGCGCAGATTGAAGAACAGCCGGCGCTGCTTGGGTGTGGTTGCCGCCCGCACAATCGACGAATTGCGCAAAATATAGTTCTGGATCGAGGCGACAATCCACCAGGAGGCATAGGTGGAGAACCGCACCTGCCGTTCCGGATCGAACCGCTCGGCGGCTTCCATCAGGCCGATATTGCCTTCCTGGATCAGGTCCGCCAGCGGCAGGCCGCTTGAACGGAAGCCGGCAGCAATACGCACCACCAGACGTCCGTGCGCCTCGATCAGCTCGTGCAGCGCACGCTCGTCACGCTTGGTCAGCCAGCGGCGGGCGAGGTCGGCCTCATATTGCCGCTCCAGGAGTGGTGCGCCCATTGTGGCGGAGATGTACCGCCGGTCGCTGCGTTCACTGCTGAAACTTTCTTGCTTTGCCATGGTTCCAGGGCTCCGGTCATTTCTCTGGCGCCGATGCCAATGTGCCGCTGGCCCGTTTACCGGGGCCGGGCTCCTTGACTGGTCGGTCGCAAGGACTAGCTTGTGTTGCAATATAAACCTTCTTGCATCTGATTTCGAGTCGAAACTATATCGACTCGCTACCAAAAAATCAGACAAGGGTTGCACGGAGCGCATAACCCGTTGGGCAATGCAGCAAAAGACACGGGGCCGACAGACCCCATTATTGCCAGCGGCGGGTGTACGGCCCAGCGTTTGGCCGATCTGGTTAACCGCCTTGGCCGGGGCGTTCACTGCCTCCAGTTTGCCGATGGCCTGAACCCGGCCCAGTGGGATGCCCTCCGTTATATCGGTCGGGCCAATCGCTATTCCCGCAATCCAAGCGCACTTGCCAGCTATCTGAAGATCACCAAAGGCACTGCCTCCCAGACCATCAAGGCCCTGGAATCAAAGGGTTTGGTGACGCGCCAGCCCCATTGCACCGACGGTCGGGCAGTTCATCTGGTGGTTACCACGGAAGGCGAGTCCCTGTTGCAGCGGGACCCCCTGAAACGCCTTGAAGGCGCGATTAAAGAACTGGGCACGGGCATTGATGCCGCAAAACTGGTGTTGTGCGAACTGATTGATGGGGTTGAGGACGCCAGCGGCAAGCGCGGCTTCGGCGTTTGCGAGGACTGCACCCATTTTTGCCGGAACGAAATGCCGAACGACAGTTGTGGTCCGCACCAGTGCGGGCTGACGCTTGAGGCCCTGTCGGGCATGGAATCTAGCCAGATTTGCGTTGATCACAACGCCTGCGCCCGGGTCTGATCCGGCCGCTTCCGGGCCTGAAAAACCGAAAAAATCCCGCAAAATTGCCGTATTGATCTGACAGACTGCTGCCATGATTAGGCGAATCCACAGTCTTTTGGCCCCCCGCATTGCCGCTGCAGCCTTTGCGGCCGGCCTGGCGATGTTCGGCAACGCCCAGGCCCAGGCCATGTCGCCTGTGGGCCAGGCCTGCTACGAGCAGGCGACCACCAATGCGCAAATGATGGCCTGTGCCGGTGCTGAATACGAGCGTCAGGAAGTGGCGCTGAACCGCATGGTCGGCAAGGTGAAGGAGGAGTTGGCCGTGGCGGATAAACGCCGCCTGCCAAGGTTCGAAATTGCCCTGCGCCGCTGGCGTGGCTGGCGGGACGCCGAATGCGCGGCCCGCGCAGACCTGGTGCGCGGCGGCTCTGCCGCACCCTTGGTGCGTTTGCGGTGCCTGGCCAGCCTGACAGAGCGTCAGTCAGCGTTGCTGAAAGAGTCCCTGGAATGAGGCGCGCAATCATCCTGGCGCTGGGTGTTGCGGCCATTGTGCTGCCCAACGGCGCGCTGCCCACCAGCGCACACGCCCTCACGGCAGATTTCCGTGCCTGCCTGACTAAGGCGCGCAGCGAGCCAGCGAATGCAGACTGCGCCCGCAGCGAGCAGCAACGCCAGGAGGCGCGGCTGAAAGCGGCGTGGACGCGGCTGCGCACCGCGTCGCGGGTTCGCGATGGGCAGCATGTAGCGTTGCTCGAAGCAGCGCAAAAACGCTGGGAGACGTTTCGCCAGGATCACTGCCGTTTCGTCTCGACCCGGGCGATTGGCGGATACAGCCAGGTCTATTGGGGCGCCCGCTGTACAGCACGGCTGGCCGAGCAACGCGTCACCGATCTGAACCAGCGCCTGAAGGCCTATAAACGATGAAACCAGCGATATTCCTGATTGCTTGGTTGACCGTTGGCCTGAGCAGCGCGTCCGCGCAGGTGACCTTGTCGCCGGCGCACAAGAGCTGCCTCGACCGTATCTCCGGCGCCGGCAATATCGTGCTGACCAACAAGATGACCGCCTGCGCGAAGGCGGAGTTCAACCGGCAGACGGCGCGGCTGAACCAGGTGATGGCGCGCCTGATGAAGGACCCGACCCGGGTGGCCGGCCTCCACCGGTATCCGGATGCTGCGGTCTCCCGCAAAGGTCTGGCAGCGGCGCAGAAGTCCTGGACGTCGTTTCGCGACGGACAGTGCGCCTGGTACGGCCGCCAATATGCCCGCGGTTTCGATTCGGACCTGGCTCATATGATCTGCATGGCACGCCTGACCAAAGCGCGCGCCAACTGGCTGACCCATATCGCACCGTAGCGCCGGGCCGGTTCCCGGTGAATCAGTAATGCCCCCACACTTGGACGGTTTGCCTGCCTCGATAGACCTGCCACACGCAGGCAATCCATGCAGACGGCAATTCGAGGCCGGAGAATGTTGAAAGGCCATGGACCGGAGGCGCATTAGGCGTTAGGCAATCCAGATGGGGAACTGGGGAGAATTCGCACCATGGCTGGACTGATTGACGGCGCCATCGACATCGTTTGCAATTTGTGGACCGAGCAGGAAATCAACCTTGGGCAGACCGGGGTTGATGAAAATTTCAAGGAACAGATCCGCCTGAACGAAGAGTGGCGGGGCGGTGTGACTGTGCCGGACTATCTGGCCATGATGGACCGGGCCGGCGTGGCGCGGTCGCTGCTGATCGCCGTGCGGGCGGGGGACATTAACAAGAAATATGGCTACGAGCTGCCCTACGAACGGGTCGCCGAGGTCTGCGCTGAATACCCGGATCGCTTCTCGGGTCTGGCGGGGATCGATCCGCACCGGGGCATGCAGCAGCTGCGTGACCTTGAATACGCAGTGAATGAGCTCGGTTTCGTCGGCGCGCATCTCTATCCGCACTGGTGCGAACTGCCGCCGGATCACGCCAAATACTATCCGACCTATGCCAAATGCTGCGAGCTGGACATCCCGATCATGATGCAGGTCGGCCAGTGCCTGGTCTATTCCAAGGAGCGCCGGCTGCCCAGCGTGGGCCGGCCGATTTGCCTCGACCAGGTGGCCATCGACTTCCCGGAACTCAAGATCATCGGCATTCATATTGGTGTGCCCTGGACCCAGGAGATGATCTCCATGGCCTGGAAGCATGAGAATGTGTTTATCGGCTCGGACGCCTATGCGCCCAAGCATTGGCCGCCGGAATTCGTCCACTATCTGAATACCTATGGCCGCCACAAGGTGATGTTCGGGACCGACTGGCCGGTGGTCCATCCTGAGCGGGCGATGCAGGAGATCGAAGCGATGAACCTGCGCCCCGAGTCAATCGAGGCGCTGATGCGCGACAACGCCCGGCGCATCTTCCGGTTCCCGGAGCCGGCCTAGGCGACCTCGCCGCCAACATTTGGCGCAAAAGCGGTCAGCGCCGGCCGGCCGCTCTGGCGCCCAACACCAAATCCACCACAATCGGGTGGTGGTCCGCGCCGATATCGGGGCCGCGGCGGAAGCCGGCGACAGCAAAGCGCGGGCTCACGAGCACATGGTCAATCAACAATCCAGGCGTGACCCCCTGAAGCGCCGGCCATCCGGTCAGCGCCGCCAAGGGTCCGCCCACTGGCCATGTGGCAGGCCAGAAGAGGCGGGGGCCGGCGACGCGCACGCCCGCTTCTGCGAGCAGCGTACGGAATCGGGGTGAGTAGGGGGTGGCGTTGAAATCGCCGACCATGATGACCGGCAATCCTGCCTTGCGCGCCGCTGCTGCCTCAATCGGCCATGCCGCGAATTGGGCGCGGTGCTGCCCGATCAGCCGGGGCATCACCGGGGGCAGGGGGTGGACGCAGAGCACCCGAACCACACCGCCGGGCGTCCGGATGTCTGCTATGTGGAAGGGATAGCCCTCTCCCGGTGAGGCCCGGCCTTTGCGGCGCAGGTATTCTCCCGGCAGTTCCACTCGCTGGCGCACAATCGGGTAGCGGCTGAACAACAGAGTGTCGCTGCGGCTGTGCTGCGGCCCGTAATGCGGGTAGGCGCCGCGCAGTGCCGCCACCAGCCGGGCATGGGCGCCGACGATCTCCTGCAGGCAGAGGATGTCGGCATTCGTCCGGCGGAGCCAGGCGGCGGCGTCGGCCAACCGTGGGTTGTCGTAGAGCAGATTTGCCGTGACCACCCGCAGGCGTGTGCCGGTGTCCGACTGGGTGGACCAGGGCGCGGTGGGGTAGGTGCCGATGGCCCAGGCGTGGGGGGCAGCCGCCAGCACCACCAGCAGGGCGCGCCAGCGGGGCCGGACGAGGAGGGCCACCAGCAACGCTGCCGCGGCGATCACCAGGTAGGGGAAGCGGAAATGCCCCAACAGATCGGCGGCCCACCAGATCTCGCCCAGCTCGGCGAGGATCGCGGTTGCCACCAGCCCGAAGACGGTCAGGCCAACAAAGAGACGCGCGAGGAAGCCCAAGGATGGTTCTTCTTTGCCGTTGGCCGAACTGCTACTTCGCCGGTTCCAGACGCAGAACCCGGCCTTCGCCGCTGTCGGTCAGGATATAGAGGTAGCCGTCGGGACCCTGGCGCACGTCGCGGATGCGTTCTTCCAGCCCTTTGAGGAGCCGTTCCTCGGCGACAACCTTCTCGCCTTTGAGTGTCAGCCGCACAAGCAGCTGGAACTTGAGCGCGCCCACAAACAGGTTGCCGCGCCAGGCCGGGAATTTGTCACCGGTATAGAAGGCCATGCCGGACGGGGCGATTGACGGGTCCCAATAAAAGATCGGTTGTTCGAGGCCAGCCTTGCGCGTGCCGACGCCGATGCGCCCGCCCCAATAGTGGCGGCCATAGCTGATGATCGGCCAGCCATAGTTTTTGCCGGCCTGGGGGATGTTGATCTCGTCGCCGCCGCGCGCGCCATGCTCATGGATCCACAGCTTGCCGGTCACCGGGTGCAGCGCCGCGCCCTGCGGGTTGCGATGGCCATAACTCCAGACCTCGGGCCGATAGCCCTTGCGGTCGACGAAGGGATTGTCCTTCGGGATGGCGCCATCCCTGTTGATGCGGATGACGTTGCCGCGGTTGATGGTGAAGTCCTGGGCGCGGGTGCGCTGGCCCCGCTCGCCCACGGTGATGAACAGCTTGCCCTTGCGGGAGATCACCAGGCGGGAACCGAAATGTCGGCCGCCGCCGGACTTGGGCACCTGACGCCAGATCACCTTCACCTGGGTCAGACGGTTGGCCGCCACGTCCAGGACTGCGCGGGCAACGGCGGTGCCACCGCCACTTTCGCCTGTGGCGTCGCCGGGTTCCGAATAGGACAGGAAGATCGTTTTGTTTCGGGCGAAGCCGGGATCCAGGATGACGTCGAGCATGCCACCCTGGCCCCAGGCGAACACCTTTGGCGTTCCCCGCACGGCCGGCAACACCTTGCCGGCCTGGGTGATAATCCGCAGAGCGCCCGGCCGTTCGGTCACCAGCATGCGCCCGCCGGGCAGGAAGGCCAGCGACCAGGGATGGTCGAGGCCCTTTGCAACGGTGACGAGCCGGATCTTGCCGGCGCTGGAATTGAAGGTCTGGGCCGAAGCGGGCAGGGCGGTCAGTGCGCCTGTAAGGAGGCCCGCGCTCAAGAGTGTGGGCAGCAACGCCAGACGCCTATAGCGGGTCGTCTGGCGGCGTTCGGGTTGCGCGGCTTTGATCATCTCATACCTCGTCGTCATGCCTCGAAGTCCTGGCTCGAAATCCTGGCTCGAAGTCCTGCTGGCGCGGCAGATCCGTGACTGCTGCCGGCCCCATCGGTCTTGTGCTCAATATTTGTGGCCTGAACGTGGCCCTGTTGGATGAGTCTGTCGAGGGGGGTGCCGCAAAGATGAACGGCGGCTGAACCGCGCCTTCAGGTTTGTGTCATTGCAGACTTGATATCACCGCGCCATCAACCGGGGCGGGACGAACGGCAGATGATCTGACCGGCACCTCACCGGCCCAAAAAAAGAAACCGAGAGAGGACCACCCCATGAAAAAGTTCATCGCCATCGCCTTCATCGCTGTCAGTGCCCTCAGCACGGGGGTTGCCACCAGCTCCGCCTCCGCCAACAGCCGCGCCTATACCGGCAGCTGGGTCAATGTCGACCGCAACACCGGCGGCATCACCCGCATGATCATCCGCGCCCGTGGCGCCGTCGCCATCGCCGCCACCTACGGCAAGTGTCATCCCCGCGATTGCAGCTGGGGCCGCGCCCGTGGTCAGGCCTTCGGCCCGAACATCGCGACCGATCCGTCCCGATCGACCCGGGCGATCATCTTCACCTACAGCAAGTCTCACGCACGGACGATGCTGCTGGTGCAGCGCCTTGGCCACGGCCGCCTGCGTGTGACCACCTTCACCACCTTCATCGATGGCAGCGGCCGGAAGCCTTATACCAAGACCTACACCTTGCGCCGCGCCGGTCGCCACCATCGGCCGCATCGCCGCAGCTAGTTCTCCAAAGCGTTAGAAATCCCAGACGGGCGATGGCAAATCCTGCCATCGCCCGCTTGCTGTCTGGACAGGCTGGCGTCAGGCTGCCAAGACGAAGCCCCTGCGAACAGAACATCCAGAGCCATCGCCATGCCGCCCAAGAAAAACCCGCTCAAGCTGAACACCCTGCAGCTCCGCACCCTGGTGATCGCCCAGGTCCTGGCGCGGGAGGACGAGAGCGCGGTGCGCGATGACGCCTCCGGCGCGATAACCCTGCGAACCCTGCCC
This sequence comes from Alphaproteobacteria bacterium, assembly GCA_021776685.1. Taxonomy (GTDB): domain Bacteria; phylum Pseudomonadota; class Alphaproteobacteria; order Bin65; family Bin65; genus JAJFFJ01. The sequence goes on from JAJFFJ010000093.1 coordinate 22,360, forward strand.
CGGCCCCATGGCGACCATTTCCACATCGGCAAATTCAACGTTCCGGCGCGGGCGGCAACGGGCCTGTTCAATGACGCGGTCTGGAAGGCGCTGGGTCGGAAAGGCCTGGCCAGCACAGACGGTCCCGGCGCGGTGACGCTGACGGCGGATGGCCTCGCCTATGACACCGGCCTCGCCGACGCCTTCGACGAGGCGGATCACGACGGTGACTAGGTGACGACTAGGTGGCGACTAGGTGGCGGCCAGTTTCCGGCTAGATTGCAGTGGACGGCTTTTCCTGCGCCTGTCCCTGCCGGCGCCGGGGGATGTTGCGCAACAGCTTGCGGGCAGGCCGCTCCACAGCGTAGTGGGCGAGGGCGGCGATGAAGATCACGAGCGCGACCGTTCCCGCCAGGATCAGCAGCGAGGGTCCCATGCCGGCCTGGTCCAGCCCGGTCCAGCCCAATAGGCGCAGCAGCACCAGAATGACCGCGAAGTGGACCATGTAGACGGCGTAGGAGATTTCGCCGAGCCAGACCATGGCGCGTGACGCCAGCAGCCGATGTGCCAGTCCTGATGACAGCGCGACCGCAAAGACGCCCAGCGCCAGCACCGGCACGAGCGCAAGGTCACTGATCCTGAACCAGGCCGCCGCGACGAACGCGGCCAGGCTCAGCACGGCGGCGAGATCCCACCAGCGCGACCGTGCCGTGTTCCGCCACGCGGCATAGAGCAGGCAGCCGACGCCAAACTCGACCAGCACCCGGGCAATGCCCGGGCCGCCCCCCAATGCCGCCTTGATCCGCCACTCGAACACCAGGAAGAGGCCAGCGAGGATGGCGCACAGCGCCGCCACACCCGCCAGCGCGATCAGGGGACGCCGGAACGGACGCATCATCAGCAGGAAAACCGGGAACAGCAGGTAGGCAAGGAACTCCAGGCTGATCGACCAGGCCGGCCCGTTCCATGTGGCCTCCGGCGTGAAGCCCCAGGCGTGGGTCAGGGTGAATTGCCAGATCAGCGCCGTGAAGTCCCAGTTGGCCGGGGTGTTGGGCGTGATCCCTGCCGCCTGCATGCCAAAGACCATGAGGATCAGCACTAACAGCACCGCCACATGGACCGGATAGAGACGGGCGAAGCGGTACCACAGATATTTCCCGTAGCGGCGGCCATCGAAGCGCGCCAGCTCCTGGCCGTAGACGTGGGAGATAATAAATCCGCTGAGGACGAAGAATACGTCCACACCCAGATAGCCGTAGTGGATGAAGGGCAGGGCCCCGAGCCCGGCATTCGGGATCGCCTGGTTCAGATGCAAAAACAGCACCATCCCCGCCGCAATCGCGCGGATACCGGTCAGCGCCGGCAGATCGGGAATGGCGGCGCGGGCGCCGGTTTCAGCGGGCGCGGTCATGGAAGCGCCAGGAAATGCCTACCGGGAAACGCTTATCCCGCAAACGCCTGGATGCCGGTCTGGGCGCGGCCGAGGATCAGGGCGTGCACGTCGTGGGTGCCCTCATAGGTGTTGACCGTTTCCAGGTTCATCACGTGACGGATGACGTGGAATTCGTCGCTGATGCCGTTGCCGCCGTGCATGTCGCGCGCCATGCGGGCGATATCAAGCGACTTGCCGGTGGAGTTGCGCTTGATCAGCGAGATCGCTTCAGGCGCCAGGTCACCCCGGTCGAACAGCCTGCCTGCCTGCAGGCAGGACTGCAGGCCAAGGGTGATCTCCGTCTGCATGTCGGCAAGTTTTTTCTGCACCAGCTGGGTGGCGGCCAGGGGCCGGCCGAACTGCTTGCGGTCGAGCGTATATTGCCGAGCGGCGTGCCAGCAGAATTCGGCGGCGCCGAGCGCGCCCCAGGCGATGCCAAAGCGGGCGCGGTTGAGGCAGCCGAACGGACCGGCCAGGCCGGTGACATTGGGCAGCAAATTCTCTTCCGGTACGAAAACGTCGTCCATGACGATCTCGCCGGTTATCGAGGCGCGCAGGCTCATTTTGCCTTCGATCTTGGGCGCCGAGAGCCCCTCCATGCCTTTTTCCAGCACGAATCCGCGGATCACGCCGTCGTCGGTCTTGCCCCAGACCACGAACACATCGGCAATCGGCGAATTGGTGATCCACATCTTGTTGCCGGTGACGCGGAAGCCGCCATCGACCGACTTGGCGCGGGTCTTCATGGAGCCAGGATCGGAGCCGTGATCCGGCTCCGTCAGGCCGAAGCAGCCGACCCACTCGCCGGTGGCGAGCTTCGGCAGGTATTTCATGCGCTGCTCTTCGGTGCCGTAGGCGTAGATCGGATGCATGACCAGCGAGCTCTGCACACTCATCGCCGAGCGGTAGCCACTGTCGACCCGCTCCACTTCGCGGGCGACCAGGCCGTAGACCACATAGCTGGATCCGGCGCAGCCGTATTTCTCCGGCAAGGTTGAGCCAAGCAGGCCAAGTTCGCCAAACTCGTTCATGATCTCGCGGTCGAAATTTTCGTTGCGGAATCCGTCAAGCACCCGCGGCTGCAACTTGTCCTGGCTGTAGGCGCGGGCGGCGTCGCGGACCATCCGCTCGTCTTCGGTCAGCTGGCTCTCCAGCAGCAGCGGATCTTCCCAGTCGAAGGCGCCGTATTTGTTGGCGGCAACGGTGTCGACTTTCTTCGGCAGCACCATTTCATTCATGGCTCGGCTCCTTCATCTAGGTCCGTCAGCACGACCCCTTTGCCTGTCCCGGCGGGCGTCGGGCGATATTGCTTTAAGTCTAAAATATCTACCGGCAAACTAAATCTTGGGCCCTCGCGGCAGCAAGTTCCGATTCGCCGCAGGTTTGCCCAGCGCAACGCCAGATCGCAGACCGGATCGCAGATATTGAATACGGCCATGATTACAGAGGCGGGTGGTTGCGTCCAGAGATACGGCGTGGTGGCGCGCAACGGACACAAAACGGTTGTCGGACCCTTCCACATGTGTCATCCACGGCCCGCTCCAACGGACCCGCAAAATCAACCGAGGTCCGGGCCCACAAAAAGCAACCAGGGCAGGGATGGAATTTCAATTCGCCTATTTTGTTGATCAGTTGATCAACGGCGTCACGCTCGGCTCGATCTACGGCCTGATCGCGATCGGCTATACGATGGTCTACGGGATCATCGGCATGATCAATTTCGCCCACGGTGAAATTTTCATGATCGGCACCTTTCTGACCGTGATCTTCTTCATGCTGATCATCGGCACGATCACGTTTTTCCCGCTGGCGGTGCTGATCGTGCTGCTGATGTCGGTTTTGCTCACCTCGGTTTATGGCTGGACCCTGGAACGGGTCGCCTACCGGCCACTTCGGGGCTCGCCGCGCCTCGCGGCGCTGATCACGGCGATCGGCATGTCGATCTTCCTGCAGAACTACGTGCAGCTGCTGCAGGGCGCGCGCAACAAGCCCCTGACCGGCATCCTTGAGGGCAAGGATGACATCCTCAGGGTCAAATATGACCTGATCAACACGCTCAACGCCGCCGGCCAGCCCTATCTGGTGACGATCTCAAACCTGCAGTTGCTGATCATCATCCTCACTGTTGTGGTCATGGTGGTGTTTTCGCAGATCATTTCGCGCACGGCCCTTGGCCGGTCCCAGCGCGCCTGTGAACAGGACCGGTCCATGGCCGCGCTCCTCGGCATCAACGTGGACAAGACGATCTCCATGACCTTCGTCATGGGCGCGGCCCTGGCTGCCGTCGCAAGCCTCATGTTCATGATGCATGTTTCGACCACGGATTTCTTTGTTGGCTTCCTGATTGGCGTGAAAGCCTTCACGGCGGCGGTGCTGGGCGGCATCGGCTCCATGCCTGGCGCCATGCTGGGCGGCATGATCATCGGCCTGGTTGAGACCTTCTTTGGCGCCTATTTCAACCAGGAATACAAAGACGTCGCGACCTTCACCTTGCTCGTGCTGGTGCTGATCTTCCGGCCCACCGGCATCCTGGGCAAACCGGATATCGAGAAGGTCTAGGCGATGAGCGACGCCGCAATCCGCCGCCCCCTCGAACCGGCAAAGATCTTCATCGAACTGGCTGCCACGGCGCTGATCGTGGCGGCCCTGTCGATCACGCTGGTGGGCTTCCATGTGAAGGATGTGCCGGGCGGGTTCGACGTGGTCACCCGTTTCTGGGACGTACTGGCCGCGGTTGTTATCGCTGTGGTCGGTCGTGGTTGGCTGATCGGATTGCGTGAAGGGGTTCCGTTTCCGGTTGCCGTAACAGCAACGCCGATCGCGGGAATATTGTTGCTGGCGCTGATCAGCGACTGGCTGTTTGGCGGCACGCTCAGCGAAACCCTGCGTCCGATCCTGCCATTTAACAGCAGCGTCGTGCAGTGGCTGGTGGCGGGAATAGCCGCGATGTTCGCCGCGGTTGGCGTCACCCGCGCGGCACGTGAGCGTTCTGCTAAATCGGTTGAAGCATCTGAAAAATTTGACGATGACGCCGCCGATTTCATGGACAAGGTCGCTGCTGGCGCACAGCGTTACACCGCCTGGATTGGCGCGGGGCTGTTGGTGGTCGCGGTCGTGCTGCCTTTCCTGCCGTTCATGAATCTCAGCACCCTCGATATCGCGGTTCTGGTGCTGACCTATGTCATGCTCGGTTGGGGTCTGAATATTGTGGTCGGCCTCGCCGGCCTCCTCGATCTCGGCTACGTGGCCTTCTATGCCGTGGGCGCCTACTCCTTCGCGTTGCTGGCCTCGCCTGATTCGCCTGTCCTGCAGATGATGGGTATTAAGGAAGGGGTGAGTTTCTGGCTCGCTCTGCCATTTGCGGGAATGATGGCGGCGCTGGCCGGCATCATTCTGGGTTTCCCGGTATTGCGGCTGCGAGGGGACTATCTCGCGATCGTCACCCTCGGCTTCGGCGAGATGATCCGTGTCACCCTGCTCAATTTCTACAGCCTGACGCGCGGTCCGGACGGGATATCGAAAATCCCGCCGCCTGGCATTCTCGGCTATTCCACCCAGCCTGTAATGGACAATGACACGCTGGAGAACACCACCGAATTCCATACCTGGATCGGGCGGGAGTTCGACCAGTATGACAATACGATCCTGCTCTATTACGTCATCCTGGTGATGGCGTTGTTGACCAACTGGTTCACCCTGCGAATCCGCAAGTTGCCGGTCGGGCGGGCTTGGGAAGCCCTGCGCGAAGACGAAATCGCCAGCCGGTCATTGGGCATTAACCCGACCAATACCAAGCTGACCGCCTTTGCGCTCGGCGCGATGTTCGGCGGTTTCGCCGGCAGCTTTTTCGCCACGCGCCAAACCTTTGTCAGTCCGGAAAGCTTCACCTTCATCGAGTCCGCCGTGATTCTGGCAATTGTGGTGTTGGGCGGTTTCGGCAGCCAGATCGGCGTGGTGGTCGCCTCCTTCCTGCTGATTGGCATGCCGGAGTTATTCCGCGAACTGCAGGATTTCCGCATGCTGTTCTTTGGCGCGGCCATGGTGTTGATCATGCTGTGGCGCCCCTCAGGACTACTGGCGCGCCGGGAGCCGACAATTCGTCTGAAGGATCCACCTGCGCGTGGAATCCGTCGCGAGCGGATCAAGACCCGGGAGGGCGATGCGCCCACCACCGACGCACAGAGCGGCGACGATCTGGCGACAGGGGACCGCCGCCCATGACGTCGCCCATGACGCAGCCCATGACGCAGCCCCTGCTTTCCGTGGAACATCTGACCATGCGGTTCGGCGGTCTTGTGGCGATCGACGATGTGTCCTTTGCAGCAACCGATAAGGAAATTACGGCGATCATCGGGCCCAACGGTGCCGGCAAGACAACAGTCTTCAACTGCCTGACCGGCTTCTACAAACCCAGTGTCGGCCGGCTGGCGCTTACCTGGGACGGCCGTGAGTTTCTGCTTGAGCAGATGGAAGGCTTTGTCATCGCCAAGACCGCCAAGGTGGCGCGAACCTTCCAGAATATTCGCCTGTTCCCGAAGATGACGGTTCTGGAAAACCTGATTGTCGCCCAGCACAACAAGCTGATGCGCGCGTCCGGCTATTCGGTGCGCGGCCTGTTTGGTTTCGGCTATCAGGGGAAAGAGGCGGAAGCGGTCGAGATTGCGCGCTACTGGCTTGAGCAGATCAATCTTGTGGACCGCGCCGATGACGCCGCGGAAAACCTGTCCTATGGCGATCAGCGGCAACTCGAAATCGTGCGCGCCATGTGCATTGAACCCAAGCTGCTCTGTCTGGACGAACCAGCCGCCGGTCTTAATCCACGCGAGACGGCGGACCTTAATAAGTTGCTGCTGTTCCTGCGAAACGAACACAAGATCGGCGTGCTGCTGATCGAGCATGACATGAACGTGGTGATGCAGATTTCCGACCACATCGTCGTGCTCGACTATGGCCGCAAGATCTCCGACGGCGAACCGGAGGCGGTGCGGAACGATCCCGCCGTGATCCGCGCCTATCTGGGCGAGGATGAGGACGAAGAACTGCCTGACATCGTCAAGCAGGATTTGGCTGGCGACGGAGCTGACGACGGGCCGGAGACGCAGGCATGAGCGGGACCAGCGCCACCATGCTGGAGCTTCGCGGCGTCGAAACCTTCTATGGGCGCATCCAGGCGCTGCGTGGCATCGACATCGACGTCAATCATGGCGAGATCGTCACGTTGATTGGCGCCAACGGCGCCGGCAAGTCGACAACGCTGATGACCATTTGTGGGAATCCCCGGGCAGCGACAGGAAAAATCGTGCTCGACGGCGAGGACATCACGCGCATGGCCACGCACGAGATCATCCGGCTGGGGGTTGCCCAGTCGCCGGAAGGCCGGCGGATATTTCCCCGGATGACCGTGCGCGAAAACCTGATGCTGGGCGCGACTACGGGCGACCCGGCCAACTTCGACGAAGACCTTGAGCGCATGTTCGAGCTGTTTCCGCGGCTACGCGAGCGGGCGGACCAGCGGGGCGGCACGCTTTCCGGGGGCGAGCAGCAGATGCTGGCGATCGCCCGCGCGTTGATGTGCCGACCGCGCCTGTTGCTGCTGGACGAGCCCTCATTGGGACTGGCGCCCATGGTGGTGAAGCAGATCTTTGACGTCATCCGGCAGATCAACCAGGAAGGCATGACCATTTTTCTGGTGGAGCAAAATGCCTATCACGCGCTCAGGCTGGCGCACCGGGGTTATGTCATGGCCACGGGTAACATCCTGATGTCCGGCACCGGCCAGGAACTGCTGGCCAACCCGGAAGTACGCGCCGCTTATCTGGAAGGGGGGCACTGATCATGCTCGATCTTCTGGCCGTGCCGAACCTATGGGTCTCGCTGATCGTCACTGTCCTGCTTGTTGGCTTTGGCGCCTTTGCCACCGGACAGGGCCTGGCGCGCACGTGGAAGCCGGTCTGGCAGGTCTGGCTCTATTGTCTGTTACTGGGCGCGGTAGACCGGTTCCTGATCTGGGGCCTGTTCAGCGGCGACGCAACGGTGGTTTCCGGTTATCTGCTTGATACAGCCTTCTTGCTGACGGTCGGAACGCTATCCTGGCTGGCAACGCGGGCGGGGCGCATGGTGTCCCAATACCCCTGGATGTACGAGCGCGTGGGCCCGTTCAGCTATCGCCGCAAGTCAGGAACCGATTGATCCAAAAGCCTGACGTGATACCATCCGCCCAAACCGTGTCCGACAGCAGTTGAGACGCGGTTTGATGATTGCCCCTGGGACGAAGGATCGTCGATGGGGCCGTTTCCAAACCTTGGGAGAAACGAAAGTATGAAACATCTCAAAACCACCCTTATGGCCGCGGCGGCTGTCGCCCTGGTCTCGGGCGCGGCGAAGGCCGAAGTTGTCATCGCGACCGTAGGTCCGATGACCGGCCAGTATGCGTCCTTCGGTGAGCAAATGCGCCGTGGCGCCCAGCAGGCCGTCAAGGATCTCAATGCCGCCGGCGGCGTCAACGGCCAGAAAGTCCGTCTGATCGTGGGCGACGACGCTTGCGACCCGAAACAGGCTGTGGCTGTGGCCAAGAAGCTGGTCAGCCAGGGCGTCGTTTTCGTGGGCGGGCACTTCTGCTCCGGTTCCTCCATTCCGGCCTCCAAAGTCTACACCGCCGGTCGGATCCTGCAGATTTCGCCAGCATCGACCAATCCGAAGCTGACCGACGAAGGCGGCCCGAATGTCTTCCGTGTCTGCGGTCGTGATGACCAACAGGGCGTTGTTGCAGGCAACTATCTGGTGAAGAACTACGCCGGTAAGAAGGTCGCCTTCCTGCACGACAAGACGGCCTACGGTAAAGGCCTGATGGAAGCCACGCTCGCCAACTACAAGAAGGCGGGCGGCAAGCCGGCCATGGTCGAGGCCTATACGGCAGGCGAAAAGGACTACAAGGCGCTGATGTCGAAGATGAAGGCGGCTGGTATTCAGGTCGTCTATCTGGGCGGTTACCACACCGAAGGCGCGCTGATGATCAATCAGGCGCACGGCATGGGCTACAAGCCGCAACTCATCTCGGGCGACGCATTGGTCACCGACGAGTTCTGGAAAATCTCCGGCAAGGCTGGTGAAGGCGTTCTGATGACCTTCAGCCCGGATCCGCGCAAGAATCCGGTTGCGGCCCCGGTCGTGGCCAAGTTCATGGCGCAGAATTACAATCCGGAAGGCTACACGCTCTACACATACGGTGCGATCCAGGCATGGGCGCAGGCGGCGACTGCTGCCAAGTCGTTCAAGCTGGCCCCGGTTGTGAAGAAGCTGCGCACCATGCAGTTCAACACGGTGCTCGGCAAAATCGGCTTTGACAAGAAGGGCGACGTGACCGCGCCTGGTTATGTCTGGTACGTCTGGAGCAACGGCAAGTACGACTACGCCAAGTAGTCGAGCCTGCTCTTAAGCCAGCTCTTAAGAACGAGAAAGCCCGGGCCGTTTGGCCCGGGCTTTTTCATGTCTGGCTTTCTGTCCGGCTTCGGATTGGGCCGTGACGGGACAGTTTAGCTGCCGCTGCGGCGGCCGAGGCCAATTTTCTTTGCAAATTCCGAACGCTGCTTGGCGTAGTTGGGGGCGACCATTGGATAGTCGGCCGGCAAGCCCCACTTGGCCCTGTATTCGTCCGGGGTCAGGTCATAGGTGGTGCGCAGGTGGCGTTTCAGCATTTTCAACTTCTTGCCATCCTCAAGACAGACGATGTAGTCCGGCTTGATTGAACTGCGTATCGACACCGCAGGTTTCTGTGCTTCCTTCACTTCGATCGCCTGGTTCAGTGATGCGATCGAACCGTGGACCGTTTTGATAATGTCCGGTATCTGCGAGGCGGGCAGCGAATTATTGCCCACATAGGCGGAGACAACCTCCGTCGTCATCCGCAGCACCTCTTCCTCGGCCATAGCCGATGCTGACTCGTTACTCATCCCCAAGTACCCTTTTTTGTAGCGGGTTGCCTGTCGCTGCAGGCAACTGTGTTTCTTCCCAGTTCTAGACTGGCGACTGGCCAGCAATGCCATATTCAACATAACAAGTCAATTGAAGCGCCATGTAAATATACAATCTTGACTACCCAATTCTTGAATTCCTTAACATCTTAAAAAGTTAACAAGCGCGTAGTCTGCAGTCCTCCCTTTTGAAAGACTTCACATCGCTGAATTGTCGACCGTCCAGGAGGTGGCAGGACCGGCACCCAGCCGCCGCTTGCGTCTCCTTAACTGCCGATGTATACGAAAACTGGTAGTACATTCGGCGCGAACGCCGATATCTTGTGTCAGGTGGTCCCTGAGCCCAATTGGGGATCAGACCCATTGGACAGGCCGTCTGGAGCGACAGCGTGACCCCTTCCGGCAGTGACAAGACGGTGGCGATTGCATCGGATCATGGCGGATTTGCGCTTAAGGAGGCCCTGCGATCGGATCTAGAGGCGTTAGGCTATTCAGTCGATGATATGGGCCCCGATACCGACGACAGCGTGGATTACCCTGATTTCGGACGCGCCCTTGCAGAGGCCATCGCTGATGGCGCCGCGCCCCGCGGCGTGCTGGTCTGCGGCAGCGGCATCGGCATGAGCATTGCGGCGAACCGCCACGCGGGAGTGCGCGCAGCCCTGTGCCACGATGGCCTTTCTGCACGCCTTTCCCGGCAGCACAACGACGCCAACGTGCTCGTTTTGGGCGGCCGGCTGATTGGCGTGGAAACCGCCCGGGACTGCCTCCGCATCTTTCTTGAAACACCGTTCGAAGGCGGCCGCCATGGGCGCCGCGTTGAAAAACTGGGCTAGCGCCATGGATCATCAAAGCAAACAGGAGTCACGAAGCGACATGTCCGTCGCCCAGAAAAACGATAATGCAGACGCGCCGCCGCACTTGCCGGCGGGCTTTTTCGCCGACACCCTGGCCACGGCCGACGCCGACCTGAACAAGGCCATTCGCAACGAATTCAGCCGTCAGCAGGACCAGATCGAACTGATCGCATCCGAGAACATCGTTTCGCGCGCTGTGTTGGAAGCGCAGGGATCTGTGCTGACCAATAAATATGCCGAGGGGCTGCCGGGCCGCCGCTACTATGGTGGCTGCGAGTATGTCGACATCGTCGAAAATCTTGCGATTGACCGTGCCAAGGAGCTGTTCGGCTGCGAATATGTCAACGTCCAGCCGCACTCCGGCGCCCAGGCAAATATGGCAGTTTTGCTGGCGCTGACTGAACCCAATGCGACGATCATGGGTTTGTCGCTGGCAGCCGGCGGTCATCTGACCCACGGCGCCGCGCCCAATGTCTCCGGCAAATGGTTCAACGCTGTGCAGTATGGCGTCCGCCGCCAGGACGGCCAGATCGACTATGACGAAGTGGCGGAGATGGCAAAGGAAGCCCAGCCGACTGTCCTCATCGCCGGTGGCTCTGCCTATCCGCGGGTGATTGATTTCGTCCGCTTCCGCAAGATTGCAGATTCCGTAGGCGCCTACCTGATGGTGGACATGGCGCATTTCGCGGGCCTGGTCGCCGGCGGCGTGCATCCCAGCCCGATCCCCCACGCTCATGTGGTGACCACGACAACCCACAAGACCCTGCGGGGCGGTCGTGGCGGCATGATCCTGTCGAACGATCCGGACATCGCCAAGAAGCTCAACTCTGCAGTCTTCCCGGGCTCCCAGGGCGGCCCCTTGATGCATGCCATCGCCGGCAAGGCTGCCGCCCTTGGCGAAGCGTTGAGGCCGGATTTCAAACTCTACGCCCAGCAGATCGTCGACAACGCGCACATGCTTGCGGAAACGCTGATGAAGCGCGGGCTGGACATCGTCTCCGGCGGCACCGACACCCATCTCATGCTCGTGGACCTGCGGCCCAAAGGTGTGACCGGCAAGATCGCCGAGATATCGCTCGAAGCTGCCGGCATGACCTGCAACAAAAACGCGATTCCCTACGACCCGGAGAAGCCAACTGTCACTTCAGGCGTGCGTCTTGGCACGCCGGCGGCGACAACCCGGGGCTTTGGCACCGAAGAATTTCGCCAGGTCGGCGAGTTGATCGGTGACGTGCTCGACGGGCTTTCGGCCAATCCAGACGACAATTCTGCGGCGGAACGCGCCGCACGGGAACAGGTGGCGGAACTCTGCGCCCGTTTCCCGATTTATCAGGACCTCTAGGAACAAAGGAGGGGAGCCATGCGCTGTCCCTTCTGTGGCAATGAAGATACTCAGGTAAAAGACTCGCGGCCGACGGAGGATGCCTCTGCCATCCGCCGCCGTCGCTTCTGTCCTGCCTGTGGTTCGCGGTTTACCACTTTCGAGCGGGTACAGCTGCGCGACCTTGTGGTGGTCAAGAAAGACGGACGGCGCGTGCCCTTTGACAGGGACAAGCTTTTCCGTTCCATCTCCATTGCCTGCCGCAAGCGGCCGATCAATGAGGAGCGGGTGGAGCGGATCGTCAATTCCATCACCAGACGGCTGGAGAGTTCGGGCGAAACGGATATCCCGTCCGACCATATCGGCGAGCTGGTGATGGAAGCTTTGGCCGGCCTCGACCAGGTGGCCTATGTGCGCTTCGCGTCGGTCTACAAGAATTTCCGTGAGGCCCGGGACTTCGAGATGTTCCTGGGCAGCCTTGGCGGCTTGGAGAGTGACGAAGCCGCCGCCGAATAATCCGGAAGATCATCGCTGGATGCAGGTGGCCCTGGCGCTGGCCCGGCGCGGCCTTGGCGCTGTCGCCCCCAATCCCGCGGTTGGTTGTGTTCTCGTGAAAGACGCAACGGTGGTCGGGCGCGGCTGGACCCAGCCGGGCGGACGGCCCCATGCGGAAACGGAAGCGTTGGCCCGCGCCGGCGCGGCCGCGGAGGGCGCCACAGCCTATGTCTCGCTTGAACCCTGCAGTCATCACGGCAAGACGCCGCCCTGCGCCCAGGCGCTGATCGACGCCGGCGTCACCCGTGCTGTCGTGGCATGCCGCGACCCGGATACTCGGGTGAGTGGCCGCGGTATCGCCGCACTGACGGAAGCGGGCATCGACGTGACCGCCGAGGTATGCGCGGAGGAAGCGCGGCAACTGAATGCCGGCTTCATGCGCGTCAAGGAAGGCGGCCGGCCTCTGGTGACCCTGAAGGTCGCGACAACCCTGGACGGCCAGATCGCTACGGCAACCGGGCAGAGCAAATGGATTACCGGCGACGCGGCCCGCGCCCAGGTCCACCGTCTGCGGGCGGCCCATGACGCGGTGCTGACCGGCAGCGGCACCGTGCGCGCCGATGATCCGGAACTGACGGTGCGCCTGCCAGGCCTGCCGCAAATGCCGCCGGTGCGGGTGGTGCTGGCGAGCGTCGCGGACCTGGATGCCGGGAGCCGCCTGCGCGTCACCGTTGCCGCCGGCCCGGTATGGCTGGTGGTGCCGGAAGGTCAAGGCAGGGAGATTGACGGAATTACCGTTCTGGAAGTGCCGGCAGCGGATGGCCGTCCCGAGATTGGCGCTGCCCTGGACATCCTTGCAAGCCAGGGAGTCACACGGGTGCTGATCGAGGCAGGCGCCACCCTGGCGGCGAGCGCCCTGAGCGCCGGTGTGGTCGACCACATCTGGTGGTTCCGCGCCGCAAAAATGATCGGTGGTGACGGCCGGTCGGTGGCTGATGCGCTCGGCATCGCGTCCCTCGACCAGGCGCCGGGCTTCCTGCGCCAGGATGTCCGGCCTGTAGGTGAGGATATCCTCGAAATCTACGGGAAAGCGGCGTAGACAGGGGCATGTTTACAGGAATCGTGACAGACGTTGGCCGGGTGGCGACTGTGAGGCCGGGAACCGACACGGCCGACACTGGCTTTCGGATTGAGACTGCCTTCGACATGGCGGCAGCGGAACTGGGCGCGTCCATCGCCTGCTCCGGCCCGTGCCTGACGGTCGTGGACAAAGGTGACGGCTGGTTCGATGTAGAGGCGTCCCAGGAGACGCTGGATTGCACAACCCTGGGCGCATGGCGCGAGGGCACGGCCATTAATCTGGAGCGGGCCCTGGCGGCCGGGCAGGAACTGGGCGGCCACATGGTCACCGGCCACGTGGATGCGGTGATCGATGTGCTGAGCCGCGTAGAGGAAGGCGGCAGCATCCGCTTCGCCTTCTCTTTGCCTGCGGACCTTGCCGGATTTGTTGCTTCCAAGGGCTCCGTGGCGCTTGATGGCGTCTCGCTGACAGTCAACGGCGTCGGGGCAGACCGCTTCGATGTTAACATCATTGGCCATACCCAGGACGAAACTACGCTGGGCGGCCTTAACCCCGGTGACAAGGTGAATCTGGAAGTGGACCTCATCGCGCGCTACGTTCTGCGTATGCTTGAAACACGGAGCTAAGCCGTGGCTGAAATCAAACAATTTTCGACCGTGACCCCGTCCTCCGACGAACGCCGTGAGGATGACCTTGCCTATCTCTCATCCATCGACGAAATCGTCGAGGAGGCGCGCAATGGGCGGATGTTCATCCTGGTGGACGACGAAGACCGGGAGAACGAGGGCGACCTGGTGATCCCCGGTCAGATGGCGACGCCGGACGTGATCAACTTCATGGCCACCCATGGCCGTGGGCTGATCTGTCTGTCGATGACCCGACAGCGGACCGAGGATCTGGGTCTTGAGCTGATGCGGCCGGTGAACCAGGACCGGCACAGCACTGCCTTCACGGTCTCGATCGAGGCGCGGGAGGGTGTGACCACGGGGATTTCCGCCGCGGACCGGGCCCACACCATTGCCGTGGCCATTGATCCGGAAAAGGGCCAGCCGGACATCGTCTCGCCGGGCCATGTGTTCCCGCTGATGGCGCGGGAAGGCGGCGTGCTGGTGCGCGCCGGTCATACGGAGGCGGCGGTGGATATCGCGCGCCTTGCCGGGCTCAATCCGTCTGGGGTGATCTGCGAAATTCTCAAGGACGACGGCGGCATGGCGCGGCTGCCGGATCTGATCCCCTTCGCCCAGCACCACAATCTCAAGATCGCGAGCATCGCCGACTTGATCGCCTATCGCCGGCGCAACGACCGTATTGTCGAGCGTATCGGCGTGGCCGAGTTTGACAGCCGTTTCGGCGGTGAGTTCAAGACCTATGTCTACGTGAACCGCGCCGCCTATGCCGAGCATCTGGCGCTGGTGAAGGGTGATATCCGGCCGGACAAGCCGGTGCTGGTGCGCATGCACCGCCTGAACGTCTTCCGCGATCTGATGGGGGACAAGAAAGACGATCATGTGGGCGAGTTGCAGCGCAGCCTGGAGATCATCGGTGAGGAAGGCCGCGGGGTGATCGTGCTGATCCGGGAACCCTGGGCCAAGTCGCTGTCTGACGACGTTCATGAACGCGCAGACCGGGAGGCCACACCACCATTGCCGTCTGAAGAAACCGATCATTCGCCGGCGCTGCGCGACTATGGCGTTGGCGCGCAGATTCTGCTCGACCTGGGCGTCCGCGACATGGAGCTGCTGACCAACAGCAACCGCACGATCGTCGGCATCGAAGGCTATGGCCTGCGGCTGGTAGGCCGCCGTCCGATAAATGTGGAAACACCCGGGGAGAAGTCATGAGCGACCGCAAACCGCATATCCTGATCGTTCAGGCGCGGTTCTATGACGACATCGCCAACATGCTGGTGGAAGGGGCGGTGACGACCCTGGAGGCCGCGGGCGCAACCTGGGAAGAGATCGAGGTTCCGGGCGCTTTCGAGATCCCGGCGACGATCAACTGGGCGCTGGCCAACTATGATGGCTTTATCGCGCTTGGCTGCGTGATCCGCGGCGAGACCAGCCACTATGATTATGTTTGCGGTGAGAGCGCCCGGGGCCTGCAGGAGCTGGCCCTGCACAAGCAGGCGCCGATCGGCTATGGCATTCTGACCACGGAGAACCGCGAACAGGCGGTTGTGCGCGCCGACCCCAAGCAGAAGAACAAAGGTAAGGACGCCGCAGAGGCGTGCCTGAGGATGGTCGAGATCAAGCGCCGCTTTACGGGTTCGTGAGCGCCTATGGCCGGCCAGTCCCCATCGTCATCGTCGCCGTCACCATCAACGTCTTCGAACCGCCGGAAGAAAAATGCGCCCCGCCGCAGCGCTGCGCGCGTGGCCGCTGTGCAGGCGCTGTACCAACTGGCGGTAACTGAAGGCGCCACCGCGGAGGGCGTGCTTGACGAGTTTGTGCGCTATCGCCTGGAAAGCGGCGGCCGGGCGGCCGACGAAACGGTGCCTGGCGGTACGGATCGGACGCTTTTCCTGGCCATCGTCCGGGGCGTAACGGCGCGCCGCAATGATATCGACGACGTGCTGCGCGGGGCCATGACGGACAAATGGACCGTGGAGCGGCTCGATCCGGTGCTGCGTTCCATCCTGCGGGCCGGCGCCTTTGAACTGGTCGAGCGTGAAGACATTCCGTCGAAAGTGTCGATCAGTGAATATGTGGATGTGGCCCATGCTTTCTTTCAGGACCGCGAGCCCGGCTTCGTCAACGGTATCCTCGATCGCATCGCCCGCACAATGAAAGACGGCTCGGCGGCCGCCGATGCCGCCGCACCGGAGCAATGACCAAGCCAGGCGGCGCTTCTGCTGGTGAAGGCCCCGGTACCGGTGCCGGTGAATTTGCCCTGATCGACAGTTATTTTCGGCCTCTTGCCGCGGGCGCTTCCGAAGCACTTGGCCTGCGGGATGACGCGGCCGTTTTCCAGCCCTCGCCCGGGCAGGACCTCGTGATGACCCAGGATACCCTGGTGGCGGGCGTGCATTTTCTCCCCGACGACCCACCCGGCCGGGTGGCGCAAAAGGCGCTGCGGGTAAATCTGTCCGATCTCGCGGCCATGGGTTCTGAGCCGCTTGGCTACCTGCTGTCGCTGTCGCTCGCCGATGACACGGACGAGGCGTGGATTGCGGCGGCTGCAGCCGGGCTGGCGGCGGATCAGGCGGAATTCGGCATTCACCTGTGGGGGGGCGATACGGTGTCCACCCCCGGACCGCTGACGCTCGCGGTGACCGCAATTGGCCAGACACCAGCCGGGGCGGCGCTGCAGCGCAGTGGCGCCCAGCCAGGCGACCTGGTGCTGGTGAGCGGTATGATCGGCGACGCGGGCCTGGGCCTGCGAACGCTGAAGGCCGGTAATGGCAGTGGTGATGGTCATGCCGTTGGCAGTGGCGGTGACGAGGTACCGGGCCGGGACTATCTGGTGGAGCGATACCAGCTGCCCAGCCCGCGGTTGTCACTGGGCCTGGCGCTCCGCGGACTGGCGACCGCCGTCATCGACGTTTCGGACGGCCTTGTGGCGGACCTGGGGCATATCTGTTCGGCATCCGCGGTTGGGGCGCAGATCGGGCTCGGGCAAATTCCCGTATCACCGGCGGCGGCGCAGTCAGATCTGGCCATGGTTGATCTGATCACGGCCGGCGATGACTACGAACTGCTGTTCACCTTGCCGGCTGGGTCAGCCGATGCGCTCAAGGCGCGGCTGGGGCCGGACGACCCGCCGGTACAGCTCATCGGTGAGGTGGTCGCGGGCGATGGCGTCACGGTTCTGGATGCGGACGGCTCACAGGTAGATTTGCCCAATCCGGGATGGCAGCATCGCTGACTCTGCTGACGCTTAGGCTGCGTCGTGAAAGATGATGCCCAGGGTGTGCCGATGGCCCCGGCGCACCCGGCTGACCCCGTGGCGCATTTTGGCGCGATAGACGCCGCGCCGGCCTTCCACCGGACGCTCGTTCACCGGAAAGATCACGCCGTGGCCGCGCTCGAGCGGCACCACCTCCACCCGTGACTGCATGCGCGGGCGTTGCTCGGTCAGCGTAAACTCACCGCCGTCGAAATCCAGCCCGGGCGCGTCCAGCAGGATTGCCAGCTGCAGCGGGAAGTGAATGTCGCCATAGAGATCCTGATGCAGGTGGTTGAAGTCGCCTTCGCCGTAACGCAGCACCAGGGGCGTCGGCCGTTGCTGGCCGCCGGCGTGGCAGTCCTTGAGGAAGCCGGCGTGGCTTTTCGGGAAGCGCCGGTCATTGCCGAGCGCCGCCATCCAGCGGTTGGCGATGGCGGCGAGGTGCGGGTAGACGGCGGTGCGCAGCGCGGCCACCAATGGCGGCAGGGGATAGGTGAAATACTGATACTCGCCCTGGCCATAGCCGTGGTGATGCATCACCACGCGACTGCGGAAGAGGGAGGCGTCATCGTAGGCGGCAGTCAGCGCCCGGCAGTCTGCGGCGCTCAACAGTTTGCCGGTGAGGGCAAAGCCCTGATTGCCGATCTGGGTTTCTACTCCCCCCCAGTCGAGCGCCTTGAGGCGGGTGAGGGCGGCGTCATTCTGCGTTGTCATGGTCGAGTTCTCTGAATTTCACATGCGGCGAAAGAAACTCTGCCATGGCGCGCGGCGGCTGACACTCCGCTTCCGGCGCTTTAAAGAAAAAGCACCTAACAAACATTCAGAGGGAGGCCGTCATGGCCGTCGCATTATTCGTGGTTCGCGCCACCATCACACCGGAGCAGCAAGAGGCCTTCGGGCATTGGTATCACCACGAGCACATGCCCATGCTGCTGCAATATAACGGCGCCGTCAGCGCCAAGCGCTACAAGAAGATCATGGGCGATGACAAATACCAGTATGTAGCGGTTTACGAGTTCGCCAACGAAGAGGTCTTCAACGACTTCATGAAGTCCGACCACCTGGTCAAACTGAAGAGCGAGTATGACGCCAATTTCGGCGACGCCTCCGAGCGGGAAGGCTTCGGCTACGTGCAGGTCTGGCCGTAGGTCGGTGAACGGTCAGCGCCATATTGCAAATCTGGGTTGAGGTTCTCTGAATGTCGGCTAGGAGCACTTAGCCGACCAGGGCCAGTGGAGATGACGACAGTCCTTAGAGATAGCCGACTGTAGGTTTGCGCGCATTCCAAGGCAGATCATCTGCGCAAAATGGCCGTGTATCCGCCTTTCAGCTTCATCAGGATTTGGACCGTCTTGCGGTCGCGGTTGCGGAAGAACCAACCGTGATTGCCGTCGAATCTGGCGGCGAAAGACCCGGACCCGCTGCGCTTGCCGCGCCCCCGGCGATATCGGGTCGTCTTGCCTTTCCCGTGCGCGTGGAGATCGTAGTTGATACGGCCGCCTGTTGCCGTCCAGCTATAGGTGACCGTCGCTGCCTTCTTCATGGTCAGCTTGATTTCCATGCCCTGGCCGGGCTTGAGCGCGAAGGTGACCTCATCGGTCCAGGCGGACTTGTCCTTGGCTTGTGCTTCCTGCCTTAACTCGGTCTTCCCTGTCTGGGCCGCCGCTGAGCCGATCAGCAGGCCGCCAAGTCTGGCAAAGAAGCCTTGCCGCTCGGGACGCCGGGGCGGCGCCTCTGAATGCTCTTTCGCTTCCTTCTCAAGCTGTTTTTTGATCTCGCCCATATTTGTCAGGCCCAGCATGCGGCCAGCCCCGGTTGGATCGATGGCATATTCGGCGGGGAGCACGACGGTCACGAGAATGACGGCTGCCGCCACAATCGAGATTAGGGTGGAGCGGATCAATTGAAACGTGGTGGGTAAATCATGATCCGGCGGGGGCGCGGCGTTGTTCATACGTCAACATCCTCTTTCTCAGGCAACAAAATAGCCGGTCATCTGCATGCCGACAAAAACGAATCCGGCGGTCATGATGATGACATTTGTGGAGTAGGCGTGGCGGGCGAAGCTGGCGGTACGACGCCACCATCCCATGGCGACAAGCAAGGCGCCCAGCGCCAGAAGCTGTCCGATTTCGACCCCGACGTTGAAGGCGATCAGGTTCGCCAGCAATCCTTCATCTGATATTTCGTAATCAATGAGTTTCGAGGCCAGCCCGAAGCCGTGGAAGAAGCCAAAGATAAGCGTCGCGGCCTTGGTGTTGGGCTGATAGCCGAACCAGCGCTGGTAGGCGCCGAGGTTGTCCAGCGCCTTGTAGACGATGGAGAAGCCAATGATCGCGTCGATGATGTAGGCATTCATGCCGAAATCGAGCAGCACGCCGGCGATCATGGTGGTCGAATGACCGATGGCGAACAGGCTGACGTAGATGGCGATATCTTGCATCCGGTAGAGGAAGAAGATCACCGCGAACAGGAACAGGATGTGGTCGGCGCCGGTCACCATATGCTTCGCGCCGAGATAGAGAAACGGCACGATATGGACGCCGAAAATCTCCTGGATATATCCCTTGTCGCCAGGGGTTACCGCGTGCGCCCAGGCTTCTGTGGCTGCGGTTGCAAACAGCATCACCGCGGCAAATCGGAGTAACGCATTCCGAAGGGCCATGCATTTTTCCTGTTGCGCCGGTGAAGTGCCTTTGCCGCCCAATCTCATGTCGGTAACGCGGCCAGAATAGATAAGGCGTAATTGTCGTTCTTATAGTCGCAAAACACGGTGGAGAAAATGCGGCGGCGAAAATCCTTCGCGATTGTGTTGACTGGCACAATTCCGGCAGTCGGTCGTTCGGCCAAAATGCTCGGTCAACCGCTTGGTACGGAGGTCGAAACCCTGGCCATATCGACCTCCATTGTTGGCCTAATCGCTTGCCCTTTGGCTCCAGATCTTACCCTTCAAGCGCCTTTGGCGCTGGCAGCAGGTCGTCATATTCCGGCGTGCGTTTTTCCTGAATGGCCTGGATGGAGTTCACAAGCTCGCCCTCCTGCAGCATGCCGCTTTGCCAGGCAGCAATCCATTTCAGGGTGGCGTCGGTCTGCTGGTGGATATGGTGGTTGAGGACCTCCTTGGTGCCCCAGACGGTCAGCGGCGATTTTTCGGCGATTGACCTGGCCACTTCCATAACGCCCGCCATCATCGCTGAAGGGTCGTCGAAGACCCGGGTGACGAAGCCGGAGGCACGGGCTTCTTCTGCCTGCCAGGCGCGGCCGGTATATGCCAGCTCGCGCAGCAGGCCGTCCGGGATCAGGTGGTTGATGCGCGGGTAGGTGCCCACATCGGCGACCATGCCCACGTTGGCCTCCTGAATGCAGAAGTAGGCATCCGCGGTGCAGTAGCGCAGGTCGCAGGCGGTGACAAAGTCGATGCCGCCGCCCAGGCAGGCGCCGTTGATGGCGGCGATCACGGGAAACCGGGCCTTGGTCAGAGCTGTGAATGTGTCCTGCAGCATCTGGACCAGCTGGTAGATATAGGCGCGTTTCCGGCCGGGCTCTGGGTCCTCGCCGGGAAAGAGACCACCGCCCAGCAGGGCGAGATCGATCCCCGATGTGAAATGCTTGCCTGTGGAAGATATGACCAGCACGCGGGTGTCGCCGGCGGCATCGAGATGCCGGACAGCCGCAGGCAGTTCCGACCAGAATTCTGCGACCATGGCGTTGCGCACATCGTCCCGCGTCAGGCGCAGGTGGGCGATGGGGCCGTCTTTCTCGATCTCGAAACAGGTGTATTCAGGCGCGGTCATTGGGGGGTCTCCCGGATGGGGCTGCAATTCGAAATGTTGGCGATCAAAGACATGCTCAAAGACATGGTGGCGGCCCGCCAAGTCACACGAATCCCGCGTTCCGCGGCAATTTGACGTTTATGGTGCGTTGCGATGGGGTGGGCGGTTCCGTATCTTTCCGCCACTTTTCCAACGCCCACGGGGAAACCCAATCGGGACACGGGGCCTGCTGTAGGTCCTACTGTGGCGTAGCCGGCGCGGCAATTGACCTGAGGCGTGGCCGGACAAACAAGAACACCACCTCAAGGGGAAATCACCAATGGAATACGTTCCGTATTTCGCGCTGATCTGCGCGGTGCTCGCCGTTATCTACGGTGTTGTCACCAGCCGGAGCATCTCAAATGCACCCGCCGGCAACGAGCGCATGCAGGAAATTGCCGGCGCTATTCAGGAAGGCGCCAAGGCCTATCTGAACCGCCAGTATCTGACAATCAGCGTGGTTGGCATCGTCGTAGCTGTCATTATCGCCGCTCTCCTGGGTATCTGGGTGGCGGTCGGTTATCTGATTGGCGCAGTGCTGTCCGGGGCGGCTGGCTATATCGGCATGAACGTGTCGGTGAAAGCCAATGTACGCACCACCGAGGCCGCGCGGGAGGGGCTGGCCCAGGGCTTGAAGATCTCCTTCCGGGCCGGCGCCGTTACCGGCATGCTTGTGGCCGGCCTGGCGCTTCTGGCTATCGCGGGTTATTTCGTGATCCTGACCGTGGGCGTGAAGGCTGAACCCCGCACGCTGATTGACGGTCTGGTGGCGCTTGGCTTTGGCGCTTCGCTGATTTCGATCTTCGCCCGTCTGGGCGGTGGCATCTTCACCAAGGGCGCTGACGTGGGCGCCGATCTGGTGGGCAAGGTGGAAGCCGGCATCCCTGAGGATGATCCGCGTAACCCTGCTGTGATCGCCGATAACGTAGGCGACAATGTTGGCGACTGCGCCGGCATGGCGGCTGATCTTTTTGAGACCTACGTGGTGACAATGGCCGCGACCATGGTGCTGTCGTTGATCTTCGGCTTCGCTGGTGGCGTGCTTTATCCGCTGGCGATTGGTGGGGTCTGCATCATCGCCTCGATCATTGGCACCTATTTCGTTCGCCTGGGACCGTCCAACAACATCATGGGCGCGCTCTACAAAGGCTTCTTCGGTTCCGCCATCCTGTCGATTGCGGGTATCGCGGCGGTAACCGCCTGGCTTTTGGGCTTCGGCGAGATCAAGGGTCAGACCTTCACCGGTCTTGACCTGTTTATCTGTGCTGTCATCGGCCTGGTCGTGACGGCGTTGATCGTCTGGGTGACCGAATATTACACCGGCACAGACTACCGTCCGGTGCGGTCGATTGCGAAAGCGTCCGAAACAGGCCACGGCACCAACGTGATCCAGGGTCTCGCGGTGTCGATGGAAGCGACAGCGCTGCCGGCGCTGATTATTGTGGCCGCCATCATCTCGACCTACCTGGTCGCGGGTCTTATGGGCATCGCGATTTCGGTTACAGCCATGTTAGCGCTGGCCGGAATGGTGGTCGCGCTCGACGCCTATGGCCCGGTGACGGATAACGCCGGCGGCATCGCGGAAATGGCGGAGTTGGACGAGAACGTACGCAAAACCACGGATGCGCTCGACGCCGTTGGCAACACCACCAAGGCGGTTACCAAAGGGTATGCCATTGGTTCCGCCGGTCTTGGCGCGCTGGTGCTGTTTGCTGCTTATGTGCAGGACATCAAGTTCTTCACGAAGCAGGCGGCTGCAGCGGGCGGCGAAGGCTCCTGGTTCAAGGGCGTTGAAGTCAACTTCTCCCTCGAGAATCCGTACGTGGTGGTCGGGCTGATCCTGGGCGGGTTGCTGCCCTTCCTGTTCGGCGCCATGGGCATGACGGCGGTTGGCCGGGCGGCCGGCGCTGTGGTCCGTGAGGTCCGACGTCAGTTCAAGGAAATCCCGGGCATCATGGAAGGCACCGCCAAGCCGGAATATGGCAAGTGCGTGGACATGCTGACCAAGTCGGCGATCAAGGAGATGATCATCCCCTCGATGCTGCCGATCCTGTCCCCGATCGTGTTGTTCTTTGTGGTTTGGGGCATTGGCGGCAAGGGTGCCGCCCTGTCAGCCCTGGGCGCCATGCTGCTCGGCGTGATCGTGACCGGACTCTTTGTGGCGATTTCCATGACCGCCGGTGGCGGGGCCTGGGACAACGCGAAGAAATACATCGAGGACGGTAATCATGGCGGTAAGGGCTCCGACGCCCACCACGCTGCGATCACTGGCGATACGGTGGGTGATCCCTACAAGGACACTGCCGGTCCGGCCGTTAACCCGATGATCAAAATCACCAACATTGTTGCCCTGTTGCTACTCGCGGTTCTCGCACACTAGCAACAGGTTCAAGCACAAATACAAACGGCCCCGGATCGCTCCGGGGCCGTTTTTTTTTATCTGCTGTCCTGCCAGAATTTGGCGGCGGTACTGCTACCGTTCAAGTCCCCGCTGCGCGCCAGGCCGGGGCCGGACGGGGCCACGGGTGAAGGTCTCGTAGAGCTGCCGCAACATGCCGGGTTCGGCACGAGTCGTCGGCGTTTCCCGCGCCACCAGCTTGATCGTGCGCGCGTCTTTCAGCCCGTAGCGCGACATGGTTTGCACCACGCCGGCCTTGTTGAACTTGATCGCCAGCACTTGTTGGCGGCGGATCGACGGGTTCAGGAACGCCCAGCGCTCTTCCCGCTTGGAAATGTAGTACCAGGTGTTCCGGTCCATTGCGGCCACTGTGGACGGTGATCCCAGCGTTCGCAAAACCTGGCCTCTGGTCGTCGTGCCGGGTTTGATGGTCAACACCTTTTTCTTGTCCGGCAGGTTGCCGCGATTGTCGATGTTGGGTGTGCACGCGCCAAGCGCCAGGGCGCCGATCAAGGCGGTGGCGAGGAGGCTGCGTCGTGAGGCGTCTGTTAGGGCCATGGTGACTTCCTGCAAGTAGATCGGCGCGGTATGTGGACGTCCGGCCAGACTGGCATCCGGGCTGGGCGCGCTTTGCCGCAGACCCGCCCGCCGGTGGGCGGTCGCTTTGCTGCCGCCTATATTCTCTATACTGACGGGCGGCGGGAACTTTGCACCCGCCCATTCGACTGTCAACCTGACAACCGGTCCCGCCAAATTGCAGAAGCTGGAGCCGCCTATGGGCGTGATACGATCAATTGCCGGCGTCTTCAGACGCGATCCCTATGCCGGATCTGCTGCGGACCTGTATGACCTGACGGTGGCCCGGGCACGCGAGCCTGTCTTCTATGCTGATTTGGGGGTCCCTGACACGGCGGACGGCCGGTTTGAGATGATTGGACTTCATATGCATCTGCTGTGCCGCCGTCTGATTGCGGAGGGGAAAGCCGGTGGCGGCCTTGCCCAGGCGCTGTTTGACCGCATGTTCACCGACATTGACCGGAATCTGAGAGAGATGGGCGTTGGCGACCTGGCGGTGGGTAAGCGCATCAAACGCATGGCGCAGGACTATTTTGGCCGCGCCGGCGCGGTCGAGACCGGGTTGCAGGAAGCCGACGATACCCTGGGCGCGTCCCTCCGGCGCAATGTCTATGCAGAAGCTGCCGTCGATGACGCGCTGGTCACCACGATGGCCAGTTATGTGCAGGACGCCGCGATGTTTCTCACCGAGCTTCCCTTTGACGCCGTCACAAGCGCCGAGGCGCCCGGCGCGCTGTTTGGCGCCCTGCCTCATGGCGCCTTGCCTCATGGCGACGCGCCGGATAGCGCCTGATGTCTGCCAAGGCCACCAGCATCCGTCTTGCGGACATCTCCGTTGATCCAATGACCCGTAGCGTGACGATTCCGACCTCCGAGCTGGCAGCCATTGCCGAACGGCTCAACCTGCCGGAAGTATCTTCACTGGCCGGAGACCTGCAAATTCATCGGGAGGCAGTGGACCTGATCGAAATTGCAGGGTGCCTTCGGGCGCAGCTCAAACAGGTCTGCGTTGTTACCCTGGAGCCTTTCGACGGCGAAATTGCTGAGGAATTTCGGCAGCTGTTTACCACCGATCCAGCCCGCGCCGCGGCGGAGATCGACGATCCCATGAGTGACGACAGTTGGCCGGAATTGCTGGAAAATGATGAGATTGATCTGGTGGATTTTGTGATTCAGCAGTTGGCGCTGTCGCTGGATCCGCACCCGCGGGCCCCGGGGGCGGCGCTCGAAGCGGAATCGCTGGCTTCCGGTGACGCAGGGGATGCCGGCCCGCCAAATCCCTTTGCCGGCTTGCAAGACCTGTTGAAACGCGACAAATAGCAACGTCAGGCTGGCGGCTTTTGATTGGGAAATCCTTGCCGGCCCCGGGGAAACTCGCTACTTACATCGATTGTTAATCGAAGAGTCGGCGCACGTGTGCCGGCCTTATTCATGAGACATGAATTATGGCAGTTCCGAAATCCAAGATTTCCCGATCCAGACGCGGCCAACGGCGGTCGCACGACTCGCTGAAAGCGGCTGCGTATAGTGAGTGCCCGAATTGCGGCGAGCTGAAACAGCCTCATCATGTCTGTGGCGCTTGTGGATATTACCGGGACCGCGAAGTTGTCGACGCGGAAACGGTCTAGCGAATCGCTGAAAGACGGCGCACCATAGAGCCAACAGGCGAAGGTAGCGGGCTTTAGGGTGACCAACACTCTTAGAATTGCGATCGATGCGATGGGGGGCGACTTCGCCCCGCGAGCGGTGCTGCGTGGGGCCAACCATGCCTGCAAACGCTTTCCGCAAGCGCAGTTCATCCTGTTCGGGGACGAATCTCGCATTAATCCGTTGATGAAGCGCCTGGCGCGGCTGCGCAAGGCCAGCACCATCGTTCATACCCCGGACGTGGTTGCGGGCGACGACAAGCCCGCCGCGGCTTTGCGCACTGGTAAAAACACCAGCATGCGAAAGGCAATAGACGCCGTGCGTGACGGCGAGGCGCAGGGTGTGGTCTCCGCCGGCAATACCGGCGCCCTGATGGCCATGTCCCGGATGGTGCTGAAGATGCTGCCGGGCTTCGACCGTCCGGCCATGGCGGGCTTCTTTCCGACGATGAAGGGTGAGAGCGTCATGCTCGACCTGGGCGCCAACATCGACTGCACGCCGCAAAACCTGGTTCAGTTCTCGGTCATGGGTGAGGCCTTCGCCAAGTCGGTGCTGGGCTCGTTGAGCCCGACGGTCGGCCTCCTCAACGTTGGCTCTGAAGAAATGAAGGGCCACGAGGAACTGCGCCTGGCGAGCGCGATCCTGCGCGAACACCCGATGAACTATCACGGATTTATCGAAGGTGACGATATCGCCAAGGGTACGGTCGATGTGGTGGTTGCCGACGGGTTCAGTGGCAACGTAGCGCTCAAGTCCGCGGAAGGGACCGCCAGGCTGATTAACGGATTCCTGCGCGAAACCATCAAGAGTTCACCCTTTGCCATTCTCGGTTACCTGATGGCCCGGCGGGCTTTCAAGAAACTGCGCGCCCGGGTTGATCCCAGGCGCTACAATGGCGCCGTATTTTTGGGTCTCAATGGAATTGTGGTCAAAAGCCATGGCGGCAGTGATGCGCTCGGCTTCGCCACGGCAGTGGGCGTGGCGGTGGATATGGTCACCAATGGCTTTATGGAAGCGATGACGGATCGAATCTCATCAATGCAGGAGATAGAACCGCAGAAGGTCATCTCCGCATGACCCAGTTCTATCGCGCGAAAGTCGCCGGAATTGGCGCCTATCTTCCGGAGCGCGTCGTAACCAACGACGAACTGGCCGCACGCATAGACACCTCCAACGAATGGATCATTGAGCGGACGGGAATCCACCGTCGCCATGTGGCGGCGGATGACGAGGCCACGTCTGACCTGGCGCTGAATGCGGCTGTTGCCGCCCTGGACAGCGCGGGAATGGATGCTCAGGACGTCGACCTGATCGTTTTGGCGACGACCACGCCTGATTCGACCTTTCCGGCCACGGCCACCAAGGTTCAGGCGGCGCTGGGCATCACCCATGGCGCTGCCTTCGATGTCCAGGCGGTCTGCGCCGGCTTTGTCTATGCGCTGAGCGTCGCGAACAACCAGATCGTCCTGGGACAGGCAAAAAACGCGCTTGTCATCGGCGCGGAAACCTTTACGCGCCTGCTGGATTGGGACGATCGGGGAACCTGCGTGCTGTTTGGCGACGGCGCAGGCGCCGTGGTTCTGGCCGGCGAACCGCTTGATGGCGATGCCAACCAGCGGGGCGTCCTCTCGACCCACCTCCATTCAGATGGCCGGCATTATAACTTGCTCTATGTGGATGGCGGGCCGTCCACCACCCAGGATACCGGCCATGTTCGGATGCTGGGGCCGGAAGTGTTCAAGCATGCGGTCAACAAGCTCTCCCACGTGGTCCACGAGGCCCTGGAGGCGAACGGCATGGAAGCGAACGACATTGCCTGGTTCGTTCCGCATCAGGCCAACAAACGCATCATCGATGGTACGGCAAAAAAACTGGGCGTGCCGATGGACAAGGTGATCCTGACCGTGCAGGACCACGCCAATACGTCGGCGGCGTCGATTCCGCTGGCGCTTGAAGCGGGTGTCGCTGACGGTCGTATCAAGGAAGGTGAGTTGATTCTCATTGAAGCGATCGGCGGTGGTCTGTCCTGGGGCGCCGGCGTCATTCGCTGGTAGCGCTCAAGAATATTCCAAGAGTCAAGGTTGCTATCTCGGTCCGCCCGGCGATAGCATGACCATTGGTGAGAGGAGAGACGATGGCAGGCCAGAAGACCCTGACCCGGGCAGATTTGGGAGAGGCCGTCTATCAGGAGGTCGGGCTGTCCCGCAATGAATCTGCGGATATGGTTGAAGCCGTGCTGGATGAAATCTCCGGTGCGCTGGCCGAGGGCGAAGGCGTCAAGATATCTTCGTTCGGCAGTTTCATCATCCGCGAGAAGCGCGAACGCACCGGCCGCAATCCAAAGACCGGGCAGGAGGTGCCGATTTCTCCCCGCCGGGTCCTGATCTTCCGTGCGTCGAACATTCTCAAGAACCGCCTCAACGGCAAAAAGAAATAGTCCGAATGATGATACGCCAAATGGGGTCTGGCCAAACGGGGTCTGAATGATCACCGATCGGTCACCTGTTCCGGTCCGGCAACCGGCTGACCTGGCCGGGCCCGGGAAATCCGCCGATGCGTTCCGGACGATCAGCGAAGTTTCCGACGAGATCGACGTGCCCCAGCACGTACTGCGTTTCTGGGAGACCAAGTTTCCCCAGATCAATCCGCTGAAGCGGGGCGGAGGGCGCCGGTATTATCAGCCGGATGATGTCAAGCTGCTGCGCCGTATCCGCCACTGGCTCTATGTGGAAGGCTATACGATCCGCGGCGTGCAACGGCTTCTGAAGGAAGGGGCGGGGCGCAGCAGTGCTGCCGCCGGCGTTTCAAAGGGTGCTGGAGATGCGCCTGAATCGACCGGCGATCTGGTCGAGGACCTGCGCAATGTGCTCGACGATCTGGAAGCCCTCCGCGCTGAATTGCGCCGCCGGCTTCCCTGATTTTATTTTATGTTGTTGCGATAGTTGTCAGGGCCAGCAGCCGATTGTATGGTGCGCCGCCTTCGGGCAATTCTAAGAAAAGTCGGAGCGTGGCGCAGCCTGGTAGCGCGCTTGCCTGGGGGGCAAGAGGTCGTGGGTTCGAATCCCGCCGCTCTGACCATTTTCCTCTATAAAATATGATATTTCAAAGGGTTGAAGCGTAATCCTAATCTTGATTCGCTGTGTTGTGGATGCAATCATGCGACTGGGTTCTCGATGTGAATGTGGATGGCTTCATGGCCGTCTATGAATTCCCTGCCCAGCACCTGCACGGCCTTCTCTGCCTCTGATACCGGGTAGGCATGGGTGCAGAGTTGTTTCAATTCTTCTTCATTGTCCTGGATGATAGAGAGCGCCGTGTCATAGGCGGTCCATCCTGAAGACAGCGCGCCCACCACATTCAATTCCTTGATGACAATTTTATCCGGCTGCAGGCCGTCCACGGTCTTGCCGTGTTTCAGGCCGGCGAGCACGATGGTCCCGCCCACGCGCACCATGTCCACCGCCTGGACGATCGGCTCGACAGAGCCGGCGGACACATCCAGCACCACATCCATGCCTCTGCCACCGGTCAGCGCGGCGACCCGTTCGACGGGATCTTCTTCGTCCACATTGATGACCTCGTGCGCACCCAGGTTTTTCGCCACCTTCAGCCGTTCTGCGTCCGCCGACGTACCAGTGACCACGATCAGCGATGCGCCCACCGCCCGCGCACAGACAACCGAGAGCAGGCCGCGCTGGCCGGGGCCGGCGATCAGGAGGCTTTGGCCAATGCTCACCTGGCCCCGCTCCAGTGCCCAGCGCACCGCATTCGACATAGGGTTGAACAGGCTCAGCACGTCCGTCGGTGTAGACGCAGGCGCCCGGTGCAGGATGCTGCGCGAGGGCAGATACATATGCGAGGCGTAGCCCCCCCACAGATGGGGCGCCTGGTCTACAGGTATGCGCAGGCCAAAGACGTCATTCACTTCACACAGGGAAACCCGCCCGATTTGACATTGGAAACACTGGCCACAGGGGATATTGGCTTCCACGACCACCCGGTCGCCTTCCTTGATGCCCCATCGCCGCGCTGCTTCTGATCCCACCTTGTCGATCCAGCCCATGATTTCGTGGCCGGGAATCACCGGCCACACATCCCAGGGCGTGCCGGTCAGGTGGCCGCAGTATTGCTCATAGTCGGTGCCGCAGAGGCCGCCAGCCTCCACGCGCAGCAGGCCGTCCTCCGGACCGATATCCGGCAGCGGGTATTCCCGGTAGTCAAAGGTGCGGGGTTCCGTCAATACCGCCGCCTGAGCCATGTCCGCCATGCATTCCCTCCAATTGTCCGGCACTTCCCGGTAGGCTGAGATTAGGTTACTGGCTAGGCTGTGTCAGTGCTGTTGACATGTCGGTGTCTTGGGCAGTGTCCTGCGGCGCGACTGGAATGCGGGGGAGTGGATGGCGGACGGACCTGAAGAATCGTCTATCTCACTGAAGGGCGCCGAAATTCGGGTTGCGCGCTTTGGCGCCGGTCGGCCACTTCTGATGTTGCATGGCGGACTGGGCCCGATGGCCGGTGCGCCATTCGCCCAAACCCTGGCCCAATCCTTTGAGGTGATCGCCCCGGTGCATCCCGGCTTTGGCGGCACAAAGATTCCCGATGACTTTGACGGTCTTCAGGACCTGGTGTTCCTGTATCTCGACCTGATCGACGAGTTGGCCCTCGACGATGCGGTTCTGATGGGCTTCTCCATGGGCGGGTGGACTGCGATGGAGATTGCCGTTTTGCGTCATCCGGCCTTTGCCAAGCTGATCCTGGTGGATTCCATCGGCATCAAGCCCGGCGGCCGGGAGGACAGAGATATTCCAGACATTTTCGGACTGCCCTTCGAGGCAGTACAGGAACTGATCTGGCATGACCCCGCCAACGTGATCGACCCGGCGAACCTGGACAATGACCAGCGGGTCGCCATGGCTGGGAACCGGACGGCGCTCGCCTTCTATACCTGGTCGCCCTACATGCATAACCCGAAGCTGCCCCAGCGCCTGCATCGGGTGGCGATGCCGACGCGGTTGATCTGGGGTGAAAGCGACGGGCTGGTGACGCCTGACTATGCCGGCGCGCTGAACGGCATGATTTCGGGCTCGGAACTTGTGATTATTCCGGAAGCCGGACATCTGCCGCAGCTTGAGCAGCCCGATGCGTTTGTTGCGGCCGTGACCGAATTTGCGGGATAGGGGAGAGGGGACATGAGAACCTGGTTCTTTACAGAGGACGCTTATCCCCACCTGCCGCCGGAGGAAACCTACGACTCCGTGCGGGTCGACCTGCCCAACAGCATCTTCGACCCGGCGAAAGGCGCCGATCTCTATCACATGTTCCTCGATCTCTGGGGTGCGGCCGACGAGCTGGGGCTCGAGATCATGAACAACGAGCACCATCAGACGGTTACCTGCATGGTGCCCTCGGCGCCGATCATCATGGGCATCCTGGCGCGCGAGACAAAAAAAGCCCGCCTGCTGATCCTGGGCAATCCCATCGCCAACCGGCCCCGGCCCGTGCGCGTCGCCGAGGAAATGGCGATGATTGACGTTATCTCCCGCGGCCGGCTTGAGGTGGGCTTCGTCCGCAGCGTGCCCTATGAGGCGGCGCCGGCGAATGTGCTGCCTTACCGTGGGGCAGACCGCCTGTGGGAGGCGCATGACCTGATCCTAAAGGCGTGGACCCACCGGGATGGGCCGTTCAATTGGGAAGGGCGCTATTTCCACAGCCGTCAGGTCAATATCTGGCCCCAGGTCTACCAGCAGCCGCACCCGCCGGTGTGGATCACGGTAGGCAGCGGGCCCAGTACAATTCCGGTCGCGCAGCATGGCCATGTGGGCGCGGTATTCCTGGCGGGCTATGACGGGGTACGCCCCATCTTCGATGCCTACCGGGAAAACTATCTGGCCGCACATGGCCGGCAGGCAACGCTCGACCGGCTGGCCTATTGCGCGATGATCTTTGTGGCGGACGACCACAAGACGGCCATGGAGGGGGCGGAGCGGCTGCTCTGGTATCTCACCGCCAACAAGGTGCCGTCCCACTGGCGCAATCCGCCCGGCTATTTTCCGCCCCATGTGGAAGCGCAAATCATGTCCGGTGCGACGGTCGCGTCGGTCAACAATGCCGGGGAGACCAGCGTCGAGGACCAGATGCTGCGCGGCAACGTCTTCGCCGGCACGCCCGACCAGGTTTATGAGCAGATCAAGAATTTCTATGAGTATTCAGGCGGCTTTGGAAATCTGCTGATGATGGGGCAGGCGGGGCATATGAGCTACGAAGAGACCATCCGCTCCATGACGCTGTTCAGCGAGGAGGTCTACCCGCGCCTCAAGGAGCTGACCGCCAGCTACGATCCGGACGAGATGGCTGAAATACGGGCACGGGCGCCCGTGCCGCAGCCCGCCACAGGCGACAATTCGGTGGCGATTGACTTCAACCGCTAAGCTGAACGGGCGCTAGAAGACCCAGTACACAGAGGCGAAACCGCCGACGAGCAGGATGATGACCGCCCAGCCCACCAGGGCGGTGTAGCGGTCGATCAGTTCCTTCACCGGCGGGCCGAACACATACATGATGCCGCCGATGATGATGAAGCGCCCGCCGCGTGATGCGATGGAGGCGAGCAGGAAGACCATAAAGTCGATCTTCACGCCGCCGGCGGCGATGGCCACCAGCTTGTAGGGAATTGGCGTCAGGCCGCCGACGATGGTGATTTCCCACGCGTTCTTCTGCATGGCCAGGGCAATATTCTTGTACTGCTCTTCATAGCTGTAGAATTCGATGATCGGCTGGGCGGCCCATTCGTAGAGATAATAGCCGATGGCGAACCCGGCGACCCCGCCCAGCACCGAGGTGACGGTGCAGATCAGCACGACCAGCCATATCTTGCGCTTGTTGGCGAGCATGATGGGCGTCGACACCGCATCCACCGGTACCGGCAGGATCATGCTTTCCAGGAACGAAATCGCGCCAAGCGCCCAAAGGGCCCGGGGACTGTCGGCGACCCGCATGGACCAGCGATAGAGGCGTTGAAACATGCGGACAATCTGCGTTGGAAATGCCGAGTGCGTTTGCCGGTGTTCTCGGGGCTCACCGGGGTGGCGCCAGCCTTAGATAGGGGCTTGGAGAGCGTTTTTGAAGGCTGCAGCCGGTGGCCGGCGTTCTGTCATCTCTGGCGTCAGGCGGATTTGCGCGCCGGTTGGTCCACGCCCAGAATATGATAGCCGTCTGATGTCAGGCGGCAGACCTGCCAGTCGGGCTTGATCGGATTGTCAAACCAGTGCTCTGCCCAGCCCGCATCCAGACAGGCTTGCACCGTCTTCGTACGTACTCTCTGACCGTTTCGGTCGAACAGCGGCAGCTTGCCGCCCGGCTGGCGCAACCCGCGCAGCAGATAGGCCCGCTGCGCCTTGCTCGGTTCGCCCGCACGGTGCCGGTTCTCATTGGCGACCGAGGCGGAAATTATCCGTCCAATCACTGAAACCCCCAACATTCGATCTTGTATAACGCCCGCACAACTATTGTGGTTTCCCAAATGGGTAATGGCGTTGTTTTTGTATTTCACCATAAGGTAGCGGAAAACACGTACTCCGTCGAGTACCACATGCCACCCAAGGATTCGTTAATATGAATGCCTGTTTTGTTTACGTTACTTGTGGGGATAAAGATGAGGCGCAATCAATTGCTGCGGCCCTCGTCACTGAACGCCTGGCCGCCTGCGCAAATTTGATCCCCGGCATGACCTCGGTCTACCGCTGGCAGGGCAAAATCGAGCAGGGCGAAGAGATTGTACTTATCCTCAAGACCCGTGAGAGCCTGGTGGAAAAGCTGACCGAACGGGTGCAGGCGCTGCACAGCTACGACTGCCCCTGCGTGGTCGCTCTGCCCATCGCTGGGGGCAATCCTGCCTTCCTGGACTGGATCGCCGCCGAAACCGAGAGCGGCTGAGCCGTGCCTACTCCGCCGCGTCCCGGAGGGAACTGGCCGCTAGGCCCTGTTCCAGGTCCGCGATCAGGTCATCAACCGTCTCGATGCCGATGGAGAGACGAAGGACGTCATCGCCGGCGCCGGCGGCCTCGCGCTGTTCTTCAGTCAGCTGCCGGTGGGTGGTGGACGCGGGATGCAAGATCAGGG
>JAJFFJ010000094.1 GCA_021776685.1 Alphaproteobacteria bacterium
GGGTTTTCCCGATCCCCGGTTCAACCGATTTTGCATTACCTCACGTTCACCCTGCCAAACTCTACAACTCTGTTGGTTCGTTCTGGTTCGTCAGCGCGCTCAAGCTGCGGCAGCGGCAGCCGGCTTTCGATAGGTTCCGCCATCTCGCAGCAACACCCAGGCGACCCGCGCGATCTTGTTGGCCAGCGCGACGGCGGCGACCTTGGTCGGTTTGTTGGCAATGAGGCCGGCGAGCCACGGGTCCGCAGTACCGCGCCGCTTGGCCTGGCGGATCACCGCCATGGCGCCAGCGACGAGCAACCAGCGCAGATAGGGGTCTCCCTGCTTGGAAGGGCTTCACGTAACGCGGCGGCATCAGACGCACCTCATGACCCAGCGCCCCGATCTCCCGCGCCCAGTGATGCGCGGTCGCACAGGCCTCCATGCCAACCAGACACGCCGGCTGCTTCCTGAAGAAGCCAACCACCTGGCCCCGCCTCAGCTGACGGCGAAAGACCACTTCGCCCGAGGCATCAACGCCGTGCACCTGAAACACGTTCTTCGCAAGATATACACCGATCGTGATAACGTTACCCATAGGACGGCTCCCCCTATTAGCGTGGATACAAACAGCACCACTCTATGGCACCTGGATGCCGGTGGTGGGAGCCGTCCACCGCATCAATAGCTGACATCAGGGGCTCCCTAATGGTGAGCCCGCTTCTGGGTGTAAAGCAGCCGGAATTTCAACCATGCGCCAGCGAGCGGTCCTTGGACACAGGGGCAGTGGGGCTCACAAAGACGGGTGCTCAGTAACCGCGGGACCAGTCGATGACGTTTTCCATCTCCTTCCCCTGCACATAGGCGGCAAGGTTGCGGCAGAAGACGTCCATGGCGCGGTGGCGGCGTTCGTCTGAATAGCTCGACACATGGGGCGTAATCAGGACACGCGGGTCCTGCCAGAGGCGCGGATCGGGCGGCCCTTCGAACTCGCCGCGGTAGACATCCAGCGCAACCCCTCGGAGCCGGTTGGTTGCCAGCGCTTCCAGTAGCGCTGCCTCATCAACGATCTCACCGCGGGCAACATTGACCAACACCGCGTTTGACTTCATCGCGGCAAATGCCGAGGCGCCGAACAGGTTTTCCGTCTCCGGCGTCCACTGACAGCAGATGGCGACGAAGTCGGCCTCCTCAAGCACCCCGTGGAGAGCGTCCGCCGGGCGAACTTCATCGAATTCAGGGGGTAGGGTCGCATCGGTGCTGCGCCGGGTGCCGATGACGCGCAGGCCAAGCGCAGATGAAAGACGCCCGACTTCAAGCCCGATGCCGCCGGTGCCAATGACGCCCACGGTCTTGTCCGCGAGGAGGCGTGGCCCGTAGGCGTCACCGTCGAATGATCCGGCGATACGATCCTGCTGCGCATGGTGGAAGCCGCGGGCGAAATGCAGGAATGCGCCCACCGTATATTCCGCCATGGCGAGATTGCCGGCATGGCCGCGCGACGTGGTCACAGCCACGTCACTGCCCCACAAATCGCCGGCGCGCATGTTGCTGGCGCCGGCCGGCCGCTGGTGCACCCAACGGAGCCGCGGCGCCCGCGCGCGCAGGTCGAGCGGATAGGGGAAGTTGACCAGGGCGATTTCCGCATCCGCCAGCAATCCGTCCCGCTCCGCGCGGGTTCCATCGCCCGTGCCGCCCGCGGGAATAAATCGATCGGCAGTTTCGTACGGCCAGGTCTCGCGCATTTCCCCGTCGAACCAGCCGCCAGCGTCGATCACGCGCACGCGCGGGTCGACCGCTTCCATACGGGCGCTCTCTTCGGGCGTAACGCGGGAAATGCAAAGGATATTGATCGCGTCCGGCATGTTCACTCGTAGCGCACCGCGTCTAGATACAGCCCGTCCGGCGGCGCGGTTGGCCCGGCCTTGGTGCGGTCCTTTGCGGCGAGCACCTCGGCGATCCAGTCGGGCCCGTGTTTGCCCTGGCCGACCAGCTTGAGTGAGCCCACGAAGTTGCGCACCTGGTGGTGGAGGAAGCTGCGCGCGCGGGCACGGACATGGATCTCCGATCCCACCCGCTCGACCGTCAGTTTCTTGAGCGTCTTGACCGGACTGTCTGCCTGACATTCGGCGGCGCGGAAGCTGGAGAAATCGTGGTGGCCAACCAAGTGATCGGCCCCTGCCTGCATCCTGTCTTCCGCCAGTGGGGCGCCCACCAGCCACACACGGCCGGCGTCGAAGGTCAACGGCGACCTGCGGTTCTTGATGCGGTAGAGATAGCGCCGCTCCGTCGCGGCGAAGCGGGCGTGGAAATCGTCCGCCACCTCCATCGCCGACAGCACGGAGATGGGCGCGGGGCGCAGGTGTGCGTTCAATGCCTCCATCAGTCGGAACGAGTCGATTTCCCGCGCCAGGTCCAGATGCGCCACCTGGGCCCGCGCGTGGACACCTGCATCCGTGCGCCCGGCGCCATAGACCACCACCTGTTCGCCAGAGAATTTCTCTACCGCTTCCTCCAGCGCCTGCTGGATCGACGCGCCGTTGGCCTGCCGCTGCCAGCCGACAAAGGGTCCGCCGTCATATTCGATGGTGAGCTTGAAGCGGGTCATGGGCGGTCCGAATTCAACCGGCTTTTTCGATCAGGCCCGCGAGGAGGGTGCGGTGGCAGCGGTCCGGATCGGCGCAGGAGCAGAGCAGGGAGAGTGTACGGCCTTCGGCATCCAGATGCCTCAGCAAGCGCAAGGCGCTCCGCTGACCGGTCATCTCTTTACGGTAACGGGATGAGAATTCGCGCCAGCTGATCTCTCCGGCCTGAAAGGCGAACAGCAGATCCTTGGTGGGGGCGAGATCCACCAGATAGAGATCGACTTTGTCCCGGGCGACGCCGCGTGGCCAGAAGCGGCTGACCAGAACGCGCATGCCATCGGCCTTTGCGGCAGGGTCGAACGCGCTTTTTTTGGTTTTGAGCGGCATTGGCGTCTCCTTCAGGCAATCTCGAACGGCGCGTCGGCAGGCCAGCCGCGCAGGAAGGCGTCCACGTCCATCACAGCCTTGCCGGGGCGCTGGACCTGCAGGAGGCGGAGCGCACCCTGGCCACAGGCGATGGTGAGGTGAGTGTCCAGCCGTGTGCCCGGCGGGCCATTCCCGTCCGTCGCTTCCGCCGCCAGGACGCGAATGCGCTGTCCATCCAGCTCGAATACCGTGCCGGGCCACGGGTTGAAGGCGCGTATTTTGTTGGCAAGACCGGTTGCCGGTTGGGTCCAGTCCAGGCGCGTCTCACCCTTGTCGATTTTGCGGGCATATGTGACGCCCGCCTCAGGCTGGGGCGTTGGCGCCAGGGTGCCGGCCTCCAAAGCCTCCAGTGCTGTTACGATCATGTCGCCCCCCAGCGCGGCCAGGGCATCGTGCAGCTCGCCGCCCGTGGTCGCGGCGCCAATGGGCACGGCGCGGGTCGCCAGCATGTCACCTGTGTCCAACCCCGGGTCCATCTGCATGATGGTAATGCCGCTTTCGAGGTCGCCCGCCTCGATCGCACGCTGGATCGGCGCCGCGCCGCGCCAGCGTGGCAGCAGGGAGGCGTGTATGTTGAGGCAGCCATGGGTCGGTGCGTCCAGAATGGCCGGCGGCAGGATCAGTCCATAGGCGGCGACCACTGCCACGTCCGGACGATAGCCTGCAAACGTAGCCTGGGCGTCTGTATCCTTCAGGCTGACGGGTGATTCCACCGGCAGACCACGGGCTTCAGCTAGGGATTGCACCGGCGACGGCTGCTGCTTCTGCCCGCGACCGGCGTGCCGCGGCGGCTGGCTGTAGATCGCCACCACATCCCGTCCGGCATCCAGCAGCGCTGTCAGCGCCACGGCGGCAAAGTCAGGTGTGCCCATGAAGATGATGCGCATGCCCTTGTTTCCGGCAGTCGGGGGCGGTGGGCAAGGGGAAAGTGGTGATTGCCGCCGACGAAGGCCAATGGCCGCCGGTACAATGCTGCAATGGACAGACCACGCGGGACCGCCTATCACACCCGGAAATCAGGGAGGCACCCCATGAGCGGATCGTTTGACTTCAACATGCTGGCGCGCGCCGGACATGAGTCCAGAACCTATGGTGACAGCGAGGCGATCTTCAGCATCGGCGACCCGGGCACCGAGATGTTCGTGGTCAAGTCCGGTGAAGTGGCGATCATGGTCGAGGACAAAGTGATCGCCGCGGTGGGTCCGGGCGGCATCTTCGGCGAGATGGCGCTGGTTGATGGCCAGCCACGCAGCGCCAATGCCGTTGCCCGCAGCGACTGCGAGGTGGTGCCCGTGGACGAGCGCGCCTTTACCTTCCTGGTTGGTGAAACTCCCCACTTCGCCCTGCAGGTCATGCGCACCCTGGCCGAGCGTCTGCGCCGCATGAACGAGTTGGTGTGAGGGCTGAGCGCCCCAACCGAACGACAACACCATCCCGGACGGCCCTCGGGCCGTTCCGGGAACCAGAAGCCGGCGTCACTGCCCTGTATGAAAATCGCTGGTCCCCGGCTCAAGGCCGGGGTGGTGTGGGACGTGACGCTGTCAGATTGACCCTCGCCCCTTTGGCCTTCACCTATTGGTCTTCACTTGCTAGGGATATCGGTGGGGAAAAGCCTAGAATACGGCCTCATCCTTTTCTTCCCGTTCGGCGGCCTTTTTCTCTTTCAGCAGCTTGCGCAGGATCATGTTCCGCTTGAGGGCGGAGACATGGTCGATGAAGAGGATGCCGTCCAGGTGGTCGATTTCGTGCTGGAGGCAGACCGCCAGCACCCCTTCCGCCTTGATCTCGCGGATTTCGCCCTCACGGTCCAGATACCGTACACGGCATCCCGCCGGGCGGACCACGTCGGCATAATGCTCCGGCACGCTGAGGCAGCCTTCATTCCAGGTAATATCTTCGTCGGAGACCTCGACGATTTCCGGGTTGGCCATCTGCAGCGGCGCCGGTGGACGTCCTTCCTCCGGCCGGGAAATGTCGACGACGATGACACGCTTGAGCGCGCCCACCTGGGGCGCGGCCAATCCAATGCCGGGGGCCACATACATGGTCGCCAGCATGTCGTCCATAAGTTGGCGCACCTCGTCGTCCACCCGGTCGACGGGGTCGGCCACCTGCTTCAGGCGCGGGTCGGGCGCCGTGATAATCGGTAATAGGGCCATGACATGTGCACGTTATTCGCGATTGCCAACTGATTAGGTAGGCAGGGCGGATTGACCCGTCAAGCGGCAGTAGCTACAGAACAGACGCCGAACATACAATACCGCGCCGGAGCCGCCGCCGCCGTGACCGAAACTCTGCTGATAGTTCTTGTGATTGTCGTGGCCCTCCTCGCCGTGGGCGTGCTGGTGCTTGTGATGCGCCGCCCGGCAGATACAGGCGTGGGCGTGCAGCTCGCGCAGCTGGAATCTGCCAATGAAGCGGCCCGCCAGGCGCTGGACAAACGGATCCTCGACCAGGAGCGCGCGATCAACGAACAGCTCGGCAAGGTGGGTGAGCGGGTTGGCTTGAGCCTGCAACAGTCCTCGGAGAAGACCCAGCTCACCCTGAAGGCGCTGGGTGAGCGGCTGGCGGTGATGGACAAGGCGCAGGAGAATATCACCCTGCTGTCCACCCAGATGGTCGGGTTGCAGGACATTCTCTCCAACAAACAGGCCCGCGGCGCCTTCGGTGAGGTGCAGCTGAACGATCTGGTCACCGGCATCCTGCCGCCACGTACTTATGAATTTCAGTACACGCTCGGGACCGGCAAGCGGGCTGACTGCCTGATCCGCCTGCCCAACCCGCCGGGGCACATCTGCATCGACTCAAAATTCCCTCTGGAATCCTTCCAGCGGCTGGCCGCGGCCGGCAGCGACGACGCGTTGCGCCAGGTGGTCACCCGGCAATTTGATCAGGACGTGCGCAAGCATGTGAAAGACATCGCTGAGCGCTACATCCTGCCGGGCGAGACCGGCGAGGGGGCGCTCATGTTCGTGCCCAGCGAGGCGGTTTATGCGGAGATCTACGCCTACCTGCCGGGCGCCGTGGAAGAGAGCCGGCGCCTGCGCGTCTATATCGTCTCGCCGACAACCCTCTGGGCGCTGCTCAACACCATGCGCGCCATCTTCCGTGATGTGGAGATGCACCAGCAGGCAGAGGTGATGCAGAAGGAGGTCCGTGCGCTGCTCGGCGATATCGGCCGGCTGGACAAGCGCATTGGCAGCCTCGGTAAGCATTTCGGCCAGGTCGCCAAAGATATCGACGACATCCAGATTTCAACCAAGGCCATCACCCGCCACGGCGAACGTATCGACGAACTGGATTTCGACGAAACTGATCAGAGCCAGCTCGTGGCAGCGCCTGAAAAGAACGTCTAGCCGAGGCGAACCGGGTCCGATTGGCCCGCGGGTTCCAGCGCTGTTTCGCCGGCTGGCATCTTGGCCGCGCGGGTCAGGCTGCGGATGGCCAGCCCTGCCACCCCCATGAACAGAATCAGCAGGACGACGGTGACCCAGCCCCAATTGCTTTCGACTGCCTGGGTGATGCTGGCGCCAAAGGCGTATCCGACGGTCACCAAAATGCCAGTCCAAAGGGCGGCCGACATGCCATTGAGAATGGTGAACCGCGTCCAGGGCATCGCGCTCAGGCCTACAGGCAGGGCGCCAATGGTGCGCATGCCTTTCGGATAGCGATAGAGAAAGATGTAGGCCGAGCCGTACCGGTCCATCAGACGCTCACCAGTAGCGAGCCAACGCCGGGTGCGCGCCCACCGTCCCAGGAACTGATGCCCGTATCGCCGCGCCACGGCAAACCTGAGTTCATCGCCGAGATACGCGCCCAAAAATGAAGCCACCACCACCGGCCAGAGGGACAGGCTGCCGGTATGAACCAAGACGCCCGCAAACAGAGGCAGGGCGCCGCTCTTCAGGGCGCAATAGCCGAACAGCAGGACATAAACCAACGTCGCGTTGATCTGAACCCATTGGTTGATTGCGTCCATCCCGGCATCCCAAGGAAATCACCGCCGCCGCGGGTTCTCCGCTGGCGGCGCTGCACGGCGTCGCCCGCCGTGCCTGTGGAATGTTTACGCTGCAAGGTCCTGGATGGATCACCCGGGCGCTTCCAGAAGTCCGGCCTATTTTTTTATGGATGCGGTCTCGGGTGAACGGAACCACCCCGGATCGCCTGCCGGCGTCCGGGGTGGTGGTCTTGCCTAGTACTTCACCCGCACGGTGAAGCGGATTTCTTTCGAGCCCTTGGCCGGGATGGTGACTTTCCATTCGGCGCGGGAGACGTCGACCTTGCGGTGGGGGTCGCTGGTGCGGGTGATTTCCCACTGGCCGGGGATCGTCTCCATGACGAAGACGGTCACGGCTTCCTTCTTGGCGTTCTTGAGCTTGATTTTGTAGCTCGACTCATAAACCCGCGGGTAGCGGCTCAGCAGTGTGTAGTTGGTCTGCACCCGCTCGCCGGTGATGTCGAAGGCGCTGCCGACGCGCAGATTGATCTCGTTGCCGTCTGGCGTGTGGTTGATGCGGTCCTCGCCCACGAACACCGCCTCGCCGCCCGCGCCATTCTTGTAGACGCGCATGACGCCTTTCGGCAGGGGATAGCCGAGGTTGGATTTCTTGTCGTTGCGGAGCACCAGCCAGATCTGCGCCCGCCCGGTCCGCTTGCCAGGCAGGCGGCGGTTGAAGCCGTAGGAGCGGCCGGAATAGAAGCGATATTCCTTTGTCACCGGGACGGAGGCAGCGGCCATGAAGGCGATCTGCTTCTGCTGGCGGTTGCGGATCGTTGTCCGGCCATTGACCTTGTAGACATAGTAGTCAAACACCGCGCTGCGGCTGACCCGGTCAGCTGAACGTTTTTCGGCGGCTCCGGGATGGCGGGACTTGCCGGCGGCAAGTCTGCGCCGCTGCACCCGCCGCACGTCACCGGCCACAAGCTGCAGACGCGCATTCTTGTAGGTGGTGCCGCTGGTGTTGTTCAGGGTCACCCAGCCGTTGATGTCGAGGCGGGTGTCATCCTTGTTGAGCGTCGCCACATAGTCCGCTTTCCAGCGCATGCCGCCGGTCAGATAGGTCAGCGCAACAGGACTGCGGCCGGCTGCCTTGCTGTCCAGGGTCACCACCAGGGTGGGTCGCGCACGCAGGTTTTTCGGGACCTTGTCGAAGACGATGCGGCCGGGCGCGCCTGTATAGATCTGGTCGCCGATCTTCAGGACCGTGCCACCGGTTGTACTCAGCACCAGCGCCCGCTGGGGCGTGTATTCCTTGGTCTTCGGATTGAAGCGGAGGATCGTGATTTCCTTGCCGACAGATTTTTCCAGCAGCTTGCGGGGGGTCAGCAGGTCGTAGTCGAAATTCTGCTCCAGCAGGGTGAAGCGCGTGCCGCCGAGCGGCTTGATGATGGCCGTCGCGGCGCGCAGCTTGCCGCTCACATCCTCGAGCGCCAGGCGATTGATGCCCTTGACCAGGGTCAGCATGCGCGAGTCGCGCACCAGCGCGAAATTGTTGTTGTAGATCGTCACCGCCAGATCGGTCTGGTCCTTCAAGGTGACGCGGGTTTCCTTGGTGGCGCCTTTGCCCTTGTCTTGCGCGTGGGCAGCGCCACCCGCCAGATTGCTAGTCAGTCCGGCGGCAATCAGGCACGCGGCTGCTACTGCAGCCGTTCCTTTGGGTCGATGCATGAGTATCCTCTCTCGGTGTGCGGTCGTCTAATCCCCTCGCCGCCACCCTATCAAGCCGCGCAAATCTGGCGCTGGCAAGGCGACGATGTGAAATTCACGGGCAGTCCCTGTGGCAGGATAGGGATGCTGATACCGGGACTCAGGCCGGCAGGATGTCGGTATAGACGAAGCCGTCGCGGGTCACGGTTTTCCCCGCCTGTACATCCAACGGCCGATGGAACATGGGGCCGCCGGTCACAAGGGTGTGAAATTCACCATTCTCGCCACACGGATCGACGCCCGCTGGCAGGTCGTCCAGAAACCCGTGGTCGATGCGCCGCCCGGCGAAGGAGGCGTCCAGCTGCTTCGGGTCGACACAGGCGACAATGGCTTCCAGCCCGCCGTCTATCATCTCCCGCGCGAGGGTCGCCGTATCGCGGCCCCACAGGGGATAGACCGGCGTGATGCCCGT
>JAJFFJ010000095.1 GCA_021776685.1 Alphaproteobacteria bacterium
CTCGAAGATAACCTCGTTCTTGGTCTTCTTCGTCCGCTTAAGACCGAAGTCCAGATAGAACTTTTCGGCCTTGTCCATGCTGGTCACGCCATAGGTGACTGCGTCGATGCCCTTGAGCGCCATTGCCGTTTTCTCCGTCAAACAGGGAATTGACGGAGAATAGCACCTGCAGGCGGATCAGATAACCGTCGCCTTGCCATTATTGAGGACCACAACGTCGCGCTCGACGGCGCGGGACCGGAAGGAAACGATGTCGCCGTCGCGCCACAGCTCCGTCGAGATGGTCTCGCCCGGATAGACCGGGGCGGAGAAGCGCAGGTCGAGACCGCGGAGTTTCGATGCGTCGTAGCCGCAATAGTGCTTCAGCACTGCATGACCGGCGATGCCGTACGTACAGAGGCCATGCAGGATGGGCATGTCGAAGCCGGCGGCCTGGGCGACCTTCGGGC
This sequence comes from Alphaproteobacteria bacterium, assembly GCA_021776685.1. GTDB lineage: Bacteria > Pseudomonadota > Alphaproteobacteria > Bin65 > Bin65 > JAJFFJ01. The sequence continues at coordinate 450 of JAJFFJ010000095.1, forward strand.
TGGCATGCAGCGGATTCGGGTCGCCGGACAGACGATAGATCAGCGCCGCCTGAGGCACGGAGCCGATTTCCACCACCGCGTCGGCCTCGCGGTCGGGCAATTGGTGGGGCTTCGGCTGGTCGCCACCTGGCCCGCCGCACCCACCGTCACCACGGCAGAAGGCGACCTGGCTGACCGTCGCGAGGTCGTCGCCACTCGCCTTGTCCCGCACCGTGCGTTCGATATAGACCAGCGCACCCTTGTCAGGACCTTTGTCGATAATCCGGGAAATTCGGCTTTGCGCCACCACCGTGGCCGCCGCCGGCAACGGCTTGTGAATCACCATCCCCTGTTCGCCGTGCAGCAGCTTCACCCAGTCCACGCCCGCCTTGGGGTCGCGCATCCAGAAACCCGGAATGGCCAGCACCACGGCCATAGTCGGCACCGCGGTCAGCGCCGGCTCCTCAAAAACGAACTGCAGCTGGTCCTCGTCCATCGGGTCGGCGCCATAGCCGAGGCCGAGGGCATAGAGGATCGAATCTTTCTCCGTGTAACTGTGTTCCATCTCTGGAAACGGCCAGTTCATAACGGTGTCGTAATCGAAGGGCATTGATGGGCCTCCTCAAATTCGCGATCTAGACAGGGTCCCAGCTGAACACGTCTGCCGACCGGTCCAGCGGATAATAGTGCGCCTGCATGGCCGGAAAGGCGTGGTCGAGAACGCTTTCCACAGTCCAGCCATCGGAGCGCTGCACCGAGCGAAGTGGTCGCGACTGGCTCATCAGGAAGATCTCGTTATTGCGCACGGCGAAGATCTGGCCGGAGATGTCTTTCGCCCCCTCGGTGCAGAGCGCCACGGTGGCCGGCGCAATTTTCGCCGGGGTCATCTGCTTGATCTTTTCCACCCGCGCCTGCTGCTCCGGCGTGTCGGTCGGGATCGTGCCGATCAGGCGGCTCCAGGCAAACGGCGAGATGCAGTTGGAGCGGACGCCGAAGCGCTGCATGTCGAGCGCGATGGATTTTGAGAGACCAACGATGCCGAGCTTGGCCGCGGCATAGTTGGCCTGGCCGAAATTCCCGACCAGCCCCGAGGTCGAGGTCATGTGCACGAAGCAGCCGCTTTCCTGGCCGCGAAACACCGTCGCCGCGGCCCGGCTGACATTGAAGCTGCCCTTGAGATGCACCGAGATGACCGAGTCCCAGTCCTCCTCGGTCATCTTGTGGAAGATCACGTCCCGGAGGATGCCGGCGTTGTTGACCACGATGTCGAGGCCGCCAAGTTCTTCATAGGCCTGATCGACCATCTCCTGCGCCGCGCCGAAGCCGGCGACGCTCTTGTAGTTGGCCGCGGCGTCACCGCCCATCGCCTTTATTTCGTCGACCACCTGCTGGGCGGGCGTGTCATCCGCACCCTCCCCGCCTTCCGAGCCGCCGAGATCGTTGACCAGCACCTTGGCGCCATGCTGCGCCATCAGGAGGGAGATATCGCGCCCCACCCCGCGTCCCGCGCCTGTGACCAGCGCGACCTTGCCGTCGAGCAGTTTTTCCGTTGCCATTATCTCGTCTCTCCCAAATTCATTTCTCTGACCGGTCGCGATGCGTTCCAGATAATGCGTTCCAGATCACGTCCTGGACCGCCCCAGGGCTCTCTCCCCTAGTCTCATTTTCGCAATCCACCCAGCGCCATCGCGGCTGCCTGATCGGCGATTTCTTCCGGGCTCAGGCGGCCGCGGCGGTACCATTCCGGCGACCAGTTGAGCATGCCGAGCAAAAGCATGCGAGCCGCTGAAAGATCAAGCCCATCGCGCAATTCACCTGCCGCGCCAGCCGCTTCCAGCAACTCCCGCCAGTAGGCGCCGTAAACCGCCTGCCGCTTCATATGGCGGGCGCGGATCGGCTCTGGCACATGCCCCAGCATGCGGATACTGGCCGACGTGTAATTGTCGAGCTTGAGGACAGTTTCCAAATGGGCGCGGATGGCGGTGGCCAAACGGTCGATCGTCGGTGTGTCAGCAGACAGCGCGTCGACGCGGCGCCGGGTCTCGCCAAACGCGCGGTCCAGCCCTTCGTCCAGCACCTCTTCCACCAGGGCTTCCCGGGAAGCGAAGTAGTAGTAGAGGCTGCCGGCCTTGGTATCCGCGGCGGCGGCGATATCCGCAAGCCGCGCACCCGCATAGCCTTCCTCGCGGAACACCTTGGCCGCGGCGTCCAGAATCCGCTGGCGGGTGCGCGCGGACTTGCTGCCGCCATTGTCTGGCTGCACCGCGTCTGCTGCGTCGAGAGTTGCCTGCTTGCCCGCCATATCGCGCCGATGTTAGGGTTCGGTGTTTTCTAATTTGAATTAGAAAATACTGCAAGCCAGTGAAACTAGCAGGTGACACCAGAAGGCTCGTACCACCATGCAACATGACCAGCAGGTGACGCTGATCCGGGAACTGCTTGATCTGATCGACCGGGGCACGACCGCGCTGGCGGACGATGTCTATCGCAATTCTGCCAGCGACTATACCTGCCCTGATCAGAATGCGGCGGAACTTCAGCGGCTGTTCCGGGAGGGCCCTGTGGTCGTTTGCGCCTCCGCCGACCTGAAACAGCCGGGCGACTTCCTGACCGATGACTATACTGGCGTGCCGATTCTGGTAGTGCGGGACCGCGATGGCCGCGCCCGCGCTTTCGTCAACGCCTGCCGCCACCGCGGCACCCGCCTGGCGGACGGACGCGGCAACGTCAAACGCGCGTTCCTCTGCAAATTTCACGGCTGGACCTATGGCCTCGACGGCGCAGTGACCGGCATCCCTTATGACGACGGCTTTACGACGGTTGACCGCGACTGCCTTGGCCTGACCGAGCTGCCCGCGGCGGAGGCCTATGGCATGGTCTGGGTGCGGCCGGGCGGCGGCGATGAAATCGACCCCGATACCGTTCTGGCCGGCGTGGAAGCGGAAATTGCGCCGCTCAAGCTCGATACGTTCCATCCATTCCGGCGGGAGGTGCGCACGAAGCAGGCCAACTGGAAGCTGCTGATGGACACCTTCATGGAGACCTATCACTTCCCGGCCCTGCACAAGGACACGGTAAATGCGGTCTTCATCCCGAACTGCTCGCCCTTCGCCGGCTTTGGCGCCAACAACCGCATGATCGGCGTCCGCCGCAGCATTGAAAAGCTGCGCGACCAGCCAGAAGCGGACTGGGACCTGATCCCCCACGCCACCCTTGTCTGGGTGCTGTTTCCCAATACGGTGATTGTTTTCCAGATCGGCCATCTGGAGCTGTGGCGGCTGTTCCCCGGAAAGGACCCGCT
>JAJFFJ010000096.1 GCA_021776685.1 Alphaproteobacteria bacterium
GCCGGCAGGGACGCCGAATGATGCGGGTCGCGGAAGGGCCGGGTGCGGGTGATCTTGCCGCCGTCGAGCTGGCCGGCAACCGAGTGGATCATGGAGACTTCCAGCGCTTCTGCCGGGTCCAGCGGCGGCAGCAGGCCCGGCAGGCGCGCGGCCAGCATCGACTTGCCGGAACCGGGCGGGCCGATCATCAGCAGGTTGTGGCCACCGGCAGCCGCAAGCTCGAGCGCACGTTTGGCGGTCTCCTGGCCCTTGATGTCAGAAATATCGGGATAGCGCACATCGGGTGCTGCTTCGGCCGGTGGCGGTGGGGACAGGACCTGACTGCCCTTGAAGTGGTTGATCAGCGCCAGCAGCGTCGGCGGCGCGAGAATTTCAAGGTCGCCCGCCCATGCCGCCTCACCACCGGTGGCCGCTGGGCAAATCAGGCCGCGGCCGTGACCGACAGCGCTGACCGCCGCCGGCAGCACACCGCCCACCCGCGTGACCGAGCCGTCCAGGGCCAGTTCTCCCAGAACCGTATAGCCCGCGAGATCGTCAGCCGGCAGCACGCCCATGGCGGCGAGCAGCGCCGCGGCAATGGGCAAGTCGAAATGAGAGCCCTCCTTGAGCACGTCGGCGGGCGCCAGATTGACCGCAATCCGCTTGGGCGGCAGGGCGAGGCCGAGGGCCGACAGCGCGCCGCGCACCCGTTCGCGCGACTCAGCCACAGCCTTGTCCGGCAGGCCGACCACGTGGAACGCCGCCAGGCCCGCAGTGATCTGCACCTGCACGTCCACATCGACCACGTCGATGCCCTGAAACGCCACCGTATGCGCCCGCGCGACCATGGCTTGCCCTGTTCTCCCAACAGATCCGGCATTCTACGGCCCAGAACATCTAGAGAACAAGGGTGTTTCGCGCGCCTCGGTTGCAGTTGGTGTCAGAACGCAGACTGCGACGCCGACCGGCCGCCGCTCCGGGAGATAATCCGCGCGACCGGATCGTAGGTTTCTGATATGAGAGTTTTCATGTCTCGCGCCAGGGTCTTGCTGATGTCCGGTCTTGCGGTCGCGACGGTGCAGGGCGTGGTCGGCGCCGCGGCACCGGACGTGCTGGCCCAGCCGGTCAAGGTTTGGAAAAGCCGCAAAATCTATAATTGCCGGGACCATACCGGGCGGCCTCTGCCGGTCTATTTCACCCACTCGAAGGTGCGCCGGCTTGCCTGGGCCTCCCTGTCCCTGAACAAACGGGTCCACCTGTTCGTCAACGGCCGACCCAAGCCCGGGGTGAGACGTCTGGGCCGCATCTACATGCTGTTTTCGGTTTGCGAACTGGCGCGCGATTTTCTCCGCAAACGGCGGCGGCTGACCAAGCAGGACTATATGGCGGCCGACTGCCGGGCGTGGCGGCGAATGTCCCGACGTTGGCCGACAACCGCGGCGCACCGTCGGGAAGTTGTGCGCATGCTGACGGAATTTGGCGGGCGGCGCAGAATCACCGGATATGAACGGGCCCAGAGGCTGGACCAATGCCGGCCCTGAAGGTGATCCCCTTGGTGGTGGCAGGCCTGGCGACCCTGGTGTCGGCTGCGGTGATGGCGGTGGCGCCGGCCGCGGCCCAATATCGCCTTCGCGACGTTGTCAGCTGCCGAACCCCCCAGGGTGAGCGGCCGGATCTTGTCGTCACCCGCAACATGGGCGCGGGTGCACGCCGATCCCTGGACGGAACCCGCACGGTGATTGTGCTCAATCCGCGCCAGCACAAGGTCTGGGCCATGCGGATTGCCGTCTATTTTCACGAATGCGCCCATTTCTCCCAACCCGGCGGGGTCGGCGTCAAACGCACGACACCGGAACGGCGACGGTTGGAGTTGCGGGCTGACTGTGTGGGCATCCGGACAATGGCGCGGGCGGGGCTCCTGTCCCACTCCGGGTGGCGCTATATCCTGCGCCGGGTCTATGGCCTGCGCGAATCCCGCAGCCGCACCCATCCAGCTGGCCCGGTCCGCGCCGCCAATATGCGCCGCTGCATGCAGCGCCTGGGCCACCTGATCCGGCCTGACTACCGGACGCGCCGGGTAACCCGGTGGTAGAATCAGGGTGATGTCGCGATCTGACGCATTTATTGCCATGTATGGTTAATTAGCGGTTCAGACACTGATGCCCCCCGCAAACGCCCGCAATTCCAGCCGATTTTCCCACCAGCGGGGCACGTGATCAGTATTCTGGATCGCAAGAGGACGTCGATGGCGTCAAACGCCCCCATCATTCGGTTTACCCGGCGATTTATTCGCAATAACCTGCGGAAAACACACTCGTTGGGGGAGTGAACCATGTTCAGAAAAAAGCGGTATGATCCACCGCCACCGCCGCCCATGCCTGAAGAGGATTTGCGGCGTGAATTTAGTCCGCCGCCCGAGCCAATTGCGCCGCCGGCGTTTGAACGCTCACCGGAAATCACGACCACCAAGATCGACGCCCAGATCACCGGCGCAGTGCAGCTGAACGATGATTTTTCCTTTCGGATCTCCGGCGACGTAGAGGGCGACCTCAGTTGTGATGCGGTGGAGATCGTCGAATCCGGCACCATGCGCGGCACGCTGGAAGCCAACTGGATTACCATCGCCGGCACCTTCAACGGCAAGATCAAAACCAACCAGTTGACCGTGGCGGCCACCGCCGTGGCCCGCGGTGAGTTTCTGGTTCGGGATTCGATCGTCATTGAACCCAATGCCGACTTCAAAGGCCAGTTGACCCGCCCCAGCGAAGAAGAGGCCGCGGCGGCGCCTGAGGCAGAGCCGCCGGCAATGGCGAACGATGAGCAGGCAGACGCATCTGGCCGTGCCGCACAGACCGGCGCGACCAGCCCGGTGGCGGCTCCAGTTGCGCCGACGCCGCTTTTTGGCGGGGCCAACCGCCCGCTGGAAGATCGCGACGATAGCGCGCCGACCATGCCCCGGATCACCGGAGCAGCTTACGATAGCGGCGAGATAGAGCGCCCGCAGCCCGGCGCACCAGTCTCTCCCTTCTCGCGTCCGGACCCAACAAGCTAGACCCATCAGATTCAGGGCTGAGGTCGAGCGCCATTGTCCGGGCGCGGCAGGGGTGCTAGGGCTGAGACATGCGCCGCGCTGCCCTTCTGACTCTCGCGATTCTACCCCTGCTGGTTCCCATCGGGACCGCAGTCAAGACCGCTGCTGCACAACTGCCTGCGTGGAATTTCCGCCCGCCCGCGGCGGGAACCTGGATTTTCTACCGGCCGTTCTCGCTTGTGACCGCGAAGAAATTCCGCCTCCGCGATCCGGGCGGGGGAAAATCGGTCTACCCTGTGTGGGGGCCCACCAAGGTCGATCTGCCAAAAGCCGCCGCCGCCGGCACACCGGTTCCGAAGGCGCTGTCCGCCCAGATACGCGCGTTGGCGGCGCGCCGTGGCTGGTCCTGCCAACCCCGGGCTGACGTCCGCACCTACGATCCCCGCAACAGTCAGCGCGACATAACGGAATTGGCGCCACTGGCACGGCGGCTGAGCCGGCACAGGGCCGCGGGTCTCACGCCCAAAGACCGCAAATGCATCGCCAAGCTGTTCAACCAGGCCGCGCTGGCCCTGGAGAACCGGCACCAAGTGCTGCAGCGCCCCTTTGCCGAGGCGCGGCCTCATATCATTGAAGCATTGGCCTTCTATCGCGCGGGTCTACGTTTCCAGGTCACCAACGGCCTGCTCGCCAACCACGCCATGACCCTTAATCGCCTGGGCCATCCGCGTCGGGCCCTGGCCACGTTCAAGAACCTGCCGCCGATCAAGTTGAGTTTTCTGAGCGTCTTCGCCGGCAGAATGGCGATCCGGCTGGCATTGCTGCGAGCCTATGTGCCAGCAGTGGTGGATCGGGCCGGGCGGCGGCGGCACCTGACCGACGCCGCCCGCTATACCGCCCTCTACGACCGCGCCGCCAATGGCTGGCAGCGGCGGGCGCGGCTGAAGGCGGCGAGACAGTTCTGGCAGCGGATATTCACGCATCTGCTGTTGCTTGCCCGCACCTCCGGCGCCACGAAAGAAGCCGCGGCCTTTCAGGGCGCGCTCAATGCCCTGAAGCGGCCCTGATCTGCCGAACATGACCTACCGACCCTGACGCGGCCCCGGTCCAACGCCCGTCTGGAGGCATCTAAAAGAAGGAGCGAACCATGGCCACTTTCATCCTGATACATGGTGCCTGCCATGGCGGCTGGTGCTGGGAAAAGACCATTCCGCTCCTGGAAGCAGCCGGCCATACCGCCGTCGCTGTTGACTTGCCGGGCCATGGCGACGACCCGACGCCGGCTGCGGACTGCACGCTGGCCGGTAACGTCGCCGCCGCCCGCGCCGCCATCGAGGCCCAAACGGAGCCGGTGGTTCTGCTGGGCCACAGCCTGGGCGGCCTGACCATCAGCCAGACCGCCGAGGAGATCCCCGACCGGATCGACACGCTGGTGTATCTTTCCGCCTTTCTGCTGCGCGACGGGGAATGTCAGCGCGACCGGTTGGGCGAGATCGGCAGTCCGCTGCTGGCCAGCATCCGCAGTCCTGACAAAGACGGCATCGCCTATATGTTTGAAGGGCCGGACCTGAAAGAGGCCTTCTATCATCTGTGCAGCCAGGAAGACTTCGACCGCGCCGGGGAACGGTTGCGCCCGCAGCCGACCGCCATCGGCAGCACACCGCTCAGCCTGAGCGACGCGGGCTTTGGCAGTGTCCGCCGGGTCTACCTGGAGTGCAGCGAGGACAAAGGGCTGATCCAGCCGTTCCAGGAATTGATGTATACTCAGCAGCCCTGCGCCAAGGTCGTGAAGCTGCCGGCCGACCACTCGCCCTTCTATTCGATGCCGGACCGGCTCGCGGCAGCCCTTGCAGAGGCGGCGGAACACTAAGTCCGCGAACTGCGGAGAGAGAAGTTTGATCCAGCACGGCTACCAGGCGCTGTTCGAGGACCTTGTCCGCAAGGTGGAAGCGGATATTCCGATTTCTGACCCGGCGCTCGTGGAGGTGGACGCCAGCGTTTACACAGCGCCGGAACGGCTTGCGCGGGAACAGGCGGCGCTGTTCGACACCATGCCCTTCATCGCCGCGCATGCGTCTCAGTTGCCGGACAAAGGCTCTTTCCTGACCCACGACCATGGTGAGCGGCCACTGCTGCTGGTGCGGGGCCGCGACGGCGAAGTGCGCGCCTTCATCAACGCCTGCCGTCATCGCGGCGTGCGTCTGGTTGATGGCGAGACCGAGGGGCGCCGCACCACCTTTACCTGCCCCTATCACAACTGGACCTATGGCCTGGACGGCGAGCTTCGCCACGTACCGCTGGAGGAGTCCTTCAAAGACCTCGACACCAGCTGCCGCGGCCTGAAAGCGATGAAGACGGAAGAGCGTCACGGACTGATTTGGGTGTGGCCGGACCCTGCGGGCGGGCCGGACCTGGATTACGCGCTGAGCGGGCTGGGCGCTGATTTCGATGCCGAGGATCTGGGCGGCTATGTGCTTTTCCGCCAGACCGTCCGCGAAGTGAAGGCGAACTGGAAGCTGATCATTGACGCCTTTACGGACGGCTACCACGTGGTTCGCCTGCACCGGGACACGGTGGGGCCGTTCTTCAAGGACTCGGTGGCAGCCACCGAACGCACCGGCGACAACATCCGTTCCCTGGTGGCGCGCAACGAGCTGGATGACGTTGCCGGTCTGGCGCCCGCGCAGTGGAGCGCGCGGCATCACGCGACGCTCACGCATATCCTCTTTCCGGCAACGGTCACCGTATTCCACCCGGACTATATCAGCCTGCTGCAA
>JAJFFJ010000097.1 GCA_021776685.1 Alphaproteobacteria bacterium
CGACGTGCCCCAGTGCGGCTATTGCCAGCCGGGCCAGATCATGAGCGCCACAGCCCTGCTCTCCCAGAACAAGTCTCCGTCGGACTCCGAGATCGATGACGCCATGTCCGGGAATGTCTGCCGGTGTGGCACCTACCTTCGAATCCGCAGCGCGGTGAAAAAAGCCGCTGGCGGCGGCAGGTAGGCCCCCTATGACCGATAGCAGCATGACCGGGAACAACATGACCAAGCCAGACCAGAATGGGCAGGACCTGACTAATCAGGACCTGATTGACCAAGTCTTGACTGAACAAGACGGGCGCCCGTCGCGTCGGGAAGCACTTCAGGTTTTCGCGGCCGCCGGTGGCGGCCTGATGATTGGCTATGCCCTGCCAGGCACTGCCGCAGCGCGCATCCTGTCACCGTTTGACAAGACCGCATCGGACACCGCCCGCCTGCATGCCTACATTCGTATTTCCCCGGACAACAAGGTCGAAATTGTTTGCGGCAAGTCGGAAATGGGTCAGGGCGCGCTCACCGGCTACGCCCAGGTGGTCGGCGACGAGCTGGATTGTGCCTGGGATGACATCACCGTTGTCCCGTCCCCGGTTCACCCGGTCTATGGCATCCCGCCTTACGGTTTCATGATTACCGGCGGGTCCACCACCATCCGCGCGCACTGGATGCAATTGCGCAAGGCCGGCGCCGCCGCACGGCATATCCTGCGGCAGGCGGCTGCGAAGAAATGGAAGGTTCCACTTGCACAGGTGCGCACCGAAGCAGGCCGCCTGACCGGCCCTGGGGGCCGGAAAGCCACCTATGGCGATTTCGCTGACGCTGCCGCGAAACTCACGACGCCAAAAAACACCCCACTCAAACCCAAGTCCCAGCGGACGATGATCGGCAAACCGCTCAAGCGGGTCGACACCGCGGAGAAGGTCAACGGCACCGCCAAATACGGCATGGATGTGCGCCTGCCCGGCATGCTGACGGCGGTGATCGCATTTCCGCCGGATATCGGTGGCAAAATGGGCAAGATCGACGACAGCGCGGCGCTGAAGGTCCCCGGCGTCCGACAGGTGGTGAAGATCCGCGCGGGCGTCGCCATCGTTGCAGATCACTACTGGGCAGCGGTCAAGGGCCGGGAGGCGCTGAAAGTCGACTGGCAGCCCGGGCCGTTTGCCAAGCTCGACAGCGATGGGGTTCGCCGCTCCTACACCAAAGCGCTCGAGAAAAAAGGTAGGCTTGCAGAGACACGCGGCGACACGGCCAAAGCGCCCGCCGCCAAGACCCTCAACATGGACTTTGAGCAACCGTTCCTCGCCCAGGCCTGTATGGAACCCATGAACTGCACCGTCCAGATCACGCCGCAGGGTGCGGAGATCTGGGCGCCGATCCAGTCGCAAACCATCGCGCAGCAGACTGTTGCTGCCGTCACCGGACTGCCGCCCAAGAAGGTGAAGATCAACACCATGCTGCTGGGCGGCGGATTTGGCCGCCGGTCGGCGCCTGACTTCGTCGTCAATGCGACCGAGATTGCGAAAGCTGTGTCCGGGCCCGTGCGTCTGGTTTACTCGCGCGAGGACGACATGCGTGGGGCCTTCTACCGTCCCTTCAGCATGACCCGGGTGAAGGCCAAGATCGGCGACGACAAGAAACTCAGTGCCCTCGAGATTCGCGTCGCTGTTGCTTCAGTGGCGAAATGGACACGGTTCAAGCCCCTGCTCCGCCCTGACGGCATCGACAGTCAGACCGTTGAGGGTTTCCATGACCTGCCCTATGCAATTCCAAACCTGAAGGTGGAATGGGTGGAGCATGATCTGGGCATTCCAATCTGGTTCTGGCGGTCCGTGGGCGCATCTCACAATCCGTTCGTGTTGGAAAGCGCCATAGACGAGGTCGCTCACGCCTCGGGACAGGACCCTTACCAATTCCGGCGTGCGATGCTGACCGCCAAACCGCGCCACCGCGCCGTACTCGACCGTGCGGCGAAAGAGGCTGGCTGGACGCGTGCGCCGGCGAAAGGTGTCGCCCGCGGCATTGCACTGGTGGAATCCTTCGGGAGCATTTGCGCCCAGGTGGCCGAAGTACGCATGGACGCCGGCGACCTCAAAGTCGAACGGATAACCTGCGTGATCGATTGTGGCGTCGCGGTAAATCCACAGCAGATCGTCGCGCAGATGGAAGGCAACATCGCCTACGGCCTGTCTGCCCTGCTTGATGGCAAGATAACCTTGAAAAATGGCCGGCCGGAGCAAGATAACTTTGACAGTTACCTTCCCCTGCGTATGAACGAGATGCCTCAGGTCGACGTGCATATCATTGAAGGCGCGGCCGTTCCGGGCGGCGTCGGTGAGCCGGGTCTTCCACCCCTGCTGCCCGCTGTTGCCAATGCCGTCTTCGCGCTCACCGGCAAACGTCATCGCCAACTGCCCCTGAGGAATAGTGGATAGAGGCGGCACCGATTCCCCATCCTCCCTGCACCGTGGCGAAAGATCTGTTTCCCGCAGTGTGCTGGCCCTATGCGGCCTGGCTGTATTTGCGTGCTTTGTAGCGGCCGCGTCAGCGCTATACGGCCAGTCCAGGCCAGGCCTCAAACCGGTGCAGGCTTTTGATCAGATCCGTGACCCCCGTGTTCGGTCAGGGGCACTGTTCAATGAGGCCGCCAAGGTTTTCCGCCATCCCCGCTGCACCAACTGTCACACGGTGAGCGACCGGCCGCGCCAAGGCGACCGGAGCCGCCCGCATCAGCCGCCGGTCGTGCGTGGGGCGAAGGGCTTCGGCATCCCCTCCTTGCGCTGCGCTTCGTGCCACCTGAACCGGAACAATCCCGCGGCACGGATTCCCGGCGGACCAAACTGGCATATGCCCCCTGCAAATATGGCCTTCCACGGCCGCACCGCGGCGCAGATCTGCCGATCAATCAAACGCGTTGCCGTGACGCGCAAACTGCCACTGGCCGCACTGGTGGCTCACAGCCGCAAGGACCACCTAGTCATTTGGGCTTGGCGGCCAGGCAAGCATCGACAACCCCCGCCAGGCACGCACAAAAGTTTCGTCGATCTGATGGCGGCCTGGGTCGCCACAGGCGGCCACTGCCCCTAGACGGCGTTCCACCCCCCCCATCCCATTGCCACTGTCCTATGAGGTTTCGTCGTCCTCGTTGGCGTGGCAGTGACGCCGTCCAGAGAACCATCGCGATCTGTACGCCACGCCGCAATTAACGATGGTCCGTGAAATATCAACTCGCGCAGTTTGGTGCGTATACAGTGTGCAGGGCTCCAAGAGGGGGCGCCCAACGCTGGAGTTGCCGACATGAAGCGTTTCAGCCAGATACCCTATCCCGCCGCTCGGGAGACTGCGGATCTGTTTCTGGGGGCGGCCGAAGGCGCCCGGGCGCGGGTCGATGAATACCCGCTGACCGATGCCGCCGGCACGCCGCTCCGCGGGCGGAATGACGAATTTCTCGCAACCCACGTCACCGTCCTGGGCAACGCCGACGCACGAGACACCCTCTGGATCACCACAGCGCTGCACGGCTGCGAGGGACCCGCGGGGTCCATGCTGGCCGCCTGGCTGCTCAATCACCGGGAGCAGATTGAGCGGACGCTCGGCCGCGATATCCGCCTGGTCATCGCCCACAATCTCAATCCCTGGGGCGTCTCTCACTTTACCCGTTTCACCGCGGAGGGCGTCGACCCGAACCGTAACTTCCGCCGCCGCTTTCCCGGCTCGGACCGCTACTGCGCCCTGTCGCCGGACTACAGGCGGCTCGATCCGCACCTCAATCCGCAGGAGCTGTCGCTGCTCACCGAGGTCTGGCACGTGGGCATGATGTGGGCCAAATCCAAGTTCATGACCAGCAAGCGGATCATGCGCATGATCGCGCTGGGCCAGCGGGCGGATAAGGGCAAATTGCTGTACGTCGGACGCGAGCCAACCCAGACAAACCAAATGATCCGCGAGATCATCCGCCAACGGGCCCACGCCGCGCCGGGCATCGACCTTCATCTCGACATCCACACCGGCCTTGGCACGCGGCTGACCAAAACCAAAGAACCGCTGGTGCTGACCATCTATCCGCCAGGCTCTTCGGAGCAGCGGCTGACCCAAAAGCTTTACGGCAGTGTCGCCGAAGTAGCGACGACCAAGGACGGCAAATGGAGCGGCTCAGATGTCGGCACCATTGAACAGGCCTTCTTCGCCGAGCTGCCGGCCGGTCGTACCTATCTTGGCGCCTGTGTGGAGCTCGGGACCGTCTCGATCATGGATGCGGTCACCGCCGTCTGGCGCCATCAGACCGTGATGCGCCGGCCAAAACGCTACTCCGCCTGGTATGCCGACCGCTCCCGGCGGCAGATGTATAATGTGTTTTTTCCGCGCAACAGCGCCTGGCGGGCAGAAGTCGTCCCGGCACTTTACCGCGTCATCGGCCAGGCAGTCAGCGGGCTGCACGACCGGCGGTCTGCATTTTCCGGTGTCGGCAGGCCGGCCTATCCGCGCATATCATAGTCGTCGTCTTTGGCGATTTCGTAGTCGCCGCCACTGCCGATGACCTGGTTGTCCTTGCCGAATACGCCCTGGCCGGGGATGTGGTTGACTTCCAGGCGGATGCCGTCCGGATCCTCGAAGAGCACATAGTAGTAACCGGGCGCCCAGTCGTCCTCGACCGGCCCGCGGATGATGCGGGCCCCCAGTTCGGCAGCCCGGACGGCGGTCCTGTCGATGTCCTCCCGGGTGCGGGCGCGCAGGCACAGATGGTGGAGGCCGACGCGATACTGGACGAAACGCTCGTCGGCGAATGCCGGATCGCATTTGCGGATACCCACCGCCGTCCGCGCGCCCACGTGATAACAGAATTCCGGCCCGTCAAAGACGCAGGACATGCCGAAGTCGGGCATCAGCGCCTTGTAGAAGGCGCGCGCAGCCTCCCAGTTGCTGACGGTCAGGATTACGTGGGCCATGCCGTTGATGGCGATGGGTGGCGTGCTCTCCTCCCCGGCCTTTGGCTCAATGGTCTGGTCGGTCATGTCACAGCTTCTCCGGTAGAAAGTTTTCGTCATTGGCGGGGGCGCAAAGGCGCCGGAATCGGGCATCGGCCAGCAGTGTGCTATACTGGGCGTCTCACGGGAAAGGGGCGGCCATGCCACAGGTCATGATCCAATGCCCAACCACGGGCAAGGATGTCTATACCGGACTCAATTTCGACTGGAGCACACTGGACTGGGAGCCGCTGGGAGAACTCAGCTTCACCTGCTCCAAATGCGGCGCGGAGCATTTCTGGACCAAGGACGACGCGATCCTGCGCGCCGATGGCGCCGGGGACTGAAGCGCGCCCGATACGTACGCACAGGCACGGACCCTACCCGTCCTTCACGGCCACGATGAAGACCGCCTTGCCGCGCGCCTGCTGCCATTGATGATCGATCCGGAAGCCGGCGCGGATCAGGCTTGCTTCCAGGCGTTTGACTTTCAGGAACTTCACCAGCGGCACCTTACCGATCAACTGGCCGAGCTTGAGCACAGGCCACAGCCACCACAGGGTCTCGCCCAGGCAGACCGTGCTACTGGCGAAGACTCCTCCCGGCTTCAGCATGCGGTAAACTTTGGCGATGGCGGCGTCCGAGTCGTCAAGCAGATGCAGGATGCTCATACCCAGAACGGCATCGTAGCTGCCTTCTGGTGCATCGAAGGTATCGATGGCTGCAACCTCGAATGTGATGTTTTTGATCCCGGCGGCGTCCACCTTGCCCTGCGCAATGTCAACCATGCGCGGCGCGATATCGATGGCATGGATATGGGCCACATGGGGTGCGTGGACGATAGCCGTAGAGCCGGTGCCACAACCAAACTCGAACACAGTCATGTCCGGGCGGAAATAGCCGCGGGTGACTTCCAGTTTGCGTTGGTAGGCGGTCTCGTCGGCCACGGGGCTTGCCGCATATTTGTCGGCAACTTTGTTCCAGAAATTAGGTGAGGGGCTCATGCGCTTCTCGTTTGGGTGACAGACGGGTTTGGTGTTGCCCCTACATAGGCACGGATCATTCAAACGAAATTGCGTAATTTTGTACCTATGGTATGCATAAATGCATGAATTGGCAGGCGGTCAACTTTGACTGGAACCAGGCGCGCGCCTTCCTTGCAACGGTGGAGGAAGGATCGCTGTCCGCGGCGGCCAGGGCACTGGGGCAGACCCAGCCGACCCTTGGCCGTCAGGTCTCGGCGCTCGAGGCGCAGCTTGGCGTGACCCTGTTCGAGCGCGCCGGACGGTCGTTCGTACTTACCCAGGCCGGGCTTGGATTGCTGGAACATTTTCGCGCCATGGGCGATGCGGCAACGCGCGCCTCCCTGGCCGCCTCCGGTCAGGCACAGGCCATTGCGGGTAAAGTCAGCATCACCGCGACCAGCGTGATGGCGACATATCATTTGCCTCCGGTTCTCAAACATATCCGCGAGGCCGCGCCGGAAATCGAGATCGAGATCGTCGTTTCCAACGACCTCCAGAATCTCACGGAGCGGGAGGCGGACATCGCGATCCGTCATGCCCGTCCGACCCAGCCGGAGCTGATCGCGCGCCTCCTGTCAGAGTCGCCGGCCCATTTCTATGCCTCACCGCTTTATCTCGACCGCGTCGGCCGCCCGTCGTCACCCGCCGAAATGTCGAAATTGGACTTTATCGGCCTCGACAACCCGGAGCGGATGCTGCCGACCCTGAACGGCCTTGGCCTCAACCTCACCCGGAACAATTTCAAGCTGATATCCGCCAGCGGAACCGTGCTCTACGAGCTCGTGCGCCAGGGACTGGGCGTCAGCATCTTCGTCAAGGAAACCGCTGACCTGTTTCCGGACCTGGAGATCGTGCTGCCGACGCTAGATCCAATCATGGTGCCTACCTGGCTCGCCACCCACCGGGAGCTGCACACCAGCCGGCGTATTCGTCTTGTCTTTGATCTGCTGGCCCAGGCGCTCGCCGAGCCATCCTCCCGGCCATGTACCACTGCGGCCTAAGCCGGCTTACTCGCCTGCGGCCTCCGGGTGGACCGAGACGAAGCGCGCAGCCTCCCAGCCCGCGTCGTAGGGCGTGCAGAAGATGCCGTCATACCGTGTCGTCCGCACGCGCCAGGCGCCGTCCTCGCGCCGGAACTCGCAATCATAGCGGCCCAGGATCCAGACTGCTTCGCGGGTATCTCCCGACCCTTCGAGGCTTGCCGGCTCGAAACACAGCCAGCGCCCCTGGGCCGCGTCGCCATCGACCGCGATCCACTCAGTGCCGAGCAGGTGGCTGGACTCGCGGATGCGGGTGCCGAGCGTGAATTTTTTCAGCACTGCGTCGCGGCCACGTTCGTTCATGGCGACATCGGCAAATCCCGCCCCGCTGGTCCATTGCCCGTCCCCGGTATAAAAGGCGGCCAGGCGGGCGGCATGGTCGGGATGGCCCCGGTCGTCGGCGGCGGCCATCATCTCCGCCATAAGGCGGCGGATCGCGGCTTCGTCTTCCAGTCGCAGCACCCGGGCGCGAAGGTCAGCCAGTTCCTTTTCCAGCTCGCCGGTCATAGCCGGGCGCCTACGCCGCCTTGTCCACGTCTCCCCAGGTCCATTCGCGGCGGCCCAGCACTTCCTCGAAGCTCGTGCTGGTGGGCACGATCACCATGCGGCTGTCGATATCGCGCGCGACTTCGCCGTTGAGGCCCGGCAACGGGTCGCCGGCGTCCTGGCGGTCCAGCAGGTCGAGCAGGTATTTGCGCAGTCGAATGACCAGATAGTCCTTGGAGCCCACATGTTCCCGGGTGCGGTCGATGATCGGCCCCATGCTTTCCAGCACCGCAATGTCCTGGGCGGCGATGCCGCGGATGCCGGAGAAGCTTTCGGTTCGCTGCAGCTCGCGATCGACGAAATGCAAATTTTCGAGACTGGCCCGGCTACGGTAGTCGTTCTCCGGGTCGATCAGGTCGTGCCCGTAGGTTTCCTCCAGCGCCCGTCGCTCGTCCGGACCACCAACCAGCTCCGGGTCAAAGTGGATGTAGTAGAGCCAATGACTTTCGTCGTCCCGTGGCACCCAGGCATGCCAGATGTAGCGCATCAGCGTGCGGCCCGCAGGCACGATGGTGTGGCACGGCACTACATAAGGATCGACCCAGACCAGCGAACGAGCGGGATCGTCGGTCTCCCAACCCCAGACAGTCATCAGGCCGAAGGGCTCCTCACGGGTAAAGGCCTTGGGCTGCGGGTCAGCAGCCATTGCAGCGCGCGACCGGTCAATGGGCGCCTTGCCGATAGTGCCATGCAGGAAGGCGGGGTGGGAGATGTCGATATCCGCCTCTACCGCCTGCAGATAATTGAAGGGCGCATTGTAATGCCAGGCGAAGCGCTGGGTCTCCGGCAGGTGGGTGAACAGCCAGTCCGGGAAGGGCGGCGGCGCGGCCTCTTTGCCCATATAGGTCCATACAATGCCGCCGGCCTCCCGAGTCGGATAAGCGGTGACCTGAACGGTCGCCCCGAAGTCGGGATTCATCTCGGTGGGCGTATCGATCAGCTTGCCGGCAGCATCGAATTTCCAGCCATGGAAAACGCAGCGCAGGCCACATTGCTCGTTGCGCCCGTAAAACAGCGACGCGCGCCGGTGAGGGCAGAACTCGTCCATCAGTCCTACCCGGCCGTCGGTGTCACGGAAGGCGACCAGATCCTCTCCCAGCAGCCTGATGCGGATCGGCGGACCGTCGCGCTGCGGCAGCCGCTCCGACAGCATCGCGGGAATCCAGTAACTTCGGAAAAACCGGCCCATCGGCGTGCCTGGTCCGGTGCGCACCAATCGCTCGTTTTGTTCTCTCGTCATTACCGACATCAGTGTTCTCCCAATACGGCGCTGGGACGATGCCCCAACGCAATTGCATAGGCTGCCTATTCAGTGGCAACGCGGCAAATCCCGAGCCCGCCAGCGCCGGGCATCATTGCCGGATGTTAGGCAAAACGACCGGCAGCGTCTAATCCGAAGCCCCCTTGTCCAGAAGCCCCAGGTCGAGCCGATAGACCCGCGCCGCCGTGGCGCTGAAAAGCGCGGTTTTCTCATTGCTGCTCATCCCCGCCGACAGGCGTTTGCAGGCGTTCCAGAAAACCGGATAGCTGACGGAGCCTTTGTCGACGGGAAAGTTGCTCTCGAACATGCAGCGGTCCGGGCCGAAGGCGTCCAGACACACATCTACCCACAGGCGGTAGGCATCGGCCACCTGCGCCGAGGTGGGCGGCATCTCACCCTCATGCAGGTCATAGCCATTCACCCGCATCAGCAGGCCGCCCAGCTTGACCGTCACGTTTGCGCAAGTGGCCAGCTCGCGGATGTCGCGTTCCCATTTGGCGAATATCTCGTCACGGCGGCCGGCATAGGCGTTGATGCCCAGCGGGCCGCCCATATGGTCCAGCACGATGACAGTTTCCGGGAAAGCCCGCGCCAGGTCCGTCAATTCACTGATCTGCGGATGGAACAGCCACGCGTCGTAGGTGAGGCTGCGTGGCGCCAGTTCCGCGAAGCCCGACCGAAAGTCCGCGGTCGCCATCATGCCGGGGAAGTTGTTGTGTGCGGGGCTCGAGAAACTGTCGTCCGCATCCCAAGCACTGGAATGGCGTATGCCGCGGAAGCGGCTGGCAACCGCGCCGCCGGCCTGAAGATGCGCGTCCAGCACCGGTGCAACGGCGGCACCGGCAGTTAGGTCAGCGTAACCGACAATGCCGGCGCAAATTCCCCGCGGCGGGTCGCGGCTCGCGTCGAGCGCGGCGATGCCGTTGACGGCTTCCGTCTCGCCCACTGGCGCCAGGTCGGGTGGCGCGGTGAGGTTGTAGAAAGCGTAGCACTGGACAAAAACCGTACCGACCACGTTGTGGCCCCCGTTATTGCCGAGGTCCAGATCCGCCAGCAATTCATCGGCCATGTAGGGATTGTCCGACCGTTCCCACAGATGATGGTGCGGGTCGACGATCGGCAGGTCCGGCTCAAGGATTTGCTCCTCGTGCCGGGCCAGCCATTCGGGTCTGACCGGCAGATGCCGGGTCAGGGTTGTGGATGGGGCGGCAGCCATACCGCCTCCCTTTGCCAGTCCGCGTCAGGCGCCTTCGATAATGCGGAAGTCACGCTCGACGGCGTCGCCCAGCGCTTCCTTCGCCTTGCCGTAGGCCTCGGAATTATAGGCAGCCTGCGCCGCCTCGAAGCTGTCGAATTCAATTACGACCGTGCGCATGTTCTTGCCGGCCTCATGGGCCTCGACCTTGCCGCCGCGCGCGATGATATTGCCGCCCGCAGCGATCACCGCCGGTCCTGCCAGTTCGGCATAGGCCTTCAGCTTGTCTTCGTCATGCACGGCGCGGTAGGCGCTGATCCAGTATCCTTTGGCCATGATTTTCTCCCTCGGGTTTTTGTGTTGTTTGATGCCGTCCCGCCAGAAGCCAACGGCGAGCGCGACTGATTCATCCGCATTCTAGGTCTTGAGTCCGCCGTCGAACAGGGGACCGGAAAAAGCTTTGGCGCACGCGCGCTCCACCTGATCGAGCCGGTCCTGCCCATAGAACATGTCGCCATCCACAAAATAGGTCGGCGAGCCCATCGCCCAGCGTGCCGCGGCCTCTTCATTGTTGGCGTGATAAGCGCTGACCACCTCCGGCGACAGCGCTGCTTCCAGCAAGGGCGCCGGGTCCAGTTCCACCGCTTCCGCGATCTTCGCAAGCGTGTCCCGGTCGGCGAGGTCGGCGTCATATCGCCAATGGGCCTCCAGAATGGCATGGGACAGCCGGTCGATATTATGCCCCTGCTGCTGGCCGGCAATCAGCATGCCGTTGGAGAGATCGAGTGGATTGTCATGGTGTGTGGGGCGGCCACCCACCGGCGCGTTCCTGATTTCCGCCCAGCGCATCAGCTCCCGGTTAAAGAAATACTGCTTGCGAATGGGCGGCATCTCACGAAATGACGCCAAGCCCGTGGTCTCCATCACAAGATTGACGTCCATGGGCCGATGCTCGATGGCGCGTCCCGTTCGTTCGGACACTGCTATCAGTTCAGCTGCACCCAGATAGGCATAGGCGGAATGGGCGGAATAAAAATATTCAATCACTGCCATGAAGACGCTCGGAGAAAGAGGGTGACGAACTGTCGGAAGCACCATCATGCAGCGATCCGTGGCAAGGGGAAAGAGCGGGAAAGAGGCCCCGACGGCGCGCCAGCGAGCCGATGACGTATACATGGGAAGTCACATAAGCGTATTTTACTTGCCAATTCCCGCCCAATCCGCCAGTCATGTATACATGAAATTTCAGATGAACATCTGACCTTACCGAGACCTGCTGCCGCCCATGCGCACCCGCACGGAAAACGTCGCCAACAGCCTGCGAGATGGCATCCTTCAAGGCAGATATCCTGCGGGGTATCACCTGCAGGAAACGCCGCTGTCGGAAGAAATGGACGTCTCCCGGACGCCCGTGCGCGCCGCCTTGGCAGCATTGGCGGCCGAAGGCCTGCTCGACTATGTGCCCAAACGCGGCTACTCGGTGCGCGGCTTCAGTCTCGCGGAGGTTGAGGCAACCTACGAAATCCGCGCCAATCTGGAAGGTATGGCCTGCAGATTGGCGGCAGAACGCGGCCTCGACGCTGCGACCTGCCGCAAGCTTGAGGAGTTGCTCGCATGGGGCGATGCCATTCTGGCCCATGGCACGCTCCGGGCCGAGGACCAGGATGACTGGATGGACATGAACAACCGGTTCCATCGCGGCCTGATCGATGCGGCCGGCAACCGTGTTTTGCTGGATCTGATTGAGCGAACCTACAGCATCCCGCTGGCCTCCAGCCGTGTGGTGCACTGGTATGACTATTTTGCGATCAAGGGCTCCCACGATCTGCATCGCCGCGTCTTCGACTATGTACGGGATGGCCGGGGCGTAAATGCGGAAGCCGCAATGCGGGAACATATCCTTCAAGCCATTGATCAAATTCGCGACCGGCTGGAACCTGCCGGCGCCGATAATGTGGTGGTGCTGAACGCCCACCCCATCGCAGCAGGAGGCAGGGATGCTGGTTAAATCGCTTCATCATGTGGCCTACCGGTGCAAGGATGCCCGGGAAACGACGGCCTTCTACACCAAGGCACTGGGACTGAAATATTCCATGGCCGTCTCCAACGACACGGTCGGCTCCACGGGCGAATACAGCCCGCATTTCCACATCTTCTTTGAGATGGAAGACGGCAGCCACGTGGCCTTTTTCGAGGTGCCCGAGGCGGATCCCATGGGTTTCGACCCGAACACGCCGGATTGGGTGCAACATCTGGCCCTCCGGGTTGAATCCATGGACGAATTGCTCGAGGCCAAGGCGCGGCTGGAAAAAATGGATGTGGATGTGATTGGCCCCACCGATCATCACATTTGTCAGTCAATCTACTTTCATGACCCCAGCGGCCATCGGCTGGAGTTGACATACCCGACCCAGACAGCAGAGATGACGGTGGCATTGGAAGAGGCTGCGGATGATATGCTGGATCAGTGGGACCGAACCAAGCGTGCGGTCCCCGGCCCGGCCATTTGAGGCAGCAAATAAGCAAATCCAACCTGCCGGCAGTCAGGAGCAAACCTGCAGACCGGCGACAGTCCAACGGGAGGGACACTTAAATGAAACGCAAGAGTCTATTGATAGCCGCAGCCGCGGCTGTTGCGTTCTGGTCGGGATCGGCCGTAGCGCAGAGCACAATCAAGATCGGCGTCATTACCGACAGGACAGGCAACGCGCGCTTTTATGCAGAGCCGGTGCTGAGCGGCATCCGTCTGGCGGCAAAACACATCAACGCCAATGGTGGCCTGCTCGGCAAGAAAATTGAGCTGGTCATTGAGGACGACGGCAACAAACCCGACGTTTCCGCGTCAAAAGCGCAGAAACTGATCGACGCGGGCGTCGTTGCGATCATCAGCAATTCAAGCTCGACCTCGTCGCAGCAGGCGCAGAACACCACCATCAAGACCCTGACGCCGCACGTCACTCATAACGGCTCGGACTCGCTGACCCGCAAGCTGAAGCACTCGTGCTTCTTCCAGATTGGCCCGCTTGGCTCGATCCAGATCAAGACGCTCATGTCTTACGCACGCGCCAAGAACTACAAGCGCGTCGCGTTGGTCACCGACAACAGTGCGCTCGGCCAGATCATTGCCAAGTTTTTCAAGATCTTTCTGATCAAATCAGGCGTCAAGGTCGTGGTCGAGCAGGTCATTCCTGCAGGCTCCAAGTCCGCCCTGCCGCAGATGCAGAAGGTGCGCGCCGCGAAACCGGAGGCGATTTTCCAGGCGGGTATCCTGAGCCGCGAGATGGTGTTGTTTTTCCGCGCCTATCACCAGCTGGGCCTGAAACAGCAAATCCTCGGTTCCTTCAACCTGTCGATCCCAAGCTATCTGCGTACAGCCAAGGGCCTGATGGAAGGCGTCGCCTTCATCGATGCCTATGATCCGCGCAAGCCGGAAGTTCAGGCCTTCATCAAGGTCTACACGAAGGAGCACGGCAAGAAACCCTACTCCCTTCCGGCATATGGCTACGACGATCTGGGGGTCCTGGTACAGGCGATCAAGCGTGCCGGGTCCACCGACAAGGTCAAGGTCTGTGCAGCGTTGAAGGCCACCCACAAATGGGTCGGCGTTCTGGCGGCAAAGGGCACGTCGTACAGCTTCGCCAAAGGCCGCGCCGGCTATCCGGTGGAAGGTGCTGTGGTTCGGTTGATCAAGAACAACGATCACGGCCCTGTGGTTCACAGCGGCACCAAATAGCTGCAACCGCGAATTGGGGCGGAGCCGGCCGGCGAGCATTTGGCCGGCTCCGCCTTTCTTTTCGTCGCCTCGGCGACTTCCGTCGGTTTTCACGTAAGGGTCCGGCGCACAATGGCACCTCATGGCTGATCTTCTGGAACTGCTTGTCAGCGCCACGGCGTCCGGCTGCGTCTATGGCCTGATTGCGCTCGCCTATTTGCTGGTTCTGCGGCCGACAGGCGTCATCAACTTCGCCTCCGGCGAATGGGCGATGATGGGCGCCTACGCCGCCTATGTAATTTCTGATGCAGGTGGACTGCCCCCGATCCTCGCCATCCCCGCGGCGGCGTTGGTGCTGGCCATCATCGGCTGGCTGACGGAATGGCTGACGGTGCGGCCGCTTGTCGAGCGGGGCGCCGGGCATCTAGCGCCTATCCTGGCGCTGCTCGGTATGCTGGTGATCTATCATCAGGTGGTGCTGCTGTCGTTCAGCGAAGATCAGTATCCGCTGGACGGCCCCTTCGGCTTCGGCCGGATTGAGTTCGGGCTCCTTGCCGGATCCTATCAGGACTTCTTCATCGTCGGCGCCACCATCGCCATCTTCATCGGGTTCTGGCTGTTTTTCGAGCGTACGGTCTGGGGCAGAAGTTTCGAGGCCGTTGCCATCAACCGGCGGGCCGCAGCCCTGATGGGCATTAATCTGCGCATGGTAACGGCCCTGTCTTTTGCCGGCGCCGCCGCGATCGCCGCCACTGCCGGGGTGCTTGACAGCCCGCGCGGTTCGGTCGAAGCGAACATGTCACTTCCGCTCGCCGTGCAAGGCTTCTCCGCCCTCATCATCGGTGGCATCAATCGGGTGGAAGGCGCGCTACTTGGCGGCATTGTTCTGGCCTTTGCCGAGGATCTGACCCGCCGCTATGCACCAATCCCGTCCGGCCTCGCTCTCGGCGTCACGCCCGTATTGCTGATCACCTTCCTGCTCGTCCTGCCAAACGGAATCCTGCGCGCGAAGGAGGCCAAGTGATGGGTGCCGCAATTCGATGGGGAGGTGCTGCACTGATCATGTGTGTCGTGCCCTTCCTGTTGCCGCTTTATGAAATGGACGTCTACAGGAAGATGTTGTTCTGGGTGGCGCTGGCCATCAGCTACAACTTCCTCTTCGGCATCGCCGGCCAGATGGCGCTGTCTCATTTCGCATTCGCCGGCATTGGCGCCTATACGGTCGTCATTCTGATGACCCAGGCGGGCGTCCCACTGCTCCTGGCCATCCCGCTTGCCCTTGGCCTTGCTGGCATTTTGGCCTTCATCGTGTCTTTCGCGGCAACCCGGCTCGAGGGCTTCTATCTGGCGCTGGCGACCCTGGCGTTCGCGCAATTATTCATTGTCATTCTTGACGAAGGTGGCGCACTGACCGGCGGTACCGGCGGGTTGACCAGCTACAAGCTGCCTCTCGTCTTCGGATTCGAGATCCAGGGCCCCTGGCTTGCCATTGCCATGGCTCTCGTACTGCTCCTGACCCTTGCCTTCCTGCTCCGGATCGACCGGTCGTGGTATGGCCGGGCGTGCCGCGCCATCCGTGACAATGGCGAGGCGGCGGCGGCCATGGGGGTCGATGTCAAACGCACCAAGATCATGGCATTCACCCTGACAAGCGTCATGGCCGCCGGCGCGGGCATGGTTTACGCGTTTTTCGACAATACGGTGAACCCACCGGTGTTCGGCCTTGAGAACGCCTTCATGCTGCTCTTCATGGTCATCATCGGTGGCAGCGGCAGTCATCTGGGCGCCATCGTCGGCGCAGTCCTCCTCAGGCTGCTGCAGGACATGCTGGAGCCGTTTGTTGGCCAGTTTCATGTCATGGGCCTCGGCATCCTGATGGTGGTGGTGATCCTGGTCCAGCCGAAGGGCCTCGTCGGCATCTGGGACGATCTTGTGGGCCGGAAACGCGCCGGCCGCCGGAAGGCAAAGCCATGACCGCGGGCAAAACCTTCATCGAGATCAGCAACCTGTCGAAGCGATTCGGCGGATTGACCGCAGTCGACGACGTGGATTTCGAGGTGCGCGAAGGCGAGGTGTTGGGTCTGATTGGCCCCAACGGCGCAGGCAAAAGCACCACCTTCAATCTGATCTGCGGTTACTATCCGGCAAATACCGGCTCGATCCGGCTGGACGGCAAGGAAATCATCGGCCAGCCGCCGCACAAGATCGCCGCGCTCGGCATCATGCGTACCTTCCAGCACAACATGCCGTTTGAAGGCATGTCGGTTACAGAAAACGTAATGGTCGGCGCGCATACCACCCTGCACGGCGGTTTGATCCCGGTGTTGCTCGGCACAGGCCGCGCACGATCCGAGGAGCGGGCGCTGCGAAAGAAAGCTGACGAACTGATCGATTTTGTCGGCCTTTCCGAAGAACGCGATACGCCGGTCACATCTCTCTCGTTTGGCCAGGGCCGCCTCCTGGAAACCGCCCGCGCGCTAGCCGGAGAGCCGCGCCTGATCCTGTTCGATGAACCGGCTGCCGGTCTCACACCTAGCGAATGCGTCAGGTTGAGTGAGATCATTCGTGGCATCGCCGACCGCGGCATCGCAGTGTTGCTGATCGAGCACGATATGCACTTCCTGATGTCCCTGGCGGAGCGGGTCGTCGTGCTGAATTTCGGCAGCAAGATCGCCGATGCCCTGCCCCAGGATATCCGCAACAATCCCGCTGTCATCCAAGCCTACCTGGGCGACGCGGCGGTGATCGGCGCGGACACTGAGAATGGGAGCGGCGCCGATGCTTGAGGTCCGCGGCCTCACCGCCGGTTATGGCTCGGTACAGGTGATTCACGGCCTCGACCTGACGGTCGAAACCGGGGAGACCGTAACGTTGCTGGGCCCGAACGGCGCCGGCAAGTCGACCCTGATGGGGGCGATCACCGGCACAATCCGCCGCCGCGGTGGCAGGGTCGCCTTTGAAGGGACCGATCTGAGCGGTCTCGACAGTCACAAGATTGTAGACGCTGGGCTGCGCCTGGTTCCTGAAGGGCGTTTGATCTTCGGGCCGTTCACCGTGCGGGACAACCTGCGGCTTGGTGCGCTGAAGCTCCACCGCGGTGACGGTCGTTCCGTGGAAGAACGGTTCGAGTATGTCTACGACCTGTTTCCGCGTCTGAAGGAACGGTCCGGTCAGCTTGCCGGCACCCTGTCCGGCGGTGAACAACAGATGTTGGCGATCGGCCGGGCATTGATGTCCAGTCCTCGCGTCCTGCTGCTGGACGAGCCGTTCCTGGGTTTGGCGCCGATGGTCGTCCAGGAAATCCGGAGTGCGCTGGAAGCGTTGCAGGAACTTGGGCTGACCATCCTGCTGGTGGAGCAGAAACTGGACATCGCGCTCGCCGTAGCGCGGCGGGCCTATGTGCTGATCAAAGGCCAGGTCGTGCTCGAATCCTCCACCGAAGACATGGCGAAGATGGACAATCTCAATACGCTCTACTTCGACCTGGCCGAAGAAAGCGCCGCCTGAACGTCAGTCCACCGCCTCGACCACCCGCATGTCGCGGACCGCGCCGTCGCCGAGAAGCTTGAGCGCAGCCTGATAACCTTCGCTGTCATAGGCAGCGACAGCTTGTTCATAGCTGTCGAACTCGATCACCACGGTGCGTTCCGGCACGCCCGCCTCCCAGGCCGTCACCTTGCCGCCACGGGCAAGGATGCGGCCCCCCGCAGCCTTAAGCGCTGGCACAGCTAAGGCCGCATAGGCGTCCTGCTTCTCCTGATCGTTGAGCTCGCGGTAAATCCCCAGCCAGTAGGCTTTCGGCATGATCTCTCTCCCTATTCGTTCATCGTGACAACAAGTTTGCCCACCGCCTGCCTGCCCTGCAGCATGCGAAAACCTTCAACGGCCTGATCCAGTGGCAGCTCAGCCTGAATATGCGGCCGGGTCTTGCCTTCCGCAGCCAGCCGCCAGATCGCATCGAGATTTTCTCGGCCGCGCTCCGGAAATCGGCGGCCATACTCACCTGCGCGGACGCCCATAACGGAAAATCCCTTGATCAGGGCCAGGTTGGTGGGCAGTTGTGCGAAACGGCCGGACGTGAACCCGATCACCAGGATGCGGCCGTCAAATGCGATGCAGCGGGTGGACTCGTCGAAGATGTCGCCGCCCACGGGATCGAAAATCACATCTGCGCCCAGCCCGCCAGTCAGGTCCTTCACCGCCTGGCGGAAGCCGTCTTCCAGCACCAGCACATGGTCAGCGCCAAAGCCCCGGATCGCATCTGCCTTGGCTGGGTTGGCCGTGGTCCCGATCACCGTTGCCCCCAACGCCCGGGCCACGTCAATCGCCGCCTGGCCCGTTCCGCCGCTGGCGCCATGAACCAACAATGTCTCGCCCGCCTGTAAATTGGCACGCCGTACCAGCGACACCCATGCCGTAAGGTAGGCGATCGGATAGGCTGCCGCTTCCGCAAAGGAGTAGATCTCAGGCTTTGGTCGAAGATTTTCGGCAGGCACCGCGGCGAATTCGGCCAGCGCGCCGGGGCGCACCGTCCCGGCGACGGCATAGCCTTTCCTAAACCCTGACACCTCCGGTCCGAGTTCGACCACCTCCCCGGCCAGATCCATACCCGGCACAAACGGGAGTGGCGGTTTGTGTTGATACAGCCCCTGGCACATCAGGGTATCGGGATAGTTGAGACCTGCCGCGCGGACCCGCACCAGCACTTCACCTGTCCCCGGCGCAGGCAGGGGCACATCACCAATCCCGACGCCTGAAAAATCCTCGGAGAGCGTGTGGCAGATGACCGCTTTCATCACGCCCGCTACAGCCAACCGGCGGCGAAGCAGACCGCCACGGCGACAAGGCCTGCGCCAATCACATGCCGCCAGACCCGTGGCCACGGCAGCAACTTCTCGACAGTCACCAGAACCGCCACCGCCGCGACCCACCGGAGATCCATCACGGCGACTGCAAACAAGAGCCCCATCAGCGCCGCGCAGCAACCGATGCAGAAAAGCCCGTGGCGAAGGCCCATGCCGATGGCGCCGCCCGGTCCGTCGCGCCATTCAGTCAGCACGAAGCCAACCGGGGTGCGGCATCGGTTCAGGCACACCTCCTTCAGCGGCGTCCATTGATAGATCCCGGCGGCGGCGAACAGCACCGCGGAGAGAATAGGCGAAGCCGATTTCATCATCGGTGTAAGCAACCCGGATGCCTCAAGCGCCCAGTGGAGGCTGGTCGCGGCAAGGCTGAACAGGGACCAGGCGAGGAGATAGCCGAGCAGGAAAACACCGGTCCGTACATGGGGATTGCCCGCGGCCCGGCGGTGCTTGTTGATCGTCGCAAATGCTGCGATCATCGGACTGGTCGCCGGCACCATCATCGCTGCCATCATCACCGCCCACATGAGATAGACCAGCACCCCGTCAGTGAGCGTCCAGGCGCCAGGCATCCTCATCGCGCCAGCGCCGCCCATCTCCATCATGGCCGCCGCTTGCCACGCCATTACCACCCAGGCGAGCCCACAGACCGCCAGCAGGCCGAGGCCGATCACCCAGCGGTCGCGAACCGTCAGGCCAGCCTGGAATTCCCGGGGGAGATGCATGGACCCTAGTCGAGCGGCTTGCGCCAGGTGAAGGCGTCCGGCCCGGTCATGTCAAAGGGGATCCACTTCGCCGACCGCTCAGACCAGTCCCATTTGCGGCCGAAAGCGCCCGTGACGACGTTCTTGAAGGCGCGGCCCAGGGTAACGAAACCCGGCGTCACCTCCGGACGAGGCGCATTGTAGATGCGGCAGGTGTCGCCCTCCGGTACCATGAACTTGCGGTGCGGACCGCCCAGCCCTTCGACCAGACCCGGCACCTCCACTTTCCATTCTTCGTCGTCCAGGCTGACCTTCATGGGGACGAACTCGACCCCATCAACACTGATGGTCAGGTCCGCCCAGGCTGCAAATGCACCACCGGCCTCGCCCAGAAAGATGGTTTTGAGCGCTTCGCGCTGTTCCGGGCTCGCGCGGTCGTCGATCAGGAATCCAAATTCACGGTTCTTCTCAAAGACGCTGCCCTCGAAATGAATGATCAGCACCACTGCCAAACCGCCATCGAGCAACACGTCCCCATAGTTGCCGTCGCGGATCAGCCAGGTGAGTACGCCCTCGCAATAGCCATGGGTCGGCTCGGAGCCAAAGATACAGGGGCAGCCAATGGCGCAGTTGCAGAGATCCCACCAGTCGCCCTGAATGCGCCACTGAGTATCTTGGGTGCCTTGGGGGTCTGTTCCTGCAGTTTCGGTTGCCATTTGTGCCTCCTTCAGGCGCGCATGCGCTCCAGCTCCGGCAGCAGATAGGTGCGGAAGAGCGCGTAGTTTTCGATCATCGGAAAGTGGCCAATTCCTTCCATCAAGACGAAGCGCGAGCCTGGGATCGCATCGGCGGCCGCTTTGGTCATCTCCGGCGTCGCGGAATAGTCATATTCGCCACTCAGGAGTGAGACCTTGCAGCGGTTGGTATCGATCGCCGTGATCTCTTCCCGCGTGTCATTGTCCTCGCAATAGTACCAGACATCACCCTTGTAGACCCCTGGGCCGGACTGGCTGTAGTACCACCAGTTCTCGCGACGGCTCTCCTCCGGCGACATCGGGCCATTGAGACCGTAGGTGTAGCTGGCCGCCAGCTCGCCGCCGTGGATCGCCGGATGATGCAGGAAGTCATTGTCGCGTCCGCCGGCAACAGCGGCGGCTTCCAGCCCTACGATGCCGGTAATCTCTTGCTGAAAGACCGCGGCCACCTTGAGCACGATGGCGCCACCCATGGAGCAGCCCATGACCACGGGGCGTTCCAACCCCAGCGCCCGCCAGAATTCGCGGATCAGCGCCAGATACCGCGCCTCGGTCAGCTGGTATTTGCCCATCCACCAGTTATCAGGCGGGTTCGAACGACCGTGATAGGGCAGGTCGAAGGCAATGACGCGGAAATTGGCCGTCACCTCCGGGTCATTCAGGAGATGGCGGAACTGGCGGCTGTCTGTGCCGGCGGTGTGCAGGCAGATCAGTGGCACACCACCACCGCCCTCTGGCCCCGCCTCCTCATAAAAGATGCGGAAGGTTTCGCCGTCCGCCGTCACATTGACGTAGCGGCCAACGATAGGCTCGTGATTGTCCGGGAGACTGGCGTCAGGCATTTACGGGCTCCATCGATCCGAGAATATTCATCATCCGGTGCAGTGCCCGGGCATTCTGCATGGCAGCGAGTGAGTTTCCGTCGAGCTCGAACTCAGGCACGCGCATCAGCATAGCAAAGAAGTCGTGGTAGAGCGGCGGAGAGGTCGGGCTCAAGAATTTGTCCCAGACGCTCATGGGCGCGCGCAGGCAGAAACTGGCAGGCGCATCGAAGTTGGGCGCATGGACCACCTCCTCGATCCGCCCCTCGCGGACCCGCAACAGATAGTCCTCGCCCTCGAAAGACACCTTGAAGTCGGTGGTGAACCAGTCGCCGATCACCTTCATTTCAGGGTCGGCATTGACGGCCTTTTGATACACCGCCATCCAGTCTGGATTTGGTTTATTGGTCATGCGCCCTCCCCAGGCACCGTTATTGGTGACGCCTAAGCGTCGGTCTTCTCCACCCCTGCCTCAAAGCTGAAGCCGATATCGCGGAAACGGTCGACCATCTGGTCGCCGAACTCTTCGCGCACCCGGTCAGCTTCGTCGGGAGTGAATTCCACGTCGTTGAAATCGTCTTCCGTGCCGCCGGTTATCAGCACCAGCAACCGGGCGGTTTTGTCGGAAACATTCTCGAAATTGCGCACCACGCTCCGGGGCACGGAAATCATGTCGTAGGGTTCGAGGAAGATCTCATGTTCGCCCTGGTCGCCCCAGCGAATGCGGAACCGGCCGTCGAGGCACAGGAATGTTTCATTGGTATGATGATGGGCGTGCAGCATGGGGCTGTCGCCGGGTGGACATTCGGCAATGATGACCGAGAGCTTGTCGTCTGTGATCACCGCCGGGCCCTGGGCCATGGGGCCGCCCTGCTTCTCCGGCGACATGAGCAGATACAGCGTCCGCGCCGTCATCATCTCATAGGCTTCTTTGGGCAGGTCTGCGTTTTCCGCATGCTGGTCGGATTGGGGCCTGAGATCGCCAAAGCGGGCGATGCGCCCCTCCATCTCCTCGGGTGTCACCTGAATGGTTTTCATCGCGATACCTCCCTGCGCCACGCCCGGCATGGCAGCGGTTTTCTATAGCTCAATCGGTTTTTGAAGGACAGTGGGAGAAAGGCAGTCATGAGCGCAAAACCCGCGTCGGCACCATAGCCACAAGGTACCTGCCAGCAGCGGTCCCGCTACGTTAGCCACATACAAAAATGCCTGTTCCCGCGCCACGTTTATGGCCTTACACGGGATTTGGCAGACGGTTTGCTAAGTTGGGATTTTCAACACCGTGCCAATAGCCACATTGCCTGGATCAGCCACGCTGTTCAACGCAATCAATCGGTCGAGACTGACATCGTGCTTTCGGGCAATAGCCCAAAGCGTATCCCCTCGTTTAATTGTGTGGGTTTTTTGCGGTTTGTCGCCAAGGATGTCACTGAAGATGCCGGGAATCGATGGCACATCGATCTCTGCATCACTTGCGTCGATCGACTCAAGATCACGTTCTTTCCACTCTGCGACAGCCTGAATCAGTGGGCCTTTTTCTAGATCGCCTGGACAGGCAGTCGCCTGCCCTTCTTTGTGGAACATGATCGCGTCATGATCGAGTTTGGCTCGTTCTTGAAACGCAGCAATCTGCCGGACCAAGCTTTGATACTGCGCATCCGGCATGGGATATTCCTTGCCGCGGCGGAAATCGCCAACGCATTCGGTCATGAAGGAGCCCGTGTTCCAGCCTGTGATCCCGGCAGGAATACGGTTCCAGGAACGGCATAGACCGATCAACCCATCCGGCATCGTAACCGTCTGCATGCCTCCATCGCTCCAACCTCGGCCCCCCTGGCTCTTCGGGCGGGTATGGAAAATCCAAATTCCAGTGGTGACTTCCAATGCTGCCTTTTTTGCGTCGCCGCTATGCCTTTTCACAACTCTCTTCCAATCGGCGCGTGTCGGACTCGCGGTGTGGTGGACTTGGAACCGCTTCAATTGCCGGGTGAATTTGAAAGAATTCATCTCCTTTTCAAACTGATCCGGCGTAAGAACACGAGTTGGCTTGGGCATTTTTTAGACCTCCCGATTTTACCATTGCGGGAATACCATATCAGATATTCGCTCGGTGGTGAATAAAGCGGACTATCCAAGGCGGAAAAACGCCCGGTCGAAGGCTCCTGACAGGAGGGTGTCAGGAGGGGTGTGAGAGGATGCCCATGTTCCACACCCCAACTTCTAATCCTGGAGATTGAAGAATGAGCTTCAAACCCGAGCATTTCACGGTCTGGGCCGAGATTCCGGTGATCGATATCGACCGCGCGATTGCCTTCTACAACACGGTCTTCAATACTGACATGACGAAAGACGACAGCGGACCCAATCCTATGGCCATGTTCCCCACGGACAACGGCACCGGCGTCGCCGGCCACATCTATCCGGGCACGCCCGCGGCGGAAGGCACGGGACCGACGATCCATTTCTCCATCCCGGACACGCTTGAGGAGACCACTGCGCGGGTTAAATCAGCGGGCGGCAAAGTGTTGTCGGAGGCGTTCGAAATTCCGGGTGGCAAATTCATTTATTGCCAGGACCCGGACGGCAATTCGATCAGCCTGTTCGCGCGCTAGGACCGCGCAGGATCGCCCATGAGACGCGCCGACCGCCTGTTCCAGATCGTTCAGCATCTGCGCGGCGGCCGGCTCGTCACGGCGGCGAAACTGGCCGATTGGCTGGAGGTCTCCGAGCGCACCATCTATCGCGACATCGCGGACCTTCAGTCCACCGGCGTGCCCATCGATGGCGAGGCCGGTGTGGGCTATGTGATGCGCGCCGGATTCGACCTGCCCCCGCTCATGTTCACCAGAGATGAAATCGTGGCTTTGGTTGCCGGCGCCAGGCTGGTTCGCGCCTGGGGCGGCGCGACCATGGCGCGGGCCGCGGAAGAGGCGCTGATCAAGATCGAGGCGGTGTTGCCGGAAGGCGAACGGGATCGCCCCGGCCAAGTGGAAATCCATGCATTCGGACTGGAGATGACGCCGGAAGTGCGTGCCCGCATCGATGATATAGAAGAAGCGGTTGTCGACCGGCGCCGCCTGGTGCTCAGCTATGCCGATGCGGAAGGGCAGGAGACTGAACGCACCGTGCGGCCCCTCGGCTTGTGGTTCTGGGGCAAGGTCTGGACCCACGTGGCCTGGTGCGAGCTGCGCAACGATTTTCGCATGTTCCGCGTCGACCGAATTCGTGAAATGTCGGATACCGGGGAACGCTTCCGGCCCGAATCAGGCAAGACCCTCACGGATTTCTACCGCCAGATGGAAGAGCATGGTGACCGACCATGACCTATGACGAATTCAATACATTTTGCGAAACCCTCCCGGCCACATCCCACTTAATCCAATGGGGCGGCAGCCATGTGTGGAAGGTCGGCGCCAAGGTCTTTGCAATTGGCGGCTGGGATGATGGCACCGGCTCGCCCTGTGTCACCTTCAAGGTGTCAGAACTGGCCTATGATATCCTGCGCGAACAGCCCGGTTGCCGGCCCGCCCCCTATCTTGCCTCCCGCGGCATGAAATGGATCCAGCGCACGGACAGCACGACCCTGTCCGACAACGATCTCTGCGACTACCTGCGGGAATCCCATCGCATTGTCTCGCTCGGCCTGCCGAAGAAGGCCCAAAAAGCGCTGGGGCTAAATCAGGACTAGCAGGATTGGCGGATCAGCCGACGCAGCAGGGACAGCTTGGGCCGGCGGACATGGCCATGCCCTGAGAAAGGCTGATGGACTGAACCGGCAGGGACGTCGCCGGTGGCCGCGCGTCGAACCGACCTCCTCCGCCGCCAGCGTGCGCTTGGCCGTGACGGTTGCCCATCACCTCACCCGCGCCGATACCGGTGATGATTTCGAACTCGTGGGCGGCAACTGTGCTGTCCAGCTCGATGGTCGTGCCATCCACCTGGCGCCATTTGTCGGTGGGGGCGCCATCGCAGCGAACGGCGACCAGCGACGCATCAGGCAATTGCGTGACGCGGAATCGGGTGTCGCCACCTGCCTTGCTGCTGTCCGCCGCGTAGGTGGTGATACGCAGGACGCCCTGCGCCAAATCATTCCAGGCGCGCGATATGCCGACGGTCGGAAAATCCACCCCTTCCACGGTCGGCTGGCTGAATTTCTCAAGGTTCGGATTGCGGAACAGATTGGTCCAGGCGCCAGGTGAGCCAACCTCGCCCATGGCCAGCAGCGCGCTCAGCTGGCCCCGCGGCCAATCCTCGCCAAACTGGAACCACCAGCCGAATTCATCATTGGTCGGACCAAAGCGCCGGGGCTCGTAATGTTCCTCCGCATAGGCATTCAACTTGCCCAGGGTGACGTCATCGCCATATTCCCGGGCCAGCGCCACGGTTACCGCCAGGAAACGCGGATCGTTAGGCGCACGCACCTGCTTCGCCGGGTCGTTCCAGCCGAGCTTGTTGACCGCACCATGGTAGAGCGCCTCTCCCAACGCCGGGTCCTGCGCCATCATATAGAGACACACACCCAGTCCGCCGCCGGGGCCAAGGGTCTGCTTATGCTCGATGATCGGGTCGTAGTAGAAGCACGTCCATTCCAGCTCGCCCTTGTCATTGAAGCCGAAATAGTCGTCGCGCACATTCTCGAGCCACTGATGAAAGACCTGATGGGTGTCCTTCTTGAAGATGGCGTCATAGAGCTGAAGACCCAGTCCCGCCGCACTCAGACAATAGGGCCAGACCTTGGTATTCTCGCAATGCAGGCCCGCCGGATGGCGCGCCCATTGCTCCGCCAGATGCTCGGTGACGCCATGCTGCGTCCACTCGAACCGCGCCCGATCTATGCCCGCCACCTGGAACGGCTGGGTCCAACGGTCTTCGCCTGAAACATAGGCGTGAAGCGACATGGTCAGGTTGAGCCAGCCCTTGAAGAAAAGGTTGCCTTCAGCGCCGATCGGGTCCGGTTGCAGACCCCAGGGCTCCACGCCATTGGCGCACCAACCGGGCGTGTCATATTCGCCGACCAGATGGGGCGGGATCAGCAGGTCGATCCATTCCTGCGGATAGTCGCCCCGCCGCGGATCGGGGCCGATGTGGGTGATCCAGTCAATTGCCGCCCAGTAGGTGAGATGCCGTTCGACCAACTGCTCAAGAATGGTTGCATAGACCTCGCGCCAGGCGGGCGTGCGATCCGCCATGATACCCAATGCATAGCTGGATTCGGACAGATCAAAGCGCGGGAAATCGCACATCGGCTCGGTGGAGGACTGGTCCCACCAGGGATGCGGCGTGCCGTCCTCCGACCAGTCGTCCGGCGTAGTCGCTTTGCGCCACAGAAAACGCAGCCAGCCGCGCGCACGGTCGTTTAGTGCAGGCGCGAAACCATCAGATACAGTTTCAGCCATTCAGTCCATTTTCCCGTATTAAGAAATACCCGTCGCCACGATCGGTTCTCTGCCCGCGGTCCAATCAGAAAAACGCTATATCTCCATGTGAATCAAGGTTCCGGTCGGTACCCGCACTGATCGATTAGGCAGATTAGCGTCGTCCGCAGGGCCGCGCTTTGTGGATGCAGGAATACCGCTCTTCACCCTGCAGGCGTTTGCTGCACCGGTAACCAGCGCTCCAGATTAGGTTTGGGTCGCTATAGGTTGCGCCATGGCGCCGTCGCGCTTCCACCAGCCAGGCCTCCAATGCCCGAAGTTGCGCCTGCTGTTTGGTGCGGCCGTTTCGGCCGCGAATAGCGAGAGCCGGCTGGCAGTTCAGGCCGGGCGGCGGCGCGTCCGTGATGCGATAGAGTGACCAGGCGCCGCGCACCCGATCAGCCTGTGCGGCAACGCGCGGAACATGGCAGTAGAGCGTCAGAGTTGCGGGCTGGATCGCATCCTGGTCACGGCATTTGCCGGTTCCGCCAATCTTGTTGATGTAGATGCGAAAGCCTTGAATGACGCGCTTGTCGGCTTTCAACTCATTTACGGTAGGACGAAAGGGACGGCCCAGGCGTGGACGCGAACAGATAAATTCCTTCAGCGCCGTGCGCGGCTCGGTAAATACAAATCCCGACAGGCCTCGGCCATAACGGCTGGAATCGTGCAATATGCGAGGTTTGTGGGCGCAAAGCCTGGGAATAGAATTTCGGTTGGTTAGCAACATGCCACGGACGCATTTAAGCACGACCAGATTTTGCCTCCTGTTGGATTGGCTGGCGAAGAGATATCGCGCCCATGACCAAAACCGGGATCGTGGCAGTTCGGTAGGATTTAGCCCTGCACCCACCATAATTACACGCAAATGACATTTTCGATATTCAGCCGCCGAAACCGCGCCGGCAATTGCCGGCAGCAATGCCAGCCCCAGTATAAATTTTTTCACCTGCCCCTCTCCTCTTCATCGCTCACTTTTCCGCACGACCCGATAAAGCACCCAGCCGTCGCTTGTTCGTCGATCTTTCAGGCCGGCGGCATCCCGCGGTGTCCGGCAATACAGTGTCAGGGATTTCATCTGGACGATGGTATTGTCTGGGCACTTTCCAGGACCGCCCACCTGGTTGATATAAACTCTAGCTGCTTTGATGCGGCGACGGTCCATAGCCGCATCCTTTTCTGGCGCATTGGCGGCGGCGGCCAGGCCTGCCTTGGCGCAAACGGCCGCCTTGAGCGCTTGTCGTCCGAGGGTGAATTTAAACGCCACCATGCCGGCCGCGATCTTGGTTGGGTCATTGAGCGCTGCTGGTTTCTCATGACAGTATTTTGGCACGCGCCGATAGTTGCCGAACACCATCGTCAACGCGCAATAGCGTGTGTGGTTGGCAAGGCCCACCCGGGCATTCCTGGCGGTATCGGCCCGCGACCAGGCGGTAAAACGGGACCGCGGCAACTCAACGGGGTTGATGCCCTCACCGGCCACCACGATTCGCAACTGGCACCTGTTGAGTTCCAGCGCATGCGAGATTTGGGGCGCTATGCAAGCGGCGGCCCCGCACAGAAGGAGAAATAGCCGCGTCATTGACCTTGTCCTCTTAGTCAGAATTGTCATTCGCTATCCATGATCTCCGCGATGCGTTCAGGCGGTATACGCACGGCAACCCCCGCACGCTCCTCCTGCAGCTTCATAGGCGCGCGCGAATCCTGATCGGCCCAGCCCCGCTCCATACCGGCATTCAACTCCG
Organism: Alphaproteobacteria bacterium; assembly: GCA_021776685.1. Taxonomy (GTDB): domain Bacteria; phylum Pseudomonadota; class Alphaproteobacteria; order Bin65; family Bin65; genus JAJFFJ01. Next base: position 28,042 of record JAJFFJ010000097.1, read on the forward strand.
TGAGCGTCATTTCCGCCAGCGCCATGGGAACGTCGAATTCACGGCCCAGCTCAACCGCCAGGCGCACGTCCTTGGTCGCGAGTTTGAGAGTGAAGTCCGGCGGCTCGAACTTGCCGGGCAAATACTGGATGCCCATACGGTCGAAGGTGCGGGCGCGGCCTAGGGCGCATTTCCGGATCGCCGACCACATGGATTCAGCATCAAGCCCGGCGGCGACGCCCATGGTGAAACACTCGGCCAGCGCCGTCTGGATCATGTAACCACTCAGGTTGTGGACCAGTTTTGCGATCGACCCGGCGCCGATCGGACCCACATAGATCGGCTGATCTGCCATCGCCTGCAACACCGGTAGGCCGCGGATGAACGCGGCTTCATCGCCGCCAACCAGCACCGCCAGTTTGCCGGATCGCGCGCCCTGGGGACCACCGCTGACCGGGGCATCCAGCAAAGTCACGCCTTTCTCCGCCATCTCGTCATGCAGGCGCCTGACCTCGGTGGGTGCGTTGGTGGAAAGATCGAAGACCAGCAGGCCCGCGCCCGCGCCGTCGGCAATGCCGCCCGTGCCCGTTAGCACCGCCGCCACCTCCGCCGGCCCCGGCAGGGACAGCAGCACGACATCGGACCACGACGCCACCGCCGCCGGATTATCCGCCCACGTGGCGCCGCTATCCATGAGGGCGCCCGCTGCCGGGGGATTCACATCGTGGACGACCAAGTCGAAACCGCCCGCTTGTATGTTCATCGCCATGGGCGCGCCCATGGTGCCAAGACCGATAAACCCGACTTTCATATCTCTCTCCCTTGCGATGTGGCATCCTAGACTGAGCGCCCACCGCCGGGGAGCCTTGTATGCCCACCCTCCTGTTGACCAATGCCGGCATGATCAACCTGACCACAGGCGACGTGCAGGAAGTGTCCGTCATAGCTGAAGACGGGCGTATCAAGGAGGTCGGGCAAGGCCCGAAAGCAGCCGGCGCGGATATCCTCGACGCCAGGGGCGGGTTTCTCCTGCCGGGACTTTCCGACGCCCACGTGCATGTGACCGCGGCCACCGCGTCTTTCCCGGAACTGACCCGTTGGTCGCCCTATTATGCCGGCGCCCGCGCCGCCGGCATCCTGGAAGCCATGCTGATGCGCGGCTTCACCACCGTGCGCGATGCTGGCGGCGCCGATTTTGGCCTCGCGCAGGCTGTCGCCGAAGGGCATCTCAGGGGGCCGCGCATCCTGTTCTGCGGTCAGGCGATCTCCCAGACCGGCGGCCATGGCGACATGCGCAGCCCCGGCGAGAATTTCGAGGCCTGCGTTTGCTCGCCGGGTCTCGGTCGGGTTGTCGATGGGGTTCCCGAGGTGCGCCGCGCCTGCCGGGACGAAATCCGCAAGGGCGCCAGCCAGATCAAGATCATGGCCTCAGGCGGCATCTCCTCGCCCACCGACCGCATTACGAGCTCGCAATTTTCCATGGAGGAGATTCGCGCCGCCGTTGAGGAGGCGGAGAATGCCGGCCTCTATGTCATGGCCCATGCCTACATGCCGGAGTCGATACGACGCGCTGTGGAATGCGGTGTCCGGTCGATCGAGCACGGCAACCTGATCGACGAGGCGACAGCAGAATTCATGGCGGAAAAAGGCGCCTGGCTGGTGCCGACCATGTCCACCTATGAAGCCATCGCGCTGGAAGGCGTCGAGGCCGGTATGCCCGAAGACATGCAGGTGAAGGTCCACGAGGTGATCGATGCCGGCAAACGCAACCTCGCCATGGCCCATGGCAAGGGGGTCAAGATGGCCTACGGCACGGACCTGCTGGGCGACATGCAGAAGCACCAGATGATGGAAGTGTCCCTGCGTGCCGAATTCATGTCACCGCTGGAAGTCTTGCAAAGCGCCACCCTGCGGGCGGCGGAGCTGTTCCGCATGGAGGGAGAGATCGGCCAGGTTGCCCCGGGAGCACGTGCCGACCTGCTCGTCTATGACGCCAATCCGCTGGACGATCTCGCCGTGTTGCAGGATCCGGACAAGCGCCTCAAGCTGATCGTCAAGGACGGGCGCGTGGCAAAAAATGCGCTGAACGGTGCCAACTAGGCAAACCTGGCCAGATTCGCGGCGTCGCACATAGCTTGACGTGGATCAACGCGCCCTCATCGCGGGCCGCCCTATCCTAGGCTGTAGTTCTGTGTCCAAAGGGTGGAGGTTTGCATGCTGCGGTCCCTCAATCACGTCGCCTTGACCGTACCGGATCTGGAAACTGCACAAAAATTCTACGCCAGCATGGGCCTGACCGGCGACGGCGTCGGCGACGATCTGGTATTTCGCTGCGACGGGCGCGACCAGGATCAGGTTCGGGTCATCGAAGGTCCCCACAAGCGCCTCACCTGGATCAGCTTCGGCGCGACGGTCGAGGATCTGGATGCCATGCAGACCCGACTGGAAGCTGCCGGCGTTGCACTGACCGATCCCCCAACGGCGAATGGCGGCGAAGGCATCTGGTTCCGGGATGTGGATGGCGACCTGGTAAATATTCGGGTTGCCGACAGCGCGCCTCAAACACGGGCGCCGGTTGCCATCAACAATCCGGGAAGTTTCAGCCGTCTGGCCCAACGCGGCGCGCCGGACCGCAATATCGATGCGCGGCCCCGGCGGCTTGGCCATATCCTGAAATTCTCCCTGGACGTCCACCGGACCATCGACTTCTACACCTCCCTGTTGGGAATGAAGCTGTCAGACCGCATCGCCGATCTGGCGGCCTTCCTGCGCTTCGGCGGCGACAGCGACCACCACACCCTGGCCATCGCCCAGAGCGAAGGTCCAGGTCTGCATCACATGAGTTTCGAGATGGGCAACGTGGACCAGATTCAGTTCTGCGCCCAGCGCATGCTCGACGCCGGCTATCGCGACGGATGGGGCTTCGGCCGGCACATCTACGGCTCAAACTACTTCCACTATGTCCGTGATCCGTGGGGCAGCCTGGTTGAGTATTTCTGGGATATCGACTTTGTCCCCGGCGATGCGCAGTGGGAGGTCGAAGTCGCGGAGGCCAACGAGGAGTCCCTCTACCAGTGGGCTACAAGTCCGCCCCCGGAAGATTTTCTGACCAACTATGAACGGCGGGCGCGGGCCGACGCCTGATCCGCGCTATTCGTATCTGAGCGGCTTCAGTCCCGTCGAAGGGACGGATCGGCGAGCGTGGTGTCCTGTCCGGGCGGCGGGTTGTCGACGGCTTCTTCGAGTGAGAAGACCTCGCGCCATTCGTCCGGCGAACGCACCTTGCCGTCCCCATCTACCTGGTCCAGCCCCCAATAGATTTCCAGGCAGTGGCCGTCGGGATCGCGGAATTCCACCGCCACCTGCGCGCCTGCCCGGCGGCGTCCAAGAAAATCGATCGGCACGTCGTGCGCCTCAAGATGATCGCGCGCGGCCAGCACCTCGTCGATGCTGTCCACCTCGAAAGCCATGTGGTGGATTCCGGATCTCGACGCGGGCGCGTTGCCGGCGCCCACAAGCGCCACGCCATGGTGGTCCGCATTGCAGCGCATGAAGACCATGCGGCCATCCATCATGGTATCGGGATAGTAGTCTGAGACCCGGAAGCCCAGAATCTTGGTGTAGAAATCGATCGACCGGTCGAAGTCGGTGACGAACAGCACCACGTGGCCGATCTTCCGGATATCGAATGGCAGGGGCCCGTCCGGCGCTTTGGCGCGAACAGCTTCCGCTTCGTCGCTTGCGAGAGCTTCGTGATCGACAACACCGCGTGGCATTTCCTCTTCCCCTGTTTTCCGGGCACGTGTTCCGGCCCAGACGTATGGCCTATTCCCAGACCGGCTTTCGTTTCTCGGTGAAGGCCGTGATGCCTTCTTTCGCGGCATCGCTGCCCATGTCCTCGGTCATCAGCCCGGCGGCATAGTCGAGCGCGTCATCCACGGGCATCTGGAGTTGGCGATAGAACATCTCCTTCCCGCGGGCGACGGCATAGCGGGGTTTGGCGAGGATGTCGGCACTCACTTTATCGACCGCGGCGTCCAGATCATCCGGGTCCACCACCATATTGACCAGCCCCATGTCGAGCGCCTGCTCGGCACTGATGAAGGCGCCGGTAAACAACAGGTTGAAGGCCTGCTTGCGGGGTACATTGCGGCTGAGCGTGACCGCCGGCATGGAACAGAACAGTCCGTTGGTGATGCCGTTCGCGGCAAAGGTC
>JAJFFJ010000098.1 GCA_021776685.1 Alphaproteobacteria bacterium
CGATGCCTGCATAGGCCCGTTTATGCGCAGGGCGCGCGGTCAGGCGCCGATAATAATCGTCAAGGACTGGATAATCACCGATAAGACCGGTGAAGCTGGCCATGAAACAGCTGTGGCCGACGATGATGTCTGCCCCGGAAAATTCAGCGCCGATCATATAGTCCTGACCCGAAAGCGCATTGGAGAGCATTGCCGCCCGAACCCCAAAGTCCCGGCGGCCCTTTTCAGCCAAGCCGGCATCATGCTGCGTTCCGGGCGGGCGCATGGAGTCCAGCGGTCTGAGCGCATTGTCGAAATAGGTCATGATTGCCGGGTCGACCTCTGCCGCCGCGAATATACTCCACTGATAGTAGAGAGCACGTTCGGCTGAGGCTGGCGGCGGCGCCAGGTTGAATTCAGGATGCTCGTCGATCAATTGCAGGACGATCGCTACGGACTCGAACATCGTGTATCGGTCGGTCCGGACCGCCGGCACCACCCCTAACGGATGAACCTCCCGATAAGCGGCCGTGTCCTGATCTCTCGCGGTTAAATCGACAATGTGGCTCTCATAGTCGAGCCCCAATTCTTCAAGCGCCCATTTGGCGCGCTGGGACCGGGTGGGTGGATACTCAAAGAGAATAGTCATTGGCTCTTATCTATCCCATCGACGCGGCACCCCATTTAGATCCGAACAGCTGAATATCCAGGGTACGAGCTAGCCGAACCGGTTGTCGCGGGGGAATCCCTGGGGAGCGATGCGGCCGGCCTGGGCGCGCTGGCCGATCCACAGATCGAGTTCCTTCTTCTCGAAGGTGCGGGTGCGGCTGCCGGTGCGGCACTCGAGGCCGCTGGCCATGGCAAAGGCCTTGGCGTCTGACAGGCCGCCGTCCTTGTAGCGCTGCAGGATCATGCCGCGGCCCCGACTCAGCTCCGGCATCTCGGCGAGGGGGAACAGGATCAGCTTGCGGTTCTGGCCGACCACGGCCACATGATCCGCACCTTCCGGCACCGGCGTGCAGGCCGTAGCCTCCACATCTCCCCGGACCGTCAGCACCGCCTTGCCGCCGCGGGTTTGCGCCAGCACCTCGCCTTCGAGCACGATAAATCCACGGCCATCGCTAGCGGCCACCAGCAGCTTGCCGTCAGGCACATGCACCTTCAGGTGAACGATGTCGCTGTCATTGCCCAGGCCAATGGTGAGGCGCACAGGCTCCCCGTGACCACGGCCACCCGGCAGCCGGTCGACACCCATGGTGTAAAAACGCCCATCGGTGCCGAACAGGATCAGCTTGTCCGTGGTCTGGGCATGGAGCAAAAACCGCCCCCGGTCGCCATCCTTGTATTTCAGGCCGTCTGCGCTCTCCAGATGGCCCTTCACCGTGCGGATCCAGCCCTTCTCTGAGCAGATCACGGTCACCGGCTCCTTGTCGATCATCGCCTCAAGCGGAATATCGTCGATATCCGGCGCCTCGCCGTGGCCGGTGCGCCGCTTGCCGAGGTCGGTTGACGGGCCGTAGGCCTTTTTGATCTCGCGGATCTGTCCGCCGATGGTCTGCCACTGGCGCGCTGTATCCTTGAGAAGCTTGCCGAGGTCCTGGCGCTCCACTTCCAGCGCCTTCAGTTCCTCGCGGATCTCGATCTCCTCGAGGCGGCGCAAGGAACGCAGGCGCATGTTCAGGATCGCATCGGCCTGTACATCGGTCAGATCCCATTTGGCCATCATCTCGGCCTTGGGATCATCCGCTTCCCTGACGATGCGGATGACCTCGTCCAGATTGAGGTAGGCAACCATATAGCCGCCCAGCACCTCGAGCCGCTTTTCGATGCGGTCGATGCGGTGCCTGGTGCGCCGCTGCAGCACCACCTGCCGGTGATCCAGGAAAGCCTGCAATACCTCGCGCAGGTTCATCACCCGGGGCGTCTGATCCGCGTCCAGCACATTCATGTTGAGTCCGAAGCGGGTTTCCAGATCGGTCAGCCTGAAGAGCTGCTCCATCAGGATAGTCGGATCGACATTGCGGCTGCGCGGCTCCAGCACAATGCGAATATCCTCTGCACTCTCATCGCGCACATCCGCCAGCATAGGCAGCTTCCGGGCCTGCAGCTGCTCCGCCATCTTCTCGATCAGCCGCGCCTTTTGCACCTGATAGGGAATTTCCGTGACGACAATCTGCCAGACGCCGCCCTTCAGCTTCTCTTTCTGCCACCGGGAGCGCACGCGGAAGCTGCCGCGGCCGGTCTTGTAGGCGTGGATCAGGGTATCCCGGTCCTCAACCAGTACACCGCCCGTGGGGAAATCCGGGCCCGGGATCAGCTCCACCAACTTGGCGATGGTCGCATTCGGTGTCTTGATCAGATGCAGCAGCGCATCACATAGCTCGGCCACATTGTGCGGCGGGATGCTGGTGGCCATGCCCACCGCAATGCCGGCGGCGCCGTTGGCCAGCAGGTTCGGGAAATCCGCCGGCAGCACCATCGGCTCCCGGCCTTCTCCGTCATAGGTCTCCCGGAAATCGACGGTATCATCGTCGATACCGTCCAAAAGACGCTCGGCAACATCGGTCAGGCGCGCCTCCGTATAGCGCATGGCGGCCGGATTATCGCCGTCCACATTGCCAAAGTTGCCCTGCCCGTCCACCAGCGGGTAGCGCACGGCAAAGTCCTGGGCCAACCGCACCATGGCGTCATAGATCGCCTGGTCACCATGGGGGTGATATTTACCCATCACGTCACCCACGATGCGGGCGCATTTCTTGAAGCCCGATCCCGGGTCGAGCTTCAGCTCGCGCATGGCGTGGAGCAGCCTGCGGTGTACGGGCTTCAGTCCATCGCGCACATCCGGCAGCGACCGGGACATGATGGTGGAGAGCGCATAGCTCAGATACCGCTCGCCGAGCGCGTCGGCCAAGGGCGTATCGCGCACATCAGCGGCAATCGGCGGAATGTCGGTCATGGTGGCAATTCCGGGGGTGGTGATTCCGGTGAAACGGTCCTGGCGCTCAATCTACCAAATCTGGGGCCGGCTGCCCCACCACTATCAAGCGGTGGTGGCGCCGAAACCCGTTTTTCCTGTGGACAGGTTGGCGAAGCGGTCCGCCAGGCGCTGGCGGGCGGCCGGCATTTCCCGTCCAAACGGGCGGAACAGATGGTCATTCAGGAAATGACCGGTCAGTTTAAGGCCGGCGGCAATTTCGCCCGGCCCCGCCTCAGTGCCGTCCGTCAGAAAGGCTGGCAGGGCCAGCATACGGTCCCGATAAGGTTCACCCGCGGACAGGGATACCGCCCGGCCGCTCTTGGGGCTGACCCAGGCGAGCTGATCGTTGCGCCCGGTTGCGGCGCATTTGTCCAGCTCCAGGCCATAGCCGAGTTCCGTCAGCAGGCCCAGCTCCCAGCGCACATAGACTTCCGGCCAGGTGTCTTCTTCCAGCGCGTCCAGCAAGGCGATGAATCCGAGGTAGACCGGAACGTGCGCCTCCCGCTCCGGCAACGCCAGCTCGGCCATTGAGCACGCGGCGGAGAGCGCCGCCAACCGCGCCGGCTCGTTCAACAACGCCGCCGCCCGGCTGGTGGCAAGCTCGCAGGTATAGCTGCCCAGATGCTCGCTGAGCCGCGCCCGCCAGACCGCACGCACCTGGTTGCCCGGCTGGTATATGCCCCGCGCGCGCTTGCCCGAGCCGCCCCGCACCAGCCCGGCATGCCGGCCGTGGGCCGCCGTCAACAGGTGAACAATCGCGCTGCTCTCCCCGTGACGCCGGGCGGAAAGCACAATGCCGTCGTCGGTCCAGTCCATGGCTCAGGATAAACCCGATGCCGTCATGCGTTGAAGTCCAGGCCCCAGTCGCGGTAGCGCTCGGGATCGTCCTGCCATTTTCCACGGACCTTGACGAAGATGAACAGGTGAACGCGGCGGCCGAGCAGGTCTTCGAGCTCCTTACGGGCGGCGGCGCCGACGCGCTTGATCTGGGCGCCGCCTTTGCCGAGCACAATGCCCTTGTGTCCATCCCGCTCCACATAGATCACCTGGCGGATGGTGGCGCTGCCGTCCTTACCGGTTTCCCAATCCTCTGTCTCCACCGTCAGCGAATAGGGCAGTTCCTGATGCAGGTCGAGAAACAGCTTCTCGCGGGTAATCTCCGCGGCCAGCAGGCGGTCCGGCATGTCGGAGAGCTGATCTTCCGGGAACAACCACGGCCCCGGCGGCATGGCAGCCGCGAGCGTATCGCGCAAGTCACCGATGCCTTCGCCCTTGAGCGCCGATATCATGAAGATCCGATCGAAGACATCTTCCGCCGTGAACTTCTCCGCCAGCGCCAGCAGGTCCTGCTTTTTCACCAGGTCAATCTTGTTGAGCAGCAGATGGGCGTGGCGTCGGTTTTCCTTCAGCCTGGCGACGATGCCATCCGTGTCCCGGTCACGCTCTGCCAGATATCGCTCGACGTCCACCAGCAAGCACACCACGTCGGCATCGCCGGCGCCCGCCCAGGCTGCCGCCACCATCGCCCGGTCCAGCCGGCGTTTGGGTGCGAAGATGCCCGGCGTGTCCACATAGACGATCTGCGCGTCACCGGTGATTTCGATGCCCAGGACGCGGGTGCGGGTGGTCTGCACCTTGGGGGTGACGATCGACACCTTTGTCCCCAGCAACCCGTTCAGCAGCGTCGACTTGCCGGCATTGGGCGCGCCGATCAGCGCCGCAAAGCCGCAGCGGGTTGCAACCTCGGACGAGGTCCCAGATGGGGTCTCAGATGGGGTCTCAGGCGGAGTATCGGTGGAAGGGCCGGCCATGTGCGTTCTGCGGCGCCAACCCTTTCTTCAGGGGTTGGGCCGGTGCAGGAAACTCAGTTAGTGGCGGGCTTACTCCCGTCCTGCTTCGTGATCAAGCGCAGAAGCACTTCGGCGGCCTTCTGCTCCGCATGCCGTTTGGACGGGCCACGCCCTGAAGCCGTGGGCATGTCCTTGACGGTTGCGCGTACGGTGAAGACAGGCTCGTGGTCCGGACCACTCCGCTCGACCATGTCATAGGCCGGCAGCGGCAGGCCGCGGCCCTGGGCCCATTCCTGAAGTTCGGTTTTGGGATCCGTGGGCGGCTTGGCGTCCTGCGCCAGCAGGGGCTGCCAGTATTTGCGGATGAAGCGTTCGGCCGCCACCATCCCACCATCGCGGTAGAGAGCGGCGATCACCGCCTCGCAGCAGTCTGCCAGGGTGCCGGTTTTCTCCCGGCCACTGGTGGCGTCTTCACTGGGCGCCATATTGATGAACTGGCCGAGATCCAGACGGCGGGCGACTGCCGCCAACGCCTCTGCCCTGACCAGCGCGGTGTGCCGCCGTGCCAGCGCTCCCACCTTTTCACCCGGGAAGGCCTCCAGCAGCATGGACGAGACAGCCAGGCCAAGAACCCGGTCACCCAGGAATTCGAGGCGTTCGTAATCCGGCGCGCCCGGCCGGGTCGACCCGGTGGCGCTGGGATGGGTCAATGCCTCATCCAGGATTTCAGGACGCGCAAAACTATGCCCCAGCGCGTTGTAGAGCTTGCTGAACCGCCGCTCGACGATGCTCATCATTTAATACCCGTAAAAAGTCTGTTGAAGCGAATGGCCACCGGCCATTTCCAGACCTCCCAAAGTCGTGCGGTCCCGTCGCTGGAAAAAAAGCGGAACTCTGCACGCCCGATCAGATTGACGAACGGTACCTGCCCCAAATCCAACCGGCTGTCGTTGGAGTTGTCGCGGTTGTCGCCCATCATGAAATAATGTGCCTTGCGCACCTGTGGAAACTTTGCGTTGCGGTTGGCAAGATTTTCCCGGCACTGGCGCAGCCAATCGTTGCGCGCCAGCGTCTCGTTGATCCATTTTTTCAGGCTGCCTGGCCGTTTCGACTCGTCGTCCATCACATCCTCTGAAACCCGGATGAGCGGCGCGTCGTGCCGGTTGCACAGCAGGACCAGATGCCCGTCCTTGCCGGATTCGCCGGGCAGCCATTCCCGGAACAGCACGCCATAGACCAGAATCCGAATCGGCTTGCCGAACGCTTTCCGGACGGCGCCATCCTCGTGATAGGCGAAGTCCACGAAGCCCCAGGCTTTTTTCTCGATCTTGCGTCGTACCGGCTTGTCGTTGATGTGCAGGACACCGCGGCGATACTCGATCCGGTCGCCCGGCAGTCCAACCACCCGTTTGATGAAGTCCCGGGACGTGTTCGACGGCTCGCGGAAGACTGCTACGTCCCCGCGCGTCGGCTGTCCTTCCAGGATTCGGCCTTTGTAAAGCTTCGGACTCGTTGGATAGGAGTAGTTGCTGTAGCCGTAGGAATATTTCGAGACGAACAGATAGTCGCCCACCAGAAGCCCGGGATACATCGACGCCGACGGGATGCTGAAGGGCTCGAACATAAATGTCCGAACCACCATTGCGATCACGACGGCGATACCGACTGTTTTGATCAACCCCCAAAACGCGCTCACAGGCCCCTTCGCTTCCTTTGTCTTCTTTTTCTTTTTCCTGGCGCTCACGTATCTCTCCCAAGGGCGCGGTCCCGGCGGTATGCCCGACAGCATTTTGCCGAATATACCGCCACAGGGTTGACACCGCAGGCCCCCGCCTGCGCGTCCACCTGCCGCATATGGTAAATGATACGTTCATACGCCAGAACTATTCCCATTCCGGGGCGATTTCCCCGGTTTGTGGGCGAAGCGATGATTTGCGTGCTGTCCGCGAATGCGCCTGATCCGGACCGGCGCAATGGCGCCGGAGACATGCCGGAGTCACACGTATTTGCGGATAAAAACGCCTCTTCCCCTCGCCCTGTGTCTTGGCGCGAATATCATCATTCAAACGTTAAAAGCCGGTGTAGATTAATGATTAACACGGGGGTAGCTCGGCGAAATTAGAGTGCTTTATGGGAGAATTTAGCTTGCGGCCCGCGTCTCAACTCCAATCCCGGCACCGTATGGCACCCATGCAGCGGTAATGAAGCGGTACGCCCGGCCACCATGATCGTCTAAGCTGCGTCGGCTAGGGCACTTGAGGGGGTGACCTGAGCCAGGGAGACAGGGATGGGAATCAAGAACGTCAAACCGGACCTCGCCAGCAACCGGCTGGTCTTTGATATTAGGCGCGACACCGGGCTGATGGACGACTTTCATCAGGACATGGACGCGGTCTTCGCACGCTATGGCCTGACCGATGCGGAGGTCGAGGCCTGGAAGGAACTGAACATCCAGGCGCTGGGTGATCTGGGGGTACATCCCTATTTCCTGCCGCAGATCAGCCGGATCTTCAAAGGCGGCGCCTACAACCACAACAACAGCGAGGCGGCCCAGCTCTATGCCAAGACGATGGTTGAGCAGGGATAAGGGAGAGAGACATGGCTGAACTTGTTGCAAATATCGCCCTCTCCCACGCCCCCGGGCTCACCGGCTGGCTGGACCAGGCGCCGAAAGATGAAGCCGACCGGCTGGTCGCCGGTTTCGAAGAAATCGGCCGCCGTTTTCGCGCCACCAAGCCTGACCTTATTATTGGCCTGGCCAACGACCATTGCCTGAACATGCCGGTAGACGGGGTGCACGACTTCTGTGTCGGCACAGCGCCGCGTTGGCAGGGACCTGCGGACTGGTTCTCCGACTGGCTGAACGTGCCGCCCTATAAGGTATCAGGACATGCGGAGGCTTCTGCCATCATCCGCGACCGGTTGCAGGGCGCCGGTTTCGACGCCACGGACTCCCAGGACCTGCTGTTTGACGACAACTGGTCCGTGCCGCTCTTGTACCTGACGCCGGACTATGACGTGGCGTTGGTGCCGATCCACATGAACTGCATCGTGCCGCCGCTGATTTCGCCGGAGAAATGCTATGCCGCCGGCCAGTTGCTGGCGAAAGTGATCCGGGAAGATCTGCCCGACGGCCTGCGGGTGGCGATCATGGGCACCGGCGGCCTCAGCCACGACCCCGGTGGACCCAAATATTTCGAGGTGGACGAAGAGTTTGACCGTTGGTTCCTGAGCCTGCTGGAAGCCGGTGACTCCCAAACCATGCTGCGCGAGGCGACCATCGAACGCATGGGTGCGGCGGGCGATGGCGGCACCACGGAGCTCTTGTCCTGGCTGATCCCCATGGGCGCGGCAGACGGTGTGGCGGCGACTACGGTCTGCTACGAACCCTCGGTGGCGCTCCGCTGCGGGATGGGCGCGGTTCACTGGCAGATGGCGGCATGACCGTGACAGATACCGAGCTGCTCACCGGCCTGGGCGAGATTGCTGATCCTGCTCATACGGCGCTGCTGGTCATCGACATGCAGAACGACTTCTGTGCCGAAGATGGCTACGCGACGGTTCAGCTGAACAAAGACCTGAGCCCGTGCCGGGCGACGGTCGAGCCGATCATGCGCACGGTCGAGGCCGCGCGTGGCGCGGGCGTGCCGGTCCTGTGGGTGCGCGCCCACTATGACGACAGCTACATTGCCGCCCCGATGCGCGCCCGCAACCAGTTGATGGGCGCGACAGCCACCTGCTGCGCGGAAGGCAGTTGGGGCGCGGACTTTTTTGGCGTCGAGCCGGCCGAAGGCGAGCCCGTCATTAACAAGCACCGCTTCAACGCCTTTTTTGAAACCGGGCTGCATGAGCGCTTGCAGGGGATGGGCATTCGCTCCCTGGTGCTGACTGGCGTGCAGACCAACATCTGCATCGAGTCGACCTATCGTGAAGCCTTCAGCCTCGGATATTTTCTGGCAATCCCGGAAGATGGCGTGGCGTCCCACACGCTATCCTCACACGAGGCTTCCATGGCGAACTTCCGGTTTCTCTTCGGCGAAGTGACGTCATCCGATGAGCTGACGGAAATCTGGGCCAATGGCTAAGCTCCCGCCCCTCGCTGACAACGTCTTCGAGACCTACCGGGCCATGGTGCTGCCGGCACAGTGCGATCACTACGGCCACATGAATGTGCGCTTCTATGCCTGGCATTTCGACGAAGCAGGATTCCAGATCTGGACCTGCGCCGACGTAAGCCAGGCGGAGATGCGCGAGCGCGGGTTCCACGTGGTCGTCGCAAAAAGCACGACGCATTTCCGCCGCGAACTGGTGGTGGGCACGTCGATCCTGGTGCGCGCCGGATTCACCCATGTGGGCGACAAGAGCGTGGGCCACACCGGCAAGATGTACAACGCGGACACCGGCGACCTGAGTGCGATCCACGAAACGGTGGAGGTCTTCTTCGATCCGGAAAGCCGCAAGCCGGCGCCGATGCCCGACGACTACCGCGAGCGCCTGACAGCGCTGATCATTGATCCGGATACCGTCTGAGGCAGTCCATCGGAAGTCGCGACCACCGCGGCCAGCTAGCCAGCAGCGGTCCGGTGCAGCGCCAGTAACCCCTCCACCTCCGTGGCCGCCATCCGGCCAAAGCCGCACTCGGCGGCGATGCCGAAGTCACGCCGCACCCGTTGCGCCGCGTCGATCCGTCGGCGGGCGCCTTCCACACCGTCAGCCAGATGCAGCAGGCCCAGATAGAGTTCGGTCTCTGCCGCAAGGCGCAGGTCGGTGAGCGGCGCGAAATAGGCATCGTCATCACGGTCCACAGGCACCGGCATGTGGATCCAGTCGATGGCGCGTCCTACGCCGCCAGTCAGGCCATTCGCGACCCACACCAGTTTTGCCAGATCTGCCGGCTCCTTCCAGTGCCGGTTGTTCATGCTGCCGTAACAGAGGTGAAAGCCAAGCTCGATGCCGTTCGGCACCGCATCGCCGAAGCGGCAGAGCCGTGACATGAGAACGCCGTCAGGATCATCCATGGGCGCTGGATAGACCCTCTCGAACAGGCTCATCTCGGTCGCCACATCCCATTGAACCGCCAGATCCTCCACCGGAAATGCACGGACCATCCGGTCAAGTTCCTCAAGTATGGCGGCTTCGTAGCGGGGGTAGACCGCCTCCTGGCTGTCGTATTCCGTGAACGCATAGATCGGGGCAAAAGGCGTTGGCAGACAGACCTGAAAGCGCGCGTCCCGCCGGAACCCGCCTGCTTCGCGCCGCGCTCTGAACAGGGCATAGGATTCCGTCGCGGCGTCAGCGAAACCCAGATTGCGGAAGGTCACCTGCGTCGCGTCCGCGCCCGCCTTCAGCCGCCAGGGGGCCGCAGCTGGTAATCGCGCTGGGGCGCGTCCAGGGGTTCGAAGGCCTCGTGGTCGGCGAAGGCCTTATGCTGCCAGGCGATCCAGTTGGTACGCTCACCAGTCTCGCCATCGGGAACCCGGTGCAGCACACTACCCAAGTGACGCGCCTCGGCGTCGAACACATCGGCGGCGGTTGCCAACGGCACGCTGCCGCACAGCAGCACAGGCCTGTCTTCGCGGTTTCCGGTCACGTTTCACCTTTCCGTTTCGCTGGCTGAACACTGCCGCCTTTCCAGTGTGCGGAAAGTTTGGCCTGCCCTATAGTTAGCCGTCAAACAGCAGCAGCGCGACGGCCATGGCCAACGACATCACCGGCACCGATATTCTTCTGACGGTTTTTCTGAAGCACGACCAGAGCCAGGCGCTGGACGAGTTTCAGAGCAAGCTTGATGCGCGGAAGTGGTGGCAGAACTTCCCGCCGGAGGGGGTCGAAGTGGTGTCCTGGAACGTGGTCATGGGTATCGGGCAGATCGTGACCCTGAAGCTGCCGCCCAACCGGCTGCAGGCCGTGAATGTGGCGCTGGAGCGCTTTGCCTGGGGCGTCTTCCGCACGGAGACCTTCATCTCCTACGACTTCATGGCGGTGCGCGAGCGGCTGGCCGGAGAATCGGCGGCACGGCAGGACAATGCGGCCCCGCCTTCTGACGGAATGGCCACTGACGAAGAGCCCGCTGACGAAGTACCCAGTGGCGCTGGCGGGAGTCACCACCCCCGCCTGCCGCCCAATGGTCTTTATCTGAGCGATACCCAGTCGAAGACCCACGAGCCGACGGCGTGGGAACAGCAGCTGGGCGATATCCTGGAAGTTGCCTTCAAGGCAGGCCAGCACGAGTTGCCGGCAGTGGTCGCTGCGTTGAACGGCGCGGGTCTGCCCATGCCGGACGGCAGGCTCTGGGACGAAGCCGGATTCGAGGCCGTGATGGAAAGACTGGGCACCGGCGAACAGATCGATGGCCCCGCCGTGGCCTCCACTGGGCCAAAGTGAGGAGAGGCAGAATGGCAGCAGCAACTCCCCGGCATCGCATCAGCCCTGAGGCGCAAAACATCCTGGATACAGGGTTGCGCGAGCGCTGGTACGGCATCATTCCGTTGGATCTTATCGGCGATGGCCCCGCGCGGCTGACCCGTTGGGGCCGGCAACTGGTGATCTGGCGCGACAGTGACGGCGGGGTGCACCTGCTGGACGACCGATGCCCCCACCGCGGCGCGCCGCTTTCAATAGCGCGGCACGACGGCGACCGGCTGACCTGCGTCTATCATGGCGCGCAGATCCTGGCGGACGGCACTGTCGCCGCCCTGCCCGGCGAACCCGATAGCGACCTGGTGGGCGCCTGTGGCGTTCACCGCTATCCCACCCAGGAGCACCGTGGTTGCCTCTATGCCTGGCTGAGCGACTCAGACGCGCCGCCGCCGCCGCTGACCCTGCCGGAACGGCTGACCAGTGATGACTATGAGGCGTTTCTGGCCCACACCGAGTGGCGCTGCCCCTACCGCTTCCTGGTCGACAACAACATGGACCCGATGCATGGCGCCTTCCTGCACGCCACGTCCCATTCCATGGCGGAAGGCAGCAAGGAAGCGCAGTTTGGTCTACGCGAGACGGACAGCGGCTTTGTTTTCGAGAAGACCAACCAGAAGGATCTGAACTTCGATTGGTCCGAATGGTATGACAACACGATCCAGGCGGTGTGCCTAGAGATTCCCTATCCGGACACCGGCGGTCCGGGCGGCAACTTCGGCATCGTCTTCCACGTGACGCCGATCGACGAAACCACCTCCGCCTGTTTCTTCTGGCGGCACCGCAAGGTCAGCGGCTGGCAGCGGGATGTGTGGAAATTTCTCTACCGCAACCGTCTGGAGGCCCGGCACTGGCATGTGCTTGAGCAGGACCGGCTGGTGTCGGAGACCATCGCCGCAAATGCCGACGACCAGGAATATCTCTACAGTCACGACCTGGGCCTGACCCGTGTGCGTACCCTTATGGCGCGCGAAGCGGAGAAACAGGCCCGCGCCGCGCATCAACCGGGCCAGCAGGCCGCCGAATAGGGAGTCCCTTCATGGCCGACCGTATCGAGCAGATCACCTCCGCCGCCACCCCGGAGCCGCCTGGCAATATCTATACCCAGGCGCTCAAGGTCGGCGACCGGCTCTATCTCGCCGGGCAGACCGGCAATGGCCCTGACGGCAACATCGTCAGCGACAATCCCTACGAGCAGACCATTGCCTGCTTCCAGAATATCAAGAACCTGATCGAGGCCGCGGGGGGCACGATCAACGATATCGTCAAGCTGACGGTCTATCTGGTGGATATGGCCCACCGTCCTGACCTGGGCCGCGCCCGCAACGAATTCTTCCCAGGTCGCAAACCCTGCTCGACGTTGCTCGGCGTCAAAGCGCTGGCCGCACCTGAGTATCTGGTCGAGGTGGACGCGGAAGTGATTTTGGGGGCCGGCGGCTAAACCGCAGCGCCAATCCGAGATTGTATTTCTGACATGGGTGCGACCGGCCCGTCATACGTGAAGAATTTCGCCCCGGAGTGAGTAGGCGATCATCAGCAGTTCTTCCTGTTCGCGCTGGCCGACCTCGTTGGCGTTCAGCGCCTCCAGGATGTCATCCAGCACAGCGACATATTCCTGCTCGTTGATATTCATGCCCTTGTGGGCGGCGATCATGTCCTTACCGGTATAGGTCTGGGGGCCGCCGGTGCCTGCGCAGACAAATTCCGTGACCAGCCGGATCACCTCGTCCCGGTTGCTCTGCGCATACCGGGCGTTGACGGCCTTGTTTCTGGTGTGATTGTCGAAGATCGAGGTGGCGATCTGCCGGATTTTGTCTTCTCCGCCAAGGCGCTCGTAAAGGCTGAGATCAGTCATCGGTGTTTCCATGGTCAGGGTTGCAAGGTTCGACTGGTTCGGTGGGTAGGTGAGCCGACGGCCTAAAGATATTTGGCGTTCCGCCAATGGCCGATCCATCGTGGCTCGGTGCCACGCAATTCGTGGAATTGGTCGTGCAGCCGCTTGCCGCCCGGGCCATAGCCCCGGTCAGGCTCAGCTAAGATTGTGACAGGCGAGCTTGACCGGACCATCTGGGCTGGTGGCCGGGTTTGAGACGGGGCTTCGTAGAAAACCGCCGGCTCGGCGCGGGCGTCAACGAAATGACCAAGGACATCCCGAAGGCTCGGCAGGAACAATCGAACAAGCATGCTGGGCTCCTCATGGGCAGTAACGGCGGTGTAACTGACAAGGAGCCTAGGGGCTTACAAACGCCTGCGCTTGGAGAAGATCTGTAGAAACTGTTGAGAATTCCATGATTTTGCCGAAACTGTGCCATTGCTCCCGCAACTATGATCGACCACCGCCTTGCAATACCGGTTTTCAGACTTTGAGATCGACGGAGAAACCCATGAACTGCGTCGCAATGGTGAGTCCGTAAGCCTGGAGCCGCAGGTCTTCGATCTCCTGCTCCACCTTGTGCGCAATCCGGACCGGTTGATCAGCCGGGATGAGTTGATCGAGCATATCTGGCGCGGGCGGATTGTCTCCGAGGCAACCATAAGTTCCCGGATCAATGCGACGCGCCGTGCCATCGGCGATGATGGAAAGACCCAGGCCCTGATCAAGACCGTGCCCCGGCGGGGCATCCGGTTTATCGGTCACGTGGAGCCGATTGGCGGCGACACCGCTACAGCCGCCCCAAGTCAGTTGGCAGATTCCCCATCGCCACCGCTGCCAGACCGACCGTCCATCGTCGTCCTGCCGTTCCAGAATCTGTCGCCGGATGCTGGCAACGCGTTTCTCGCCGATGGGATGACCCAGGATCTGATCACCTCACTCTCCCACATCGACGCCATTTTCGTCATCGCGCGGAACACGTCATTCTCCTACAGCGATGCGGTAACGGATCATCGGTCTCTCGCGGCTACCCTCGGCGTTCAGTATGTCCTGGAGGGCAGTGTCCGCGGCAAAGGCAACCAGATACGCGTATCGGCGCAACTGATTGAGGCTCAGACCGGCAAGCACCTCTGGGCGGATCGGTTCGACCGCGAGACGCAGAATGTATTCGATGTAGAGGACGAGATCACATCAGAGATTGTTGCCGCTCTCCAGGTGACGCTAACGGATGGCGAGATGCTGCGGATACGCCGGCGCCAAACCGACAATCTACAAGCCTGGGCCTGCCTAATGGGCGGGGTCCAGCATCTTCGGCGCTTCACCCGGGAAGACAATGCAGAGGCGCAGCTGCTTCTGGACCTGTCCCTCCAACACGACCCCAACATCGCTGCGGCGTGGAGCATGCTCGGATGGACCCACCTGGTGGACGCACGGCTGGCCTATTCCTCGTCTTCCGAGATATCGCTCGAGCAAGCGGCGGAATTCGTCGAGAAGGGTCTGGAACTTGATGCAGACGACGCGGACGCCAATTCAATTCTGGGTGGGATCCGCCTGCTCCAGCGCAGATTCGATGAAGCGGAGGCACTGTGCATCAAGGGCGCTGGGCTGGGCCCGAGCAACGCCGATTGCCATATCTGGCTTGGCTTTGTCTATGTCTACCGCGGCCGCCCCGAGCAGGCGTTGACGGCCCTGCGCAAGGCCATGCGCCTCAGCCCGATTTACCCCGATTGGTACAATAGCATCGTAGGTCTCTGCTACCGGAGCCTGGGAAGGCCCGACGACGCGCTGGACGCGGACCGGAAACGGCTTGAACTCAATCCGCAAAACCCGTTTTCCCACTTTAGAATGGCGGCTGTGTTGGCAGAATGCGGGCAGTGGGATGAAGCCAGGAAACACGTGGCTGCCGCACTGGCCTCCAATCCAGGCACCTCACTCCGCCAGGTCCACGCGTCCGAACCCTTCGAGGACGACAAGGAAATGGAACGGTACCTTGATCTTCTCCGGCAAGCCGGGCTTCCGGAATCCTGAAGTGGAAATGGGACGGGCCTGAACATCTGATGGAAGTCGACGCCGGCCAGTGCCCGTCAGGTATTTGACGGTCCCTTTGACAGACCATCCTCTGCAAATAGACCGCGCCATTGATCCTGCTCAGCGGGACTCTCGGAATAGCTGGCCAGCCGGTCTGCAGCCTTACCGATCAGGTCTGCCGCGTTCTCGCCACGGGTCGCCAGATAGTCGCGCAAAGTCTGAAGGGATTGGTCCACGACGCCAAACCCCGCCGTCATCACCGCCGTGGTCATCTGCACGCCGCGGGCGCCGGCAAGGAGAAAACGAATTACGTCCAGTCCATCGCGGGCACCGTTAGTGGCCATCAGCGGGAAATCCGGTCCGACCGCCCGCCGCGCCAGGGCCAACCAGCGGCAGGTCAGCGGCAGGGCCCAAGCGCCGCCGAATGCGCCAAATGTGCCGAGGATGGGCGCCTGGGTTTCCACATCGGGGACGAAACCCATGAAACGGCCCATGATCGTCACGGCGTCGGCCCCACCCTCGCGCGCTGCGGCGACCAAGCCTGCCACGTCGTCGCTCTGTCCGGTGAGCTTGACCCAGAGCGGCACCGTGACCGCAGCACGAAACCGCTCGGTCATCTCGCGGACCCGTCCGGCGTCGCGCTCCAGCGTGATGGCGCCCGCTGCCGCCTCGGCGGCATGGGGCGCTCCGATGTTGAGCTCGATCACGCGCGCACCCGCCGCCACCATTGCCCGTGCGTAATCCAGCCCGGTGACCTGATCGGCCGGGATCAGGCTGGCGATAACGAGCGCATTGTGATGACGGGCCACCCCGTCGGTTTCCTTCAAGAGGGCAAGCCAGTCGTCAAAGGCGAGCGGAGAAAGCCCGGAACGGCAGAATAGATGGGCATCGCGAGGTGGCGACTCATTCCAATCGAGCGGACGCCAGTCGCTGTCCAGCAGGGCATATTCGGCATTGGCGAGTTGGACCTTGGCGGCTTCCGACTCGTTGGTCGATTTCATCACCACCGCCGCGGCGCCCGCTTTGAGCGCCGCTTCGACCCCAGTGGTCTCGATAAGATGCTCTCCCGATCCACAGATCAGGGGGTTCTTCAGGCGAATGCCGCCAATGTCGATATTGAGGCCGGGTGTATCAGTCATCTCTGCCTAACGAACGGCGCGGCTCGGACAGTCACACCCGATACGGCCAGAGAGCCTATTGCCCGGAGCGCGAAATCATTCCCGTCACGGCACCTGGCGACGAAGCATGCGAGGCTCATATCGTGCTCCCTCAGGTCCATTGCGTGCGCCCGAATGAGTCCGGCGCGTGCCGCGGTGACCTGCATCGACGGTTGGTACCATCCGTCGTGCTAGGATTGTAGCTTACTCAGGTGCCGGAATCTCGACTACCCAACTTGGGCGCCTACCTCGGGTGCCTTAGACGGCAGGGAAAGGAAACAGGATGGATATCGAGCGCCTTGTGGGCTTTGGCGAGGTGTGGGCGCAGAAGGATCTTGAAGCCTGCATGGAGCACTTCACCGAAGATGCTGTCTTCCATGCAGCAGCAGGGCCAGAGCCAGGAACGACCATCTCCGGCAAGGAAGCAATTCGCCGACAGATTGAGATTATCTTTGCCAATCCTCTCATCGCGCCAATGATTCCTGGCCCCTGTTTCGTCTCCGGCGATCACGGCATGGCTCATTGGACGCTGGTGATCGAAGCCGAAAGCGGAGATTCCCACGAGTATCGCGGGGTCGATTTCTATCAGTTTGAGGGGGACAAGATCAGCCTGAAGGATTCTTTTCGAAAGGTCCTCATAGAACCCAACTAGGCTGTGGCAGGTGTGTCTCAGCCGGACATCGCCTCGAATACCGATCCTCGCCGGCCTCGGGCATGTATATTTGACCCTCAACCGTAACTCACAGGTAGTGAAATGACGCCGATCTATACGGAAACTCTGGGCCCCTCGGGCGGCTGCGCGGTTGCGATCAACACGGGCCAGACGCTGAGGGTCACCGATGTGGCTGGCCGTCAGGTGGTCGATATGGCGGTGTTCAACGCCGCCAATCCGAGGGAGAAGCTCTCGACCAGCTACTCCCGCTCCCGCTTTGACCCGCTCGGCCGGGGCGACTTTCATCCGAGAGACAAACTCATGATCGGCGACTATCTCATGTCGACGATCAACAACGACATGATGCGCATCACCGCCGACACACAACGGGTCGAGGGCATGCATGACGCCCATGGGCGCATGTGCAACCGCAGGCTCTATCGGACGATTGGCATGACAGGCGAGGATGGGGGCGAGAAGGACGGCTGCCATGAAATCATCGCCGCCGCCATGGCGCCTCACGGCATTCTGCCGGAAGACATTCCGGATACCTTCGACCTGTTCATGAACTATCACCACGACTGCACGAAGGGCTGGTGGGTGATTGAGGAAGGCGTCTCGGAGCCGGGCGACTATATCGAGTTCGAGGCGGTCATGGATTGCATCGTGGCGCTGTCCAACTGCCCCTTCTATGAGGGCACGGAGATCCGGGTGGACGTGTTCGGCGCCTAGCCTGTCTTCGGCACCGCGGTGATGATGACGAAGACCTGGGCCAGCGGCGGTTCGTCGGTGATGGTGATATCAATTTTGGGCTCGGTGCCTTCGGGCAGCAATGACCGCAGGCGCGCCTGCGCGCCCCCGGTGAGTTCCATGGCCGGCTGGCCGCTGGGCAGATTCACGACACCAAGATCCTTGTGGAAGACGCCGGCCGCAAAGCCGGTGCCCAGCGCCTTGGCGCAGGCTTCCTTGGCGGCGAAACGCTTGGCGTAGGTAGCCGCACGCAGGCGGCGGCCTTCCGCACGCTCCCGCTCCGCGTCGGTAAAGCACCGCTCGGTAAAGCGCGCGCCAAACCTTTCCAGGGTGCGCTCAACACGGCGGACGTCGATCAGATCGCTACCAATACCGACAATCACTAATTTGCTCTCCGGCGTCAGCCTGTGCGGGCGGTTTGGGACGCGACACCGCGGGCGCGGTCCATCAGGACGCGCATCTGCCGGACTGCGGATTCAAGCCCGCTGAATATCGCCTCGCCGATCAGAAAGTGTCCGATGTTCAGCTCCACCAGGGAGTCGATGGCGGCCACGTCAGCGACGCTGTCAAAGCTGAGGCCGTGGCCCGCATGACATTCCAGGCCGGCCGCTTCCGCATAGGCTGCCGCGTCAACGATCCGCGCCAGCTCGGCCGCCCGAAGGTCGAGGTCGCCGGCATTGTGGGCGTCGCAATAGGTGCCGGTATGCAGTTCCACCACCGGTGCGCCAAGGGAGACCGCAGCGTCCAGCTGCCGGCGGTCGGGTTCGATAAACAGGGATACGCGGATTCCAGCATCCGCAAGTTTGCCCACGTAGGCGGCAAGGTGATTGTGCCCCCCCGCCGCATCCAGCCCGCCTTCCGTGGTCCGTTCTTCGCGCTTTTCCGGCACGAAGCAGGCCGCATGGGGCTTATGGCGCAGCGCGATCTCGAGCATCTCTGGCGTCGCCGCCATTTCCAGATTGAGCGGCTGGTCGATCTCGCGACTCAGGCGCGCGATATCGTGGTCGGATATATGGCGCCGGTCCTCACGCAGATGAGCGGTGATGCCATCTGCCCCCGCCTTGGCCGCAAGATGGGCTGCGCGCACAGGATCAGGATGCAGGCCGCCGCGGGCGTTCCGGATGGTCGCCACATGATCGATATTGACCCCGAGCCGAAGAAAGGACGCGGGCTGATTGTTCTGTCGGGCCATGGTTCTGGCTCTTTATGCTGTTCCCCAAACAGGCCCCCCGGATGAGTGCCGGTCGGCCATCGATTTCAGCTTTATAGCCTATTTTACAAATGTTTAGGTTTGATTTCTGCTCGAGCGCGTCAATCTATTTGCCGATGTCTCGCAGTCCATAACGCGATCAGCCAAATCTTTGGATCAACCTTCCCACAGGGCTGGATGACGCCATGGTTGCGGCACGGAAAGCTCTCCTTGGAGCGGTCCCCCGTTGTCGCCAAAGACGTGGGATTGCCACGCATCGCGCCATTCCTCCGGCAGCCGGTAAGGCGGTGTGACGCCATCATCAGGGGCGAATCCGAAGCGCCCATAGTAGCCAGGATCACCAAGAACGAAGATGCTTCGCATTCCTGCGGTTTCCATCCTTCGCATACCTGCGTGGATCAGGGCGGCGCCAACACCTTGCCGCTGGCACGCGGGCGCGACGGCGAGTGGTCCCAGGAGCGCGACCTTGTCAGGCTTCCGCGCAACGCTGCAGATCGTGAAGAGGATGTGCCCCGCCAGCACGTCGCCTATTATACCGACCAGTGAGAGTGTATCCCGCGTCGCCGCTAGCAATTCCCTTACAAGCGGCAGCAAATCTTCTTCGGGAAACGCCGTCGGGTAGAGCGCTTCAATCGACTCAACGTCGTGCGGCGCACATTCACGTATGTCGATGGTCCCGATCATATCTTCTCACCTGAAGCAAACATCGATCGTCTTGTAGGCCGATGACCCCAGCCCCTAGCCTTTGGCGCGCTGAACCGAGCTGACGACGGGGGTGGCGCGGAGGGCCGCGATGATGTTGGTCATGTGGCGCACATTCTCCACTTCCACATCGATCATCATCTCAAAAAAGTCCGCATGGCGGCTGGTGAACTTGAGGTTCGAGATATTGCCCTCATTGCGGCCGATCACCGTGGTGATATCGCCGAGGGTACCAGGCTCGTTTGCGACCACCACATAGAGGCGACCGATATGCGCCTCCGCATCCGCTGACCAGCTGACATCCAGCCATCGCTCCGGCTGGTCCTGAAAATCAGAGAGGATGTCACAGTCGATGGTGTGGATGGTCACGCCCTTCCCGGTGGTGACGATGCCGACAATCCGCTCCCCCGGCAGCGGGTGACAGCAGCCGGCGAAATGCACGGCCATACCGGGGATCAGTCCCTTGATCTCGATGGCCGAACCGCCGTCCTTGCCATTCTTCTTTGGCTTGGTGGACTTGCGGAACAGTGATTTCCGCTCGGGCTGCTTTGTGCCCGGGATGGCGGCATGCAGCACCTCTGTCCCGGTGTGTATACCCTCGCCCACGCCGACCATCAGATCCTCGACGGTGTCCGCCTTGAACTTGCGCAGCACCTCGTCGAGCGCCTTATGGGTCAGTTCATGGCCCGCGTGGCGGAATGCCTTCTCCAGGATCTCACGGCCCAGGTCCAGATATTGATCGCGCTTCTGGCTGCGGATATAGCGGCGGATGCAGGCGCGCGCTTTGCCGGTAACGACAAAGCGTTCCCACTCGGCCGACGGATGCTGCGCCTTCGAACGCACGATCTCGACCTGATCCCCGTTCCCCAACACGCTGCGCAAAGGCATCATCCGGCCATTCACCTTTGCGCCCACACAGGTGTTGCCCACCTCTGTGTGAACCGCATAGGCGAAGTCGACCGGCGTCGCGCCGTTGGGCAAGGAGATGATGTCGCCGCCAGGGGTGAAGCAGAACACCTGGTCCTGGAACATTTCCAGTTTGGTGTGCTCCAGAAACTCTTCCGGCTCGTGGGCGTGTTCCAGGATATCCAGGAAATCGCGCAGCCATTTATATTGCCGTCCCTCGGTGGGGCTGCCGCCGCCGCCCTGCTTGTAGCGCCAGTGGGCGGCCAGGCCATGCTCCGCGAAGTCGTGCATTTCCTCGGTGCGGATCTGGATTTCGATGCGTTGGCCTTCGGGCCCGAAGACGCCGGTATGCAACGACTTGTAGCCGTTCGGCTTAGCCAGGCTGATATAATCCTTGAAGCGGCCGGGCACGACCCGATAGGTGCCATGGACCGCACCGAGTGCGCGGTAGCAGTCGCCCAGATCCTTGACGATCATGCGAAACGCCATGATGTCTGAGAGCTGCTCGAAACTCACCGCCTCGCGCCGCATCTTTTTCCAGATCGAATAGGGACGTTTTTCGCGGCCGTCGACTTCCGCTTCGACGCCGTCGTCCTTCAGCACCCGGCGCAGTTCTTCGATGATGCGCGGCACCAGGTCGCCGCCTTTTTCGCGCAGGAATTCAAGGCGCTTGACGATGGATTCCCGGGCATCGGCATGCAGTTCCCGGAAGGCCAAGTCTTCCAGCTCCTCCTGAAAGTCGCGCATGCCAATGCGCTCAGCCAGTGGGGCATAGATTTCCAGGGTCTCACGCGCGATGCGTTCCCGCTTCTCCGGTTTCTTGACGAACTCCAGCGTGCGCATGTTGTGCAGCCGGTCTGCCAGCTTGACCAGCAGCACGCGGATGTCGTCGGACATGGCGAGGACGAGCTTGCGGAAATTCTCCGCCTGCGGTGCGTCGGCGGACTGCAGCTCGATCAGCGACAGCTTGGTGACCCCGTCCACCAACTTCGCCACCTCATTGCCGAACAGATCATCAATCTGGTCGATGGTGACATCGGTGTCTTCCACCGTGTCATGGAGCAAGGCCGTGGCAATGGATGCAGAGTCGAGCCGGTATCGGGTCAGAATGCCCGCAACTTCTACCGGGTGGCTGAAATAGGGATCGCCGCTGGCGCGCTTCTGGGCGCCGTGGGCCTTGACCGTGAAGACATATGCCCGGTTGAGCATCTCCTCGTCCACCGCCGGATCATAGGCGCGGACGCGCTCCACCAGTTCATACTGGCGCATCATCGCACACCGCTCCCGGGCGCCTGTAGCACCGCTGGGATCGGGTCAATTTTCGGCAGGTAAGGAAGAAGCCCGGGGCCAGGCCCAGGGCCGTCGGGATTGGGTCGGGTCTTTCGCCGCCCCCCCGTCATACGCCTCCTAGGCGGCCTCGTCAGGCTCGTCGGGCTCCTCGCCCGGCGCGTCAGCCTGCACATCGATCTGCACATCGGCCTCATCGCCAGCGGCGACGTCTCCGGCGGCAGTGGCGTCTCCGGCAGCTGCGGCAGTGTCCTCAGAATCGACGGCCACATCCTCAAACTGGCCCTGCGGCTGGGCCGCGGGCGCCGCGACGGTCGGCTGCGCTGCCGCGCCGCCTTCGGTCGGATGGCCAACACCCAGGATCGACGCTTCCGCCTGCAGCGCGGTCACAGCCTCATCGTCATCTTCCAGGTCGTCGGACGGCAGCACTTTCTGCAGGCTTTGCACCAACGTGTCGCGCAACGATTCATAATTCACGGATTCGACGGCGATCTCACGCAGCGCCACAACCGGGTTCTTGTCGTTGTCACGGGGCAGGGTCTCGGGCATGCCGGCGGAAATATCCCTTGCCCGCTGGGATGCCAGCAGCACCAGGTCAAATCTATTGGGCACCTTCTCGACGCAATCCTCAACGGTTACGCGCGCCATAGGTCAATCTCCAGGTCAATTTCGTTCGCAAAAGGTTGCCATTTTATATAGGCCGCCGCGGGCTGCTGGCAACCGGATCAGGGGGTCCGGCGCCCGGCAGCTTGCCGCATGCCCTCTGGCCGGCCTCGCAGATCAGGCTTCTGTTGGCGTGGCCGGTCCCTGGGCGGGCAGATGCGCGATCAGTTCGCCGACCGGGCGGCGGCTGACCGGGTGACACCAGTCAGGCGCGATCTCAGCCAGGGGCAGCAGCACGAAATTCCGCAGGTGCGCCCGCGGGTGGGGCAGGACTGGCCCACTGCCCTGGACCCGCCCCTGATAGTCGATCAGATCCAAATCGAGGGTGCGGGCAGCGTTGGCGACCGTGCGGGCGCGGCCAAATTGCTGCTCAATCCCGTGGAGCAGCCCGAGCAACATGGCCGGGCCAATCCTTGTATCCAACCGGACAACGCCGTTGACGAAGTCGGGTTGGCCGGAGGGCGGTTGGGGTTCTGTGAGGTACCAACGCGACGCCGCCACCACATCCAGCCCCGCCGCCCCCAACGCATCGACACCGGCAGCAGCCGTCTCAAAGGGAGTTTCGGCTGGCCCGGCCGGCAAATTGGAGCCGATGGCAACCAGAATCATCGGTGCAACCGAACGTGCACGCGACGCGGTGCCGCGACCGGACGACAAACATGTTGCGGCATCACCAGCCCCCGCCTAAGTAAAGCGCATCATTCGCGACGATATTTTGGCCCACACCATTCTGCCGGACTGATTTCGCAGACCTGATTTCGCCTAACCGGATTTGAGCCTCGGGACCTGATTGTCGCCCGGACACACACCTGATTTGGACACTATTGATGGCTGATAGCACGCGTTTCTATCCTGGTGAGCGTATTGCGCTCTTTATTGACGGCTCCAACCTTTACGCCGCCGCCCGTGGCCTCAACTTCGACATCGACTACAAGCGCCTGCTCGAATACTTCACGTCGAAAGGCAAGCTGGTACGCGCCTACTACTACACCGCGCTGATGGAGAATGAGGAATATTCGCCGATCCGCCCGCTGGTCGATTGGCTGGACTATAACGGCTACACGATGATCACCAAGCCGACCAAGGAATTCACCGACCGCGAAGGCCGGCGCAAGATCAAAGGCAACATGGACATCGAGCTGGCCTGCGACCTGCTGGAGGCAACCAGCTATATCGACCACGCACTGTTGTTCTCTGGCGATGGCGACTTCCGCCGGCTGGTAGAGGCCGCCCAGCGTAAGGGCACCCGCGTCACCGTCATCAGCACCATCAAATCCAAGCCACCGATGGTGGCGGACGAGCTGCGCCGCCAGGCAGATGTCTTCCTGGATCTGGACGAGATTGCCGACGAGATCATGCGCGCGCACAACGACGACCGGGGCCATGGCCAGGATGATGACGACGAATATGAAGACGAGGACGAACTCGAAACGGCGTGATTCCACTGGCCTGACGCCTGGTTCATGACGGCGAAACACCAGCCACCGAAGGATTGCGCGCTGTGCCCGCGGCTCGTGGACTATCGTCGCGCCAACCAGGCCGCCTTCCCGGAATTTCACAACGGACCGGTCGAGTCGTTCGGACCGCTTGATGCGGCATTGCTGATCGTCGGCCTGGCGCCCGGCCTGAAGGGCGCCAACCGCACGGGCCGTCCGTTCACCGGCGATTTCGCGGGTGACCTGCTTTATGCCACCCTTGAAAAGTTCGGCTATGCCGCCGGCAGCTATGACAAGCGGGCTGACGACGGAATGGTTCTCAAAGACTGCCGCATCACCAACGCCGTCCGCTGCGTGCCGCCGGAGAACAAGCCAACCGGACCGGAGGCAAACACCTGCCGCCCCTTTCTGGTCGCGGAAATGGCGGCAATGCCGAAGCTGACAACAATCGTGGCGCTCGGCGGCCTGGCGCACAACGCGGTGCTGACCACGCTCGGCCTGCGCAAGGTTACCTATAAATTCGGCCACTGCGCGCGCCACGACCTGCCCGATGGCAGGGTGCTGGCGGACAGCTATCACTGCTCCCGCTACAATACCAATACGGGCAAGTTGACCCCTGAGATGTTTGAAGCGGTATTTGCCGCGATCCGGGACGCCTAGCCTTCCATCACATAGGCGCTTGCAGTGTCCCGCACATCGCCGCGGTCGATGATGATGGCGTCGTCCGGAATATCCTGCACAAAGGTGACGCCGCGGTCCTGCAGCTGGCCCAAAAATCCGTCCAGCTTGTCGACGCAACCACCGGGAACGTCGTGCAGCACCATGAGCGTGTGGTCCAAAGTCTCCACATGCTCAAGCCCGCGCGCGACCCAGCCGTCCGGATCGGAGAAGTCCCGGGGCACGCTGTTCCAGAGCACACAGGTATAGCCGCCAGACGCCAGGAAATCCCGCGCCGCCGGGTTCAGCAGATGTGGCCCCAGTGCGCCGGAACCGCCCACGGGACGAAACATCCGGCGCGGATCCGCAAATTCGCCAAGCGCATCTTGCGTACGCTCGATTTCTGCGATCGCCGCCGCGTCGGTCATTGGCCCCAGCGGTCCGTCATGGCTCCACGTGTGATTGCCGATCCAGTGCCCCTCGGCAAGGGTGCGCTCGAGCAAAGGTCGACGCGCTGGATCGGCAGCATTCTTGCCAAGGACGAAAAACGCGGACGGAATATTGCGCGCAGCAAGAATATCCAGAACCCGGGGCGTCGCGTCCGGGTCCGGGCCGTTATCGATGGTCAGGGTGACGGTTTTCATGGCGTGATCGTACCGGCTGCAGTGCCCTTCTGCCAATTATTTTATACTTGAATATTTTAAGTTTAAAATATATTTTTGACCTTCGCCAACTGACCAGAGAGAGCCTCTTCCCATGTGGAAGCCGCCCGAAAAAATCAAATACGCCCCCGATCCCGGCACGTGGCCCAGCGCCGAACAGGCTGCAGGGTCAATGCTCTATTCCCCCGTACAGGTCGGGCCGGTTACGCTGGCCCAGCGCACGTGGGTGCCGGCCATGGTGCCCTGGCGCGCCACCAATGAAGGCTTCGTCACCGACGACGTGCTCGACTGGTACGAACGCTTCGCCCTTGGCAAGCCGGGCGCGATTGTCATTGAGGCAACTGGAATCCGCGACATACCTTCTGGCCCGCTGATGCGGATTGGCGACGACCGCTTCCTTCCCGGCCTCAAGGAGCTGGCGGACACCGTGCACCGCGCCAGCGAAGGACAAACAAAACTGCTCATCCAGTGCATTGATTTCCTCGCGATCCGTCGCCGCCCGGATCCGGCCAAGTTTATTGAGCGCTTCTTGCAGGTAACGGACGAAATTCGCGCGGCGATCGGTGCAGAAGACTGGCCGGAAGAGGCGGTCCGCGATCACCTGACAGGCCTGCCCGACGAAGAACTGGATGGGGTTATCGACTCCCGTCAGCTCGAGTCTCTGCGCATGGGCTATCGGGAATTTGTCTACGACACCCACCTGCCCCATATCCGCGACCTGCCACAGGTGCTGCCGGACCTGTTCGCCAACGCTGCGGTGCGGGCACAGGAAGCGGGCATCGACGGCGTCGAACTGCACTATGCTCACGCCTACACCATGGCCTCTTTCCTCTCCCGCACCAACACCCGGGACGACGGTTATGGCGGCTCGCGGGAGGCGCGGGTGCGGCTGCCGCTTGAAGTGTTCGCCAAGGTCCGCGAAGCCGTGGGCGATGACTATCCCGCCGGCTGCCGGTTCCTGAGCGATGACTGTATCGACGGCGGCTCGGATGTGGACGATGCGGCCTTCTATGCGGTGGAGTTCGCCCGGGCCGGCATGGACTTCCTGTCGCTCAGCCGCGGTGGCCGGTTCGAGGACGCCAAGCAGCCCGGTGTCGGCCAGGCCGCCTACCCCTATACCGGCCGTTCCGGCTACGAATGCATGCCCGCCTATATCTCGGACAGCTTCGGTCCCTTTGGCCGCAATATCGAACCGGCTTCACAGATTCGCCAGGCGGTGCGCGAGGCCGGGTTCGAGACGCCCATCGTCGTCACCGGCGGCGTCCACGGCTTCGAGCTGGCGGAAAGCATCCTGCAGAAAGGCCAGGGCGACATTGTTGGCGCCGCCCGCCAGGCATTGGCCGACCCGGATTTCTTTCTCAAGATGCAATCCGGCTGCGGCGACCAGGTGCGCGTCTGCGAATACACCAACTACTGCGAAGGCCTGGACCAGAAGCACAAGGTGGTCACCTGCAAGCTGTGGGACCGGATCGAGCTCGACGACGGTCAGGCAAAGCTCACCGACGACGGCAAACGGCGCAAGACGGCGCCCGCGTGGACGCCGCCCGTGTGATCGTGGCAACACTTCAACCGGCTCCGGGGGGTGCCAGAGAAGGGTAGATAATGCTTCGAATTCTGTTTCTCGCCATTGCCGGCATTGTGATCGCCGGATCGGCCCAAAGTCAGCGTCTCATCAACAAGGCAGCCATCTGTTTCGACAACAAAGGCGCCCGCGGTCTGATTGCCGGCAACGTGATGCCGATAGGCTGCTTCAGCTCTAGCTGCACTCGCGTAACGGAGCGCCAAGTGTCCATCGGCGTCAACAGCGCTACCGGCATCATTCGGGTGACGACGCGCTTTGTCCTGACCCGTACCGGCGCGAAAATCTGCACCGCAGATTGCAGCGGTGGGGGCAGAAGCACGTTTGACTATCGGTTCTTCCCCCCCCGGATCTACAAGGTGCTGATCGGCGACAAGGAAGTCGGCGAACTCGATCTGCGCCTGGCCAAAGTCCGGACCTGCTTCCGGAGCCCGCGCTAATCCGGAAAGCCGTCCACGGGCGGCACTTCCCCTTCCACCACTAATCCCCTAGCTTTTCGCCCGGTAATCCCGGGGGAGGCGCGTGGGCACCGCATTAGTTCCATGGTGGGTGTTGATCGGGCTGCTGGCGATGTCATCGCTGGCGGTGGCGGCATTTGTTGTGCTGCCGCTCTATCGCTGGTTCCGGGGGTATCGGGCGAAGCAGGTACTGGGCGAGGTCCGGCACCGCCTGCAGATGCCGTTGCCGGACTTCCTGCTGACCCGCCGCCGGGTTCTGGCCGACCGTGTGGCCAACGACCCCAAGGTCTTGGAGGTGATCGACGCGCTGTCCGCAGAGCCTGGCGCGTCCCGCCAGGCAATCATGAGGCGGGCCTACAAGATCGCCTACGACGTGGTGCCGAGCTTCAATCCGGCGTTCTATTTCCGACTCGGCTACTGGATGGCGCGGAGCTTTCTGCGCAGCCTCTACAAGGTCAGGCTCGGCTATCAGGACCATGCGGCGCTCGGGAGACTGGGCGACGACATCAGCCTGATCTTCATGCTGAACCACCGCACCAACATCGACTATATCCTGTCTACATATCTGACCGCCCAGCGCAGCATTATGTCCTACGGCGTCGGCGAGTGGGCACGGACCTTCCCGATCCAGCCGCTGATGCGGGCGGCGGGCGGCTATTTCCTCCGCCGGGAATCCGACGACCCGCTCTACCGCCGCATCCTGCAGCGCTATGTGCAACTGGCCACCGACGCCAAGGTGCCCCACGCGATCTTTCCCGAAGGTCAGCTCAGCCGCTGGGGTGGCCTGCACGAGCCGCGTCTCGGACTGCTGAGCTACATCACCGCCGACTACGACCCGGTCCGAAGCCCGGATCTCGTCATCATTCCCATCGGCACCAACTATGACCGGGTGCCGGAAGAAGCGACGGTGATTGCCCATGCGGACGAGAGTTTCGTCGGCCGCGGGCGCCTGTTCGTGATCCGTGTGGGTGTTGGCTTTCTTGCCCGCACAGCGTTCGAACTGCTGATCCGCTGGCGTCGCCCGTTCGGCTATGGCTGCGCCAACTTCGGCACGCCGATTTCCTTCAACGCCTGGCTTCGGGACCATTGGGTGGACTGGGCCAGTCTCGACCGGGCCGAGCGATTCCATTGGCTGCAGCGCTTTGGTGCGCATTTCATGACGGAGATTGCGGGCCTGATCCCGGTGCTGCCCTCCTCTGCCCTCTGCACCGTGCTGATGGACGCACGCGACGAAGGTTCGGGCGATATCCTGGACGAGGACGAAATCGCACGACGCATGCGCGCGGCATGGCGGCGCTTCGGTGACGCGGGCGCCCACATCTATCTGCCCGGCGGCGACGAAGACCGTGCGATCCGGGAAGCCATGGACACCTTGCGCCGCCGCAAGGCCATTGTCCGGCGCAACGGCGGCTGGCACGTGCCGGAAAAACAATGGACCTGGGTCAACTATTGCGGCAACTCCGTCCGCCATTTCCTGACCGGGGAGTCCGCAATCGCGCCGCGTTCCCTTGACGCGCACGCACTGGAGTAGGGTTCAAGAGGCGAGAGCGCGTGTCTTGTGTTATCTTCATGATCCACCCGCCAACCCTCTGGAGGCCGGGATGCCTGACGATATTGCCAGACCTGACCCCGATATTCTTGCGGCATCGATTGCAGAGTCCCTGTCGAAGCCATTGACGGAAGCGCGCGGTCTTCCCGCGGCAGCCTATACCGACCCCGGACAGTTTGACCGCGAGCAGGAACGGCTTTTCCGCGGCGGCTGGGTTGGCGTCGCCTTCTCCCACGACATTCCGGAACCAGGCGATTCGATCCCGATGAATGTCGCTGGGGCAGAAATCGTCGTTTTGCGTGATCAGGACGGACAAGTCCGCGCCTTCCACAACGTCTGCCGCCACCGCGCCGCCCGTGTGTTGCAGGAACCGGGCAAGGGGCTCAAGTCCCTGAGCTGTCCCTACCATTCCTGGACCTACGGCCTGGACGGATGCCTCAAATCTGCACCGATGTTCGAAGGGCCGGGTAAGGGGCCCACAGGGTCACTCGACGGCCAGGCATACGGCCTGCTGCCCGTGGTGTGTCACGAGTGGTCAGACTTCGTCTTCGTCAATCTGGATGGCGAAGCGACACCGTTCGAGGACTATATCGGCTATCTGGACGACCGGTTCGCGAATTTCGACCTCGCCCATTTCCCGCCCTACACCCACCATGAGTTGACCTTGAACGCCAACTGGAAGGTGGTGATGGAAGGGGTGCTCGAGGTCTATCACGAGAAGTTCGTCCACCCGAAGCTCGACTACCGGATTGGCAAAAATGGCGAGCAGACCTGGAACGACGCCCTCAAGGGCGACACCATGGGTTTCATCGGCATACTGCCAGACGGGGAGGAAGACAAGCCGTTGGGTGCCCTGCCACGGGTACCGGGCATGCCGGAAACCGGCCCTGCCGTCCCGGACATTTTCCTGATGTTCCCGTCAACGTCCATCAACGTGATGGAAGACCACATCGTCCGCACCCTCTGGACGCCGGTGTCACCGACGGAGACACGCTGGCGCTCTTGCTGGTATTTCGCACCGGGCGCGGCGGACGACGCGGCACAACGCAAGGCCTGCGATGAGGCCGTCGCCTTCTGGCTCGAGATCCGCAACGAAGACGCCCCCCTGGTGGAAGAGGTACAGGCCGGCCTATCTGCCTGGCACCCAACGCCGCGCAACACGGTCTTCTCCCCCTATTGGGAAGCCATCGTCCGCCACTTCCAGCAGCAGGTGGTCAACGGACTGCGCTAAGCAGAGTACCTACCAGCTATTGCGCAACTCGCGGAGCTTCAGGAAGACGGTCTTGGGGTCGACCTGTTCCGGCAGGTCGGAGAATTTTTCGCGCAGCGCGGCAATCACGCTCGGGCTGTGCAGTCTGAAGAAGGTGTTGATTTCCTTCTCCAGCGCCAGGGTCGAGACCATCGCCGCATCCGGGTCCTGCGCATCCACCGCGTCCAGCATTTCGGCTGCCTTGGCGTTATCGGGCTCGCGATCCAGCGTGAAGCGAATGTTGTTGGCGATATAGTCGTGGCCCGGATAGATCAGCGTCTGATCCGGCAGGTTGGCGAGCTGGCTGGCGAAGGTGTCGTAGAGTTCCGCCGGGTGTCCGCCATGGTGGCAATTGCCCGCCCCCGCGTTGAACAGGGTGTCCCCGCAGAACAGCGCCGGCGTGTCCGTACGACTCATGACACACACATGGCTCATGGTGTGGCCCGGCGTATCGAGCGCTTCCAGCTCGACGGTCGAGCCGATCTTGATGACGTCGCCGGCATTCAACCCCACATCCATGCCTTCGATCGCGTCCTTGGCGTTGGCGTGGGCCAGCAGTTTTGCGCCCGTTGCCGCAATGACGTCGGCGTTGCCACCGGTATGGTCGTGATGCTCGTGGGTGTTCAGGATCTGGGTGATGGACCAGCCCTTGGCCTTGGCGACACCCAGACACTTCTCATGGTCCAGCGGGTCCACGGCCAGGGCCTCACCGGTGTCCGGGCAGACGATCAGATAGTTGAAGTTGCGATAGGCGTTGCCGGTCCAGATCTGTTCGACGATCACGATGGGGCTCCTGAGCGGTAGG
Organism: Alphaproteobacteria bacterium; assembly: GCA_021776685.1. Taxonomy (GTDB): domain Bacteria; phylum Pseudomonadota; class Alphaproteobacteria; order Bin65; family Bin65; genus JAJFFJ01. Next base: position 30,787 of record JAJFFJ010000098.1, read on the forward strand.
GGTCGGTAAGGGAGGTGGCGAAATAGGCGTTGGGTCGGCCAGACAGGCCTCAGGCAGCCTTTGCGAGTTTGCGCCGGGCGGGCTTTGCCTTCGCTATGGCCTTTGGTTTGGCTTTGGCTTTGGGCTTTGCTTTGGCTTTGGGTTTTGCTTTTGCTTTGGCGGGCAGCTTCGTCACCTTGGCGGATTTTGCCGCCGCTGACTTACTTGCCGATTTGCCTGCTGATTTACTCGCAGCTTTCGCTGCCGGCTTCGGCTTCGGCCGCGGCTTACCCAGCACCTTGACCGTGCCCGCATCGTTATCGGTGATGGCGAAGACGTCGAAATATTCGATGCTCGGCTCCATGCCATAGCGGTCGACGATGCCCTTCATCCACGGGCCGCTGTAGAAGGCCTTGGCGTCCTTGAGCGTCTTCCACTGATAGACGCCGCCGGCGACCACGCCGCGGGAAGAGCAGATGAAGTGTTTGCTGACCAGCCCCTTGGCCTCACGGAATCCCGGCGCGATCTTTTTGAAGTGGCGGAGACAGGCGTTGTAGTCGATCGACTTCGGCAGGTTGTAGCGGACGATGGCGGTGATCATGTCGGGGGGCTCCTGGTGGACTTCGGGTCAGCGTGTGCGTTGCGTCCAGCCTAACAACGGAAGGCGCATCAATCCAGCACCACCGGTGCCGCTCCGATCACTGGATTGGCGGTTGCATCCACCGACCGCGCGCCGCACTCTATGTCTCTTCTCGTGCAGCGACCCCGCTGCACATCCATTCGCCAAGACCCCCCGGGAGGACCCATGGCCGCCAAGAAGAAAGACCCGCGCCGCGAGCGCGGCGAAGCGATCCGCCACAAGCTCTGGAAGGGCAAGCGCGCTGAGCCCTCAGCGGTGATGACCGACATCATGGACGTGTCGGTGGAACATCTCTTCGGCGACATCTGGACCCGCCCCGGCCTGAAGCTGCGCGATCGCTCGATGATCACCGTGACGGCACTAATGGTTCTGGTGCGTCCGGCCCAGCTGAAGGTGCACCTGAAAGGCGCGCTCAATGTTGGCATCTCCCGCAAGGAGATCAAGGAAATGGCCATCCACCTCGCCCACTATGGCGGCTGGCCCGCATCCATGACCGCCATGAGCGTGGTCGAAGAGGTCTTCAAGGAAGTGGACGCCGAGGCCCGCGCCGAAAAAGCCGCCAAGGCCAAGAAGAAACCGGCTAAGCGCAAACCAGCGAAGAAGAAGTAGGTCCACAAACACCACCCCGGACGCCGCAAGGCGATCCGGGGACCAGACATCCTGCCACCAATTCTGGACCCCGGCTCAAGGCCGGCGCGGTGTTAGTGGAGATCCCAAGATCCTCCTGTAACTTCTCCAGGGTATTTTCCGGGGCGCCTGCCATATAGGTCGCGGATTCTTGCGCCTTTGGGGCAACGCTGACAATTGATATCAGTGCTGCGTTAGGCGTCGTGCTTCATCAGGCGTTCTTTCTGGCGTTGCCAGTCCTGGTCTTTCTTGGTCTCGCGCTTGTCATACTGCCGCTTGCCGCGAGCGACGCCGATCTCGACCTTGGCGATGCCGCGGTCGTTGAAATAGATCGCCAGCGGAATCAGGGTGACGCCCTTCTGGCGCACTTGGCCGTCCAGCTTGGCGATCTCGCGCTTCTTCAGCAGCAGCTTCCGCGACCGGCGCGTCTCATGGTTGAAGCGGTTGGCGCCGGAGTATTCGGGAATGTAGCAGTTGTGCAACCACATCTCGCCGTTCTCCGGGCCCGCATAGCTGTCATTCAGCCCGCCCTTGCCCTCACGCAGGCTCTTCACCTCCGAGCCCTGCAACATCAAGCCCGCTTCCAAGGTCTCGTCGATGAAATAGTCATGCCGGGCCCGCCGGTTTTGCGCAACGACGCGCCCGGGAGCGTGCTTTTTCTTCTTTTTGTTTTTTCCGGCCATGGTCGGCTCAATATGGGGCGGGAACCCCGAATGTGTAGGGGCGAGTTTTTAACCCGCCCGAATGGCGAAGCATATAAGGCCGGGTTTGGTCTCCAGCCCTACAATTTGTCGACCATGTCTGTCGGGTTACTCCGCCGCCGCGGCAACACCGTCAAGCATGCCGAGGGACCGGAGTGTCTCCTCAACACGCTGGCGGGAGCTGTCCGCAATTGGCGCCAGCGGCAGCCGGGTGTCCGGACCGCACATGCCCATCAGGCTGGCGGCATACTTGACCGGCCCGGGATTGGATTCACAGAACAGCGAATCATGCAGCGGCAGCAGCAGCTCGTTGAGCCGGCGCGCCTCAGCGAAATCGCCCCGCTCCCAGGCGGCATGCATGTCGGCGCACCAGCGCGGTGCGATGTTCGACGTGACCGAAATGCAGCCGTCGCCAGACTGCGCCAGCAACGCCAGGGCTGTTGCATCCTCACCGGAGAGAATCGAGAAATCCTCACCACAGGTCAGCCGCGTCGCCAAAGGCCGCGCAAGGTCCATGGTCGCGTCCTTCACACCAATGATATTGGAGTGCTTCGCCAGCTCCGCCATGGTCTCAATCGACATATCGACGATCGAGCGCGGCGGGATATTGTAGATGATCAGCGGCGGCCCGGCGTCCGCCATGGCCGTGAAATGCGCAATCATGCCGGCCTGGGTCGGCTTATTATAATAAGGCACAACAGAAAGCTGCGCCGCGGCTCCCGCCGCCTTGGCATGTTCGGCCAGCTCGACGCCCTCTGCCGTGCAGTTTGAGCCGGTGCCGGCAATCACCGGCACACGGCCGGCTGCAACCTCGATACACAACTCAACCACGCGCTTGTGCTCGTCATGATTGAGCGTCGGCGATTCGCCCGTCGTCCCACAGGGGACCAATGCAACCGTGCCTTCTGCTATCTGCCAGTTGACCAGACGGCGGAATGCATCCTCGTCCACTTGATCGTCCCGCAGCGGCGTAATCAGCGCCGTTATCGAACCCTTGAACATTTGTCCGACCTTTCCCGTACCTGTCTTGTGTTGGGACGATCATACGCCTGCCCCATTCACGGGACAAGATATCCACAAACCAGAGCCTTCCTACGGCCCCGCCCTGCCCTTCCTGCCTGCCTCTCCCATATGTTGCAAATGATGCTGCGAATTATCCTGACCTGCCTGCTGGCCGCTTTTTGGGGCTCCGCTGCGACCGCCGCACCTCCAAACGCCTCCCCCACCGCATCCCTCGCCGCCGCCGATATCAAGGCTGCCCGTGCGGTGATCGAGGCGGTGGAAAAGCCCGACTATGACGCCGCGTGGGCCGCCGTGGAGAAGGTGAAGTCCGACCCGGTCCGTAAAGCGCTGCGCTGGTATCTGCTGGTTGACCCGAAATCCGGCGCCTCATTTGCGGACCTCACCGGCTTCGCCCTCGACAATCCGGACTGGCCGGGAATTGCCAGCCTGCGCCGGAATGCGGACAAGGCCCTGCGCGACGACACGCCGGTGGCGGAAATAATCGCATGGTTCAAACGCTTCGGCCCGGTCAGCGCCAGGGGCTGGCAGGCCTATGCCGGCGCGCTCACAAAAACCGGCGCAGGCGCCACAGTGGCGCGGCTAGTGCAGGCCACCTGGCGCGGCACGCGGATGTCCCTGGTGAATCAACTGGCTTTCCTCCAGGCGTTTGGGAAAATGCTCCGGCCTGAAGATCACGCCGCCCGTCTGCGCCTGCTGCTGGCCCAGCGCCGCGGCCGCTGGGTTGTGGCGCGGCTGCTGCCGGTGCTGCCGGTCCCGGAAACCGACAAGACCCTGCTGCGCCTTCGGCTGAAGTTGCAAAGCCGGATCGCCGCCACGTCGATCATCGAGGTAACCGAAGCGCTCAGCCGGGTGACCGACGCGCAGCGACGGCGGGAAGGCTTCCTGCTGGACGAAATTCGCTGGCTGCGCCGACAGGGCCGGCTGGAGGAAGCAGCCGCCCTTCTTTCACATGCCCCGGACACCCCCAAATTCACCCGCCGCTGGTTGGTGGCGCGCACGGCGCTTGCCTACGCATTGCTGCAGGAGAAGAAGCCGGCGCCGGCCTATGCGGCTGTGGCCGGACACCGCCAACCGCCTGGCTATGGCAAGGCCCGCAGCGAATTCGTCGCCGGGTGGATCGCGCTGCGCTGGCTGAAAAAGCCAGGGTTGGCCCGCACGCATTTCCAGACCATCTACACGTCGTCCCGGTTCAGCATCAGCAAGGCGCGGGGCGCCTACTGGATCGCGCGCGCGGAGGCGGCGGCAGGCAAACCCAAAGCGCACACCACCTGGATGCGCACCACGGCCGCCTATACCCTGACTTTCTATGGCCAACTTGCCGCCGCCAAACTTGGACTGCGCAGGCTGGTGTTACCGGCCCACCGCCCGGTCACGGCCGCGGCGCGCAAGGCGATCGATGCGGAGCCGATGGCAGTTGCTGCCAGGCTCTTCGCACATCTGGCTAAACGGGACGCTGCCCGCGCCTTCCTCTGGCGACTGCTTAACAGCGCAAAAAACGCGCCGCGCATGGCCGCAGTCGCGGACTTCGCCTATCGCATCCGCCACCGCCCAGTGGGGGTCCGCGCCGCACGCCGTGCGTTGATGCGGCTGCATCCAGCGATTCGTCCTGGCTATCCCACATTGCCTTTCGCCCGGCACACCCGGGTCGAGCGCGCCCTGATCCATGCCATCATCCGCCAGGAATCGGAGTTTGACGCCCGCGCCATCAGCCGCTCCAACGCCCGCGGCTTGATGCAGCTGTTGCCGTCGACCGCCCGGCAAGTGGCCCGCAACCTGCGCCTCCGCTACAGCTACGCGCGGCTGACAGAGGATCCAGCATTCAACGTGAAGCTGGGCAGCGGCTATCTGGATTATCTGCTGAAACGCTTCCGCGGCAGCTATGTGCTGACCATCGCGTCCTACAATGCAGGGCCCAACCGGGTGCAGCAGTGGATAACCACCAATGGCGACCCACGCGAAAAATCGATCGACCTACTCGACTGGATGGAGCTGATTCCGATCGGGGAAACCCGAAATTACGTCCAGCGCGTACTTGAGAATCTGGCGGTCTACCGGGCATTGTCGCGACAAGCGGCGGTTGGCCGCGACATGCGTCCGCTTTGGCAATCCCGCGCCTATCGATAGGAAATCGCCCCTCGCAGTTAACGCTAACTCCTAAGCAAACTGGGCAATTCTGTTCGCCGGGAGGGAACAGCTCGGGTACAGTGCGCGTAGTAGTTGGTTAAGTCACGGGGTTGGACCTAAACGACGGGGTGGGGATGTTGATTTTGTCCCTCGACTATCTGAATCAGGCGCTGAAGCGAACAGCGGGCCGTCCTGCTGCGGGCATTTTGCTCGCGGCTGGCCTGAGCACGGCTGCAGCCGCACCGGCATCGGCGCAATATCTCGCGCCCGGCGACATTCAAAATGCGCGGGCGGCGGTCCGGGCCTATGGCACCGGCAATTATGGTGACGGCCGTGCCGCGCAATCGCGAATTGCCGACCCGGTGGTGAAGAAGGTGGTCGCCTGGTTTGCACATACCCGGCTCAGCTCGCAGTCCAGCTTTGCCGAGATCACCCGCTTCATCCAGGACAATCCCCACTGGCCCTGGCAGAAGCAGCTTCGCCGCAACGCGGAATTGGCGGTGCGCAGCCGCACCGACCCCAGCCGCATCATCGCCTTCTACAAGGGTTCGCCGCCTCACAAGTTCGCTGGGCAAAAACTGGCGATTGATCGGCTGATGAGCGCAGGCCGCAAGGTGGCCGCCGTTCGCCTGATCCGCGGCGCCTGGGGCAATCGATATCTACGCCCCCGTCAGTCCGCTGAATTTCGCAGCCGTTACGGGGCCCATCTTCGGCCTCAGGATCACTACGCACGGCTCGACTATCTGCTCTTTGCCGGCCACAAAAAAACGGCGCGTCGTCTCTTCGGACAGGTCACCCTCTCCGCTGCCATGCGCGATGGCATCCGGGCGCGGCTGCAGATGAATCTCGGACGCCACTATTGCGGCAGACGCCGTGGTGGCTACACGGCTGTTACGGCAACCTTGTCACGCGTCCCTTACAAACTGCGGCGGGGCGAAGGCTTCAGCTTCGACCTCATGCGCTTCTATTCCTGCGCCGGCCGCATCGGCAAGGCCGTGGAGGCGATGGCGACCCAGCCGTCGCGGCCCCGTTTCGCCGCCCGTTGGTGGCGCGAACGCAGCAAGCTGGCCCGCGATGCCATCAAGGCCAAACAGTATCGCATCGCCTATGAAATCGCGCGCGGCCACAGGCAGTTCGGGCAGTCCCTGCATGGCCATGCGGAATGGTTCGCTGGATTTGTCGCCATGCAGCTGTTGCGCAATCACAAGCTGGCCGATCAACATTTCCGCGGCGCGCTCGCCAGCGTGAAGAGCGGCTGGACCCGGTCGAAAATTCTCTACTGGCATGGCCGCCTGAAAGCGGCGCAGGGAAAATCCAAAGAGGCACGGACCTTCTTCCTGGTCGCCTCCAAATACGCCACCACCTTCTATGGCCAGCTGGCTCATGGGCTGGTGCTCGGCGGCAAGCCGCCGCTGATCCGCACCAAACTGGGCCGGCCTACCGGTCCAGCCTTCTGGCGCGATGACATCGTCAAGGGGATGGTCGTTGCCCGGCGGCTGGGCATGTGGCGCGAGAGCTGGTCGCTGGCGCGCTTTATCATGCTGCATCGGGCCAAGACCGCGGCCCAGCACATGTATGCAGTGGCCACGCTGAACCAGTTGACCAGTCCGGCGAAGCGGCGGCAGATGAATGTGCGGGTGATCAAATACGCCCAGTTCAAGGGGCACCCGCTGATCGGCAGAGGCTACCCGACCATCGACCTGCCTGCGGCAAACACCGTGGAGCCGGCTCTGATCTACGCACTGATCCGTCAGGAAAGCGAATTCCAGCCGGCGGCCCGCAGCTGGGCCGGCGCCCGTGGCTATATGCAGCTGATGCCCTCCACGGCCAGAGCGGAGGCGCGTAGCATGAAGCTGCGCTACCGCACACAATTCCTCACCCGCCGTCCGGCTTATAACCTGCGGCTGGGAACCAATCATGTGGCGCGTCTGTTGACCGCGCTTAACGGCGCCTATCCGATGGTGCTGGCCGCCTACAATGCGGGCGAGCACCGGGTCAACCAATGGGTTTCCTGGCATGGCGACCCGCGCAAAAAGGGCGGCCCCGATTGGGCTACCTGGATTGAGCTGATCAAGTTCGATGAAACCCGTGACTATGTGAAACGGGTCCTCGAATCACACACCGTCTATCGCCTGCTGTTGAAGGACAAGATCGACACGCGGCGTCTGACCGCTTACTGGCGGCCCCAGAAGGTCGACCGCAAAGGCGCTTGCGAGATCGTCAGACTGGCGAAGAAACGGCGCACACGCTCGACGCTGGTTGCGTCCGGAAAAGCTGGCAAGTCCGGCAAGAAATCCCGGCGCGGCACGACCGCGATGATGACCGACTATGCCTTTGGGCGCAGCCTGGTGATCAACCGCCGCGGCAAGGCCCCAGCGAAGGCCGCCAAGAAACGGGCGAATCCGCTGGCCCTGGTTGACCGGCGGCCCCATGACAACATCGCCGGCGCGCCTGACTGCGACGGCTAGTTGGGCCCACGCACAAGACCCGATATCTTCCGTGCACTGACATGCGGAATCCTTGCTGGCCTCCCGCAGCTGGCCCAAAGTGCGCGCCATGATCACCTGAAGCGGCGGCGCCCGTGACCACCCAGGACCTTCCCGACTTTGACGACATTCTGGCCGCGGCGCGCCGGCTCGATGGTTTCGCGCGGGTGACGCCGTTGCTGGAGGCGGAAGGGCTGAATGCCCGCGCCGGCTGTCGGGTGCTGGTCAAGGCGGAACCCCTGCAGCGCACCGGCTCGTTCAAGTTTCGCGGCGCGTATAACAAAATCGCCTCGTTGTCTGGGTCAGCCCGGTCAGCCGGTGTGCTCGCCTGGTCTTCCGGCAACCATGCACAGGGAGTTGCCGCGGCGGCCCAAATGTTTGGCATCAGCGCAAAGATTGTCATGCCGCGGCAGGCGCCCGCCATCAAGATCGCGCGCACCCGGGCATTGGGTGCGGAGGTGCTGCTCTACGATATCGGCACCGAAGACCGCGAGGCGATCGGCCGGGAAGTTGCATCAACCGAAGGGTGCACCATCGTCCCGCCCTACGACGACCCGGCAATCATTGCTGGACAGGGAACTGTTGGCAACGAGCTGGCCAACCAGTGTCTGGCACAGGGCGTCCGCCCGGAAGCTGTGGTGATCCCATGCGGTGGCGGCGGCCTTAGCGCGGGCTGCGGCCTGGCCCTTCGCCACAAACTGCCGGAGACCAATATCTATCTGGCGGAACCCGCAGACTTCGACGATACCGCCCGGTCGCTGGCATCAGGTGTGCGTGAACAGGTCCAGGGGCGGCCGTCCTCAATCTGCGATGCGCTCCTGGCCTGGAAGCCGGGCGAGCTGACATTTGCGCTGAACCATGGGCAGGCGACGGGCGGCCTTACAGTCACCGACGACGAGGTCCGCGCGGCCATGGCGGTCGCCTTCGAGGAACTGAAACTGGTGATCGAGCCTGGCGGCGCTGCGGCTCTCGCAGCCGTGCTGGCGGGACGCCTACCGGAACACTATGCAACGGTGGCGGTCATCGCGTCCGGCGGCAATGTAGACGGGGACACGTTTGCGGCGGCTCTGGCCGCCCGATAAGCCTGTGGATAAAGCGCGCAGCCTGGCAGGGATGTCAGGCTACAAGCTGTCTTCCGACAGGCAGATTTTTGCGCTTGGCCCCTAAGCGGCAGTGCCGCCGGCGGCTTTGGCGTCCGCGCCGCCCGTCTTAACGGAAAGGTGCTGGAAGACCTGACGCTGAGTGTCTGACGCCGGTTGCTGGTTTCGCGCGGCGCTGTCGCTGCGCTTGGACCGGCCTTCAAAGATCGCGCCAGCTTCAATCGACAGCACTTCGTGGACAAGATCACCCTCAACATTGGCCGTGCGGGTAATCATCACCGTCTTCGCCGCCACCTCGCCGGTGACGCTGCCATTGATGACCACCTCGTGGGCAACGATTTTGCCAACGACCTGGCCATTGCTGCCAACAGTCAGGTTACGGCCCTTGACGTCGCCTTCGATGATGCCGTCGATCTGGACATCGCCGTCACTGATCAGGTTGCCGGTGACGTGCAGGCCTTCGCTGACGATCGAGGGCATGCTGGGCTTGGCGCCCTTGCCATTGCGTGCCGGTGGTTCCGGACGCCGAGACACCTGCTGCTCCCGAGCTGGTTCTGGGCGTTTTTCGTTAGTTTTTGAAAACATACTTCCCCGCAGTGATGAACTTGATTGGATTGACCTGTTTTCCGTTGACCACCACCTCATAGTGGAGATGAGGGCCCGTACTACGTCCAGACGTGCCGAGTAGCCCGATCTTCTGTCTAAATGATATTTTCTGTCCTTTGCCTACAAGGATTTTCTGAAGATGGGCATAACGGGTGCGGATGCCCATACCGTGATCCAACTCCAGCATCCAGCCGTAACCGCCGCGCCAGCCGGACCACACAACTGTCCCCGCCGCGCTGGCCATGACCGGTGTCCCGGGCTTGTTGACGAAATCCAGGCCGTGATGGGACGACCAGGTGCCGCGGAACGGATCCCGCCTCCGGCCGAACCCGCTGGTTTGGCGATAGGTGTCGAGAGGAGCACCCAGCGGAAGATTGCGAATCACCCGCCGCAGCATCTCGAGGCGACGTACCCGCAAGGTCAATTTGGCCATACGGTCCTGCAATCCGCCGGGTTCACCGGAGCTCACAACCGTATAAGGCCCGCCGACGCCATCGGTCGTGATCTGGGCCAGCAGAACCGCGGGACGTAGATCGGTCATGGCAATCACGTTTTCAGCCTGCTCGATCGACTTCTTGGCTTCCGTGTCCAGGCGCACAACGATGCGGCCCTGCACCGACAGCATATCGCGCATTTCCTTGCGCAGAACCAACACCCGCCGGCGCAGTCGATTACGCTCACGCTTGGTCTTGGTGTGTTCGGCCATCATGGTCTCGACTTCGCTGCCGAATGTACGGAGGCCGGATTCGAGATTTGCACTGCGTTTGTTGAGCTCGCGGTAGGCGCCGCCAAGAATTTTAATCTGGGCGCTCAGCGCTTTCTGCGACCTGGCGACCTGTTCCCGCTCGGCCGCTGTCATCCGCCGCCCACCAGGTCCCGTGCCTTTTCCCTTACGGCCAAGAACCAGAAGATCAGCGCGGCTCCGCTCAAGATTTCGCGCCACCAGACGCAGGCGATGATTGAAACGCGCGACTTCGGCCAGCAGCTGTTTCTGGCCTTTGCGCGCCTGCACCACTTCGATCTCCTTCTCCCGAAGGACCCGATCAAACGTGACGAAAAAGAAAGTCGCGAAAACAGACCAGCCAACACCCATGGCGACCAGCATAACCAGGCCAAACTGGGTTGCGCCGGAAATAGAGAAATACTGAACCTTGCCGCGCGCGCGGTAATGAAACTCGCGCTCGGGGAAAATCGCAAACAGCGACTTCACGCCTCGCCAAAGACTTCCCAGGCCGGCCATCAGATTCCCTGAACCGTTACTCCGGATTTTTCCGGAATTTTGTTTATCGAATCACTTATGCGCATTGGATTGCACACCGGTAAGGACCAGTTTTGCCCTGCCCGTAGTGCGCTTTCAATAGCTGAATTGTCTGACGGCAATTTTGGGCCCCGCAATTAGCCATAAGCTCCCGATTTCAGAGACAAGTCTGGGGGCCAAATGCGCCGACAGTTTGTCGAAACATCCTCTAATTATCGGGAACAGTCTTTACCGTTCAATGAAGGCGGTCGACTTAGGCGGAAGATTCCGGCCGGACCAGCACCCCGGTGTCGTGCATTGCGGCAATATCGTCGGCGCTGTAGCCAACTTCCTTCGCGATGCCCGCATTATCAGCGCCAAGATAGGGCGCCAGCGCCTGGATTGCCGCCGGCGTTTCGCTGAAACGGGCCGCCGGCCGTGGCTGCCGCACCGGGCCAAGCGCCGGATCCTCCAACACATTCATGATCTCATTCTGAATGACCTGCGGATCATCAAGGAGCTCTTCCCGGCTCAGGACCGGCGCGCTGGGCACCCCTTCCTTGTCCAGGCGCGCCAGGATTTCCGCGGACGGCCACTTGCCAATTTCCTCGTTCATCACCGTCCTGCGCTCGACCACATTTTCGCCGCGGGCAACGGGTGTGGCAAAGCGTGGGTCGTCGATCAGTTCTTCCCGCCCAAATGCCCGGCACATGCCCGACCATTCTGCGTTCGAAAGGGCGCCTGCGGTGATGAAGCCATCCTGCGTCTGGAATACCAGGTCGAGGCCCATCTGCCCGCGCGCGGGATCAAGCTCGTTGCCCACAAATGAAAGGCTCGAGCTTGCTTCGGGCCACAGGTAGGCGACCATGGTGTCAAGCATTGCCAGGCGAATATGCTGGCCCTTGCCCGTGCGTTCCCGTGCAAACAGCGCTGCAGTGATCGCCTGCGCTGCGGTCACCGCGGTTGTCTTGTCCGGAATAATCGTGCGCACCATGCGCGGCCAGCCGGTGTCCCGGTCGGCCTGAATCTCCGCCAGACCGGAAAGCGCCTGGATCACCGGGTCGTACACCCGCTGGTGCACATAAGGACCTTCCTCACCGAAACCGCTGATGGAGACGAAAATGATCTCCGGCGACAATTCCCGGCAAACATCTTCGCCCAGCCCCATGCGCTCAATCGCGCCCGGGCGGAAATTCTGCACCAGCACATCCGCCGTGGCGACCAGCTTGCGCACAATTTCCAGTCCCTCGGGCGTCTTGATGTCGACGCAGAGTGAGCGCTTGGACCGGTTGCACGACAGGTAGGAAGCGGACATGCCTTTGTGGATGTTGCCGTAGTGGCGCATCAGGTCGCCGTTGGGCGACTCGATCTTGATGACGTCTGCACCCTGATCGCCGAGCATCATGGTCGCCACCGGACCAGACACCATTGCCGTCAGATCAAGGACACGAATTCCATCAAGAGGTCCGGGCATGCTTTTCTCCCCCCACGCCTGTTCAGCCCATCACTTAAGCTAGTTGCGCATCTTGGCAAGTGGCCGGTCGCCGTAATTCAGCGGAAACGTCTCGATATAGGCCGGGCGCTTCTCGATACGCAGCTGCCAGTCACGATAGAAGTCGGGCAAGGCGATGCCCATCCAGGCGGCGCAATCCAGGTTCGACATGAACAGCACATCCGCACCACCGAATTTTTCGCCCATCATGTACGGCCCCGCATCGCGGATGGCCCCCTCCATACATTCGAGCTGGTAGAGGAAATATTCTTCACCCGCTTTTATGGCCACCGGCGAATACCCGTATTCTTCTTTCAGCTGCTTGTGACGGCGGATCGAATACAAGGCCGTGGAATCAAGTTCGGCGATGTTGAAAAAGCTCCAGGCCAATTGCTGGCCCCGCTCGGCAGGATTAGCCGGCGCGAAGACATCATCTGGCACAGGGAATGCTTCGTTCAGATAGTTGAGAATGGCGGCGCTTTCCGTCAGCACCAGATCGCCATGCACCATGGACGGCACCTTGTGCCGCGGGTTGATCTTCATATAGCCGGGGTCCTTGGTTTCGCCCGTGCGCGACCCGATCCCCTTGACCTCAAAGTCGATGCCCATTTCTCGCGCAAACCAGATCGTCCGGTGCGTGCGCATCGTACCGGCGCCCCACAATATCACTTTGTCGCTGCTCAACTGGATCCTCCCCCACCGCTCAGGCCACCCTCTAGAAATACCAATGGTCGCGCGAATTGCAAACTTGTACGCCCCTCCGGCCGATGGGCGATTGACAGCGGTGCGGTCCTTCGGAAACTCTGCGCGTATCGGGAATGAAGAAGCGGGGCCGATGTGGCTGACCTGAATGCAGCGCTGGACTATCCGGCAGAAACGCGCCAGCGCTATATCGCAGATGGCTTCTGGCAGGAAGACAGGCCGCAAGACTGGCTGGCACGCTGGGTAGCGGCCGACAGGGACAAACCGGTAAGTCTGGGCGGCGGACCGGCCATGACCTGCGCCGACCTGCAGGACAAGGCACGGCGGCTGGCGACCGCATTGCTGGAGCTGGGCCTCGGCAAGGGCGACGTGGTGATCCTGCAACTGCCCAATATCCCCCAGCTTCTGGTCGCCTTCCACGGCGTACAGATGATGGGCGGCGTGCCTGCCATGGTGCACATGCCCTACCGCGCCGCAGAGTTGGCGCCGATGCTGAACCACATTGGCGCCAGGGCCGTAGTTTGCTTCAACGGCCAAGACGGCTATGACGCGGCGGCAACTTTTCTGGAGCTGAAAGACGCTGTGCCGTCTCTCGATGCGGTCATCGTCGCCGCCGGCGATGCGCCCGGCGACGCTATCCTCCTCGACCGGTTGCTTGAGACCGAAGCCGCCCCCATCGCCGATCCACCAACGGCGGCTGACCCGGCGCTGATCCTCTTCACCTCAGGCACGTCGTCATCACCCAAAGCGGTGGTGCACGCCTACTATACCCTCTGCGCCAGCGCGCGGGTCTCGGCTGAGGACATGGGCATCCGTGACGGCGACATTGTGCTGTGCGCGCCCGCTTTCACCCATGCCTTCGGGCTGGTCTGCAGCCTGATCTATCTCTACGCCGGCGCGACCGCTGCGCTGATGCCGGCCTATACCCCGCCCGTACTGGCCGACTGCATCAGGGACACCGGGGCGACGGTCATCTGCGTCGGCCCGGCACATATTGCCGCCAACATGAAAGCCGGCCTGTGGACCGAAGATGTAACGAAAAACATCCGCGCCGTGTTCACTGGCGGTGCCGTCTGTCCGCCCGATCTGGTTGACGCCTTCGACGCCATCCTGCCCCACGGCAAGCTGTTCCAGGTCTGGGGCATGACAGAGGTCTTGATGCCGGTGTGCAACCGGCCGGATGCGAGTGACGATGAACGCCGCCATTCCCTGGGACAAGCACCGCGGGGCCACCACATACGCTTCGCAGACGAGGCTGGAAACATTCTTGGCGAGAATGAAGAGGGCGAGCTTCAATGGCGCGGCCCCTTCATGTTGCATGCCTACGTGGACAACCCGGACGCCACCGCCGACGCCTTTACCGATGACGGCTTTTTCCGCACCGGCGATCTCGCGCGCATGAAGGATGGGCGGGTCTTCATCACTGGCCGCGCCAAAGACCTGATCAACCGCGGCGGTATCAAGATCAACCCGGTCGACATCGAGGCGATCCTTGAAGACCATCCTGCGGTGGTCCAAGCCGCCCTAATCCCCGCACCTGACGAAGTATTGGGGGAACGTGCCTGTCTGGTGGTGGTGCTCGCGCCCGACGCGACCCTGGCCCTCAGCGACGCCCAGGCATGGCTGGCGCAGCACGAGGTGCTGAAAATCCGCTGGCCGGAGCAGCTGGAAGTGGTGGACGCCATGCCCATGACCCCGACCCGCAAGATCATCAAAGGTAAACTCGCCCAACAGGTGCTGGGGACCGGGTGACAAAGCTTCTAGTCCTGGTGCCCTTCCCCATGACGGACGATCAGCGGGCCTTTCGCGAAGCCCAGGCTGACGCCGTGACCCTTGCGGGCGACATGGAAGTGCACTTCCGCTCCGTCCGGGCGGCGCCACGCAACTACGTCAGCCATGCAGATTACGCGCTCGCCGACCTGTCGATGCTGGATGCCGGTCAGCACGCACAGAAAGAAGGCTTCGACGCTGTCTGTATCGACACCATGAGCGATTCCGGTGTCGCCGCGCTGCGTTCTGTCCTGGACATTCCGGTGATTGGACCGGGCCGCGCGTCCATGCTGATGGCCCTTCTGCTCGGCAACCGGTTTTCCATTGTCACCATGTGGGATGCTTGGAAGCCGCTCTATACCAAAACGCTGGCCGATCTTGGTATCGCTGACCGATGCGCCTCGATCCGCGCGATCAATGTTGCACCGGACAACCGCAACCTGTTGGGCGACAAGGCGGGCGACGTCGGGGCTCTTCTTCAGGCCGCCGCGGAAACCTGCATTGACGAGGACGGCGCCGAGGTAATCCTGCTCGGCTCAACCACCATGCACGAAGCCCACGAGTATCTGTCTGCAGCGCTCCCGGTGCCTGTCATCAATCCGGGCCCCCTCAGCTACAAGATGGCTGAAGCCGCACTCGGCCTCGGCCTGAGTCACAGCCGGCAGGCCTATCCCCGCTCCCTCGCGCCCCGGGATGATCTGGTCGAGGCCATGTTCGACGCGGGAGCCGCCTTTGAAACCCGATCACAGAAAAAACCGCCAGAGGAGACTTCCTGATCATGGCTGCCCACCGCATCGACGTGCATCACCACATCCTGCCGCCTGACTGGGTGGAAACTGTCGGTGACGAGCGCATCGGCCCGCTGATCCTGGCCGGCAAGACACCTGAATGGACGCCGGAGATGTCCATCGAGGCGATGGACCGGAACGGCATCGCCACCTCCGTCACCTCAATTTCCGCGCCCGGCTTCTGGTTCGGCGACACGCAGGAGACCACCGACCTCTGCCGCCACTGCAACGAGTATGCCGCCAAGCTACGGCAAGACTTCCCGGGTCGATTCGGTATGTTCGCCAGCCTGCCCCTGCCGGACGTGGACGCCAGCCTGAAAGAGATCAGCCATGCCCTGGACACTTTGGGCGCGGACGGAATCGGTCTCCTGACCAGCTATGGCGACCGCTATCCCGGCGACGAAGAGTTTGCGCCGGTCTTCGACGAACTGAACCGGCGCGGCGCCGTGGTCTATTTCCACCCCACCAACGCGCCCTGCAGCCAGTGCCTTCCAGAGATTCCCGCGGCCACCCTCGATTTCCCGTTCGACACCACGCGGGCCATCGTCAGCCTGTTGTTCAGCGGCACCTTCACCCGCTGTTCGGACATTCGCTGGATCTTCTCCCATGCCGGCGGCACGGCACCGTTTCTCGGGGAACGGATCGCGCGGTTGGGCGCCCGGCCCGGCTTCAAGGAGAAGGTGCCCAATGGCGTCATCGCCGAGCTGGAAAAGCTCTATTACGACACGGCGCTCAGCACCAACTGGCTGGCCTTCCGCAGTCTCCTGGAACTGGTGCCGCCGGAGCATGTGCTGTTTGGCTCCGACTATCCCTTCGCCCCCGAGG
>JAJFFJ010000099.1 GCA_021776685.1 Alphaproteobacteria bacterium
GCAGCGCCTCACCGACAAGATCCTCGCCGCATTCACCCATTCCTACGCGGTCGATGAAATCGAGCTGGCGACCGAATTGTGGGCGGCCCTCGAACTGGCGGAGCGTGTCAGCGAAAGGGAAAATTCCCGCCGGGTTCCCAACCAGGCCCTCAGGCTGGCGCAATACTGGATCAAGCTGGTCGATGCGAAACGGCGGTATCACGACGCGATGTCGATTGCCGGTGGGTCGATTGCCGGTGGCCGCGAGGGCGAAGCGGACCAGGCTTTGCAGGAAATGAAAGCGGCCTACCAGGCGTGGCAGGTCCAGTTCGACGAAGAGTAAGTTCGAAATTCTGATTGGACTTGGTCTGATTGAACTTGGGCGGTGGCGCAGGGCGCCAGGCCCCAAAGTGACAAATCTTTTCACGTATCTGTAAATCGGTGATTTAGGAAACCAGGGGGTTTGCTGCCGTCCTGCCGAATCTCCCACGAGCCGGGATCAGCACGCCCTGGTTGGGACTAGTGCGGTTGGTTGGTGCAGGTATACCGGATCTGGAAGGTGTTGGCGCCGGTCTGAACGACCTGCGGCATGCCTTTGATCTTGCCCTTTTTGCAGACCCGCTGGAAGTTGCGATAGCAGGTATAGCTGTGGTTGCTCTGGGTCTTGGCAAAGCCTGTGGCGCAATACGGGTTCCAAAGACCCGGCTTGTACTTGCTGAGCTTGGCATTGGACGCGCCGGTCACCAGGGTCGCGCCGGCAACGGCGATGGCGCCCGCAATCAGCAGGCTCGTCAGTTTTCTGGAAGTCATGGTTTCTCTCCTCTCTAAGGGTTGTCGTCTTCTGATGAAGACAGGCAGACCATAGGGGAGAGCCGCTGAGCCAAGCCTGAAGGGCCGGTTCATACGCGGTTCAGGTGGCGCCACTTGCATTCAGAATAGCTCAAACCTAGTCTGTCACTTGCAAAATAGGAGTGACAGGCGGCCGTCCAAAATCCGCGATCCACCCGTCTCATTCCCTTCCCTTCAGGAGCGTATTCATGGCCGACCCGATCATCTGTTACTTCGATTTCCCGTCAGCGCACACCTACCTGGGCGTAAAGGAGCTTCAGGCGGTCGCTGCAAAATACGGCCGTACGGTGGACTGGCGCCCGGTGTCGATTATGGATCTGTGGAAGGCCCACGATTACATGCCCATCGGCAATCCGATCGCCAAAGGCCGCTACATCAAAAAGGACTTCACGCGCACAGCGGGACTCCTTGGCCTGCCCCTCAATATTCCTGCGTCCTTCCCCATGGGTGACCTGAGTCAGGCCCGGCATCTCTGTTGGCGTGTGCGGGCGGGGGACGAAGCCAAGGCGAGCGAACTGGGCGTAACATTGTTGAACGCCTACTGGAGTGAGGGCAAGGATCTGACAGAAGAGGACGTGCTGGCCGAGGTCGCCGCCCGCGCCGGCATCAGCGCCAATGAGGTGGCCGCCGCCGCGACCGACGAGGCCGCCGCCAAGGCCAGCGCCGACGAAACCGCCGCCGCCGCCGAAATGGGCATCTTCGGCGCGCCGCACATGCTGGTGGACGGCGAGCCTTTCTGGGGTCACGACCGGATCCGCTACATCGACAAGTGGCTGGAGAAGCAGGCCGCCTAGACGCTTTCAGATAGCGCAATCGCGCGATCTGAGTCAGGATCAAGCCGAGGGAGAGAATTATGGACGGTATTTCGAAGTTTCGCAGCCCAATGTCGGACCCGGTCTTGATGGAGATGCTCGCGGAGCGCCAACTGGATGAGGTGCCGCTGTTCTCCAACAATCGGCGCAACATGCCGGCACAAGCCTGGGGGGCCGCCTTCCAACGATGGGAGGAACTGGCGCCGGACGGGGACGGGCCAGTCAATCCAGAAAAGACCCCGGTATCTGACGCCGTCGAGATGACCCGACTGATCAAGGAAAAGGCGCGCGAACTAGGCGCTGACGATGTGGGCATCGCCGAGCTAACTCCCATCATGATCAACGAGGGTCGTAGCCTGGGGCACAAATACGTCATCTCGCTTCTGCTGGAAGAGAAATACGAGAATGTGCTGGGCGGCGCGTTGGCGGTGGAGATGGAGACCATCGACGTTTACGTGCGCTGCGCCGAAGTTTCGACCGAGTTGAGCAAATATGTGCGCAGCCTCGGCTATCCCGCGTTGGCGGATCACAATGGCACCATGGAGGTTCAGGCGATCCCCGCGATGGTCGCCGGTGGCTTGGGCGAATTGGGCAAGAACGGCTCGATGATCCACAGGCAGTTTGGAGCTAATTTCCGGCCTGGATTCGTGCTCACCGACCTGCCGCTCGTCCCCGATGCGCCGGACCTGTTTGGCGTGCAGGACTACTGCATGAACTGCAAGCTCTGTGAGAACAACTGCCCGCCCGCCGCCATCGCGGCCAGCGAGGATTACGTGATCACCGAGGGCTACAAACGCTGGCAAATCAACATCCCGAAATGCTACGAGGCGAGCCGTCTGCGCGACGAATATTGCCACATCTGCGTCGATGTCTGCCCCTACGTCCACAAAGAGAATGGCGACAGGGAAAAGCTCGGCATCTACAAGCAGTTCATGGGCAAGCGCCGCCAAGCCGGCTGGCGCACCACCCAATGGTTCCTGGAAGACGAGGAGCAGGTCCTGAACGGCGGCGGCCGCCACGAACCGCTGCCGACGGTCGACCTGGAGGTCGACCCCGGCCGCGTGAACACGGCGCAGGCGCGTGGCGCGATCGGCGCAGCGGAATAGCCCGCGGCCCATGCATGCTCTGATCGTTTTTGCCCACCCGGAACCAAAATCGTTCAACGGGGCGCTGAAGGATGCCGCCATCGCGGCGCTTGAGGGCGCCGGGCACACGGTTGCCCTATCTGACCTCTATGCCATGGAGTTCAAGGCCGTGGCCGACGGCGGCGACTTCCCACAGCGGACAGATGCGGCGCGGCTCGATTACGCCGGTGAACAGACCGCGGCACATGAGGGTAATTCGGTAGCCCCGGATATCGCCGCCGAACAAGCGAAGCTCTCGGCCGCTGACCTCGTTATCTTTCAGTTTCCGCTCTGGTGGTACTCGGTACCGGCAATGCTCAAAGGCTGGCTGGAGCGCGTGCTCTCCGCCGGGTTTGCCTATGGCGCCGGGCGGCTGTTCGACCAAGCGGGGCTTTCTGGCACCCGGGCGCTGTTGAGCTTCACCACCAACGGCCAGGAAAGCTCCTATACGGAAGACGGCTGGCACGGGCCGATATCGGATACGCTGACGCCACTCCACCAGGGTCTCCGGTTTGTCGGCTTTGAACCGCTGAAGCCTTTCATCGCCTGGAACGTCCACCGCTGCGCAGCAGAAGAGCGGACGGCGATGATTGCAGCAGTGACGGACCGTATGGCTGGCATCGCACAGGAAACACCGATCCCCTACCCGCCAATGGCGGCCTACGACCGGCGCGGTCTGCTGATCGACCCTGGTGATTGACCCTGCTGATTGACAGGGCCGTCTGACAGGCGCCCTTGGCAGAATCATACGCCGCGCCTAGAGTTCCCTGACGTCAATCAGGAAAGTCGTTGCCATGAACAGCAACACCATCATCGAGAAGATCCAGAAGGACAGCTACGCGGTCGTCGAAAATGCGCTGACGGCAGAGGCTGTTGCCGAGATCAAGGATGCACTCGCCCCGTATCTCAAGGGCGAATTGATGGGCCGGAACGACTTCGAGGGCTTTCATTCGGAGCGGGTCTACGCCCTGCTCACCAAGACGCCCGGCCTCGCCCACATCATCGAGCATCCCCTGACAATGGGGGTCGTCGACGAATTCCTCCAGCCGGGATATCTGTTGAGCGCCGCCATCGCCATCAACGTCCATCCCGGTGAGACACCCCAGGACTTCCACATCGACGACGGCGGCAATGCCGAGGTGCTGAAGCGGCCCCGGCCGATGGTTGGCGTCAGTACAATCTGGGCCCTCGACGACTTCACCGACGACAACGGCGCGACAGAGATCATTCCCGGCAGTCACCTATGGGGCGAAGACGGAACGCCACGGGAAGAAGAGGCCGTCCGCATCACAATGCCGGCAGGCTCGGTGGTGATTTTCGCCGGGAATACCTTCCACCGCGGCGGCGCCAACAATTCGGGCGCCACGCGGCTTGGCATCACGGCGCAGTATTGCCAGCCCTGGCTGCGCCAGATCGAGCAGATGGTCCTCGCCGTCCCGCCCGAGGCGGCACGCCAATACAGCCCGCGGATCCAGGAGATGCTCGGCTATGGCATCGTCAATCCGGGCTTCATGGGCTACGTCGACGGCATGCACCCGGCCCGCCTGCTGGACGACGGCTACGTCGGCCACCGGCAGCGCGGCGTCGATTTCCAGGTGCCGAAACAGAAACCGATCTACTGACAAAGGTGCCGTCGATGCCGAGGTGATATCGGGGGAAGGCAGGGGGCAAAGCATGAGCGACGGAAAATCGGTCGATCAGACAACAAATCTCGATCAGCTCCAACGCGCGCTGCAAGAAGCATTGGACCGGCAGGCCGCGACCAACCAGATCTTGCGAGTGATCAGCAGCTCACCGACCCGCAGCCAGCCGGTGTTCGACGCTATCGTTCAGACCGGATTGACGCTCTTCCCGGACGCGGCCCTCAGCATCGCCGTGCCGGTCGGCGACGAGGCGCACGCGGCTGCAGTTGCCGAAAAAGATCCTGTGCGGGCCGAGGCCTGGCGGCAGAGATTTCCCTTCAAGATGTCACGTGAATACATGCACGGATTTGTCATATTGGAAGGCAAGGTCGTCGACATTCCAGACGTTGAAAAGGCGCCGGAATCGTTTGCACGAGGTGCGCTGAACTTCCTCGAAAGCGGTTACCGGGCTGTAACAATGATGCCGATGATGCGCGGCGATACCGCGGTTGGCGCGCTCAGCCTCATACGGATGACCCCTGGCGCGCTATCAAGCGAACAGTTCGAATTGCTGCAGACCTTCGCGGCGCAGGCGGTGATTGCCATCGAGAATACGCGGCTGGTCAACGAAATGCGGCAGACCAACGAAGTTTTGGAAACGGTCTCCGGCCAACTGGCCAAATACATCTCCCCACAACTCTATGATTCGATTGTCAAAGGCGAGCGGCGCGTAGCGATCGGGTCCATGCGCAAGAAATTGACAATCTTCTTTTCCGACATCGCCAATTTCACCCAGATCACGGACCGACTGGAATCCGAAGAGCTCACATCCTTGCTCAATGAATATCTGACGGAGATGTCCAGGATTGCCCACGAACATGGCGCCAATTTCGACAAATTCATTGGCGACGCGATGATGTTCTATTTCGGTGACCCTGACAGCAAAGGCGTGAAAGAGGACGCCTCGGCCTGTGTCCGCATGGCGATCGAAATGCAAAAACGGCTGCGCATCCTGCAGACCGGGTGGCAGGAGCAGGGGCTGATCGACCAGCCCTTCGAAGCGCGGATGGGCATCAATACCGGCTACTGCACGGTCGGTAATTTCGGCAGTGAAGACCGCATGGACTACACGATCATCGGTGGCGAGGTGAATCTGGCCGCCCGGCTGGAAGAAAACGCGGATGTGGGCGGCATCCTCATCGACGCCGAGACCTATTCACTGGTCAGCGATTGGATATTGGCGGACGAAGGTGAAACGATAACGGTCAAAGGGTTTGCGCGGCCGGTAAAAACTTTTTCGGTGCGTGGGACGCGAAGCGATACCGGCGCGTCGGCCACGCCAATCTATCGCGACCAACCTGGCATGAAAATTTCGATCGAGCCATCACGCATGAACCCGGGTGAAAAAACCAAAGCAATTGAAACGCTCAAAGAGCTGCAAGCGAAGTTGAAAAAGTAGGTCGTGGATCCTTTCGAGGACGGCTATTGGCTGCAAGCGGACGTTCGGCCCAACGGCGGTAATGTCCACACTCGGGGGTGAAGCAGTCATCCCAGCCACTAAGTTCGCTCTGACCTCAGAAGCAACTGTTCTCGGCAGGCCATGGATATGGCTGATTGTGATTCAAGGCGCACATACTGATCGTTCACCTTCAGGAAAGGGAGGGGTGACTGGCGTCACTGTCGCGCAACCGGAATGACCGTATGGTGTGGGTCAGATCCGAGGCGCCATGAGCGCCCGCGCAAACGAACCCGAACGGAGTAGATGCCATGATCAGAATGACCATCGTTACTGCCATCGCCGCCACATTTGTTGCCTCTGCCGCCGCAGCTGCTCCCGTAAGCGAATCCAGCACCTCGGCAACCCTGCAGAACGTTTCCCCGCTGGCCATGTTCGACAAGGTGATGAAACCCAAGGGTCCGCGCACCAAGTGCACATCAAACTGCCGCTTGAAGGATGACAAAGATGATCAGAAGGCGGTCGTTTCGGCGAAGAAGAAGGTGAAATCCTTCAACATCGGCATGCCCCCGAAAAACAAAGTCAAAAAGCCGAAGAAAAAACAAGTTTTCCCTTCCAGGCACTAGTAGATCAGATTTCTGCTTCTAGTTTCCTGCCCCTGAGAGGGTGGCCTTAACTGGCCGCCCTCTCTTATTTTTTTGCTTATGCGATGGATTTGGTCGCCAAGGCAATGCAATCATCATTAGCGCGTCGTTGAATCCGTCAACTGCGGCGTTCAGATTGAGCTGTCGCATCCTTCGGCAGCTTTTGGCCAGGAGCAGGCTTGTGGCGGACCAATTTAACCTTTCTGCTTCAGGGGGCGAAGCTGACGCGCGCGTCATGAACCGAACCCGCCTCCCGGCTCGTGGCCGGCCTATTCGAATTCGATGATCGCCTGATCCACCGTGAGGCTGTCGCCGGCACTGGCGCGGACTTCCTTGACCGTACCGTCCTGCACGGCGCGGAGGATGTTCTCCATCTTCATGGCTTCGACCACCGCAAGCTCTTCGCCGGCCTTGACCCCCTGCCCGTCCTCCACCGAGACCGAGACCAGCAGGCCCGGCATGGGGGAGAGCAGGAATTTGG
>JAJFFJ010000100.1 GCA_021776685.1 Alphaproteobacteria bacterium
TTTTGAGCCCTGCGATTTGATCCAGTTCAAACTACCCATCTTCCTGATTACGCCAGCATCAGGTCCTGGATGCACTGGGTCAGGCTGGCGCCTCGCCGACCTCGCCCAGCGCAGCCGCCACATCGGTGAGCGCGCCCACGAGGTCGTCGCGATCCTGGGTGGTGATATCCGATCCCATGCGGATAGCGGCCGCCCAGTCGTGCAGGATGTCGGTTAGCAAGGCGTGGTGCAGGTGCATCTCAAACGTGCGCTTGGGTGCGGATTCCTTGACGATCTTCAGGCCAATGCCACCACCCTCTGGCTTGACCTGGAAGCGGGAGGTATTGCTGAACGAACCCATGTAGAATTTATCAGGGAAGTCGATGGCCACCTCGGCCTGATCGCTGACCCGCTTCATGGCGGCGCCCTTTCCTTTATGCGGTGCGGATGATGGCTATTTTCCCACCGGCCGGCGCCGGCTTGATTGACCTGGGTCAACGGGCAGGCTGACCAGTGGGGTGATTGGTGGCCCGCCTAGACCACAGTGTTGGCGTCGAGCTTTAGCGCATCGATGACCTGACAGGGAATTTCGAGGTCGCGTAGCAGTTTGTCGGTCTCGCCGTGTTTCACGCCATCTTCCAGGTCGAGCTCGAAGCGGTCGTTACGGTCGTCAATGGTCAACAGCAGCTTGTTATCGGCGAAGGCGGCTTTGACCTTGCCGCGGCCATAGTGGTCATCCAATGCAACCAGCCGCTCCATGAAGGTGGGCGTCAGGAGATAGCGCGCCTCGATCTGGTCTGACCCGAACACCTCGAACCGTTCCTCGAACCGCGGGTCCTCCAGTGTGATCCGCTCGCCGTCCTTGCCGAAGCCCTTGAAGAAATTGCCGATGGCGCCGCCATCGCGGACGATCAGCGTGCGGCCGCGAAATTTCTTGTGGGCGGCGAAGGCGAGCAGGAAGCCTTGCCATACATCGGCGTCATCCTTGTCTTCGCCCTTCACATGGCCGGCGGTTGATTCGCAGAGCTCAAAATCGACGCCGCTGTGCCGTCCGGCGATGTGATCCTCCAGCGCGGAACTGCTGGGCAGCAGGCCGGCGCTGCGGAAGGCCGTGGCCGGAAATTGGGACGCATGCAGATTGTAGTTCAGATTGATCGTGGGCAACGCCTGCTTCAGCACGGCGCCCTTGGCGGTCCGCCGCAGCGCCCAATAGGGACGATAAGCGCTGTTCTTGGCCCATCGGAAAATACCGCCGAAAAGGACTGCGATGCGCCCTATGCCCTCGCCGCGGCTGGCCACCGCAATCGCGATGACGATGGCGATGAGCAGGATCACGGCGATGATCGCAAGGGTCATGTTGACCGCATATTTGGCGGCTGCCGTGGCCTTGGCCGTGCGCAGTTTGCCGGACCAGTCCGCGGCCGCAGCCTTGCAGGCACGGTGGAAGGCGGCCTTGTCGACGGTCGCTGGATCAAATTCGGCTGACGTGCCGGGCCCCGGCTCCCGAGACTCCGATTCCTGTGATGCTGGTTCCGCCAGATCCCATGGCCCGGGTTCTGTTTCCGCGCTCGACATGTCCCCTCCTTCACGCTGCATCGACCATTCTGACGGATTGTCGGGCCGGAACAAAGGGGCGGAGGAAAGTGCGCGGATGCTCAATGCACTGCGCGCGGAACAACTACACTGGCAGGTTGCGTGTCATGCACGGGATTGTGGTGCTGGAGCCCGCAGCTTGAGGTCAGCGAGTAGCGATAATGAACAATCTCCGGAAGCCAAACAGCACCCGCCCGCCGGTGCGGCGGGGATAGGCGTCGGCGAGTTTGGCCTTGTAGCGCGCCTCGAACTCCGGTCGGTCTTCCGGGGCGAGTGCGTCCAGAACCGGCTTCAGCCAGGTGCCCTTGGTGAACTCGGCGACCGCTTCCGGGCCTTCCAGCACCTGCTGATACTCCGTCTCCCACACATCGATTTCCGCGGCATCGGGCGCAAGCAGGTCATAGTAGAAACCCGGCTCGCTCACCGGCGGCGCGCGCAAGACGGGCGCAAGCAGGTCGGCCCAGGGCGCCTCCCGGGCCGTCTCATCGATCAGGGTGTGGGATGGTTGGGCGAAGTTTCTTGGCACCTGAACGGCCAGCACGCCGCCCGGCGCCAGCAGCCCAAACAGTCTCGGGAACAGCGCCTCATGGTCCCCCAGCCAGTGGAGCGCCGCGTTTGAATAGATGACGTCAGGCGCGCCATCTGGCGTCCAGGTGGCTGCGTCTGCCTGCTCCCAGCTCACGCCCGCCGGTCCTTCCGCCCGTGCCGTCTCCAGCATCTCGACCGATGGATCGACACCGGTGACCGTCGCGTTCGGCCAGCGGGTCTTCAGATGATGGGTCACGTTGCCGGCGCCGCAGCCGAGATCGACCACCGTCGCCGGACTTTCCGTGGGAATGTGCGCCAACAACTCCAGCGCCGGGCGGAGGCGTAGGTCCGCAAAGCGCAGGTATTGACCGGGGTCCCATGCGACGTCGCCCATGTCAGCCCACGCTCAATGCCAGAATGCGACTCAACTCACAGAGCGGGCGGCCGCTCTCCGCCGCCCACTGATTGAACGCCTCCTGCGCCCGGCGGATGTCTCTTTGACTGGAGGGCACCTTCTCGACCACGCCGCAGGCGATCAGACCCCTCGCCACGTCGCCACCGAAGAAGAAGGTGTCCTTGCCCATGGTGCGGAGGGTGAAGGGCCCGGTATTGCCACCCAGGCGCGCACCTCGTTTCTTGAACACGGCCCACAGGCCAACGATGTCCTCTCCCGGCCAGTCAGCGACGAACTTGCCAAAGCTGCCATGCTCATCCGCAATGTCACAGACGAAGCGCGCATTCTGGAAGGTGGCGCGGATCTTCTGCGGGTTGCGCACAATGCGCGTGTCCGACGCCAGCCTGTCCATCGCCTCGTCCGGTTGCATCACCAGGGCACGCGGATCGAAGCCTTCAAAGGCGGCCTCGAAACCCTCCCATTTCGCCTCGATCACCTTCCAGGAAAAGCCGGCGCGGAAGACCTGTTTGGCGATGGCGGCGAGCCAGCGGTCGTCAGGGATCTTACGCAGCTTGGCGGCGCTTACCGGTTTGGGCAGCAGCTTTTCCACCGCGGCCTCGCCGCCATGATGCTTGGCCGCCCGTTTCAAGATTTTGTCGAATGCTTCCATGAGCGAACCCTATTCTCCCGATGACCGTGCCGCCAATCCCTACCTTGGGCCGCCCAAAGGAAATTCGCCTCTGCCAGCCGAATGTCAATCCGTACGGCCAGCTCCACACGAGAATCGACACCGATATTATCA
Source organism: Alphaproteobacteria bacterium (assembly GCA_021776685.1). Classification (GTDB taxonomy): domain Bacteria; phylum Pseudomonadota; class Alphaproteobacteria; order Bin65; family Bin65; genus JAJFFJ01. The sequence goes on from JAJFFJ010000100.1 coordinate 3,297, forward strand.
TCAGAAAGAAAAAGGCCCGGCTGTGAGGCCGGGCCCAATCCATTCAAACCAACCGCGGCGCTAGAGGCGCACGTACTCGTAGTCCACGGGATTGTTGTTGATGCCGCGGTCCGGCGGGGCGAGCCAGCCGGCAATCTTGCCGGGCTCCGTAACCTGCTGCATCAGGCTGTGGATGTAGGCCTTGTCCTCGGCCGAGGGCAGCCAGTCGTTGACATTCTTCTTCCATTCTTCCTCTGAGATCACCTTGCCTTCCGGGGAGACCCGGACGTTGGCGAACGGACCAACGGTGCGGCGGAAGCGGTCAGACGGCAAGGATAGCTCGAAGTCGATGCCCATCTTCTTGATCTGCCGGTTCCAGCGGTTGAGGCCGATCTCGCAGTCCTTGGAATAGCCATGACGGGCCACCAGGTTCATGGCGTTCCGCGTCGGCACCTGCAGGATGCCCACGGACGTGCCGTCTTCACCCAGTTGCTCGACACCGAAAGTGGTGTCCAGCTCGATGTGATCCTCGAACATGTCCTCGTCCGGCCGGCCCTTCAGGCCATTGGCGAAATAGTTCGCCGCGTTGGTAGACTGGTCGGAGCCAAACAGATCAAGCGAGCTCGAATACCAGAAATTCAGGTGCCGCTGGACCGTTGGCAGGTCGATCGCGCCATGCTCCCGTACCCGGGTCGGGTCATCGGACTTGATCTCGTTCATCACCTCGCAGGCGCGTTTGATGACCCGGCCAAGGCCGGTCTCACCCACGAACATGTGGTGCGCTTCTTCAGTGAGCATGAAGCGGCAGGTGCGGGAGAGCGGATCGAATGCGCTCTCCGCCAGCATCTTGAGCTGATATTTGCCGTCCCGGTCGGTGAAGTAGGTGAAGCAGAACAGCGACAGCCAGTCGGTCTGCGGCTCGTTAAATGTGGAGAGGATGCGCGGATTGTTGACGTCGCCGGAGTGACGCTCCAGCAGTTCCTCCGCCTCCTCGCGGCCGTCACGGCCGAAATAGCCGTGCAGCAGATAGACCATCGCCCACAGGTGGCGGCCTTCTTCCACATTGATCTGGAAGAGGTTGCGCATGTCGTACATGGACGGTGCGATCTGCCCGAGCAGACGCTGCTGCTCGACCGATGCCGGCTCCGTGTCTCCCTGGGTGACGATCAGGCGGCGCAGGTCGGCGCGGTATTCGCCCGGGATCTGCTGCCAGACATCTTCCCCATAATGGTCGCCGAAACCGACCTTGCGTTCTTTCGCCTGGTCCGCCAGGAAAATACCCCAGCGGTAGTCGGGCATCTGGGTGTAGCCATAGCTGGCCCAGCCCTTGGCGTCGACGGACGTGGCCGTACGCAAATAGACATCCTTCTGCTGGAAGCCTTCCGGCCCCTGCTCTTTCCACCAGTCGAGAAAGGCAGGCTGCCACTTCTCCAGTGCCCGTTGCAGTTGCCGGTCTTCTGCCAGGTCAACATTGTTCGGGATTTTCTCAGCGTAATTGATGGCCATTTTAATTAGACCCTTTCCCAGTCGAAGTTCGGCTTGGAACCGGTACCATAGAGTTTCAGGGCGCCCTGGTCGCCAACGGCGTTGGGGCGGATGAATATCCAGTTCTGCCAGGCAGTGAGCCGCCCGAAAACTTTGGTGGCCATGGTCTCGTCGCCGCCGAAACGGAGCGAGGCTTCCATGCCGGTGAGCGCGTCCGGCGACAGGCTGGTGCGCTCTTCAATGGCGATGCGCACCTCGTCGTCCCAGTCCAGATCATCCGGCGCGAAAGTCACCAGACCCAGTTCCAGGGCGTCTTCCGCCGTCAGCGCATCGCCGATCCGGGCCTTGGCTGCCGCCACCGCGTCAACGTCACCCTGGAAATGTGCGGTCATGCGATCCTGGTCGTTGGGCATGGTGAACATGCCAAAGTTGGTGGCGTCCAGGGTGATGGCCGGAGATTTCTCAGGCTCTTCCTGGTTGTCCAGCATATAGGTGCGGTCGGCGGCGAGCGCGAGTTCCGCCAGAATGCCGGTGAAGCACGTATCTTCATCCACCAGCGCGAACAGGCTGCGCGACGAGACGTCGAGCCGCGCCAGCGCGCGCCGCAGGAAGTTGGTGGTTTCACGCACGAACCAGTTGTCCTGATTGTCGATCAGGCTCTGGCCCACGGCCTGGATACGGGCCGCATCGCCTTCTGCCCGCAGGATCCACAGGCCCAACTCGGTGGAGTTGGTGCGCAGCATCAGGATGGCGTCATCCAGGTCGCGCGCCATGTGCAGTGCCCACCAGTCGGCGCCCTTGGCGTGGATCGCGTCCACATCCGTCGGCTGATCCTCTGCCGGGCCCTTGACCGTGATGGTCGCGGTCCGGTCGGCCGAATTCAGCTGCACATCGACAAAGTCATAGTGATAGCCATCGTCGTCGATCGTGCGGTTGATCGGGGTCAGCTTGACGCCTTCGGCCGATTCGGGCCGGTCGGACTGGGCGGCCAGCGCCGTCGCGCGGTCGGCGACGAATTCGTCGAATTTGGCAGGTGGCGCATAGTCGTCGATCAGCTTCCAGTCTTTGGCGCGGTCGGCGCGGACACCCTCAGAGGTGGTGCAAAACACGTCTGCCAGATCCCGGCGGACCTTGCGTTTGTCGGTCACCCGCGTGAGCCCGCCCGTGCCCGGCAGTACGCCCAGAAGCGGGACTTCGGGCAGGGACACGGTGGATGAGCGGTCATTGACCATGACGATCTCGTCACAGGCGAGCGCCATCTCGTAGCCGCCGCCGGCGCAGGCGCCATTCACGGCCGCAATCGACTTGATTCCAGAATGCTCCGAGGAGTCTTCCAGACTGTTGCGGGTTTCATTGGTGAACCTACAGAAATTGACTTTCCACCAATGAGGCGATGCCGAAAGCATGTTGATGTTGGCGCCGGCGCAGAAAACACGATCTTTCGCGCTGGTCATGACCACCACCTTGACGGTCGGATGCTCGAACCGGATGCGCTGCATGGCGTCATGCAGTTCCATGTCGACGCCCAGGTCATAGGAATTCAGCTTGAGCTGATAGCCTGGCTTCAGGCCGCCATCCTCGTCCACATCCAGGGACAGGGTCGCCACGCTTCCGTCCACATCAAGCTTCCAGTGCTTGTAGGTGCCGGGGTCACGGTCATAGACGACAATATTTTCAGCCATGGTCAGGGTCCTCCCTCAGAGCGCATCTTGGTGTTGGGCTTTATATGCATAATAATGCATGTTCATGTCAAGCCCTAGAATTATGTTTCCTAAAATTCCGATCACTGAGCCGCAAGGGCCGAAGACTCTCCGCTGTTCTCGCGAACCATCTCGACCAAATTCGCCAGCGTCACGTCCACCGATTGGCCGGACGTATCCAGCACCGCATCGGCGCGGCCATAGAGGGTGTCCCGCTCCTTCAGCATGCGGCGCAGATCTTCCATTGCCTCTCGATTGCCCGCCATTGGCCGCAGGTCACCCTGGGCGACCACCCGATCCATATGCTCTTCCGGCGATGCGCGAAGCCAAATGGTGAAGCAATGCTCCAGCAGCAATTCATATGTGTCGGACTCGGAAACCATGCTGCCGCCGGTGGCGATGACACAGGCGTCGTTGCTGTCGAGCGCGCTTTCCAGCGCGCGCCGCTCGTAGCGGCGATAACCCGCCTGGCCGGAGAGATCAAAAATCTCGTCCAGCCCCATGCCAGACGCGCCTTCAATTTCCTTGGCCATTTCAATAAACGGCACCCCCAGGGCGCCGGAAAGCGCGCGGCCCAGGGTGGTCTTGCCGGCGCCACGCAGCCCGATCAAAGCAATACGCGATGAGCGGTAGAGATCGGAACTTGCGCCGAAACGCTCGGCAAGCAGGCGGTTCGCCTCCACCAATTCCTCAGCGGTCAGCCGTTCAAGCCGTTGCATCAACAAGGTCAGTTCCACAGGCCGGTCCGCGCCGTCACGCACCAGATCAGTCAAGGGCAGGCCCATGGCGTCGGCGACCTGGCGCAGCAGAGCAATGGAAATGTTGCCCCGGCCGCTCTCAAGCTGGGCGAGGTAGCGCTCTGACACGCCCGAGTCCCGTGCGAGGATCTTGCGGGTCATGCCGCGGCGTGCACGTGTCGCCTTGACGCGTTCGCCCAGCACCCGCAAATAGTCCTGGTGAACCACCGCGGCACATGGTGCCCGGCGTCCGCTGCCGGTATCTTGCGGGTCGCGGGGTTTTGGTTCAGGGATGCCTTGAGCCATGGTATTTTCCTTTGCTCGGGGCAACGGGCACTCCGGGATGCTCAGTTCTTCTTCGGGGCATCCGCCGCGACAAGGGTGACGAAGCAAAATGCCTGCGAACAGAGTTTCATGCATTATAATGCTTGTCAACCTGCAAGCAGTGCATTATCAATTCCGTCGATAGAGGGCGAGGGAGGCATCCATGGACATCAAGATCTTGGTCGGTACCATGACCGGCACTGCAGAGATGGTTGCGGAGGAAATGTCCGACGCGCTGACCGACGCGGGGCACAGCGCCGACATCACCGCCATGGACGGGCTTGATGCCTCGGCCTTCTCCGACGAGGGGATTTACCTGATCGTCACCTCCACCTACGGCCAGGGCGACGTGCCGGACAACGGCATCCCGCTCTACGAAGAGCTGGAGGAGAAGAAGCCGGACTTGAAGCACGTCACCTACGGCATCTTTTCCCTGGGTGACCGCACCTATGCGGAAACGTTCAATTTCGGCGGCCGCAAGTTTGACGAAGTGTTGGCAACATGCGGCGCCAAAAAAATCGGCGAGCGTTTCGAGCACGACGCCAGCTCCGGCACCATCCCGGAAGATGACGGCGTCGAATGGGTGAAGGAGTGGACTGCAAATTTTGACATGGCCCGCGCCGCCTGAGGGCCGCGCGGGCTTGCCCCGGCAACAGGCGCCAAGCGGCTGATACCGCTCTGCCTCTTTCAATCTTCCTGACCTTCTCTTAACCCGGGCCCCTTTACGGCAGGCCGATTCCCGGTGATCATTGCCGACACACGGTCGCGCCAGCGGGTGCGGCAGGCAAACCGGGAGATGGGCGATGTCAGTCAGGCTGCAAAACTATGTGAGCGACAAATGGGTCGATGGCGACGGTGATGGCGCGGTCCTGATCAACCCGGTCACCGGCGCGGAAGTCGCCCGCGCCACCACCGACGGCGTCGACATGGAAAGCGCGCTGCGCCACGGGCGCATGGTGGGCGGCCCCGCACTCCGCGCCATGACCTTCGCTGAACGGGCGGCGCTGCTGTCCGCCATGGGCGACGTGCTGATCGCCAACCGCGACCGCTATTTCGACATCGCCCGTGAGAATTCCGGCAACACCAAGATCGACGCCACCATCGACGTGGACGGCGGTTCAGGCACGCTCAAATACTATGGCGCGATCGGCAAGGGCCTGGGCGACGCCACAGTAATGCGCGATGGCGGGCTGGAGCGGTTCGGCAAGGATGACACCTTCCAGGCGGTGCATTTGAGGGTGCCGGTGGAGGGCGTTGCCATCCACATCAACGCCTTCAACTTTCCGTCCTGGGGGATGTGGGAGAAAGTCGCCTGCGCTTTCCTCGCGGGCGTGCCGGTGCTGGCCAAGCCAGCGACGGCGACGGCGCTGTTGTCCCACGAGATGATCAGCGACGTTGTCGGCGCAAATATTCTGCCGGCAGGCGCGCTATCGCTGATCTGCGGCAGTGCGGGCGATCTGCTCGACCATGTGGACCGCCGGGACGCAATCGCCTTCACCGGCTCAGCGGAGACCGCGCGACGACTGCGCACCCACCCCCGCGTGGTGGAAGGCGCCGTGCGCTTCAACGCCGAGACCGACAGTGTCAACTCCAGCATCCTGGGCGAGGATACCAGCCCCGGCTCGCCGGAATTCGACCTGTTCGTGCGCGAGGTTGCACGGGAGATGACGGTCAAGTCCGGCCAGAAATGCACCGCCATCCGGCGTGCCCTGGTGCCGGTGGCGCTGATGGACGCCGTGACGGAGGCCCTGGTTGCCCGGCTGGGCCGCACGGTCGTCGGTGACCCGGCAGATGAGAACGTCACCATGGGCCCTGTGGTAGACCATACCCAGCGGCGCAACGTGCTGGATGCGATTGGCCGGCTGAAGGCGGAGGCCCAGGTGATTACCGGCGATGCGCTGGATGTGGTCGGTGCGGATGCCGAGGCCGGCGCCTTTATCGCGCCCACGCTGCTGCGGTGCGACGACCCGGAAGGTGCGACGGCAGTACATGAGGTCGAAGCCTTCGGCCCTGTCTCAACGCTGATGCCCTACACCTCCGCCGAAGAGGCCTTTGCGCTGGCCGGCGCCGGTGGTGGCTCCCTGGTGGCGTCGGTCTTCACCGCCAACGATCTGTTCGCACAAAACGCGGTCCTGGGCCTGGGCGACAGCCATGGCCGGGTGCTGGTGATCGACGAGGCGGTGGGCAAGCTGTCCACGGGTCACGGCATCGTCATGCCCATGTGTGTGCATGGCGGGCCCGGCCGGGCCGGCGGCGGCGAGGAACTGGGCGGCCTGCGCGGCCTGCGCTTCTATCAACAGCGCCTGGCGATGCAGGGCAACAAGGACCGGGTCATGGCGCTCGCCGACGCGGCGGTCGAGATCGCGGTCTGACCCGCGGAGGCATTTACCCCCGCCAGCGAAACTTGGGGTCGCGTTTTTCCATGTAAGCGGCAACACCTTCCTGCAGGTCGCCGGCGTCCCAGGCGTCGAGCCGCCATTTGCGCAGCTCGGTAGTTTCGTCCTCATGCCCTTCCAGAATGCGCCGCACGGTCAGTTTGGCGTACTGGATTGAATATTGCGACTTGGTGCAGAGCAGCCGGGCGTAGTCGAGGGTTTCCCGCTCCAGATCGTCCGGATCATAGAGCCGGTCCACCAGGCCCCAGGCGAGGGCCTCCTCCGAGTCGATCAGCCGGCCGCTGTACAGCAGATCGCGGGCGCGGGACGGACCCAACGCTTCGACGACCCGCTTGGTGGAATAGAGGCTGTAGGTGATGCCCAGGTTGGCCGGGGGAATGCCGTATCGGCTTTTCCGGCTGGCAAAGCGCATGTCGCAGGCGATCGCCAGCTCTATGCCGCCGCCAATGCAGTTGCCGCTGATCATGGCGATTACCGGCTTGGCGCAGATGGAGATCGCATCCTCCGCGCCGTGGACAATATCCAGATAGTTCGCCGCACCGCCGTCCTTCGGGAAGGTTTCGGCAAACTGCGAGATATCGGCGCCGGCGACAAAGGCCCGTTCGTCCACCCCCTGCAGGATGATGACCTTGACCTCCGGGTCATCGGCGACCGAGGCGAGCACACTGGGAAAGGCGGCCCACATTTCAGACGACATGGCGTTGTATTTGTCGGGGCGGTCAAAGATCACCCGCGCAATCTCGCCCTCTTTGCGCGTTTTCAGCCGTGGATCGGACACTTGCCCCCCTTTTTTCCAATATTGAACCGGCATGGAATCGGTACGGAACCGGCCTGTCGCGTAGGCGAAAGCGTGCCGCCGTGCAAGTCCGCTGCAGGCAGGCGCGCTACTTCGTCTTGAGTACGAAGTCGACCACCGCGCTGGCCAGCCCCGGCGCCAGCGGCAGGGTCGGGTTGGTGTAGGTTTGGATGTTTTCCGCACGGCTGGGCCCTGCGGGTACCTTGAAGACGTGGTTCATGTCCTTGATCAGGACCAGCCGGGCATCCGGCCTGGCTTTTTTCAGGATCAGCGCCTGGCGGGTGGGCACTTGCAGGTCCTGCCCGCCCTGGACAATCAGCACCGGCGCCTTGACCCGCGCCAGCGCCTTCGCCGGATCGTGTTTCATCCAGGAAATCAGGAACGGCTGCACCGACGGCCGAAACAGGGAGTAGAGGAAGCGGGAGACCGTCGGCACCTCGCGCCCTTTCTCCATCTGGCTGATCACGGCGTCGGCCTCATCCAGCAGTGTCTTGGGCAGCCGCGCCCGCTTCAATTGCCAGCGGAGGACAGTGCCGATGGACTCCCCCGGGCCCGCCAACACGATAAGGCCGGCCACAGGCTCCTTGATCGCGGCCAGCGTCCCCACCAGGGCGCCCTGGCTGTGCCCAGCGACAAAGACACGGGAGATGCCCTTCTGGCGTTTCAGCAGCTTGATCCACCGGCCGGCGTCGCTGACAAACTGATCGAACCGGATGGTCCGTTCGTTTGTCTTCGCCAGGCGGCTGGTGGCAAGGGTGCGCTTGTCGAAGCGCAGGCTGGCGATGCCCCGGGCGGCGAGCGCGGCCGCGAGCATGCGCAGATTGTTGGTCTTCACCCGCGCCTGATTGCCGTTCCGGTCCGTTGCGCCCGAGCCGGCGATGATCACCACACCCGGCCCCGGTTTGCCGCCTTTGACCTGCCAGAGGGTGCCTTTCAGCGACCCGCCGGGCATGTTGATCTCAACTGCCGTCTCGACAAAACCCTTCGGCGGTGCGGCCAAGGCTCCTGTCCCGGCGACAACTGTCAGGACGAGAGCTATCAGAGTGGGGGCTATCAGGCTGGGGGCAATTGCGGGCGCGGTGGGAAATGCGCAGGAACGGGTCATGGGGAAGGCTCCTCGCCGCCGGGTTCATCCAGGGGCATGATCTGAGGCTCGTGGCCACAGGCACGTACGAATTTTAGCAGATCTGAGCTGCCGATGGCGGTTGTGGCGGTATTCACAAGAGGATGACAGTTGACGATGTCGCGGGTCATGAGATCGGCGTCAAGCACCACCGTCACGCGGTGGGCGGTGTCGTTGATCAGTCCAAAGGGTGTGACTGCGCCGGGCTGCACGCCGAGCACTTCCTCCAACAGTTCGGGCGACCCGAAAGACAATGACTTCGCGGCGCCGAGACGCCGGCGCATGGCCTTCAGGTCCACCTGACGGTCCTCCTCGGCCACGATCAGCCACAGCTTCTTGTTCTTGTCCCGGATGAACAGATTCTTGATATGCCCGCCGGGCAACTCCCCGCGCAGGGCTTTACTCTGCTCCACCGTATGCAGGGGCGGATGCTCGTGGGTCCGGGTTTCGATGCCCAGATCGGCCAGCCGTATGAACAGGTCGTCCCTGGTCGCCATGGTCATTCCCTCTTTCAAGCACCGTGATAACCCGCCAGCGCCCCAACGTTAAGACCCGACATTAAGGTGCCCGTTGAGACGCCAATCGGGACCGGGGTTAAGAATTGCCTTACCAGCTTCCGATACACAATCAGGAGCGCAGGAGGAAAGAATGACTGTCCTGCGCCCATGCAGCGCAGTGCAGTTGCAAAGCGGGTGGACATAAGTATATTGCCTCGCCTGCAGTCTGGAGCATATGCGGGAGTAGCTCAGCGGTAGAGCATCACGTTGCCAACGTGAGGGTCGCGAGTTCAAATCTCGTCTCCCGCTCCAGATTCGAAAGCCCGGTCCCCTTGGTGACCTTCGCGTGATCTTCACGTGACAATCGAGGGGCCGGGCTTTTTTCTGGCCGGATTGCGGGCCGACTGCCCGCCATTTTCCCACCCAGCCCAACGCGGCCGTGTCGCGTGATAAGGCCGCGTTTGGGCCCGGCCATGGTTGACGCCCGTGGCCGGACCTTGTCTGCTTTGTCTTACTGTCAGGAAAGGATGGACGAACCATGGACGTTGCAGAATTCACCACCTTGCTGAAGCCCGTGACAGACGCCGTCGCCGGGCAACCGGTGGACAAGGCGCTGGAAGACCGGCTCACCGCGGCCATCGCGCCCGACAGCGAGACCTTCGCCGAGATCGAAGCTGCCTGCCATGCCGCCATCGAGGCGGGCTGGATGTGCGCCGAGGGCGAGGGCACCCGCCGTTTCGGGCGGGTCATCGAGCCATCGGCCGAGACCCATGACCTGAGCGTCGACGTTGTCGACATGACCGACCTGCACGGTGGTCACCATGCCCACCCGACGGGCGAGGTGCTGATGATCATGCCCCAGGACGACGGCGCGCAATTCGACCGGCACGGCCGTGGCTGGCTCGTCTACGAGCCTGGCACCGCACACCGGCCCACTGTCCGCGGCGGGCGTGCTCTGGTGCTCTACCTGCTACCGGACGGCCGGATCAACCTGACCGGGTAGCGGCATGCCGGCGATCAGAGCACCAATCCAATGAGCTGGCCAAAACGATGAACCGGATCGGGGTCCTCACACTGTTGACGTTGGCCGTAATCCTGGCCGGACTCAACATTTGGGGCCCCGACTATTTCAGCCGCGAGATCGCCGCCGTATCCTCGAAACCTTCCCGTGGCGTGGTCTTCCTCAATCTGGCGGGCATCTATTTTGCCGGTTTACTGATCCTGCCATTGGCGTCATGGCTGGGCTTTGTCAGCCTGCGGATGACGTTGACGAAACTGGTGGTTCAGGTCAGCGTCGCGGGCATCGTTGTTGCGATGGCCCTGTACGCAGCCGCGGGATATGAGGTCATCGGGCCATCCGCCGACAGCATTGCCGGCACACTGGTTCTGGTCTGCCTCGGCATTTTCGGCCTCGCCAGCCCGATCACGACCTATGGCGATATCATTTCCCATTTGTCGCCACCGCCGCAGAACCGCAACGGGCCACAGGATCTTCTGCCTTAGGCTGGCTGCCCCTAACTGACTATCGCCAATTGTCTCCGGTCATTTGCCCGGCATGAGCGGCGAAAATTCGCCATGCTCAAGGAAATAGACCACTTGGCGGACCACCTCCGGGTCATCGCAGATGAAGGTGTGGGACGCGTCTACCTCGATAAAGTCATCCATCTCATCAAGCTGAGTGCGCTCTACCTCAACAGTACCGTCATGGCGCCGATGACGGTGCAACCAGCCGGTGACCCAGCTGCTGGGATTGACCCAGTCAAACTGGCGTGTGCCGGCGATGATGCCCAAATCCGCCTCTGGTACCCCCAGCCGGTCCATGATCTCTGACGGGCCCGCCACATCCAGTAGCGGACGTCCATAGAGCCAGCCGAGCACCTTGCGGAAACGCTTTTGCCCCGGTAGCTCGACCCCCTTGTTGGGCGGCCCGATCATGACAATACGGCCCGGGTGGACCAGGGCCGGCTCTTTCGTGAGCGCGCCGCGGACAATCAGGCCGCCCAGAGAATGGGTGACGAAGTGAACCTTCTTATCCACCTCATCCAGACCCGCCAACGCCTCGCGAAACATGTCCACCAGCGCCGGCAGGGAGTTGCGGCGGCCAGGATAGTCCCAATTAAGGGTGCGGTATCCCGCAGTCGCGATTTGTTTTTCCAGGCGGCGCATGGCGCGGGCCGAGCGACTCAGCCCGTGCAACAGAATAACCAGTGAGGATTGGTCTGTTCCCGTCATGCCCTGGCGCTGCGCCAGCGGCCATCGGCCTCGCTGCCGGCCTCACGCCGGCTCTCTGGCAGGAAATGGGCAATCGAATTGGCGTAGTAGGTCAGGATCGTCTTCTCGTCCGGATTCGTGCGGTAGAGACCGTCTTCCTCGATCACAAAATGGCGCAGATGCAACATGCGCAACCCTACTACCACCGCATAGGCCTGATCTGAACGCGGCACATAGACCTGTGCGCCCAGATCCTCCAACTCGACGATCAAACCGTGCACCGCACTCTTCACTTCCAGTTCACTCAGTCCTTTATCTCCGGCCCGCAAGAAGACCGTCGCCACGAGCGCCACGGGCAAGACTGGCACCACATCCGCCACTGACTGCATCAGGTGGCCTCCCAGCGCCTCAATCTCCCCCCGCCAGTGCGGGTCTTCGCGGCCCATCTCCTCTGTTCCCCGCCCGGCCAGGTAGGCTTTCAACGAAATCGGCTTGCCGAAATTCACGCAGGCATAGCCGAAGCGAAACCATCTTTTCCGCGCCATCATCCATAAGCTGCGAAACAAATAGCCGAACGTGACGCGCATCGCGTGGGTACCGCTGGTGCGTTCCGCATCGGGGTCGAGGGTGCGGATCAGGGATCGGTCCTCCAGCACCCGGTCATAGTTGATGCCAACGGGGATGAAGATCAGATCCCGTTCCTGCGCCGGGTCGTAGGCGTCGACCATATAGCTGAGGAGCCCCAGTTTTGTGGGCCTCAAATATCCGTCCCGGCTGAGGCCCCCTTCCGGATAGTAAGCCTGCACGACACCGCCCTGGGTTGACATGGCCACATAGCGGGCGAGGACGGAGCGATAGAGCGGGTCGCCGGAACTCCGCCGGATGAAATAGCCACCCATGGCGCGTATCAGGGACTGCAGCGGCCAGACCCGCGCCCACTCACCCACAGCATAGGAGAGCGCCGCCCGTTCCGCCGCCAGATAGGCGACGAGCACATAGTCCATGTTGGAACGGTGGTTCATGACAAAGACGACGCTGGCGTCGGGCGGCACATTCTGCAGACCATTCTCGTCGGCATAGCCCAGGCGCACGCGATAAAGCCAACGGGCGAACCAGCGTGCAATCCGGTACCCAAACCGGAAATAGAGATAGGCGTTGAAGGACGGAACGATTTCGCGCGCATAGCCTCGCACGTCGCTCATGATCGATTCCCGCGGCTCGTCTTCCTCCTGTGCCTTAGCGTCCACGGCGGTCATCACCACGGGGTCGTGAACCAGCCGGTCCACCAGCACCTGGCGCTTCGTCAGCTTGAAGGGCTGAAGGCGCAGATGCAGGCTGGCATTCAACCGCTCGATCATGCGGTTGGCCCGCCGGCGCAGGTACCAGCGCACCCCCGGCAGCAGGAAGGAGGCGCATACGGCCCAGGCGGCCAGCACCGCTAGCACCAGCAGCAGCCACAGCGGAATGTTGATATCGCCCACGGGGTCCCCCTTTGATCGCAAACCGTAACAGGCCCGGGTCCCCGTAAAAAGCGTCCGTATGCACCTCTCTGCGGTTTCGCCTGAAACAATTGACGGGCTAGAATGCCCGATGCCGGCCACGCCCGGCGTCCGGAGGACAGGATGGACAGCCGCGTCGACGATCAGACACGGATGGAACAGCTCATCGGCGAAGCCGAGGCAAAGGCGCCCACAGCGCATGAGCAGCGCTTTGTGCGGCAGTTCTTTGCCGACGTTCCGCCTGCCGAATTTCTGGGCGTGGGCGCCGAAACCGCCTGGGCGCTGGCGCAGGATTTCTGGGCCTTCGCCGCCAGCCGCCGGCCGGGCGAGCTGAAAATCAGACTGCGCAACCCGGACGCACAGCCTGATATGGCCGATGGCGCTGGCAATCACAGCGTCATCGACATCATCAACGACGACATGCCTTTCCTGGTGGACTCGGTCAGCGCTGAAATTCACCGCCAGGGTTTGACCGTGCATCTGGTGATACACCCGATCATGCGCGTAGGCCGGGACGACAGCGGCGTGCTTCAGGCTTTCGACGATCCGGGCGCGTCCGCCGAGGACATGAAAGCCGAGTCGTGGATGCGGTTCGAGATCGACCAGCAGCCGGACGACGATGCCCTGGCGGAAATCGAGGCCGGCATTCGAAGGGCGCTGGGAGACGTGCGCGCGGCGGTCGAGGACTGGCGGGAGATGCTCGCCCGGGTACATGACGTGGTCGATGGCCTGACGGTGGCGCCCCCGGCCCTGCCGCAGGAAGATATTGACGAGGCCAAGTCGCTGCTGAACTGGCTGGCGGGGGACAATTTCACCTTCCTGGGCTATCGTGAGTACACAATCACCGGCACCGGCGATGACGCAGTCATGTCGGTGGCCGCGGAATCGGGCCTGGGTGTCCTGCGCAATCCGGAGTTCCACGTTTTCGAAGGCATGCGCGCGGTGGGCCATCTGCCGCCGGACGTGCGCGATTTCCTGGCCCGCCCCAGCCTCCTGATCGTCAACAAGGCGAATGCCCGGTCGACCGTCCACCGGCCTGTGCATCTGGATTCGATCGGCGTCAAACTTTTCGACAGCGCGGGCAAGGTCATTGGCGAGCGGCTGTTTGTCGGTCTGTTCACGTCGGGCGCCTATACCGGCCAGCCTCAGAATATTCCCCTGGTACGGCTTAAAATACAGCGGGTGATCGAGCGGGCAAGCTTTCCGCCGGCGAGCCACAACGCCAAGGCGCTGACCCATATTCTCGCGTCCTATCCTCGGGATGAGTTATTCCAGATCGAGGAGGATGATCTCCATCGCATCGCACTTGGCATCCTGAACCTGCAGGAGCGGCAGCGGGTGGCCTTGTTCACCCGCTACGACGCCTTCCAGCGGTTTGTCACCTGCCTCGTCTATGTGCCGCGCGAAGGCTTTTCCACCGACCTCCGCGAGCGCATCACCAGCATTCTGGAGCAGGATTTCCAGGGCGAGGTCACGGCCTTCTACCCGCACCTGTCTGACGACTCGGTGCTGGCGCGGCTGCACTTCATCGTCAAGATCAGCCCGACGGCGCCTCGCCACGAAGATATCGCAGGTACGGAACGCCGTCTGGCAGAGACTGCCCACGACTGGTCTGACCAGCTGAAACAGGCGCTTCTGACAGTGCATACCGAGGCCGACACCCTGCGTCTGCACAAACGCTATGCCCGCAGCTTCAATGCCGCCTACCGCCACGGCGCGACGCCGGCGATGGCGGTCACCGATATCGGCCTGCTGGAAGATCTGCGCGACACCGGCGGGCCGCAGATGCACGTCTATCGCCCGGACGGTGGCGCGGGCGGGCCGTTCCACGTGCGCCTCTATTCGCCCCGTGCGCCTATGACGATTTCCGACACCCTGCCGGTGCTGGAGAATTTCGGCCTGCGCGTGCTCGAAGAAGTCCCCAATATCATCGAGTTCGATGACGGCGGCCGCGCGTGGATCCACGACTTTCTGGTGCAGCCCCGCAGCGCCGATGCCGACGATGGCGTCGCCCGCGCCGGCAGCTTCAACGAGGCCTTCTTCCGCGTCTGGGACGGCGCCATGGAGAATGACGGCCTCAACGCCTTGGTGCTGAGCGCCGGACTCGACTGGCGCGGGGTGGTTGTGATCCGCGCCTATGCCCGCTATCTGCGCCAGGCCGGCACACCGTTTTCGAACCTCTATCTGGAACAGACCTTGACCGGCAACCCGCGTCTGATGGCGCTGATCATGGATCTGTTCCTGGCGCACACCGCAGAGTCGGGCGGCGTCACCGATGGCATTCTGGCGGACATCCATGCCCAGCTGGACAAGGTCACCAGCCTGGACGAAGACCGCATCATCCGGCGGATCGTCAATCTGGTGCAGGTGACCCTGCGCACCAACTTCCGGCAGACCGATGCCGCCGGCAATCCCAAGGAATGGCTGTCCTTCAAATTCTCCAGCCGGGAGATCGACGAGCTTCCCCTGCCCCGGCCGCTTTTTGAAATCTGGGTTTACGCGCCACGGGTGGAGGGTGTGCATCTGCGCTTCGGCAAGGTCGCCCGCGGCGGCCTTCGCTGGTCAGACCGGCGGGAGGACTTCCGCACCGAAGTGTTGGGCCTGGTCAAGGCGCAGGTGGTCAAGAACGCGGTCATCGTGCCGGTGGGCTCAAAGGGCGGCTTCGTGGTCAAGCGGCCGCCGGTGATCGGCGGGCGTGAAGCGTTCCAGGCCGAAGGCATCGAATGCTACAAGATGTTCATCCGCGGCATGCTGGACCTGACCGACAATATCGACGGCGATACGATTGTGCCGCCGCCCGATGTCACCCGCCATGATATCGATGCGTATGGGGACGACCCCTACCTGGTGGTCGCCGCGGACAAGGGCACCGCCACCTTCAGCGACATCGCCAACGAGGTATCGGCCGAATATGGATTCTGGCTGGATGACGCCTTCGCCTCCGGCGGCTCCGTCGGCTACGACCACAAAAAGATGGGCATCACCGCCCGCGGCGCGTGGGAGGCGGTGAAACGCCACTTCCGCGAAATCGGCAAGAATATCCAGGAAGAGCCATTCACAGCCGTGGGCGTGGGCGACATGGGCGGCGACGTCTTCGGCAACGGCATGCTGCTGTCGAAGCAGATCCGGCTGGTCGGCGCCTTCAACCATCTGCATATTTTCTGCGACCCCGCGCCCGATGCGGCGGCCAGCTGGGACGAACGCAAGCGGCTGTTCGACGAGGTCAAGGGCTGGGACGCCTATGACACCTCGCTCATCTCCCCGGGCGGCGGTGTCTTCGAGCGAAGCGCCAAGTCCATCACCCTGTCGCCGGAGATCAAGGCCGCCTTCGCCATCGAGAAGGATGACCTGACCCCCAACCAGCTGATCCGCCACATGCTGCGCGCAGAGGTGGAGCTTATGTGGTTCGGCGGCATCGGCACCTACGTGAAGGCAAAAGGCGAAACCAACGCCGACGCCGGCGACCGGGCCAATGACAACGTACGTATCAACGGCCGCGATCTCCGGGCCCAGGTGGTCGGTGAAGGCGCCAACCTGGGCATGACCCAGCTCGGGCGTATTGACTATGCGCTGGCCGGCGGCCGCCTGAATACCGACTCCATCGACAATTCCGCTGGCGTCGACTGCTCCGACCACGAGGTCAACATCAAGATTCTGCTGCGCGACGCGATCGCTCGCGGTGAGCTCGAGCCGGGCGCGCGCAACCAGCTGCTGGAGGAGATGACCGACGAAGTGGCGGAGCTGGTGCTGCGGGATAACTATCTGCAGACCCAGGCGATTACGGTCACCGAATGCCTGGGCTGGCGGGTGGCCGACCGTCTCAACCGCTTCATGCGTGCGCTGGAGCGCCGCGACATGCTGAACCGTGCGGTGGAATTCCTGCCCGACGACGAAACCCTCGCCGAGCGGGTGCAGAACAATGTGGGCTTCACCCGGCCGGAAATCTCCGTGCTGATGAGCTACGCCAAGATCGACCTGTTCGACCAGCTGATGGCCTCGGACCTGCCGGACGACCCATGGCTGGCGGAAGACCTGGTGCGTTATTTCCCCGGACCGATCCAGGAACGCTTTCCGGAAGCGATCGACCGCCACCGCCTGCGCCGGGAGATCATCGCCACTTTCGCCACCAACAGCGTCATCAACCGCGCCGGCATCTCCTTCGCCCACGACCTGGCGGAGGAAACCGGCCGTTCGGCCGCAGACATTGTCCGCGCCTTTCTGATGGCGCGGCAGGCGCTGGCAGCGCGCGACCGGTGGGAGACCATCGGCCAGATGGACAACAAGCTGCCGGCGGAGGCCCAGACCACCACGCTCCTGAACATGGGCCGGATGCTGAAACGCACCACCAACTGGTTCCTCCAGCATGCCGACGCGCCACTGGACGTGGGCGCAGCGGTGGCAACCTACGTGCCCGGCGTCGAGGCATTCCGCGCCAACCGGGAGGAGATCCTGACCCGGGGCCAGTGCAGCGACTGGCGCGAGCGCCGGGGCGCCTACGAGGCCGAAGGCTGGCCAGATTCCATGTCCGCACGCATGGCAGACGCGCCGCTGGTGATCTCGGCCCTCGATGTGGTGCGGCTCTCCGGCGATCTCGACCGGCCCCTACCCGCCCTCGGCCGGGTCTATTTCGGCCTCGGCGACCGTCTCGGCCTGGAATGGCTCCGCGAACAGGCCATCGCCCTCCGCCCGGAGGCCTATTGGGACAAGCTGGCTGTCGCCGCGATTGTGGATGACCTGTACGGCCACCAGGTCGCCATCACCCGCGACGCGCTGGCGGGCAGTGCTGGGTCCGGGGTTACCCCCGATACTGCCAACGGGGCCGCCGCCAATACAGCGGGCGACGCTGCCGCCAAGACTGACGCCCATACCGCCATCATCGACAGCTGGTGCACCAGCCGCGGCGCCACCCTGGCCCGCGCCACCACCATGCTCGAAGACCTCCGCGCCGCACCGCGCCTCGATATCGCCATGCTGGCCGTGGCCAACCGCCAGATCCGTGCGCTGGCAGGCGGCTGATCGCCGTCAACACGTCTCCCCGACGCCCATATTCCGACACTTCTCCCACAACACCACCCCGGACGCCGCCAGGCGATCCGGGGACCAGGGACACACGCACCCCCACCAGCCCCCTGGTCCCCGGCTCTCCGCCCGATGGCTCCGGCCGGGGTGGTGTGAAGGACGCATACACCCCAGCCCGCCTCATCATTCCCACAAAGGCGGGATTACGGCAAAGCCACACAAAGCGCCGATGCCCGGGCCCGTGAGATTTCTCTTCGCCCTTGCGCTGCGCAATCACTTCAAGGTGAAGTATGCTTCTGCCCGAATCTTTCGGATGGGGCGTTGATATTTGTGTGTAAAGGACTATTTACCTATATCCATCAACGGCTTGGGCCTCGGCGAGGCGTGGGTCTTTTTGGCCGGCCACAGCAACAAATCACAACACATGGCAACATTTCGCAACAGTTTGAAAAAAATGGTCCGCGCCAAAAAATTGGCCGGTCAGCAGGGTGTATGCCGCAAGGTTCTGGATTCCCGTTTTCGCGGGAATGACGTGGGGGTCGGCGGTGGCCATAAGGATTCAGCCGCAATAACTGGCCATGCCGCCTTGGTGGAGGATCGCTCCCCACCATTCCCCTACAGTCCCCTACATCCTGAGAAATCTTTCCAGCGCAGGAACATTCGATGAAGCGCGCCCGGACACGGGTAGTGCGAACAGGCGCGGTATTGGCGGCGCTGGTGCTTCTCACCGGCTGTGCCGAGCGGAAGTGGAATGCGGCGGTGGAAACGCCGACGCCGGCGCGGCCCGGGGGAGATGCGACCGGCGGTGGCGCCTCAGGGGCGGGTGCGCCCTATGACTTTGAAAACCGGCTGCCGCGGGGCAATTCGCGGGAGTTGTTTGTGGTGCTGGCCTTCTCCGGCGGCGGCGTCCGGGCCTCGGCCTTTTCCTACGGCATTCTGGAAGCGCTGCGCGACACGCGGATTACCATCGATGGGAAAGAACGGCGGCTGCTGGACGAGGTGGACCTGATCGCCTCTGTCTCCGGTGGCAGCTACACCGCCGCCTATTACGGCCTGTTCGGTGATCGAATCTTTCGCGACTTCGAACGCAAGTTTCTGAAGCGCGATCTGCAGAAGGTGCTGCTGCGCATGTATCTGTCGCCGGCGCACGTGGGCTCCTGGTTCAACCGGCGGCTCAACCGCGGCGACCTGGTGGCGCGCTGGTTTGGCAACAACATCTACGAGAACAAGACCTTCCGGGACATGAGCCGGGGCAACCTGCCCTTTGTCATGATCAACGCCAGCGACCTCAACACCGGGCTGACCTTCAGCTTCATCCAGCAGCAGTTCGACTTTCTCTGCTCGTCGATCCTCGATTATCCGGTGGCCAACGCGGTGACCGCATCTTCCGCCCTGCCCATCGCCATGGCGCCGATTACGCTCCGCAACCATCCGCGGAAATGTCCCGAGCGGCGACAGGACTGGGTCCGCCGGGCGCTGGCCCAACGCAATTTCAAGAGCCGGGAATACCAGGTGGCCCGCGCGCTTGTCCGTTATCAGAACCCCGCGACCCTGCCGGTAATCCGGCTGATGGACGGCGGCATCACCGACAATCTGGCGGTGCGCGGGTCGGTGCTGAGCCCCATCGCGCACTACGGCAACGTCGCCGCCATGGAGGGCGCCTTTAACAAGATGAGCGCTGGCAAGCTCAAGCGGGTGCTGGTGATTGTGGTCAACGCCCAAGTCTATCACCCGCAACGCTGGTCGGTGCGCGGCCACAACCCGAATATCCTGCAGCAATTGCAGGCGTC
Organism: Alphaproteobacteria bacterium; assembly: GCA_021776685.1. GTDB lineage: Bacteria > Pseudomonadota > Alphaproteobacteria > Bin65 > Bin65 > JAJFFJ01. The sequence goes on from JAJFFJ010000100.1 coordinate 22,853, forward strand.
ATTTGACGCCGCCATCGACATCCTGAATACAGAGGCCGCAACCTTGGCCAGCCTGGAATACCGGCGCTGGGCCCGGCGCCTGAACAAGATGAAGAAACCCGGCCAGACCAAGATGAAGGTGTTCTTCTCCCTCGTGACCTTCGACCAGATCCGCAATCCCGCAGAACGCCGCCGATTTAACGCGGTCAAGACCGGCGCCGCTCTGCCGCCGGATCAGGTGGATGCGGTTCGGGCGCTTGCCGGTCGGTTGCTCTATGCCCAGCCCAAGTTCCAGGCCTTCCTCAAGGCTTTTCGGGGGCGCCGGGTTGGTCAGCCGATTGGGGGGGCTGTTGGCCAACCAGTTGGCAAAAAGGGCAATAAACCCCGATGACGACGCCGCCGCCCACCCGCAAACGGGGCGTTCTCGCCTGGTGCCTCTACGACTGGGCCAACTCACCTTTTACGGCGGTGGTGACGTCCTTCATCATCGCTGCGTGGTTTGCCGGCGCCGTGGCGGCGGACCCGGTCTCGGGCCAGTCCCAGTGGGCCTTCATGCAGGGGGCCGTGGCGCTGGCGATTGCGGTGCTGGCGCCTTTTATGGGCGCGATTGCGGACAATGCCGGCAAGCGGAAGCCATGGATCTTCTGGCTGACCCTGGTCATGTCGCTCGCCTGCGCGGCCCTGTGGTTTGCAGAGCCGAAGGTGGCTACAGGAGCAGATGGCACGGGCAGCGTTCTGGTCGTATTGCTGGCGGTGGGCGTGGCCACCCTCGGCTCGGAGCTGGCCATCGTCTTCTACAACGCCATGCTGCCGGGGCTGGTGAGCCCGCGCTATGTCGGCCGGGTCTCCGGCTGGGCCTGGGGGCTCGGCTATTTCGGCGGGCTGACGGCGCTGGTGATCCTGCTCTTCACCTTCATACAGGGTGACCCGCCGCCCTTCGGCCTGGACAAGGTCAGCCACGAACATATCCGCATCAGCGGTCCCTTCGTGGCGCTCTGGACCATGGTCTTTATGCTGCCGCTGCTGTTCTGGACGCCGGACCGGGCGCCGCCGGGCAAACCGATCGGCCAGGCCGTGAGTGCGGGCGCGCGGCAGCTTTGGCGCACCATCGTGCAGGCGCGCCAGTACCCGCAGGTATGGCGTTTCCTGCTCGCCCGCCTGCTCTATATCGATGGCGTCAACACCATTTTCGTCATGGGCGGCATCTTCGCCGCGACGGTCCACGGCATGAAAGTGGAGGAGGTGTTGATGCTGGGCATCGCCCTCAACATCACCGCCGGGATTGGCGCCTTCGGGTTCGCCTGGCTGGACGACCATCTGGGGGCGAAGCAGACAATTCTGATCGGCGTTGCCGGGATCCTCGCCATCGGCGTGCCGCTGATCATCCTGGAATCGACCCTCGCCTTCTTTATCCTGGCCAGCGCCTTCGGCCTGTTCTTTGGACCGGTTCAAGCAGCCAGCCGCTCGCTGATGGCGCGGCTTGCACCCGGCGGCATGGAGGCGGAAATGTTCGGACTCTACGCCTTCTCCGGCAAGGCGACCGCATTTGCCGGCCCCTGGCTGGTGGGCATTGTCACCCTGGCCACAGACAGCGCCCGACTGGGCATCGCCGTCGCCCTGCCCTTCGTGCTGGTGGGCGGCCTGCTGCTGTGGCTGACGGTGGACACGCCCGGCCCGGCGAAGGACGGCTGACATGGCGGGCACCCCGGGGCGAGAGGTCCATGATTTGATCATCGTTGGCGCCAGCTTCGCCGGGCTGGTGGCCGCCCGCCGCGCCGCCCAGCGGGGGCTCGACGTGGTGGTGCTGGAGCGCAAGGCCGAGCCCGGCGCCCATGTGCACACCACCGGCATTCTGGTGAAGGAAGCCGCCGACGAACTCGCCCGGCTGATGCCGGTGCCTGACGCCCTGCTGCGCGAGGTGCCCGGCGTGCGCCTCTATGCGCCCAATCTGAGCCATACCGATCTCGTGTCCCCCGGCTATGCCTTCTACACAACGGACACGGCGGGCCTGCTGCGCCACCTGGCGGCCGAGGCCGCGGCGGCCGGTGCGGATATCCGCTATGGGGTTTCCTTCGGGGAGGGTACGCGTACCGACGGGCCCACGGGCGGACGGATCGATCTGCCGGACCACGGGGTGAGCGGGCGTTACCTGCTGGGCGCCGACGGCGCCAAGTCACGGGTGGCGGAGGCGTTCGGCCTCGGCGTCAACCGGCGCTTTCTTGTGGGGCTGGAGGTGGAATATCGCGGCCTGGGCGGGGTCGACCCCGGCTTCCTGCACACCTTCCTCGACCGGCGCATCGCGCCCGGCTACATCGGCTGGGTCGCCCCCGGCGTGGGCGTGACCCAGGTGGGCCTGGCGGCAAAGCGCGCCGACAAGCCCAACCTGCAGCGTTTCCAGGACCGGATTCAGGGGCTGTTCGATTTTTCCAGCGCGGAGATCACTGAGCGCCGTAGCGGCGTGATCCCCTGCGGCGGGCTGGTACGGCGTGTCGCGTTGCCTGCAGAGGCAACCGGTGGCGCGGGCGTCCTGCTGGTGGGCGACGCCGCGGGCATGGTCTCACCGGCGACCGCAGGCGGCATCTTCACAGCCTTTCATTGGGGCGAGGCGGCGGCGGACGGCATCGCCGACTGGCTGGCGGGCACGGGTCCGGACCCGGCACTGAGCCTGCCGCGGGCCTATCCCAAATTTCGCGTCAAAGGGATGCTGCGCCGGGCGCTGGATGTGGGGCCGCCCAACTGGCTGCTGAACCTGATGGTCGGCACCCCACCTATGCGCGCCTTCGCCCGGCTGGTCTATTTCCACACCAAAGGGCTCGGCAGCAAAGCCGCCTGGCGCGACATGGTGCGGCCGGAAAAACCGCCCGGGTAAATGCCGGGCGCTCGGCCGCCGGAATGGCGACCGCCCCGTGCTGGGGTGACGAGTGCTGGTGTGACTAGTTCTTGTCTTTCAGGAGGTCGCGGATCTCTTCCAGCAGCACTTCCTGCTTCGGCGGCTCGGCAGGTGCCTCTTCGGTCGCTTCTTCTTTCTTCCGGTTCATGGAGTTGAGGCCCTTGATCACCAGGAAGATGGCGAAGGCGATGATGATGAAGTCCACGATCGTCATGATGAAGAGGCCGATATTCATCGACACCGGCTTGGGCATGGTCTGCAGCACCACGACGATGTCCTTGAAGTCGACCCCGCCCAGCGCAATGCCGATGGGCGGCATCAGGATGTCCTTGACGAAGGAGGCGACGATCTTGCCGAACGCGGCGCCAATGATGATACCGACCGCCAGGTCGATCACATTGCCGCGCATGGCGAACTCTTTGAATTCTTTCCACATGAGACTGTCCCTCGTTGCTCAGTGTCGTCGCGCGGGCCCCGCGCCGGATATCAGAATCGTACGCCCACCAAAACGGTGGAGACAATGGGTTTTTCCACCCCCTGTGGGCGAGAAGATGGCGATGAAGACGTTTGGGGCGCAGGCCTAATGGCGGAAGTGGCGGGTGCCCGTGAAGACCATGGCGAGACCCGCGTCGTTGGCGGCGGCGATGACTTCCTCATCGCGGATCGAGCCGCCGGGCTGGATAACAGCAGTCGCGCCCGCCTCAGCGGCGGCCATCAGGCCATCAGCGAAGGGAAAGAACGCATCGGAGGCGACCACCGAGCCTTCGACCGGATTCGCGTCGAGTCCGGCAGCAGCCGCCGCATCCTCGCCTTTGCGCACAGCGATGCGGGCACTGTCCACCCGGCTCATCTGGCCCGCGCCGATCCCCACGGTGGCCCGGTCCTTCGCGTAGACGATGGCGTTGGACTTTACGTGCTTGCAGACGGTGAAGGCGAAGATCATGTCCGCCATCTCGCCCTTTGTGGGCAGGCGCTTGGTGACCACGTCCAGGTTGCGGCCGCCGGTTAGTGTGTCGTCCCGGCCCTGGAGGAGCAGGCCGCCAGCGATTGACCGCAGGTTGAGGCCGGGAGCCGTCGGATCGGGCATGGCGCCCGTGGCAAGGACGCGCAGGTTCTTCTTCCCCGCCAGCAAATCCCGGGCGTCCGGGTCGATGGCGGGGGCGATGATGACCTCGGAGAAGATCTCCGCCATCTTCGCCGCCGCCGCCAAATCAAGCGTGCGGTTCATGGCGATGATGCCACCGAATGCGCTGACGGGATCGCAGGCGAGCGCCCTGTCCCAGGCGTCGGTGAGGCTGTCAGAGGTCGCCACGCCGCAGGGGTTGGCGTGTTTGATGATGGCGACAACGGGCCGGTCGAACTCCGCAGCCAGCTCGAAGGCGGCGTCGGCGTCGTTCAGGTTGTTGAAGGACAGCGCCTTGCCCTGCAGCTGCTCCGCGGTGGCGACGCCTGGCCGGTTGGTGCCATCGCTGTAATAGGCCGCGGTCTGGTGCGGATTCTCGCCATAGCGCAACGTCTCCCGATGGACGAAGGGCAGCGCCAGCCGCGCGGGATAAACGTCGCCAGTCTGGCCGGCGAACCAGTTGCCAATCGCCGCGTCATAGGTGCCGGTGCGGGCAAAGGCGGCGGCGGCCTGCGCCCGCCTGAAGTCGCCACTGGTGCCGCCGTTATTGGCCTCCATTTCCGCTGCCAGGCCAGCGTAGGCCGCAGGATCGGTGATTACGGTGACAAAAGCGTGGTTCTTGGCCGCCGCGCGAATCAGGGCCGGACCACCGATATCGATATTCTCGATCGCGGCATCAAAGTCCGCACCGCCGGCGACGGTCGCCTCGAAGGGATACAGGTTGATGACCACCAGATCGATGGGACCGATATCGTGATCCGCCATGGACTTGAGATGACCGTCGTCGTCCCGCCGCGCAAGGATACCGCCGTGGATTTTGGGCTGCAGCGTCTTGACCCGGCCGTCCATCATCTCGGGGAAGCCGGTGTAGTCCGCAACTTCCGTCACGGGCACGCCCGCCTCCGCCAGCGCCTTTGCAGACCCACCGGTGGAGAGAATCTCGACGCCGCAGGCGGCCAGCGCCTGCCCCAGGTGTGTGAGACCGGTCTTGTCGGATACGGAGATCAGTGCGCGCTTGACGGGCCAGACGTCAGCCGTAGAGGGGGCCATGGACGGCTCTCCAATGATGGAAATTTACTCGGCGGCGCCGGTCGCTTCGGCAGCACTATCGGGCCGGGCGTTATGATCGAACTCCGGCACCAGTCGCGCAAGCGCGCCGAGCGCCGCATCTGCATCTCCGCCGCGGCAGTGCGCCTCCAGTTCGTCAAATGCTCGGGCCAACAGCTTCTCGTCCGCTGCCCGGGGTGCGGCCAGCAGGATGCTCTCCCGGCCGGATTCCACCAGATTTTCGCTGGCGTGCAGCAATTCCTCGTGCAGCTTCTCGCCCGGGCGCAAGCCGGTAATGACGATTTCTACATCCACATCGGGTTCGCGCCCCGCCAGCCGTATCATCTTGCGGGCCAGATCCTCGATACGCACGGGCTCACCCATATCGAGGACGAAGAGCTTGCCGCTATAGCCATCCTCTGTCGCGCCAAGGGCAGATGCCTGCAGCACCAGTTCCACCGCCTCATGGACGGTCATGAAATAGCGGGTGACATCCTGATGGGTCACGGTCAGTGGGCCACCGGCCTCCAGTTGGCGCTGGAACAGCGGCACAACAGAACCGGTCGATCCCAGCACATTGCCGAAACGGACGGTAATGAAGCGGGTTCCCGTGTCCTGCCGTACGACATCCAGCGCCTGGCACCACGCTTCCGCCAGCCGTTTGCTCGCGCCCATCACATTGGTCGGATTCACCGCTTTGTCCGTCGAGATCAGAACCATGGCCGTGGTGCCCGCATCGCGGCAAGCGTCGGCCACGTGGCGGGTACCGACCACGTTGGTCAGGATGCCCTCCAGCGGATTAGTCTCCACCATCGGCACATGCTTCAGGGCCGCGGCGTGAAAGACGATCTCCGGACTGGTGTCGGCAAAAGCCGCCGTCACCCGATGCCGGTCTCTCACATCCACAAGCATTGCTTCACGCGGCAGATCCGGATGACGCTCGCCGAGTTCCTGATCAACCTGATAGAGCGCGAATTCAGAATGATCCAACAGGGTCAGGCTGGAAGGGGCGAAGTCAGACACCTGACGGACGAGCTCTGCACCAATGGAGCCGCCGGCGCCGGTAATCATTACCCGCCGCCCTCTGATCAGAGTCTGCATGGCTCCCCGATCGAGGGTCACCGGTGCGCGCCCCAGCAGATCCTCCAGCGCGACAGGCCGAAGTTCCGGCGCGCGCACGCCTTCACGAAGCTCCGTTGGACGCGGCGCACGGGACAAAGTCAGACCGTTTACTTCGGCGGCATCGAACAGCTGGCGCATATCCTCGCCGCTGATGTCAGGTCGCGAAATAATCAGCTGTCGTGGCCGGCGTCCCCGGCGCGCCAGGCGGGAGACCACGGCCGACAGGTCGGCAAGCGTCGCGTAGACCTCGACTCCATGGATACGCCTGCCAACCCGGCCCGGCTTCTGGGCCACAATACCAACGGCCCAATAGGGCGAGGTTCGGTCGCGCACCAGCGCACGCAGGAACAATTCAGCTTCATCACCGGCGCCATAAATCAACACGGGCGTCTGGGCGCGCCGGTCGCGGGTCAGGACTTGGTCAACACGCCGGTCGCGAACAATCCGGTAGGCGATGCGCGGCGCACCCAGAAGCGCCATCAGCACAAACGCGTTGATGATCGGCAGGGAGCGCGGCACATCGGCCAGACGGCTGTACATGAACATGATGGGGAAGAAGATCAGTACCGCAACCGCCGCGGTCTTGGCGATCGCCATCATGTCGTCCAGCGAGGCGTAACGCCAGACACCCCGGTAGAGCCCGAACACCATACCGGCGACCCCGACAATGCCGGCGAACACCAACATGCCTTCCAGCAAATAGCTGTCGGCATGGTGAGCAAACTGCGCCTCGCCCACCCGCAGATACAGCGCCAGCGCAAATGAAAGCGCCGCCATCGCGATATCGTGCAAAAACGCCACGAAGGCGCGGGAAGAGGTGATCAGCTTCACCATGCGGGCGAAGACTCCGCGGGCCTGAATGTCATCCTATACCTTACAGCAAGCCGCTTCAGCGGCGAACCTTTCATGCACCGGATGGTTTACGGGTGGCCATCCAGCCGATCATCAACGCCGTCACCACACAGGCACCCGCAAATGCCTGCCACGGCCACCACAGGCTGGCGGCTGCACAGCCGACCAGCGCCAGATTGCCAAACAGGACGCCAAGAGTGACCTGGCTGTGGCTGAGTCCGGCGTCAGTTGCGCGCTGGTAATAATGCTCCCGGTGGGCCCGCCACGGCCGCTCGCGCCGGGCCAGCCGCCGGAACAGGGTAATGGTCGCGTCGGCCACGTAATACATGGGCAGGATGAACGCGGCGGCGATGTAGCCAAAGGCGAACAGCATCACCAACAGCCAGCCAATCAAATACCCGAGCGGCACACTGCCCACATCGCCCAGAAAGATACGTGCCGGATGCCAGTTCCAAGGCAGGAAGCCAAGCGCGCCGCCGACAAGCGCCAATGCCAGCGGCGCCTGCATGGCAAGCGCAAAGGCGGCAAAAACAGCCAACACCCCCTGGGTCGCCATAAGACCGACGATCGCGGCAAATCCAATGCTGATCGACAGGGTTTCGACAGCGCAGATGCCGTCAATGCCGTCCATGAAATTGTAGAGATTGATGAACCAAATCCAGGCGAGCACCACAAAGATCTGAACCGCCTCGACCGGCACTCCGATTAGGGCCGCCGTCGAAGAGAGCGGGATCACCGCAACGGAGGCACCAACAACACAGACCTGGACCACCAGCCGCGGCAGCGCACCCAGGGGCTTGAGATCGTCGGCCCAGGAAACGGCGGCCAAAAGCAAGGCGCCCAGGAAAGGCATATAGGCGAACAGGCCAAGCCGACCGTGCGGGCCGACCAGCAATGGATACACCAGCATAACCAGCAGAATACCCGCCATGACCGGCAGGCCGCCGCCCCGGGGGACAGGCACCGTATGGCTGCTACGCTCGTTCGGCTGATCGTAGATGCTGCGCCGGCGCAAAAATCCAGTGGCCACCGGCGTGCCGATCAGGCTCACCAGCAGTGGCACGCCAAGGGCAAGGCCGGCGACCCAGTAAATAAGCTCCAAAGACATGGCCGGGTTATAGGCGAGCGACGGCCCTGGTTTAAGCGCGCGGTTTCGCGCGGCTGCCTAAAGCCCCAGCAACTCGATCTGCCGGGCCACCACCTTCGCCTCGTCGTAGAGATCGAGGGCGCGGGCGCGCCCAGCTTCACCCCAGGCGGCTCGCAGGTCAGGGGCCGCCACCAATTGATTAAGGGCATCGGCGAGCGCGGCAGCATCCCTCACCGGCACCAGCAGCCCGGTCTCGCCACCGACCACTTCTTCCCGGCTGCCGCGGATGTCCGTCGCCACTACCGGCAGGCCGGTCATCATCGCCTCAATGATCGATCGCGGCATGCCCTCCCGGTGGGACGGAAGCGTAAAGATGTCCGCCGCCTGGAGCAGATCGGGCACGTCCGGTCTGTAACCCAGGAGGCGAATACGGCTCTGAAGCAACGGATCGGTGGCCACTGCTGCAAGCGCCGCATCAATGCCGCCAGCATGGTCGCTGGCCAGCCGATCGCCCACCACCCAAAGTTCCGCATCCACCGTCCGCATAGCCTCGATCAGCTCCGGATAGCCCTTTTCCGCCACCAGACGGCCGACCATCATGATCACCACCCGGTCGGCGGCCGTCCCGATCTCATTGCGAATCCGGTTGCGCCCGTCCTCTCCGCCGGGCGAAAAACGGACCGGATCGACGCCGTTGCCTATGGCATGGATTGGCGCGCCCCGGCGTGCGAGGCGGAGACGGCGGGCGGTTTCCGCATCCTCCTCCGCCTGGGTCAACAATATGTCGGTCCGGCGCCCCGCCAACTTCTCCAGGGTGATGAAAATCCGGCGCTTTAGCCACGGCATATGTTCGTGGAAATAGAAGCCGTGGGCGGTGTAGGCGACCTGTGGCACCTGGGCCCGCCGGGCTGCGTAACGGCCCACAAGCGACGCCACCGGCGTGTGCACGTGCACCAGATCAAACTGCTCGGAGAGAAAAAGATCCCTGAGCGCTGCAGCGCTCTTGCGGTGGCGCAACAAATTGTAGGACCGCTCGATCTCCACGGTTTCCACCCGGAAACCTTCGTCGCGGACGGCGTCGAGGAGCGGGCCGTCGCTGCATATACCAACAACCTCATGGCCCGCGTCCCGCATGCCCCGCATCAGCGGCAGCAGGAAGTGGTACAGCGTAAAATCGACAGCGCAGACTTGGGCAATTTTCTTGCGGGTGGACGACTGGCTCATGGAACCGTCAGCCCGCCCGCAGCCACTGCCCTAGCGGCACACAATCAGGCGGAATGCCTGGCACTGCGGGCCGACACACGAGGTGCCGTCCATGCGCCGGGCGCGGAAAGGACGGTAGGTTTTGTGGCGGATTGCGGCGCGGAAACCCCGCTGCCGGCACCAGGCGTTGGCAACGTTCTGGCCACAGTTGCCGCCCGACGCCACCCAGCAATGGTCGAGCGGCCGGCCGCCCAGCTTGGGATATTCGAAACGCGCACGGCCCGCCGCGCCGCCACCGCCGCCGCGATAAGCCATCTGGCCAGAAACGCAGGCGTTGTTCTGCCGCCGCCGTGGCACGTGGTTGTAGATGCGGCAGTTATTCCGTCCGGTATCTACCGCCGTGTATGTCCAGTAGATGCAGCTACGAAATTTGCGACACCAGGCACGGCAGCCCGCTGGCGTCACCCGACGTCCACTGACCTGACGCATCATGCTGTTGGGGACACCACAGGTGCCGGGTTTCCAGGACGAAGTCTGGGCCGCGCTCTGCGAAATCTGGACAGGCAGGAGCAGCAAGAATGCTCCGAGAATGGTCAGGCACATGCGCATTGGTCTTTCCCCCATTGGCTTTCAGTTGTTATCTCGACGGCGGTAAACAGGCTAACCGGGGAACCCGGGCATGTCACGCCCATGGCAACTTCCAGGGCGCGTTCAGATCGACCGGCGGTCCCACCAGGCCTGGAAGGCAATCAGCATCCACAATTGGGCCGAGGTATCGCGTCGCCGACGCTCCAGCAGACGGAACCAGCGGGCGGGCAGTGCCGGATCGAACAAGCCCTGCGCCGACAATCGCGCCGGACTGATGGCGTCCAGTGTGCGTTCCCGAAGCGGACCCGTCAGCCATTCAGCCACCGGGATTTCAAAGCCCTTCTTGGCGCGGGAAAAGACAGCCGCCGGCAGCGCATCGCGGAAGGCATCCCTGAGCAACCGCTTTCCAGCGCCGCGCGCCACCTTGTAATGGCCCGGCATCCGCGCCGCGCAGGCGGTGACCCGGTGGTCCAGGAATGGGCTGCGCACTTCCAGCCCGTGAGCCATGCTCATACGGTCGACCTTGGTGAGCATGTCGCCAGGCAGCCCAATGGCGATTTCCGCCGCCAGCATGGCGTTTATCGGATCATCACCGCCGACCGCCCCCCGTGCGGCTAGATACATCCCAGGCAGATCGGGGGTAGCGGCCGCGGGCGCCAGCTGTTGGGCGGCTCCGTCCGCCAGCATGGCCGCCCAGCCTGCTTGCCGCGTGGCCGCGTCACCCCCGGCATGACGGATGAACCGCCGCAAGCGGCGGGACTTCTCCGTCCAACGGCCAGCTTTGCTTTCCGGTAACAGGGCCGCCAGGGGTTCAATCAATCCACGCCGAACTGGCGAAGGCGCCCAGCGGCGGTAACGCTCGGCCAAGAGCTCACCCTGATATTTGCGATACCCGCCAAAGACTTCATCGCCGCCATCGCCAGAAAGCGCCACCGTCACATGCTGCCGGGTTTCCCGGGAGACCAGCCACGTGGGCACGGCGGAACTGTCAGCAAAAGGTTCATCTAACCCGTCGAACACATGATCGAGCGCACTATGTGCGTCACCCGGACCGACGGCGATTTCCTCGTGGTGCGTCCCCAGAAATTCCGCGACTTCACGGGCGGCTGGCCGCTCCTCGTAATAGTCAGGAACACCGTCGAAACCGACCGTGAAGGTGCGCACGGACGATGCCGCCTTGACCATGCAGGCCGTCACAATGGCGGAGTCGATCCCGCCGGACAGGAAGGCACCCACCGGCACATCGGCCACCATCCGATCCGCCACGGCGGTCTCCACCGCCGCGCGCAGATCCGCCGCCGCCAACGCCTCGTCTTCGTAGAGAGGACCGTCCGCGCCATAGCGGTACCAGCGGTGCAATTCCAGGCCGTCCGCGTCGAACCGGGCGACATGACCGGGGGGCAGCTTGCTAATGCCGGCAACGATGGTGTGCGGCGCCGGAATGTAGCCCAACCGGCAGTAAAGGCCGAGCGCCTCAGGGTCGATGTCGCCGACCGCGCCGTCCAGCAATTCTACTGTACGGATGTCGGAGCCGAACCTGAGCGATTGTCTGCTGTGGCGATAGACCAGTGGCTTCTGGCCGAACCGGTCACGGGCCAGCCACAAGGTGCGCGACCGCTGGTTCCAGATGGCGAAGGCGAACATGCCCACCAACCGTTCCAGCAATCCCTCACCCCACTCTTCCCAACCGGCGAGAAGAACCTCCGTGTCGCTGTCGGACGTAAATCGGTAGCCGGCCTGACCGAGAGCCTCGCGCAATTGGCGGTAGTTGTAGATCATGCCGTTATAGGTGATCGCCAGATCGCCCCGAACCATCGGCTGACTGCCGGCCGGCGAGAGGTCGACAATGGCGAGTCGGCGGTGACCGAAGGCGCAATGGCCGTCGTGCCAGAGCCCCTCGCCGTCCGGGCCGCGGGGCACCATGCGTGCGACGGCGGCCCGCAATCGTGACTCGGCCGCGGACCAGTCCAGTCCGCTCAGGTTGATTGTGCCGGTAATCCCGCACATGGGCTTCGCTATCCGCTTGCGCCGCACACCAGCGGCAAATTCATACCAAACCTAATGTTCATGTCATGAACACGCAAACAGAATGCTCCGGGCAGACCCTGCCAGCCCATCTTCTCCTGGCTGCAACTCCTGTCTCTACTGGCAAGCAAACGGGGTAAGTCGGCCCGGATGTCACCTGTTGGATCAGGTGCTAGGTCTCTGCTCCGCCGCGCCGCCGGGTCGCCAGCCACCAGAGCCCGCCTGGCAGGCCGATCACCAAATGGCCCAGGCCAAGCAGCACCGCACCGGTGAGGGAATCCGCCGGGCTAAGGGCGACCGGCGCCAAGGCGGCGACCATGGCGGTTTCCCGAACGCCCCAACCTCCAAAGCTGATCGGGGCCACGGCCAGCAGCATCACCAGGGGCACCGCGCCGAGCAGATAGAAAACGGGCGCCGACGCCCCAATCGCTGCGAACGACAGCGCCGCAGCAGCCACCAGCAACAGATGCACGGCAAGAGACTGCCCGAGCACCAGCAATGCCAGGCGCCGCAGCTTGACCAACCGTCGTGCAGCCTGAGCAGTGGCCCGCACCGGTTTTGTCCAGGTGCGCCGGTCGAGGCCGCGGCCGGCCGGCCCGCCCAGCCATACAAGTATCATCAGGCAACAAATTGCGGCCGCGCCAAGCAGGATCGAGACCACACCCAACCACGGGCCCGCCCCGCCCGCATCGAGCATCGCCCCGGCGCCCAGCACCGCCACCCAGGCGAGCGCTGCCAATCCAAGGGCGCGGTCGAGCAGAACGCTCGCAATGCCCGCTGAAAACGTTGCGCCACCCTGGCGGACCAGCCAGATCCTCATGGCGTCGCCGCCGATGGAACTCGGCAGTGTCTGGTTGAAGAAGAGGCCGATGAAAAGCCCCCGCTGCGCCGCCATTTGGCTGAGCGGTGCGCCGGCGAGCCAGGAAATGGCCTGCCACCGCATACCCGCCAGCAGGGCCATGAGCAGCATTACCGCCAGTGCCGCCAGCAGCAAGCCAACGTCTGCACCCGCGAGGCGCACGCCCAACTGTCCAATAGTCACATCGCGGAGCGCTATCCAAAGGAGTCCGCCGGTCACCACAATTTTGAGAAAAAGGAAAAGTAGCCGGCGTGCGCGGCCACTGCGTGCCGGGTCAGTTGCCGCGGTCATCGTCGCCTGACCCGCTTTCCGCAGGGAAGCCCAGGCGATGCTCCTCGATCACCGTGTGGTGGCTGGAGACCTGACGATAGATGCGCGCCAGATACTCACCGATGATGCCAAGGAACAGTGCATTCAGGCTGATCGACAGCAATATCAACACGGTAATAGTGGTAAAGCCCGGCGGCCAATTCACATCAAAAAAGACCCGTGTCACCACATAGCCAATGATCGCCAGGAAGGTAACCAGCGACATGACCAGGCCTATATAGGTCGCCAACCGCAGGGGCACGATGGATTGGCTGATGATGCCATCGATGGCCAGGCTCATCAGGGCGCGAAACGGGAACTTGCTGCGCCCGTGCCGACGCTTCTCTCTGTCATAGGGTACGCCCACCTGCTGAAACCCCATCTTGGCAATCTCACCGCGCAGGTAGGGAGAACTGGACGGCGTCCGCGCCAGCACATTGATGATGCAGCGGTCGATCAGCCGGAAGTCGCCGCTATCAACAGGCATCCGATGCTCCGCCAACAGGTTTATGGTGCGGTAGAAGAGTTTGCGGAGGCCGGTGACGAAAAAGCCCTCCTTGCGGCTGCGGCGGATGCCATAGGCCACCTGGGCGCCTTTCTCCCACACGTCGACCAGTTGGGGGATCAGCGCAGGCGGATCCTGCAGGTCGGCGTCCAACTGGATTGCGCAATCTCCGCGCGCGTTTAGATAACCGCTGAGAATCGATTTCTGGAAGCCAAAATTGCGCGAAAACCGAATGACACGAACACGGCCGTCCTGGCGCGCCAGATCCGCCAATCGCTCGAATGTCCGATCGGTGGAGCAATTGTCCGTGAAGACATACTCGACGTCGTAGCGGTCGGCGAGCGGCGCGAGCGCAGCATCCACTGCCGGAAGGATCAATGGGACGTTGTCCTCCTCATTGAAGACCGGAATACAAATAGATAACAATTTGCGGCTCATCATGTGCCCTGCCGGCGTTGCATTGCCAATTCCTGGAGACCGTCCTTGAGGTTGATTTCAGGACGCCAGCCAGGCGGCGGCAGGGCCATCGGCCCGGGACGCATGGGAGCGTCCGGCCGATACGGGTGGACGCCCCATTTGGCCCTGAGGGGCTTCCCTGCGGCAGCCCCCACCGCCTCTGCCAGCGTGCGCACCGAGATCAGCGCCCCGGTCGCAACGGCGAACAGAACAGGCGCGGCTGCCTGCTGCCCGGCCATGTAGTCCGCCGTCAGCCGAAAGGCTGCGGCGACATCCCTTACGTGAACCAAATCTATCATCTGCTCGCCGGGGGTCAGCGACATCTCACGACCGTGAATCGCAGCATCCAGCATATGGTCAAGAACCTTGCCGCGCCAGTCCGCGGGGCCATAGGTGTCGTGCAGTGCCAGGCTGGCGAGACGGAAACCATATTGCGCCGCCATAGCCTCCAGCGCATGACGTCCGGCGGCCTTGGTCTCCGAATAGGCGTTTGTTGGCGCCTCCACGCCTTTTTCGTCCCATTCCCACCAGGATGCCGCGTGGACCACAACGACGCCTGGCATGACCGCGAGGGCGGCGCCCAGGCGCCCCGGCAACCGCACATTCGCAGACGTCAATTCAGCATCATTTCCTGGCATGGCCGCGGCCAGGTTGAACACCGCATCAGGCATTACCTCTTCGACAATGATCTGCAGATTTGTGAGGTCAGGATCCAGCTCGTAGCGGAATGCAGGCGCAAGCGCTGCTGTCCGCTTCCGGTCGCTGCCCGGTCGTATCAGCGCATGAATCTCCCACCCATGGTCCGCCAGATGATGACACAGATGTAAGCCGAGATACCCAGTGGCACCGGTGACAAGGGCCCGCATCAGCCTAACCCGCCATCAGGCCCGTGAGGGCGTCGATTTCTGCCGCCATAATCTGCCGCAGATCAGCGGGTGCCGCCCCGTTCGCCCAGGTCCGGTACCATGCAGTTGTGTTGGCCAGCGTCGCATCTACATTCAGCCGGCTCTTCCAACCAAGCTCGTTGGCCGCCTTTGATGAGTCCAGGAGCAGCGTCGTAGCCTCATGCGGGGCGTTCAGCGGCGGGTCCGCGCGCCATGTTGCGGACGGACCCCAGGCGCCAGCGAGGCCGCCGATCAGATCTTTCACCGGCAGGCATTGGGCGGACGCCGGACCGAAGTTCCATCCTGAGGCGGCATCCTTATCGCCAACAAGTGCCTGGGCAAGGAGCAGGTAGCCCGCCAAGGGTTCCACCACATGTTGCCAGGGGCGCACCGAGTCAGGGGACCGGACAATCAGTTCATTCCCCTGAGAGAAGGCCCGCATCGCGTCCGGCACCAGCCGGTCCTCGCTCCAGTCGCCACCGCCAATGACGTTGCCGGCCCGCGCAGTTGCCAGCGCCACGCCCTTTTCGGCGAGGAACGCCTGCCGCCAGGCCGCCGCCACCATTTCTGCCGCGGCCTTGCTGTAACCATAGGGTTCGGCGCCGCCCAACGGGTCGGTCTCACCAAAGGCCCGGCCCGAGTCCGGATCCTCGTAGACCTTGTCGGTCGTAATGACGACGATGGCCTTCAGATGCTTCCGGTTCCGGCACGCCTCCAGAACCTGGACCGTGCCCATGACATTCACATCGAAGGTCTCAACCGGATCGGCATAGCTGCGCCGCACCAGCGGCTGCGCTGCCAGGTGAAAAACAATTTCAGGGTCGCTGGCATCGAGCGCGTCGCGAAGCGATCCAGCATCACGGATATCCGCGATGTTGCTGTGGCACATTTCGCCAACCGCCACGGCGTTAAACAGATCGTGCTGCCGCTCGGGCGCTAGTGCGTAGCCCGTAACCTGTGCACCCAGGTGATTAAGCCAGAGGGTCAACCAGCCACCTTTGAAGCCGGTATGACCCGTCAGGAAAACACGCTTTCCCGCCCAAAAGTCGGGGTCGATACGGGCCTGACCGAAGTGGGCCACTACCAGACCCGCCAGGGGGCAGCTCCCTGTTCCCACATCTCTTCGAGAGCGCGTTTTTCGCGAAGCGTATCCATGGGTTGCCAGAACCCGTTATGCTGGAAGCACGCGAGGTCGCCAGCGGCGGCAAGCCGTTCCATCGGCTCCCGTTCCCATGATGTCGCGTCGCCATCGATCACATCCAGCGCCCGGGGCTCGAGCACAAAAAAGCCGCCGTTGATGCGCTCGCCGGTGTCTTTTGGCTTCTCCAGAAATCCGGTCACGGCATCCCCTTCCAGAGTGAGGTTGCCGAAGCGGCCGGGCTGGGCCACGCCTGTGACGGTAGCGGCTTTACCCTGTTGTTCGTGGAATCTGATCAGCGCGCCGATGTCGATGTCTGCCAGACCGTCGCCATAGGTCATGCAAAAGGGGCCATCAGCCACATAGTCACGGATGCGTTTCAGACGCCCGCCGGTCATGGTCTCGACGCCGGTATCAACCAGTGTTACCCGCCACTTCTCCGCCCGGCCCCGATGCACATCGATTTCATTTTTCCCCAGGTCGATGGTGACGTCCGCCATGTGCAGGAAATAGTTGGAGAAGAATTCCTTGATCACATAGCCGCGGTAGCCCAGGCACACGACGAATTCGGTAATCCCATGGCATTCATAGGTCTTCATGATGTGCCAGAGGATCGGGCTGCCACCGATCTCCACCATGGGCTTGGGTTTGAGTTCGGTCTCTTCGGAAAGCCTGGTGCCAATTCCGCCGGCCAGAATCACCGCCTTCATGCCGCCCCCTCCGTACCGACAAATCCGGCAATCGTATCCGCCAGGAGGCCAGCCTCTTCCGCACCTACGACCTTGCCGCCGACGGGAATGCAGATCTCGCCAGACACGAAAGGTGCGGCCTCGGATGCGCACGTAGTGTAGCGGCGCACTTCCTCGAGAATTTCTTGGCGCTCGGTCAACGGGCTTTCCGGTTACTGAATGGCAGCAAACTCTACGGAAAAGATACCCGGCAAAGCAATGATTTAGCGGCAGCCAGGGCGAATGACCCTCCAGGCGTTTCTGGGCGCGCTGGGGTTGGTGTTGCCGACGGGATACTTTCTGACAACCAACAGGGCCCGGCAGGCCGAAATACCGAATGCCAATGGAACCGGCGATGGTGATTTTCCTGGCTGCGGGACTGGCTGTCCGATTTAGACGCCGCACGGCGGTTGACCCAAAAGGAGTCTAAGTAAAGCTCCGCACCTCGCCGCGCTTGATTGGTAGCCGAACTTGCCGCCCCAGCAATTCCAGCAGGATGACAATGCGATCCTTGTCCGCGACCCGCTCGAACCAGCCGACCGCATCGCGCATGGGACCACTCAGCACCCGCACCGTGTCGCCCACCTTGAAGGGTACGGGTTCGGCCACAGGCACAATGCCGGCTTCGTCCTCGCGGCGCTGGATTTCTTCGACAATCCCGGCCGGCACCGCCGTCGGCAGTTCACCGAAGGTGATCAGGTCACGCACGCCGATGGTGGAGCGGATCGGGCGCCACCGCTCCTCGTCCATATCAATATTGACGAAAATATAGCCGGGGAAGAGGGGCACTCTCACCTCCGTGGTCTTGCGGGCATGCCGCCGCTCCTTGAGGTAACGCGGCATATACGCCCGGAAGCCCTGGCGAACGAGATTGATGCGAGCCACTTCCTCGGATCTTGTGTGGGTCATGGCCACATACCAGCGCTTCATGGCTCAGACCTCTTCACGGTGGCCGGCGCCAGACGCACGCGCAGCATTGCCGGGGCCAGGATTCGCGCCGCAGGAAAATGCCCAGCGGCTTCGGCGGCCCGGGCCTGAGGGTCGGTCAGGTCCGTGACGATGACGGCGTCGACTTTGCCCGGCGCCGGCAAAGAGCGTTCCAACGCAACTCCTGCCAGGTGGGCGCCAATGGCAGCCTCAGGATCGACGACGATCAGGTCGAGTTTGAATTCGGCATTGCACAGAATGGCGATTTCCGCGAGCTCACCCGATCCCAGCAAGGCGACGCGTGACCATCCGGCCTCCGAACAATCCTGTAGCACCGCTTCACACTGTTGGCGCGCGCGGCGAAAAAAGGTCATCGACGAGCTTAGGTATTCGGCGGTCAGCCGCGACTTCTCCGAAAATCCCTTCGGAGTCAAATAGTAGAGATACCGATTTGGCGGGATCTGGTTGACTTTGATCAGCCCCTTGCGCACGCAGCGCTTCAGATAGGCGTTGGCAAGCCCCAATGCGATGCCCAGGTCGCGCGCCACTGATCGCTGGGTGACCTTCTCGTTCTCGTGCACCGCATCGAGGACGCCCAGCGTGATTTCAGTTTCGGGGTCTGCGCCGCCGGAGCTGCCAGCCGCTTCTTTGACTTTGCCGTTCATGACGTGAACATACAGCGTTCATGGCCTGAACGTCAATGCTCACAACACCATGGTAAATATATAAAAAACAAAACCTTAGGAAGAGAAGAGCGCTTCGATTCGCGTCTGAACTTCCGCCGCAGCTCTGGCCGGGTCATCGGCGTTACGAATAGGCCGGCCAACGACGATATAGTCCGCGCCAAATCGGAAGGCCTCTTCCACATCCACCGTACGTTTCTGGTCATCCTCTTCCCGGTTGACCACAGGGCGAATACCCGGGCAGACGACGATCATCTTCTCGCCGGTCTCCTCGCGTATCTGCTCCACCTCCAGCCCGCTCGAAACGAGCCCGTCACAGTCGAGCGCCAATGCACGCCGGGCGCGCGACAGCACCACAGCGCGCGGATCAGCCTGGAATCCCAGATCCCGCATATCGCCCTCGTCCAGGCTTGTCAGGACAGTCACGGCCAGGATGCCCGTATCGCCGCGGTTTTCCACGGCCGCCTCGATAATTGCGTCATTGCCATGCACCGTTGCGAAGGTCGCCCCCCGGCCCTGCAATTGTCGCACAGCCGAGCCCACGGTCGCCGGCACGTCAAAAAATTTGAGATCGACGAAGACCCGCTTGTCCTGCGCCACAAGCCAGTCGAGCAGGTCGAAATAGCCGCCTGCCATGAACAGCTCGAGTCCGATCTTGTAAAACCAGCAGCTATCACCCAGCGTTTCCACAGTTGCACGGGCGGCATCGGGATCAGGCACGTCTAGAGCGTGGATCAGCCGCTCACGGGTCGGAATATCGCGCGTAATCAGGGCCATGCCGTCGTCCTTGCCGGTTTGAGGAGACCTGCCGGGAGCCCGCAGCCACCGTGCCCAATTGACTTGGCAGGGCCGGCCCGATAGACGGGCGGCTCGGTTCCCGATCTCCTTTCACTACCCGGTGCGCCGGACCATGTCCTCCCCGCAAAAGATCGCAGTTATCGGCCTCGGCTATGTGGGTCTGCCCCTCGCGGTCGCGCTGGCGCGCCATTATCCCGTGCTGGGCCATGACCGGGACGAGGTGCGCATTGCGGAACTGGAGGCCGGCCACGACCGCACTGGCGAAGTGTCAGACAACGACCTGGCGGCGGCAGCAATCGAACTGACTGCTGTGCCCGCCGACATGGCCGGCTGTGACCTGTTTATCGTCACCGTGCCGACCCCCGTGAACGACGACAAGCAGCCGGATCTCTCCGCAGTGGAAGCGGCCTGCGCCGCCGTCGGACCGCATCTGGCGCCAGGGTCTACCTTCGTTCTGGAGAGCACGGTTTATCCGGGCGTGACGGAAGATGTGTGCGGGCCCGCGCTGGCAGCCGCATCGGGCCTCGAGGCCGGGAAAGACTTCAGGCTTGGCTATTCGCCCGAACGGATGAATCCCGGCGACAAGGAGCATGGCCTCGCCCAGTTGACCAAGGTGGTTGCGGGCCAGGATGCCGATACGACGGCCTTGCTGGCCGAAGTCTATGGCAACGTGACCAACGGCAATGTCTTCATCGCCCGCGATATCCGCACGGCGGAAGCTGCCAAGGTGATCGAAAACGCCCAGCGCGACATCAACATCGCCTTTACCAATGAAGTGGCGATCATCTTCAACAAGCTTGGCCTGTCGATGCACGACGTTCTCGCCGCCGCACGCACCAAGTGGAATTTCCTGCCCTTCGAACCGGGCCTGGTTGGCGGCCACTGCATCGGCGTCGACCCATACTATCTGGCCTACAAAGCAGGGCAGATCGGCCATCAGGCGGATGTGATCCTGGCAGGCCGGCGGATCAATGATGGTATGGGCGCCTATGTGGCCGACAGTGTCCACGGCCAGATCGAAGCTGGCAGCCGCGTCCTGCTGCTGGGTCTGACCTTCAAGGAGAATGTGCCGGACCTGCGGAACTCATTGGTCATCGACATCTACCGCCGTCTGGGGGATCTGGGCCACACCGTGGCAGTTCATGATTCGATGGCTGACCCCGCGGAGGCGAAGACGATTTACGGCGTCGATCTGCTGCCTGAGCTGGAGGACCAGCGGTATGATGCGGTGATTGGCGCGGTTCCCCACAATGCCTACAGGGCAATGGAAGGCGCGGATCTGGGTAGAATCGTCGAACCCGGGGGGCTCGTGGCCGACGTCAAAGGCATGTGGCAGGACGTGGAGCTGCCGGCCGGGATTCGTCGCTGGCAGCTTTAGGGCCAGGGCCTAGGTGGCGTCAATCGCCTCGCCTGTGAAGGACCACATCACGTGGGCGGCGCCATCGGGGCTCGTCTCGCCGCTCAGAACAATCTGCCGCGATGCCTGCGGCCGCCCCTCCCCCATGTAGGCGCTTTCGTCCAGTTCAATGCCCGCCGCGCCCTCGGCGGAAAAAGTCCAACGCGCGCCGCCAGGCAGCGTCAGCGATACGGTTGACCCATCGGTCCCTGTGGACAGGTCGCCAAGAGTGACATCGGGATGCAGATGGAACCGGATCGCAAATGGCCGTTCTGCGACCGACCTGGATTGCCGGCCTTCCGGCTCCAACCGGTCCTCACCGAACAAGCCGCGTCCGTCATGCGCCAGGCTCAACCTCCGGCGATGCACCAAGCGAAATTTTTCGGCATAACCGTCATGGCTGAAATCGGTCCAGCCGACGCCTTGGGCCTTGACCTTTTCCGCCCCCACGTGGCGGGGGCGTCGGCCGATGCCGCGCCCCAACTGGATCTCGCAGGAATTGGTGTCAGCAACCACAAGGGTGGAATGGGCCGCTGTGGCGCGGCAGGCTTCACGCCAGACGCGGTCAAGACCGGCACTGACACCGCAGTTCACAACCAGCAGCGAACCGTCAGCGCAATATTCGAAGGACAGGGCGCCTGCGTGGGCGGCTGTGTCGAAACCACCGGGCGGCGGCGGGCCGGCATCTACGATAACGCTGGCGTCCGGACCATTGCCTGCGAGCAGGCTCTGGAACCCCCATTGTGGCGCGTGATCAGGCACGTCTCTCACTTCTGGCGCCGCCTTGAGAATTGCCGCGACCATACCGGGGTCGTTCGCCCCGCCACCGTTAAACTGGGCGATTCTGCCGTTGGCGTGACGGGTCAGCCAGACCAGTGGGGTCAATCTGGAAATGGTTTCGTCAATCACGGGCGGCAGACTGGACATGGAGCCCGCAAGCACAGTGCGGATTTCCACCAGGTCACGCAGCAGGTGAAACTGCAGCGCCGGCGACCGTTCGTAAACGCCGCCATCCTCGAACAGGTGTTGCGTCAGCTCCCGCTCCACCATTTCAAGAGCGGGCCGCAGGCGCCGGCCATAGCCGGGAACGCAGGCTGCCGCGTAGATCAAACCCTTGGCGGCCCTCACCCGCGCCACGCCACGCTTGTGGAGGCGCGCGTTTTTCCGCAGTCGGTTGACCTGAACCTGCAACGAATCGAAAACGGCCGTCCGGAAGTCGTCATCACCGCCATACCACTGGAAATGAGTGATCCAGTTGACGATTCGTTCGGACATGAGAGGCGGCGCCCAGATACGTGGATCGTAGCTGTTGTGGGCAGCAAGCCATTGGCCGATCAGACGGCGGGCCTGATCCTGGGCCCCAGGCAGCTCTGCCGCTCGCAGATCGCGCAACCAGGCAAAACTATGGGGATCCTGCTCCAGCGTGGCGACGGTCAATCCCTCGGCGCCATTGCCGAAAATCAAGCCGTTCTGGTCAAGATGCCGTCCGGCCTCGGCATTCCCCGGGCAGAAATTGTGGGGCACCCAGACCAGCTGACGGGCACGATTGCCACGACGCCAACGTCGCCCGGAGGCTGGCTTGAAGCTGTCATCGATGTCCCCCATCGTCGCGCGCCGCCTCACGCGCCACGCAACCGGCGGATATTGTCCGCATAGCTGTCTGCGCCGCCGCTGAAGGCGGCAGTGCCGGCAACAAGGACCCCCGCGCCCGCCTTGATCGCCGCGGCCGCCGTATCCCTGTTGATACCGCCGTCCACTTCCAACTCAATATCTCTTCCGGAGCCGTCGATGCGGGCTCTCAGCGCTTCGATCTTGGCCAGCTGAGAGGTTATGAAGGACTGACCGCCAAAGCCCGGATTGACGCTCATCACCAGGATCAGGTCGACGTCGCCCAGCAGGTTGTCGACCATTTCCACAGGTGTGCCGGGATTGAGGGACACACCAGCCTTTTTGCCGAGTGATTTGACCAGTTGCACGGTTCGGTGGACATGGGCGCCTGCTTCAGGATGAACGGTGATGATGTCGGCGCCGGCGTCCGCGAAGGCCTCCACATAGGGATCAACGGGCGAAATCATCAAATGGACATCGAAGGGCAGGTCTGAATGGGGCCGTAGGGCCTTTATCACGGCGGGGCCAATGGTCAGATTGGGCACGAAGTGCCCGTCCATTACATCGATATGGATATAATCGGCCCCGGCTTCCGCAATTGCCCGCACTTCCTCGCCCAGCCGGGCAAAATCCGCAGACAGGATCGACGGTGCAATGCGTACCTGATTTGGCCCGCTCATATACTGAACCCGTCTTTCATGTATCGCCCCGTTAGATCCGCCGGAGCCGGGCTGCATAGAAGCCATCCATGCCACCCTGCGCCGCCATCAACCCTGGATGGGTCCTCAGCTCGCCCGCCTCGGTCAGGAACTCATCCATTCCAAATACGTCGTTCGGCGTGGCCGGATCACGAACCACCCGCGCACCCCGTGTGATCAACTGATCAATTCGCTGCGCGCCTTCTTCCGGCTGGAGGGAGCAGGTGCAATAGACCAGCAACCCACCCGGTTTGACCATATTGACCGCGGCGTCGAGCAATCGGTCCTGGACCCCGGTCAGTTTCTTGATATCTGCAGGCTGCTTGATCCAGGCTATGTCCGGATGGCGGCGAATGGTGCCGGTGCCGCTGCAGGGGGCGTCGAGCAACACCGCGTCGGCCAGCACCGGCGGGCGCCACATGGTCGCGTCGGCGGTTATGATATCGGCCGTCAGCCGGAGACGATTGAGATTGTGGCTCAGCCGGTTGATCCGTGAGGGGGAGCGGTCGACCGCAAGCACCCGTGCGCCGGCGGCAGCCAACTGGGCAGATTTGCCGCCAGGTGCGGCACACAGATCGATCACTAAACGGTCTTGCACGTCCCCGAGCAGGCGCACGGGCAGCGACGCCGCCATATCCTGAATCCACCAGGCGCCGTCGCCATAGCCCGGCATCTCGTCAACAGCACCACCCGCGGTACGGCGCAGAGTGCCGTTGGGAAGCCGTTCGGCGTCAAGCTGTTCGGCCCAGCCCGGATCATCTTCTGCGAGACTGAAATCGAGCGGCGCTTCCTTGCCATGGGCCATGGCGATGTCGCGGGCGACGTCTTCGCCGTAGGACGCGTTCCAGCTGCGCCACAGCCAGGGTGGTGTATTCAGCTTTGCAGTGTCTTGATTTTCAGCCAGTTCCGATCCTTCAACGGACAAACGCCGCAGGATGGCGTTGACGAGGTTTTTAAAACGCTGGCTGCTGCGCTCGCCAGCCAGCGTGACGGATTCATCAACTGCTGCGTGTGCCGGCGTTTCCAGAAAAATCAGTTGGGCCACCCCCAGACGGAGAATATCCAGCACGCCGACCGCCCCGGTCGGCAGGGGTTTGTCCAGACAGTGGTTGATCAACGCATCGATCTGACCCAGGCGGCGAAGGGTCGTGGCCACCAGAAGTTGCATGAACGCGCGGTCGCGGCGGTCCTGTTGATGCTCCTCGTCGATGGCTGCATAGGCTTCGTCCAGCGGCCGTGCTTTGCGCAGGACGGCAGTCAGCACGTCCAGTGCAAGCATGCGGGCGGTAACGGCCGGCGGCGATTCAGGAGCGTCCATGGGTACCGGATTGGGTGGACAGGTCTCGGGACCGCCCGCGGCGAAGCGGGCGACAACTGCGAAGCGACTTTTTTATGCCGCCGGCCGGTAAGAGTCGAGGGGCCGCTAGCCTATCCCCAGGGTCCACGCCGCCGCGGCGCGCTGGCCGAGCCCCACGGACCTGAAAATCCGGGCTCCGCCGGCGGCGCAATGGAAGCCCCGCCGAAGATGGTCTCGTAAGGCTGCAGCCGGCCTGTGGGATGCCCCCATTCCTGCGCCAGCTGCCGCAGCCGCGCCACGCGATTGCCTGCATTTGGATGGGTTGAGAACAGGCCGTCGATGGACCGCTGGTGCAATGGATTGACGATAAACACATGGGCCGCAGCGGGATGCGCCTCGGCCTCCTCGTTTGGAATTTGGTGGGCGGCTTGCTCGAGTTTTTCCAACGCCGAGGCAAGCCAAAGCGGCTGCCCCGAGATTTCGGCGCCGCCCTGGTCCGCCGCATATTCCCGTGTCCGAGAGATCGCCATCTGCACCAGCGCCGCGGCGATGGGACCGACAATTGCCAGCAGGATCGCGGCGATCAATCCGCCGGCATTGTTCCGGCTGTTGCCGCCAAAAAAAAGCGCCCATGTCGCCAGCATGCCGATGGCGCCGGCAATGGTTGCCGTGATGGTCATGATCAGTGTGTCGCGGTTGCGCACGTGAGCCAGTTCGTGGGCCATGACGCCGGCAATCTCTTCTCGCGAGCACATATTGAGCAGACCGGTGGTGGCCGCAACGGCCGCATTGGACGGATTTCGGCCGGTCGCGAAGGCGTTGGGCTGCGCATTGTCCATCACGTACACCTTGGGCATGGGCATGCTGGCGTTTTGCACCAGGTCGGCAACAATGCGGTGCAACTCGGGTGCGGCCTCCGGCCCGACCTCCTGCGCGCCATGCATACGCAGGACCATTTTGTCCGAGTTCCAGTAGGCGAACAGGTTCATCACAGAGGCGATGGCGAGCGCGATCAGCGCACCTGCAATGCCGCCCAGCAGATATCCGGCGCCCATAAAAACGGCCGCCATGGCCGCCAGAAGAACCGTTGTCCGCAAATAGCTGCCCATGGGGCCTGTCTCCTGTAAATCAATTTGCTATCTCGATAGATAGCGCCAATATTTGCCGGTACAACGCCTTGAAATCGAAAATCCTTCACCCTTGATACGGGCTCCCCGGAGACTGTGACAAAGACCATGAGCAAACCGACCGACGGGGCCAATACCCCAGCCGCTGACCCGTATAATTCCAGAATCGTGCCCAAAGCGGATGATGAGGGAGCGATCCAGGAAGAGATTGGCGGGCCCAAAGGGCCGGAGCCAACCCGTTATGGCGATTGGGAAGTCGGCGGCCGCTGCTCCGATTTTTGACGCTGGTGATACTGGAAGAGCAATTCTTTCGCCGCCGCTCAATAGGATTTTGTTCTTTTTTTGTTCGCTTTGTAAACAGCCCGATGTTAGGCTCGCCGGGAGATATTTTCCCTGCCTAGAGTGGCCCCTACCACATGAAAATACGCGCCTTCGTGTTGCTTGCAGTATTTGTCCTGGCGACCGGCGCCCCGGCAGACGCCCGCAAAACAAGGCCCCGCATCAAAGGCCCGGTTCCCGTCAAGGTAAGTAAGGTGGTGGACGGCGACACGCTGGAAGTTGTGGCGCAGATATGGATTGACCAGCGCTTGCATACCAAGGTGCGAATCCTTGGCATTGATGCACCAGAGCGGCGCGGCCGCTGCCCGGCGGAACGCAGCCAGGCGAAGACGGCCCGGGAGGCTTTGCGCCAGCTGCTCAAAGGCCGGCGTGCGGTGCTGAAAGATATCCGCTATGGCAAATATGCAGGCAGGGTGGTGGCCCGGGTTTTCAATCGCGACGGGGTCGATGTCGCAAAAGCACTGCTGACCGCTGGCCTTGTGCGCGCCTACCGGGGCCGGCGGCGCAAACCCTGGTGTTAGCCAACCAGGCATCTTAAACCCCTGCGTCCGCGCCCTGTCCTGAAACCGAAACAGGCCCCGGCAATTTGCCGGAGCCTGTTTGGAATTTTGCCGGACTGATGTCCGCTATTTTTGTCTCCCGACCCCAAGATCAGATCCGGGACCGTGGTCCCGGAGCCTAGTCGTTGTAGCCCTGGGTTCCGCCGAAGTCTTTCTTCTCTTTTTTCTCGTGATCTTTCTTACTGAGCTTCTTAGGCGGGGGGCGGCGATAGCGCTTGGCCAGGGTCGCCGCTCCCTTGATCTGCTCCGGCAGGATGCCGCCGCCCATCATCAGGGACGCGCGGTCGCTGCGAATGTTCGGATTGTAGAAATGCACCCTGAGACCCGTCTTGTAGCTGGGCGAGAACATAAAGCCATTCTCACCGCGCACAAACATGTGCAGCCGGCTGCCATCGCCAGCAGGTTGCCAGCTCGCCGTGTCCGGCCAGCCATCGTCCTGGATCACCTTCGGCGACCCATAACGTTCGGCATACATCTCGATTAGCGTCTTCGACAACGTGATAATCTTGCGTGCACCGCGCACCGTGCGGTTCCACCAGCGCGATTTGACGATCACGTGGGCCAGTTTGTCGTTATCGCCAAAGACGAAGTCGACAAATACCGGCTGACCGGCAACACGGCCCACGGCGACCAGACGCCGTCCGCGGTTAACCCGCTGGAACTTGCCGTGGAACTTATTGATCGAGAATTCCTTCTGCGCGCCGCGAGTATGGCGGATGACGCGGAAGCGCCGCTTGGCCAACGCTGCACGGACTGCCTTCTGGGACATCCCCCAGTTTAAGCCCATGAACTTGTAGCTGCTCGCTACCTGTGCCTGGGCCGGCAAACTTGCAAGAGAAGCACAAAGCGCAGCACCAACCAGCGCACCTGCGCCAAGCACCTTAGATGACTTGGAGAATTTAAGGATCATTGTGAACCCCCGTTTGGTCCCCGATGAATACCCGACACAATAGGCGCGCCTCCCGAAGGAGCCACGGCTGTCCTTGTCGACAAATCCCCATTGTGTACTTGCGCGAGGCGTCCGTACTGGATTTCACACACGGCACCCAACCGGCGGCTCTTTCGCCGCTCTCTATAGGCCGGGACTATACCTGAATGTGCCATGTCGAACACCCCAAAAATCCGTCTGTTTGACTGATTTCTGACGCAAGTGTGACGCAGGCGGTTTAAGCCGCACTGAACAGGCGCACTAAATTTGCGCCGGGCCTGGGTAACCTTTCAGCCCAACATTCATGTTCAGCGGTTCTGGCGGTTCTCGACCAGTTCATCGACCACCGCCGGGTCCGCCAGGGTGGAGGTATCGCCCAGGTTGGAAAAGTCGTTCTCAGCGATTTTGCGCAGGATGCGGCGCATGATCTTGCCGGACCGGGTCTTCGGCAAACCGGGCGCCCATTGCAGCCAGTCGGGGGAGGCAATGGGGCCGATCTCTTTCCGAACCCATTGGATCAGTTCCGAGCGCAGCTCCTCAGATGGCTCATCGCCCACGGTCAGCGTCACATAGGCGTAGATGCCCTGGCCTTTGACTTCGTGAGGAGCACCCACGACGGCGGCTTCGGAGACGCTGTGGTGGGCCACCAGGGCGCTTTCCACTTCGGCCGTGCCCATGCGGTGCCCGGACACGTTGATCACATCGTCCACCCGGCCCGTGATCCAGTAATAGCCATCCTCGTCGCGGCGACAGCCGTCGCCCGCGAAATATTTGCCCTTGTAGGTTGAGAAGTAGGTTTCGATGAACCGCGGGTGGTCCTGGTAGAGGGTGCGCATCTGGCCAGGCCAGCTGTCGGCGATACACAGGTTGCCCTCGCACGCACCCTCCAGAACAGTGCCGTCGGCGTCCACGATCTCCGGCTTGATGCCAAAGAAGGGCCGGGTGGCGGAGCCAGGCTTCAGTTTCGTGGCGCCCGGCAGCGGCGTGATCAGAATGCCACCGGTCTCGGTCTGCCACCAGGTGTCGACGATGGGACAACGGCTATTCCCCACCACTTTGTAATACCACTCCCAAGCTTCCGGGTTGATCGGCTCGCCCACGGATCCGAGCAAGCGCAAGCTCTTGCGGCTCGTGGCGTTGACCGGTCCGTCGCCCTCGCGCATCAACGCGCGGATGGCCGTGGGCGCGGTGTAGAAAATGTTGACGTTATGCTTGTCGCAGACCTGCCAGAAGCGGGAATTGTCCGGATAGTTGGGCACCCCCTCGAACATGAGCGTGGTGGCGCCGTTCTGCAGCGGGCCATAGACGATATAGCTGTGCCCGGTGACCCAGCCCACATCCGCAGTGCACCAGTAAATATCGCCGTCGTGATAGTCGAAGACATATTGGTGGGTCACCGCCGTGAAGACGGAATAGCCGCCTGTTGTGTGCAGAACGCCCTTGGGCTTCCCGGTGGATCCGGACGTGTAGAGGATGAAGAGTGGATCTTCCGCGCCCATGGGCTCGGGCGGACAGTCCGCCGAAGCACCATCCATGATCTCGTGATACCAGACGTCCCGGCCGTCGACCCAGTTGATGTCGCCGCCGGTCCGTTTGATGACGACGGTCGTTTTCACCTTGCCGGCGATGTTGATGGCGGCGTCGGTGTTGGCCTTCAGAGGTATCTTGCGGCCCCCCCGGATGCCTTCGTCCGACGTAATAACACAGGTTGAATCACAATCGTCGATCCGTCCGGCCAGTGCGTCAGGTGAAAATCCGCCAAAGACGATCGAGTGAACCGCACCAATGCGTGCGCAAGCCAGCATGGCGACGGCGGCTTCCGCGATCATCGGCAGATAGATCGTGACCCGGTCGCCCTTGCCAACCCCCTGGCCTTTCAGGGCATTGGCGAATTTGCACACTTCTGCATGAAGCTCGCGGTAGGTGATGCTCTTGTCGTCGGTGGGCTCGTCGCCCTCCCAGATAATGGCCACCTGGTCGCCCCGGCTTTCCAGATGCCGGTCCAGACAGTTGTAGGAAATGTTGAGGATTCCGTCCTCATACCATTTGATCGATACGTCCGGCGGACCGTAGTCCACGTTCTTGATCTTGGTCGGTTTCCGAATCCAGTCGATCCGCTCCGCCTGCTCGGCCCAGAAGCCTTCAGGATCCTCGATCGAGCGCTGATAGAGGGTTTCGTATTTCTCGTTGTTGATCCAGGCGCGCTTGGCCCAGTCATCCGGAACCGGATAGATGTGCGACTGTGACATGCGATTATTCCCCCATTCCCAACTTCATTCCAAACTGGTTTCAAACATCGCAGGCGCAAGCCATGGCTGCCATGTCCGTCTTGATATCCGTTCGACTCTATGGCGAATCTGCG
Source organism: Alphaproteobacteria bacterium (assembly GCA_021776685.1). Classification (GTDB taxonomy): domain Bacteria; phylum Pseudomonadota; class Alphaproteobacteria; order Bin65; family Bin65; genus JAJFFJ01. The sequence continues at coordinate 52,371 of JAJFFJ010000100.1, forward strand.
TAAACGCAAACCGCCGGCGCAGTATCAGGGCTTGGTCTTGCCCATCTTAAGGATCGTCTTCCATTCCGCCGCCGTCACCGGCATGACCGACAAGCGCGTCTGGCGCACCAGCGCCATCTCCTGAAGCGCTGGCTCCGCCTTGACCTGGGCCAGTGTCACCGGCTCGGTCATCGCCTTAATGGCCTTGAAGTCAACCATGCCAAACCGGCCGCTCGCATCTGTGTTGTCGGGATAGTGCTCTTTCACCACCTCGAGGAGGCCGACAATCTGCTTCTCGTCGATCGAGTGATAGAAGAAGGCTTTGTCGCCTTTCTTCATGGCCTTCATGTTGTTGTCGGCCTGATAATTGCGGATGCCGTCCCATTCCGCGACCTTGGCTTTCACATGGTCGTCCCACGACCATGCGCCCGGTTCTGATTTCACCAGCCAATAGGCCATTCGCGCCGCTCCGTCCTGTGTCTGCCCTGTGTTCAGGCTGACGGCAAAATACGCAATGCAGGCGGCCTTGCCCAGCGCAACGTCAGCGCAGGATGCAGACACGTCGGTCAATAGATGGCGAATGCGTCTAGTTTTTGAGTCCGGGGAGGCCGGGGCTGGTGCTGACCGGCGCTTTGTCTGGGCGTGGGTCAGGGCTGATGCGCGGGCCGTCAGTGATTTTTACGCGGACCCCTTTGCGTGCCGCCTTAGGCGTGGCAGGCCCGGTCCGCGGTTTGCTGCGCAGTATTGCCCGTGTGACGCGGTGGGCCTTGGGCTTCAGACGGGGTCCGCCCGCGCGTGTGACTGGCAGGGAAGCTTGCTCGGTCTCGCGGTACAGGAAGCAGGCGATGTCGCGGTCCCGCAGAGTGCGGCAGACGGTGGTCGCAGCTTTGCGACGAGTATAGGGGCCCACCTGGATTCGATAGAAAACGCCTCGGCGCTCAACCTTCGCCCGCATGATCCGGCGGTTGGCTTCATGCAGGGCCTGTCCACCGGCACGGCGCGCGGCGCGCCACCGGCGCTCCGCCACGAGGCGCGAGCGATAGGAGCCGATCTGTACCCAGTAGACGCGACGGCCCGGCACCACATCGCGTGCGGTTCGCACACGGCGTGCCGTGTTGATGGCACGGGTCTGCTTTTTGGGGTTACGGCGCAAGGCCCGGCGGCGGGCCTGAGTTCGGCGGGTCTGAGTTCGACGAGCCTGTGTGCGGCGGGGCTGGGCGCGAACCATTTTCGGCGCCGCTGCAATCTGGCGGGTCCGGCGTGCCGGAGGCGTTCTTACAGTCTTGTCTGCGGTCTTGCGCGCCGGGGCATCCCGGCGGGCCACAACACCGTCCTCTTGTTCGGTTCGGGTCGGGTTGCGCCTGAACAGATCTTCCATCGTTCCGCTGGGCGCGGCAGGGGTGCGGGTAACTGGTGCCCGGCGCGCATTGGACGTAGTGCCCGAGACGCGCTCCGGCCGCCGGTCTCGGCGGGCTGTAGGCGTTACGCGCTTTTGCGTATTAGAGCCGGTTGATGACTTTTTACCTGGCACTGGCAAGGCCTTCCGCTTGCCGGCCGGAACCCGCAGCGGTTTCTTTTGCATCAGGTTTTTTGACAGAGGGCTCTTCCCCGCCCCACGGCGGCCGAGCGCAGTCTTCGGCGCAGCGGTCCCGCCGGCGCTCCCTGTCACGGCCTTACGGCCATCGTCGGTCTTGCCTGGCTTCAACAAATTGCGGCTCAGACCGGATTGTTTTTTGCCGCCTTTGCCAATGGCGGTAACCGGATTGCGCTTTTCATATTCCCGGCGGATGCGCTTGGACGGCAATCCCGTCATCGCCTGTTGCGAGGTCCGCAGCCGGCTGCTCGGCACGATCGGCGACAGGCTTTCCGCTGCTGCATCTGCCATCGCCTGGGTGACGTCGTCGGAACTGTCCTTTGCGGCGCCGGTTTGATTGTTCGGGATCGCAGCCATCTGGGTGACTTCGCCCACCTGGGTGCCGTTCCCATCCAAAAGGCGCCACTTGACGGTGACCTGGGTCTGGGGGCCGGCGGGATTGATCTGCACAACCCGCCCACGCAGCACATAAACATGGCTGCCACGCATCTTCACCCCGGCCGGAATATCCCTCTGGCGCAATGCGTCCGCAACCCGATCGTGCAGCTTCCAGCGGGCGGGGGCGCCAGTAACTGGCATCACCCGCACGGGCGGCGTCAGGGTGTCGGGCACCACCAGCTTGGCGCTCTGGCCCTGCTGGCTTTGATTCTTGAAGGCGCGGCCATCGTCACAGGCGCTCAGCACCAATGCGCCGGCCGCAATCGCCAAGATTGCGGCACGTCGCTTTGCTGCGCCGGTAGAGGCCGTCTTGCTGCTGGAATAGGCCAGCATCCATGCGTCTCCTGCGTTGCCCCTGGCCAACCCCAATATGGGCGGCTTCGCAACGCTATGACTGCACTCCCACGCCGATAAAGCCCCGCCGCAGGTTAACAATCTGTAACTCCAACTAAGCATACGCGTAAAAAGGGCGGTTATGAAGACATTCCCCCCATTTTTTCTGTACTTTGGTTAACTCCG